>JAFAYV010000012.1 GCA_019240115.1 Solirubrobacterales bacterium | reverse complement strand
TGATCGGGCGCGATCGCGCCAGCGGGCACGTGCTGGGCGCCAACAGCCTGACCGCGATGCCCGATTTCGCTTCCGACCCCAAGGGCAAGGTCGTCCCGCTGACCGCACACATCCGGCTCGCCAACCCGCGCACCGCGGCGAGCGAGGAGAGGCGCATCTTCCGCCGCGGCTACAACTATGACAACGGCGTCGACGAGGCCGGAAACCTCGACCTGGGCCTGATCTTCAACTGCTTCCAGCAGAACCTCGTCCGCCAGTTCATCGCCACCCAGAACCGGCTGATCGGCGAGCCGATGGTCGACTTCATCACGCCGGTGGGCGGCGGCTACTTCTTCACCGTGCCCGGCGTGCGCGACCGCGCCGACTGGTACGCGCGCGGCCTGTTCGAGTAGCGGATCTTCGGACCGAGGATCTAGGCGACGTCGCGCAGCTTCTGCGCCTCGGCCAGAGACTGCAGCTTCTTGAGCGACTGGTTCTCGATCTGCCGGATTCGCTCGCGCGTGACGTTGAACGTCCGCCCGACCTCGTCCAGCGTGCGCGGGTGCTCACCACCGAGCCCGTAGCGAAGCTCGAGGACGCGCCGCTCGCGGTAGCTCAGGTTCTCGAGCGCCTCGCGCAGCGCCTCCTTGGTGAGGATCTCGGCCGCCCGCTCGTAGGGCGACTCGGCGCGCTCGTCGGCGATGAACTGGCCGAACTCGGACTCCTCCTCGTCGCCGACCGGCTTCTCCAGCGACACCGGGGCCTGAGCCGAGCGCTTGATCGACTCGACCTCCTCGGGCTCGATGCCGGTCACCTCGGCGATCTCCTCGGCCGTCGGCTCGCGACCCAGCTCGGTGACGAGCTTGCGCTCGGCGCGGCCGATCTTGTTCAGCTTCTCGACGACGTGGACGGGAATGCGGATCGTGCGCGCCTTGTCGGCGAGCGCGCGGGCGATCGCCTGACGGATCCACCACGTCGCGTAGGTCGAGAACTTGAAGCCCTTGCGGTAGTCGAACTTCTCGGCGGCGCGGACGAGGCCGAGCGTCCCCTCCTGGATGAGGTCGAGAAACGGCAGCCCCTGGTTGCGGTAGTTCTTCGCGATCGAGACGACGAGGCGCAGGTTGGACTCGACCATCTTCTGCTTGGCGTCGAGGTCGCCGCGCTCGATCCGCTTGGCCAGGTCGACCTCCTCCTGGGCGGTGAGCAGTCGCACCTTGCCGATGTCCTTGAGGAACAGCTGCAGCGAGTCGGTCGTCATGTCCGGCTTGAGATCGATCGTCGTCTTGGCCTTGCGACGGCCGCGCTTGTCGGGCGCGCGCTCCACCTCGGTGGCGGCCAAGGCCGGGTCGACCTCCTCGACGAGCTCGATCTCGGCTCGCTCGAGGAACCCGTGGAGCTCCTCGACGTCAGCCTCGTCGAGGTCGAGCTCGGAAACGGCGCCGGCGATCTCGGAGAACGTCAGCACGCCGAGCTGCTGGCCGCGGTTGACCAGCCCCTTGATCTCTTCGAGTTCCTGCAGTTCCGCTACAGACATCTGATTCCGTTTCCGTCGTTGGCGGTGCGATTCATCGGTCGCCGCCGCGCGCTGGCGCCGCGGCTCATACCGAGGTTATTCCCGCTACGCACACTTGTTGAGCGAATATAGACGCTTGCTTTCGGGCGGATGAGGGGCGACGGGCCGGACGAGCGATCGGTGGGCAGCTGCCTGAGCGCGCGTGGAGCGCCGTGCTGTCGGCGCCGTCGTTCACACGTCATACATAACCCTCAACGGGCCACAGAAGTTACGCGCACACCGAAAATGGGCGGATTCGTCCAACCGCGGGGTGGCCGACCGTCCCGGCGCGTGCTCCGGGCCGGCCCGCACCGGCGCGCGGACCGCCTCGGCGGCGGCCGGGACGCGCCCGGACCCGCGCTCGTGTACCCTCGCGCCGTCAGCCGAGCGGCCTGACCTCAGGGCAGGCCGGCGGGGGAACCACTCGCGGGTCCACGTGACCCGTCGGGGCGAATCGGTCCCGCAAAGGACCGTAGCGCCGCTCAGGCGCGAGCCCGTCAGCTCACCTCGTAGGCCGATTTGCCGATGAAGATCCGACGTCAACACCCGCGTGTTCTGCTCGTGCTGCTGTGCGCGATGCTTGCGCTGCCGACTGCGGCCCTCGCCGGCTCGGGGCCGGGGGCCGGCGCGGGGCCGGGAAGCGGCTCCGGCGGCGTCGGCGCGCCCGGCGGCGGGGGCACCGGCCAGGGCGGTCCGCCGAGCCCCACCCCCGTGCCCGGGAGCGGCACCGGGACGGTCACCTCCAACGGCAGCGGGATCAGCCTCCAGGCCTACGCCTCGGCGATGCTGGCGCGCGGGATCAGCTTCACCGGGACCGCCGCGGGCAGAACCGGCGACACGATCGAGATCGAGCGCTCGGGCCACGAGACCAGCTGGCAGTGGACCCCGACGACGCACGCGACCGTCGCCGGCAACGGCTCGTTCTCGGCCTTCTGGCCCGCCAACCACATCGGCCGGTTCGCGATCCGCGCCGTGACCACCTCCTCGGGCGCGCACGCGGCAAGCGTGACGCCGGCGATGACGATCACCGTCTACCGACCCTCGATCGCGACCTGGTACGGGCCCGGCAGCTACGGCACGCGGACCGCGTGCGGCGTCAAGCTGACCCCGACGACGCTGGGCCTCGCGAATCGGACGCTGCCCTGCGGGATGCGGGTCGCCCTCGACTACCAGGGCCGGACGCTCGTCGTCCCGGTGATCGACCGCGGTCCCTACGCCAACGGCGCCGACTGGGACCTCACCCGGCCGATCGCGCGCGCGCTCGGCATGGAGGTGACGGGCAAGGCGATCATCGGCGCCGTCTCGCTACCGACCGGTTAGCGGCCCATCGCTAGCGCGAGAGGTCGGTGCCGCTCGCCGAGGCGGCGAAGCGCGCCTCCTCGGCCGCCTCCACGAGCTCGGCCGCCGTCGTGCCGTCCTCGCCGAGCACCGCCACGCCGACGCTCGCCGACAGGGGCGCGCCCCGCCAGCTCGTCTGTGCCCCGACCGCCTCGGCGACGCGAGCGCCGAGCGCCGACGCCGCGGCGCGCGCGGTGCTGCGGGCGATGATCCAGGCGCGGGTCTCGAGCTCACGGACGAGGATGTCGTGGCTGCGCACGACTCCGCGGACCGCGCGGGCGAACTCGTCGAACGTGGCCTGCGCGTCGGCCTCGTCCTCGGCGGCGGTGACCCGGTTGGCATCCTCGAGCTCGACGAGCAGCAGCGACAGCGGCGTCGTCCGGCCGTGTCCGATCTCCTCGTCGAGCGCCTCCCTCCACAGGACGGAGCCGTTCGGGGGGCGCACCGGCTGGGGAGCCGCCGGCGGCGGGGCGATCGTCGGCGCGGGCTCGGCCACGAGCGCCGACGGCTGTGCCACCGGCGCGGGCTCGGCCACGGGCGCCGACGGCCCTGCCACCGGCGCGGGAGGCTCGCCGACGGGCGCCGCGTCCGGCACCGCTGCCGGCAGCGGCGTCGGGGCCGCCACGGGCGGCGCGAGCACCGCCGCGCGCAGCACCTCGCACACGAGCCCGAGCCGCTCGGAGAGGTCGGCGATCAGCTCGGCATCCTGGCCCGAGGGCTGATCGCGCAGCGCCGCCCACAGCACGCCGCCGAGCGCGTCGACGGCCCGCACCGCGGCCCCCGGCTCGGTCGCGCCGGCGAGCGCGCCGCTGCGAGCGGCCAGATCCGCCAGGTCGCCGCCGGACGCCAGACGACCCAGCTCGGCGTCGCTGCGCAGCGCGCGCACGGCGGCCTCGCACAGCCGCGGGCCGTCCGAGACCAGGCCGCCGGCGAGGATCGAGGGAGCGGCACGCAGCGGCTCGGTCTCGAGCAGCGCGAGCAGCCATCCCTTGGCCAGCTCGGTCGTCCCCGCCAGGAGCGCGTCGAGAGGGGCGTCGGCGACCGGCCTGGCCCGACGCCGACGGGGGACGGCCGGCGGCATGGCGATTCTTCTATCACGCGCGCCGCCAGCCCGCCCCGAGCCGCCCGCAATATGCTGACAAACCCGCCGCGATGCCCCGCCCGCTGATCTCGATCGCCCAGGCCCGTGAGTCCGTCCTCGCGGCGGTCCGGCCGCTGGGCGCAGAGCTCGTCGCCATCGAGGCCGCGCTCGGGCGGGTCCTCGCCGAGGACGTTCGGGCGGCGGGCGACGTGCCGCCGTTTCACTCCTCGGCGATGGACGGCTACGCGATCGAGCCCGGCGACGCCGGGCGTGCGCTGCGAGTCGTCGACGAGGCCCGGGCCGGAGCCCCGGCGACCCGCGCGCTCGGGGCCGGCGAGGCGATCCGCGTCTCGACCGGAGCCGCGGTGCCCGAGGGGGCGGGCGCGGTCATCGCGCAGGAGAACGTCACCGCCGAGGGCGACGCGATCCGGACCGGCCGCGAGTCGCTCGTCGGCGACCACATCCGCCAGGCCGGCGAGGACATGCGCGCGGGCTCGGTCCAGCTGACGGGCGGGATCCGGCTCACCGCCGCCGATCTCGGCGCGGTGGTGACCGCCGGGCTCGGCCGGGTGTGCGTGTCGTGCCGGCCCTCGGTGAGCGTGCTGTGCACCGGCGACGAGCTGCGCGCCCCCGGCGAGCCGCTGGGCCCCGGCGAGATCCACAACTCCAACGCCCCGATGCTGACCGGCCTCGTGGCGAGCGCGGGCGCCGTCGCCGAGCCGGCCCTCCGGCTGCCCGACGAGCGCCGGGCGACCCTCGAGGGCATCGAGGGGGCGCTCCAGCGATCCGACGTGGTCATCCTCTCCGGCGGGGTGTCGGTCGGGCCCCACGATCACGTCAAGCCGGCGCTCGCGGCGCTGGGCGTCGAAGAGGTCTTCTGGAGCGTGGCGCTGCAGCCGGGCAAGCCGACGTGGTTCGGCGTGGCGCCCGGCGGCGCGCTCGTGTTCGGGCTGCCGGGCAACCCGGTCTCGGCGGTCGTCACCTTCTCGCTGTTCGTCGCCCCGGCGCTCGCGGCGCTGCTCGGCGGCCCGGCGCCCCGTCCCCCTCACCCCGCGGCCCGGCTCGGCGCCTCGGTCCGGCGCAATCCGATCCGGACCCAGGCGATCCGCGTCCGCCTCGAGCTCGGGGAGTCGGGGCTGACGGCGTTTCCCAACGGTCCGCAGGGCTCGCACATCCTGACCTCGCTGCTCGGCGCCGACGCGCTGGCGATGATCCCGCGCGGCGAGGGCCGGATCGACGAGGGCGACGCCGTGGCGCTCGAGGCGCTCGCCCGGTGAGGGCCGCGCGCGCGAGCCGGCTGCTGCTCGCAGGCGCGGCCTCGGCCTCGGCCGCGATCGCGCGGCGCCGGCGCCGGCGCCCGGCGCGCGCGGTCATCGTCTCCCCGCGTCGCTCGACGGTCGTCCAGCGCGACGGGGCGGTGCGCTCGCTGCAGCGCGCCCAGATCACGCTGCCGCGCCGCGACCTCGAGGCTCTGTGGACGCCGGCCAACCTCGAGAACCTCGCCCGCACCTACTGGGCATTCCTGGGCCGGGCGACGCTCGGGCTCATCCGGGTCGTCTACGACGAGGACAGCCGCTCGGTGGTCCTCCTCGGCCGCCCACTGACGCTGCTGCGCTTCGACAAGCCCCGCTACACGATGACCCGCGATCGGGGCACGGTCACCTGGCAGATCCGCGACGGCCGGCTCGTCGCCAAGGCCGGCCGCGGCTCGGGCTACCTGGCGCTCGACGTGCGCCGCAGCGCGCCCGCGGGGGCCGGCGACTCCCAGGTGCACATCGAGGTCGAGGTGGCCAACTTCTATCCCTCGATCGCCGTCGGCTTCAGCGTGCCGGTCTACGAGATGACCCAGGCGGCGATTCACGTGCTGGTGACGCACGCGTTCCTGCGTTCGCTGGCGACGCTGCACCTGGCCGAGTCAAAGGTCGGCGAGCTGTCGGGGCAACCGGCGCAGCCGCTGCGCCCGGTCAGCCCGCGATCGTGATCCCGAGGCTGCGCATCTTCGTGCGATCGTGGCGGGCGGAGACGCGCCGGACCGTGCCCGAGCGCGATCGCATGACCAGCGACTCGGTGCTCGCCCCGCGATCGCCCTGGTAGCGAACCCCCTGGAGCACGTCGCCGTCGGTCACGCCGGTGGCGGAGAAGAACGCGTCATCGCCGGCGACGAGGTCGTCGCAGGTCAGCACCCGCTCGAGGTCGTAGCCGGCGTCGAGCGACGCCCGGCGCTCGTCCTCGTCGCGCGGGTACAGGCGGCCGAGCAGCTGGCCGCCGATGCACTTGATCGCGGCCGCCGAGATGACGCCCTCGGGGGTGCCGCCGATCCCCCACAGCAGATCGACGGGGGTGTCCTGCGAGACCGCGAGCAGCGCGCCGGCGACGTCGCCGTCGGTGATCAGCCGCACGCGCGCCCCGGCCTCGCGCACCTGGGCCATCGCGTCGTGGTGGCGCTCGCGATCGAGCATGACGACCATGACGTCGCGGATGCCGGTCGCCTTGCGCTCGGCGATCAGGCCCAGCGTCTCGGAGAGCGGACGGTCGAGGTCGAGCAGATCGGCGATCTCGGGGCCCCCGGCGATCTTCTCCATGTAGACGCACGGGCCGGGATCGAACATCGTCCCGCGCTCGGAGAGGGCGATGACCGCCACCGCGTTGGGCATGCCGAGCGCGGTCAGCCGCGTTCCCTCGAGCGGGTCGACCGCGACGTCGACCTGCGGCGGGGTGCCGTCGCCGATCTGCTCGCCGTTGAAGAGCATCGGCGCCTCGTCCTTCTCCCCCTCCCCGATGACGACCACGCCGTCCATCGACACCGAGTCGAGCACGGTGCGCATGGCGTCGACCGCGGCCCGGTCGGCGCCCTCCTTGTCGCCGCGGCCGACCTCGCGGGCCGCGGCCAGCGCGGCGGCCTCGGTCACGCGCACGAGCTCGAGGGCGAGATTGCGATCGGGCTTGACGGGACTGGGGCTCAAACCGACGGCAGCGTAGCCGTTTCGCACCCCGCCGGGGGCGGGAACTGACCGGACGATGCGTTTTCGCCAGCTGCTCCCCGAGCCCGCGGACGTCGAGATCGTCGATCTCGTGCGCGGGCTGGCACTCGCCGAGCGCGCGCCCGGCGAGCGCCCGTACGTGGTCGCGAACTTCGTCGCGAGCATCGACGGGCGGGCCTCGTTCCAGGGCCGCTCCTCGGCCCTCGGCGACGAGGGCGACCTGGCGATGTTCCACACGCTGCGCCGCGAGGTCGACTGCGTGCTGGTGGGAACCGGCACGCTGCAGGTCGAGCACTTCGGCCGGCTCATCCGCGACGCGCCGTCGCGCGAGCGCCGGGCCCGGCGAGGCCTGAGCCCGGAGCCGCTGACCGCCACGCTGACGCGCAGCGGCCGGGTACCGTGGCAGGCGCCGATGTTCGCCGAGCCCGAGGCGCGGATCGTCGTCTACTCCGGCGCCGAGGTCGACGCCCCCGGCGTCGCGGCGCAGGTCGACGTCGTGCGGATGGACGCGGCGCAGCTGAGCTTCGCGGCCGCGCTCGCGGACCTGCGCGCGCGCCTGGGCATTGCGACCGTGCTCTGCGAGGGCGGTCCGCGCGTGCTGGGCAGGCTCGTCCTCGAGCGACGGCTCGACGAGCTGTTCCTGACGCTGACGCCGCACATGACCGGCGGCGGCGATGCGCCGGCGCTGACCTCGGGCCCCGAGCTGCCCGATCTCGCCGCCTTCGAGCTCGCCGGCCTGCTCGAACGCGCCGATTCGCTGTTCCTGCGCTATCGCACGCGAACTTAGGTTTGGCGATGTGACCCGGAGGCCAGAATGCAGCAGATGGACGGTCCGCCGTCAGCCAGGTCGCAGCCGGATGCTGCCACCGGCCTGGACATGTCCGACGACGACGTCGCCATCGCCGCGCTCCAGGAGGCGCGGGGGCGCACGCTGGCGCTCGTCGACCGGATCGACGAGGGCGACCTCGAGCGCGTTCACTCGACGCTGATGAGCCCCCTCGTCTGGGACCTCGGCCACATCGCGGCGTTCGAGGATCTGTGGATCGTGCACCGCCACGGGGGCGAGCCGATGCTGCGCGAGGACCTGGCCGATGTCTACGACGCGTTCGAGACGCCCCGGGCCGCCCGCGGCGATCTGCCCTACCTGCGCCCCGATGCCGCGCGCGCGTACCTCGAGCACGTGCGCGAGCGCGCGATCGAGGTCATCGACCGCCGCGGCGTGCAGGACGGGTCGGTCGCCGAGCTGATCGTCCGCCACGAGCACCAGCACAACGAGACGATGCTGCAGACGATGCAGCTCGCCCACCTCGACGGCCTCTCCGAGCCGGCGCAGGACGGGTGCGCGGCCCTCGCCGATCCCGGGCGGGGCGGCCTGGAGCTCGTCGAGATCCCCACCGGCCCGTGCACGATCGGCGCCGCCGCCACGGGCTTTGCCTACGACAACGAGCGCCCGCGGCATCGCACCGACGTGCGCGCCTATCTGATCGGTCGCACCCCGATCACGAACGCGAGCTACCTGACGTTCGTAGAGGGAGGTGGGTACGAGCGGCGCGAGTGGTGGTCCCGGGAGGGCTGGGCCTGGAAGGAGGACTACGACATCACCAGACCGCAGGGCTGGACGGCCGACCTTCGGTCCGAATGGCGACTCGCGGGACTCGAGCCGCTGCACCCGGACCGCCCGGTCGTCCACGTCTCCTGGTTCGAGGCCGACGCCTTCGCCCGCGCGCACAAAGCTCGGCTTCCCACCGAGGTCGAGTGGGAGAAGGCGGCGACCTGGGATCAGGAGTCAGACCGGGCCCGGCGCCATCCGTGGGGGGATGGCCCGCTGACCGACGCGCACGCAAACCTCGATCAGCTGCGCCGCGGCCCTGACCCCGTCGGCGCCCATGCGGCTGGCGCCTCGCCGTTCGGATGCCTGGGCATGATCGGCGACGCCTGGGAGTGGACGTCCACCGAGTTCGACGGCTATCCGGGGTTCCGCGCGTACCCCTACCGGGAGTATTCCGAGGTGTTCTTCGGCTCGAGGTACCGCGTGCTGCGCGGCGGCTCGTGGGCCACCCGGCCGCGCGTGGCCACCGCGACATTTCGCAACTGGGACCTGCCCGAGCGGCGCCAGATCTTCTCCGGCCTGCGGATCGCGCGGTCGCTGTGAGCTCGCCGCCTCCGACCGTCGAGTCCTGGCTCTCGGACGAGCAGTCGCGCTCGCTGGCCAACGACGTCCTCGACGGCCTCACCAAGCCGTTCAAGGAGCTCTCGCCCAAGCACCTCTACGACGCGCGGGGCTCCGAGCTGTTCGAGCTGATCTGCGGGCTGCCCGAGTACTACCCCACGCGAACCGAGCTGGCGATCCTGCGCGACCGCGCCACGGCGGTCGTCGCCGACACCGCCGCCGCCGAGCTCGTCGAGCTCGGCGCCGGCGCCGCCGACAAGGCCCGGCTGCTGCTCGACGCGATGCACGAGGCCGGCACCCTGCGCCGCTACGTCCCCCTCGACGTCTCCGAGAGCGTCGTCGCGGTCGCGGCCACCACGCTCGCGGACGCGTATCCGGGCCTGGGCGTCCACGGCGTCGTCGGCGACTTCGAGCGCCACCTCGAGCACGTCGGACGCCGCGACGACGCCCCGCGGCTGGTGGCCCTGCTCGGCGGCACGATCGGCAACTTCCCGCCGGGCACGCGCCGCTCGATCCTGCGCAAGATCGCGGGCCTGCTCGCGCCCGGCGACCATCTCCTGCTCGGCACCGACCTGGTCAAGGACCCGCGCGTGATCGAGGCCGCCTACAACGACTCGCAGGGAGTGACCGCCGCGTTCAACCGCAACCTCCTGCACGTCCTCAACCGCGAGCTCGACGCCGACTTCGAGCCCGAGGCCTTCGACCACGTCGCCTTCTACGACCGTCGCCACGAGTGGATCGAGATGCGCCTGCGCGCGGTGCGCCCGTGCTCGGTGCTGATCGCCGGGCTCGACCTGCGCGTCGAGTTCGCCGCCGGCGAGGAGCTGCGCACCGAGATCAGCGCCAAGTTCACGCGCCCGCGGGTCGGGGCCGACCTGGCCGCCGCCGGCCTCGCGCTCGAGCAGTGGCACACCGACGCCGACGGCCTGTTCGCGCTCGCGGTGGCCGGGCGCGCGAGCAAGGACGGCCGCTAGAGGCCGAGTCCGCGCACGCCTCGCTCGCCCCAGCCGAGGTGGTGGGCGAGCTCGTGGCGCACCGTGCGGGTCACCTGCGCCTTGAGCTGGCGCGGATCGTCGCCGAAGTCCCGCTCGAGCGTGTCGCGGAAGATGACGATGCGATCGGAGAAGAAGTCGCGGGCGATCGTGTCGCCCTGGTAGAGCCCGTAGGCGCGCTGCCCGCCGCCGACGTCGTCGCCGCCGTCGGCGACGACGATCGCCACGTGCTCGAGCGCGCGATGGAACTCGAGCGGCAGCTCGTCGATCGCCGAGCGTACGAGGCCGCGGAAGCGCGCCTGCGCCGCCTCGTCCTCGTCGTCGTCGAGCGCTTGATCGAGGCCGGCCGCCGGCCCGGCGGTCGTGGCGAGACGCTCGGCGCGCTGCACGATCGCCTCGAAGTCCCGGTCGGCGCCCGGTGCCAGCCAGCGGTCGCGATCGCCGCCGAGCAGCGCGGTCGCCGCCAGCACCACTCCGCCGATGATGACCGCGCCCGCCCCGAAGACCGCGATCCCCTGCGCCAGCCGCAGCGGCGGCGAGTCGCTGAAGCCCGCGATGACGCTCGCCGCGCCGAGCGCGACGGTCACCGCCGCGCCCACCGACAGGAGCACGCGTCGGGCCGGGGAGGGCGAGGGCGGCGCCGACACCGCCCTACCTCATCGTCCGGGCGATGACGAGGCGCTGGATCTCGTTCGTGCCCTCGTAGATCTGGGTGATCTTGGCGTCGCGGAGCATCCGCTCGACCGGGTATTCCTTGACGTAGCCGTATCCGCCCAGGACCTGGACGGCCTCGACGGTGACCTTCATCGCCACATCGGAGCAGAAGAGCTTGGCCATCGCCGAGTACTTGCCGACGTCGGGGTCAGCTGGATGACTCAGAGGCGGCCCATTATCAGCGAGGCTGGATGCCGAGCGGGCCGCATCTGAGCGGTCGACCTTGGCGCACGCCTGGTAGAGCAGCTCGCGACCCGCGGCGCACTGGGTCTCCATGTCGGCGAGCTTGAACTGGATCGCCTGGAAGGAGTTGATCGGCTCGCCGAACTGGCGCCGCTCGCGCGCGTACGCGGCCGCGTAGTCGGTCGCCCCCTGGGCGATGCCGAGCGCCTGAGCGGCCACCCCGAGTCGAGACCGGTCAAGCGTCCCCATCGCGACCCTGAACCCGTGGCCGACCTGTCCGATCACGTTGGCCTCGGGGATCCGGACCCCGTCGAAGATCGGCTGGCCGGTGGGCGAGCCGCGGATCCCGAGCTTGTGCTCGAGCTTGCCGACGCTGAACCCCGGCCGGTCGGCCTCGACGACGAACGCGGTGATCCCCCGCGAATGTCCCGCGTCGCGATCGGTGACCGCGAAGCAGATATAGAAGTCGGCGATCCCGAGGTTGGTGATCCAGTTCTTGGTCCCGTCGATCACCCACTCGTCGCCGTCCTTGACCGCCCGCGTCCTCATCCCCCCCGGGTCCGAGCCGGCCTCGGGCTCGGACAGCGCGAACGCCGGCGTCCACTCGCCGGTGGCGCAGCGCGGCAGGAAGCGGTCCCGAAGCTCCTCGGAGCCGAACAGCTTGATCGGCAGCGTCCCGAGCTCCTGGATCATGAGGATCAGCGCCGTGGAGGCGCACGCCTTGGCGATCTCCTCGACCGCCACGTTGAGCATCAGCGTGCCGGTGCCGGTGCCGCCGTGCTCGGTCTCGAACGGCAGGCCGAGGATGTCGTGCTCGGCGAGCAGCCGGCGCAGGTCGTGCGGGTATGCC
The DNA here is from genome assembly GCA_019240115.1 of Solirubrobacterales bacterium. Lineage (GTDB taxonomy): Bacteria > Actinomycetota > Thermoleophilia > Solirubrobacterales > Solirubrobacteraceae > Palsa-465. Next base: position 48,814 of record JAFAYV010000012.1, on the reverse strand, counting down.
GCCTCCTCGTCGATCTGCGCGGCCCGCGGGGCGATCCGCTCGGTGGCGATCTCCCGGATCGCCTCGCGAAAGTCCAGATGCTCCTGGGGAACCGTGTACAGGTCGGACAGCGCGGACATGCCGGGAGGGATCCTACGTCACTCCGCGCTGCCGCGGGGGCCAGCGGTCGGCCCCGTTGGGACGCTCGAGCACTCCCGGTGCGACCGTACCGACGGGGCCGACCGCTACAGACCAGTGGGATGGCGCACGGTGTACTGCTGGCCGTCGGCGAGGTTGGCGGTCGGGTCCGCGAACCACCGCGGGCCGGTTCCCGCCGGGGTGACCGGGCCGTAGTGGGCGGTGTCGAACGCGATCCCGGCAACGACGATCCAGGTGTGGCTCGGGTTGGCGTAGATCGTGATCCACTGGCCGGGGCCGGGGCTGCCGTAGTTCATGAGCTCCGACGAGTCCTCGGGCGCGGAGAGCAGGCCGCCGCCGTGCAGCGCGAAGCTGACCGAGCCCGAGCAGTCGTAGCCGACGTCGTCGAACTGGGCGTGGCCGCCGCCGTAGACGTACGGCTTGTCGATGATCTGGTTGGCCGCCGCGATCACCGCCTGGACGGCCGGAGGCGCCCCGGCGGGCGCGGTCGCGGTGCCGTCGGCGTTGATCGTCGCCTTGCTGACCGTGCCGCCGGCGAGGTCGTCGGCGACGATCTGGCGCAGGACGCGGGTCTGCGCGTAGGTGACGACGCCGGTGGCCGGGAGCTCGTGCGAGGACTCGAACGAGACCACGTTGAACTGCGTCGTCTTGCCGAACTGGCCGTCGATCGACGTGGCATAGCCGGCGATCGTCAGATAGCTCTGCAGGACGCGGACGTCGTGGCCCTGCATCCCCATCCGCAGCGTGCGTTCGCCGAGGTGCTGGGAGCCGCCGTCCTGAGCGACCGGCGCGAGGACCGCATCGCCGCTCTGGGTCGGATCGCTGCTGATCTTGCTGCGCCCGCTGCTGTTCTTGCTGCGTCCGCTGCTGTTCTTGCTGGGCCGGGTCGCCTTGTGATGCTTCTTGGATCCGCCGCCGTTACTGGATCCCCCGCCGCCGAGACCGCTGCCGCCGCTGCCACCGCTGCCACCGCTGCCGCCGCTGCGAGCGTCGGCGTGCACCGCCAGGGGCGCCGCGCCGTCGCGCACCGCGGTGACCTGCACCTGATGGTTGGAGGTGACCGTCGCGACCATCTGCTTGGGGTTGGCCACGTGGGCGTCGTCGGGGTCGCCGGCGCGCGACGCGCGTCCGAGGGCAGGCCCGACCACGACCAACCCAGCAACCACCGTGAGGAGCCCGGCCATGAGCGATACGGCACGGCGGGAGTTGTGCAGCACTGGCTAACCCTTCTCTTTCTCATGCCTTCGGGGTTAGCTGACGGGCTCGCGCTGAAAGAGTCGCGCTACGCCGGAGTTCGGCGATTCGCCCCTGGGACCGAAGCGGCCCCGATCGGGTCCCCCGATCGCCTTGCACGCGGTCAGCGCTATGGGGCGATTCGGCTTGGGGTGATTATCGGCTCGGCAGAGTACACGACCGGCAAGATTGGTGTCATCGCGATTTGCGGGAAGGAAAGCGAGACGCCGGCCCGAATGATCCGACGGTCGGTAGTCTGACCGGCGTGGCCTACGACTACACGCCGCGGGAGGTCGCCGAGATGCTGCGCGAGGGCCGGATCCAGCTCATCGACGTCCGGGCGCCCCACGAGCACCAGGCCGGCCGGATCGCCGAGGGTCGCCTGATCGAGCTCTCCGAGCTGCCCCAGCAGGCCGACTCGCTCGATCGCGACCGCCCGGTGATCTTCTACTGCCGCAGCGGCGGACGCTCGGCGATGGCCGCGCAGGTGTTCGAGTCCGAGGGCTTCGACGCCCACAACCTGGCGGGCGGCCTGCTCGAGTGGCACGCCGCGGGCCTGCCGATCGTGCCCGCGGACGGCGAGGTCGCCGACCCCTAGTCAGGGCTCGCATGCGCCCGACCGACGGACGCGTCACCGGCGGGTCGCCTCAGCGGCGCCACTTGATCGAGCAGCCGACCGGCGGGGTCTCCGCCAGCGCCGGCTCGGAGCCCGCCAGCACCGCGTCCAGCGCGTCGCGCAGCCACTGGGCGCGCGCGGCGGGGTCGTCGTGGTCGGCGTCGGGGGCGCCGCGGTAGCGCAGCGTCCGCGAGGCGTCGAGCACGAACACGTCGGGCGTCGTCTGGGCGCCGTAGGCGCCGGCGACCTCCTGGGTCGCGTCGTGCAGATAGGGCATCGGCCACTCCTCGCGCTCGACGCGCTCGCGCATCGCCTGCGGCGAGTCACGCGGATATCGCTCGGCGTCGTTGGCGTTGATGGCCAGAAACCGGACGCCGCGCTCGGCGTAGTCGCGCGCCGCGTCGGCGATCCGGTCGTGCCAGGCGAGCGCGTACGGGCAGTGGTTGCACGTGAACACGAGCACGGTGGCCGGCGCCTCGGTCGGCGACCAGCTCGCGCCGGTGGTGTCGGGAAGAGCGAAGTCGGGCGCGGTGGCGCCGAGGGCGAGGCTCATCTGCCGAGGGCGAGGCTCATCCGCTCCCCCGCAGGCGCGCGCGCAGCGCCTCGCGCAGATCGTCGGGATCGGGCGTCGGCGAGATGCGGCCGTCGCGTCGCCGGTAGATGCGACAGGACAGGCTCGAAACCTGCGCATCGTCGCCGCCGGCGGCGTCGACGCCGCCGACCGCGTCGACGCCGTCGATCAGGACGGTCGGCGAACCGGGAAAGCCGGTCGCGGCCGCCTCCGCGTCGGTGTGGATCTCGCGCAGCGTCACCGCCGCCTCGTCGATTCCGACGTCGGCGGCCGCCGCGCGCAGCTCGGCGAGGGCCCGCTCGGTCGATGGGCACCCGTCCCACCACAGCAGCTCGACGGTGGGCGTCATCGAGCCCGGACTACCCGACTTCCCAGGTGGCGCCGGCGCCGAGCAGCTCGATGAGCTGCGCCTCCGAGGCGGGCTCGGTGGCGCCGGTCTGGCGATAGACCGGCCGGGCGACGTCGCGGAAGATGCCGATCGGGGTCGGGCCGGTCGGCGTCTCGGCGAGCTTGGCCAGCGAGAACGCCAACCCCGGGTCGGCCCGCGCTGGGTCGTGCACGAGCAGCGCATCCTCGCTCACCGTCCTGCCGGCCGCTCGGCGCCCGGCCTCGCCCGATCGGGCGGCGCCCGCGTCATCCGGCTCTGCAACCTCGACGATCTCCAGGCAGCCGCCGTCGCCGCGGATGACCCCGCGCTCGTTCTCGGCGCCGAAGCGGATCGGCTCGCCGGCCCGCAGCCGGATCTGGTTGGCGTCGCGGGCGCCCTTGTCGGTCAGCGCGCCGAACGCGCCGTCGTTGAACACCGGGCAGTTCTGGTAGATCTCGACGAGCGCGGCGCCCTCGTGCCGGGCGGCCGCCCGCAGCACCTCGGTCAGGTGATGACGGTCGCGGTCGATCGTGCGCGCGACGAATGAGGCCTCGGCGCCGAGCGCCAGCGCGATCGGGTTGAACGGGTGGTCAGAGACGCCGAACGGCGTCGACTTCGTGATCTTGCCCAGCTCGGAGGTCGGCGAGGCCTGGCCCTTGGTCAGCCCGTAGATCTGGTTGTTGAACAGCAGGATCCTGACCGGGACGTTGCGGCGCAGCGCGTGGATGAGGTGGTTGCCGCCGATCGACAGTGCGTCGCCGTCGCCGGTCACCACCCAGATCGAGAGGTCGTCGCGGGCCGTCGCCAGCCCGGTGGCGAGCGCGGGCGCGCGTCCGTGGATGCCGTGCATCCCGTAGGTGTCCATGTAGTAGGCGAACCGCCCCGCGCAGCCGATCCCGGTGATGAAGACGATCCGCTCCGGGGGGATGCCGAGCTCGGGCATGAACTGCTGCACCGCCGCGAGGACCGCGTAGTCGCCGCAGCCCGGGCACCAGCGGGTCTCCTGATCGGACTGGAAGTCGCCCTTGGCGAGGGTCGCGCTCACGCGGGTGGCCTCCGCTCGCCATCCAGGCTCGCCGGTACGTCGGCGGCGTCAGTCCGCCGGCTCTGCCGCGCCTCGATCTGCTCGGCGACCTCGACGGCGAACAGCGGCTGCCCCTGGACCTTCGTGAACGACTCGATGTCGACGAGATAGCGGGCGCGCAGGATCGAGGCGAGCTGGCCGCAGTTGAGCTCGGGCACGAGCACCCGCTCGAACGAGCGCAGCACGTCGCCGGTGTTCGCCGGCAGCGGGTTGAGGTTGCGCAGCTGGGCGCAGGCGACCTTGTGGCCGGCCTCGCGGGCGAGTCGCACGCCGGCGCGGATCGCGCCCTCGGTCGAGCCCCAGCCGAGCACGAGCAGGTCGGTGGGGCGGGCGGGATCCGGTTCGATGTCGACGGTCAGCGGCGGGACCTCGTCGCCGACGGCGGCCACCTTGGCCGCGCGCAGCTCGGTCATCCGCTGGTGGTTTGCGCCGTCGTAGGAGATGTTGCCGGTGCCGTGGGCCTTCTCGAGGCCGCCGATGCGGTGCGCGAGCCCGGGTGTGCCCGGAACCGCCCACGGCCGCGCGAGCTTCTCGTCGCGGCTGTAGGGCTGGAACGGATCGCTGGTCTCGGCGGCGGACGAGTGCGAATCGGTTCCCGGCGCGACCGCGAACGCGGGATCGATCGCGGGCAGGTCGGCGACGTCGGGGATCAGCCACGGCTCCGATGAGGAGGCGAGGAACGTGTCGGAGAGCAGGATGACCGGCGTGCGATAGCGGATCGCCACGCGCGCGGCCTCGAACGCCGCGTCGAAGCAGTCGCCGGCGGTCGTGGGCGCGATGACCGGCAGCGGGCTCTCGCCGTGGCGGCCGTGCAGCGCCATCAGCAGGTCGGACTGCTCGGTCTTGGTCGGCATCCCGGTCGACGGCCCGGCGCGCTGGACGTCGACGACGATCAGGGGAAGCTCGAGCATGACCGCCAGCCCGATCGTCTCGGCCTTGAGGTCCATGCCGGGGCCGCTCGTCGCCGTGACCCCGAGCTTGCCGCCGAAGCTCGCCCCGAGGGCCATCCCAGCGGCGGCGATCTCGTCCTCGGCCTGGATCGTGGAGACGCCGATCGCGGCGTGCTTGGAGAGCTCGTGCAGCAGCTCGGAGGCGGGGGTGATCGGATAGCTGGCGAGCACCAGGGGCAGCCCCGAGCGCACGCTCGCGGCGATGAGCCCGAGCGACAGCGCGGTCGTGCCGTTGACGTTGCGGTAGCGACCGGGCGGGACGTCGGTCGCCGGCTTGACGCGGTACTGGACGTCGAGCAGCTCGGTGGTCTCGCCGAACGACCAACCGGCGTTGAACGCGGCCAGGTTGGCCTGGGCGACCGCCGGGTCGCGCGCGAAGCGCCGCTCGATCCAGCGCTTGGAGACGTCGGTCGGCCGGCCGTAGAGCCACGAGATGACCCCGAGCGCGAACAGGTTCTTGGCTCGGCCGGCGTCGCGGGTCGAGACGCCGTCGATCTCCTCCACCGCCGCGGAGGTCATCGTGCTCATGGGGATCCGGTGCACCCGGAAGCGCTCGAGCGAGCCGTCGCTGAGCGGGTCGGCGGCGTAGCCCGCCTTCTCGAGGTTGCGCTTGGTGAAGGCGTCCTCGTTGACGATGATCGTGGCCCCGGGGTGCAGTTCGGCGCGGTTGGCCTTCAGCGCGGCCGGGTTCATCGCGACGAGCACGTCCGGGTGATCGCCGGGGGTGAGGATGTCGCGCGAGGCGAACTGGATCTGGAAGGCCGACACGCCGGCGAGGGTGCCGGCGGGCGCGCGGATCTCGGCGGGGAAGTTCGGCAGCGTGGCGAGGTCGTTGCCCACGACCGCCGTGGCATCGGTGAAGCGGCTGCCGGTGAGCTGCATCCCGTCGCCCGAGTCCCCGGCGAAGCGGATGATGACCCGCTCGCGCTCCTCCACCGCCTTGCGCATGTCGCCCGGAGTCTAGTGGTGCGCATTCCGGTTTGACGGCCGGGTGAAACGGACACCCCTGATGCCATGGAGCGATCCGAGGATCCCGAGCGCCTCGCCGACGAGCTCGAGGGCGACTCCGACGAGATGGACAAGCGCTCGGGCGAGCTCGAGGACAAGATCTCCGACGCGCGCGAGGACTGGGACCGCAAGCGCAAGGCCCCCGGCATCCCCGGCGCGCCGCCGCCCGACGACGACGCCTAGCGCCGGCGGGGTCGAGGCTGGGCGTGAAACCGACGGTGAGCGTCGGTTGTACGCCCAGCCGGTTGAAGGTCCTTTAGCGCGGATCGTCACGGTCGAGGTTGAAGTAGCGCAGCACGTAGGCCCGCTCGCCCTCGGTGTCGGGCCACGGGGCGATGCCCATGCGCACGATCGTGCGCTGGCCCCCCTGGTAGTCGCCGTAGAGGAGGTCGATCCACAGCGACCGTTCCCCCTCCGCCAGCGCCCGGCGGACCTCCGCGTAGCCGGGCTCCTCCGGGTCGCGCAGCGCCCCCTGCCAGAAGCCGGTCTCGCCCGCGGGGATGTAGAGATCGAGCTGCTGGCGACGGAAGCGCTCGCTGTCGGGCGCCTCGTCGACGCCCGTCTCGGCGGGCCGCAGGGGCTCGGAGAGCAGCGGGCCCCGCGAAGAGGACTCGCGGGTGCGCGGCGGCTGGACGCGGGCCTGCCAGCCGTGCAGGACCGCGAGTCCGGTGCCGCCGTTGCGCAGCGCGATCGCGAGGTAGACGACGTCGTGCTCGAGCTTGACCGCGGCACCGTGGCCGGGGACGGCGAGGATGACCCCCTCGCCGAAGCGGACGTGCTCCTCGGGGTCGTCTTCACGCGACGGGATGATCACCGGCCGGACGCCGGCGAGCAGGGTCTGCTCGGCGAGCCGCGCCGAGCGGTTCGCCGAGCGCACCGAGCCATAGGTGGCCACCGCGAGCACGAGCGTGCCGCCGCCCGTGGCCAGCGACGAGATCGTCGCCCAGTCGGTCATCTCCCGCGCCCGGCGGGCGCGGGGGCGCGAAGGCGTCTAGAGCTTCTGGACGTTGATCGCCTTGGGACCCTTGGGCCCGGACTCCTCCTCGTAGGACACCTTGGAGCCCTCCGCGAGTGACCGATACCCCTCCGCCTGGATGCTCGAGTGGTGGACGAACAGGTCCCGGCTGCCCTCATCGGGCGTGATGAAGCCGAAGCCCTTCTCGTCGCTGAACCACTTGACTGTTCCGGTTGCCATCAGGCTTTCCCCTCCGGGGATAGAAGTGCTGCTACCCGGAGGTCTTACGTCCCCTAGGCCTGCACCAGCGTGTCGCCGCGTCGTACGCACGGCCTGTCGGCGGGGAAGGTAGCACGGCTCGTCGTCTCGGCTCACTCTCGGCCACCGGCCTTCACGATCGCGACACAGGTCATCATCCTGGCATGGACGATCCGCTCGTCATCGACGGGGTGGTGATCCCGCGCCACGAGATCGAGCTGCGCGCGAGCCGGTCCTCGGGGCCGGGCGGCCAGCACGCGAACACGACTGCGACGCGCGTGGAGGCGAGCTTCGACGTCGCCGCCTCGCGATCGCTGACCGACGAGCAGAAGCGTCGCGTGCGCTCGCGCGCGGGCGCGCGCGTGACGGCGGTCGCCCAGGACGAGCGCAGCCAGACGCGCAATCGCGAGCTCGCGCTGGAGCGCCTGGCCGCGCGCCTGGCGGCGGCGCTGACCGTGCGCCGGCCGCGGAGCGTCACCCGGCCGCCGGCCGCCGCCGGCCGCCGGCGTGAAGAGGACAAGCGCCGCCAGTCGGCGCGCAAGCGCGACCGCCGCTCCCCCGGGCTCGGGGACGAGTGATGCGCTGGTACGTCGACGGGATGAACGTGATCGGCACCCGGCCCGATGGCTGGTGGCGCGACCGCGACGCTGCGATGCTGCACCTCGTCGACCTGCTCGAGCGCTGGGCGGCGGCCGAGAACGAGGACGTCATCGTCGTCTTCGAGCGCGCCGCACGCCCGCCGATCCGCTCGACGGTGATCGAGGTCGCGCACGCGCCGCGCCCGCGCCGGGACGCCGCCGACGACGAGATCATCCGCCGCCTGGCGCGCGAGCCCGAGCCCGGGCTCGTCCGGGTCGTCACCTCCGACCGCTGGCTCGCCGACCGGGCGAGCGCCGTCGGCGCCGGCGTCCACGGCGCGGAGTTGTTCCGCTCGCTGCTCGAGACGCCGTAGCGGCTTCGATGGTGGTAGCTCCCGGCCGATCGTGCTGACCAGTTCCGAGACGCCTTCGCGGCTTCTTCGAAAGGTCTTGCCACAATCATCGTGATGGCCGACGACCCGATCCCCACCATCGAGGAGCCACAGCGTCGCTCGGCGCCCCCGCGCGGGCGCGCGCAGCCGCCGGCCCCCGGGGAGCAGGGTTGGAAGGTCACCCCCGCCCCAGACGGCCGCGGACCGCGCCAGGCGCCGGGTCCGCCGACGCCGCCGCGCTTCTCGCGCTGGTGGGTGGTCGTGCTCGGGCTCGTGCTGCTCGGGCTGAACCTGTGGATCTCCTCGAACGCGCTGTCGCCGAACCAGCCCGTGCGGGTCCCCTACAGCCCGACGTTCCTCAGCCAGGTCAAGGACGGCAACGTCACGGAGATCTCCTCGGAGAACGACGCCATCCAGGGCACGTTCAAGACGGCCGTGCGCTACCCGGCCAACGACGTCGACGTCACCCCGACCAAGAGCTTCACCACCCAGGTCCCGTCGTTCGCCGATAACCAGGCGCTGCTGCAGTCCCTCGAGGCCGAGCACGTGACGATCGACGCCCAGAAGCCGAGCAACGGCCCGTCGCTGGCGACGAGCCTGATCGCCGGCTTCGGACCGACGCTGCTCTTCCTCCTGGTCATCGTCTTCGCCATGCGCCGGATGGCCGCCGGGGGCGCCGGGGGGATGATGTCGTTCGGGCGATCTCGCGCCCGTCGGGTCGAGGCCACCGACCAGCACGTCACCTTCGACGACGTCGCGGGGATCGACGAGGCCAAGGAGGAGCTGCACGAGATCGTCGACTTCCTGAGGGCCCCCGACAAGTACATCAAGCTCGGCGCTCGGATCCCGCGCGGAGTGCTGCTCTCCGGCCCTCCGGGCACCGGCAAGACGCTGCTCGCCCGCGCCGTCGCCGGTGAGGCGGGCGTGCCCTTCTTCCAGATGTCGGCCTCGGAGTTCGTCGAGATGATCGTCGGCGTCGGGGCCTCACGCGTGCGCGACCTGTTCAAGCAGGCCAAGGAGGCCGCCCCGGCGATCATCTTCATCGACGAGCTCGACGCGATCGGGCGCTCGCGCGCCGCCGGTGGGCCGAACATGTCCGGCGGTCACGACGAGCGCGAGCAGACGCTCAACCAGATCCTCACCGAGATGGACGGCTTCTCCCCCCGCGAGAGCGTCATCGTGCTCGGCGCCACCAACCGCCCCGAGGTCCTCGACCAGGCGCTGCTGCGACCGGGTCGCTTCGACCGCCGGGTCGTCGTCGCCCCGCCCGACCGGGCCGGCCGGGAGGCGATCCTGCGCGTGCACACGCGCTCGGTCCCGCTCGCCGACGACGTCGACCTCGGTCGGATCGCGTCCACGACGCCTGGCATGGTGGGCGCCGACCTCGCCAACCTCGTCAACGAGGCGGCCCTGCTCGCGGCGCGCAACGGCCACACCACGGTCGTCAGCCAGGACATCACCGACGCGCTGGAGCGGATCGTGCTCGGCGCCGCGCGCAAGGTGATGATCTCCGACGACGATCGGCGCCGGACCGCCTATCACGAGGCCGGGCACGCGATCATGGGGATGCTCACCCCGGGCGCCGACCCGGTGCGCAAGGTCTCGATCATCCCCCGCGGCCAGGCCCTCGGGGTGACCTTCTCGGCCCCCGACGCCGACCGCTTCAACTTCGACGAGCGTCACCTGCTCGCCCAGATCAAGGTCGCGCTCGGCGGCCGGGTCGCCGAGGAGGTCGTCTACGGCGATCTGACGACGGGCGCGGAGTCCGACATCCAACAGCTGACCCGGATCGCCCGCGGCATGGTCGGCCGCTGGGGCATGAGCCCGGCGATCGGCCCGGTGGCGGTGCTGCCCGCCGACGGCCAGAGCCCGCTGCTGCCCGGCGCCTCGGAGACCTCCGAGCAGACCCAGCGGCTCGTCGACGAGGAGGTGCGCCGGATCGTCGAGTCCGCTCACCAGGAGGCGACCCGGGCGCTGACCGAGCACCGCGGCAACCTCGACTCGCTCGTCGCGCAGCTGCTCGCCCACGAGACGCTCGACCAGAGCGCGGCCTACGCCGCGGCGGGGCTGGCGCCCAATCCCGAGCCCCGTCCCGAGGCGGCGCCGCCGGTCGTCGATCCCGCGCCGATCGGCGGGGGTCGGGGACCGATCTGAGCCGCCGCGTCCCGACGGACCGGCCGGCCCCCCGCGGTTCAGTCGCCGAGGCGCGTCATCCGCGCCAGCGCCTCGTGGCACTCGACGACCCGCTTCTTGACCGGGTCGGAGTCCTTGCGATCGTGGACGAGATCCCAGGTCCGGTCGGCGATCTCGCGGGCGTTCTCCGGGGTGGCGCTGTCCCACAGGCGATCGACGAGCCGCAGCTCGAAGCTCTCGATCTGCTCGCCGGGATCGCCGGGCGGCATCTTGGGGAGCGGCTCCCCCGTCGCGTCCTTCCACATGCCGGTGGCGACCAAGAGGCGATTGCGCAGCTGGATCGGGTCCATCGCGGCGCCCATCCTAGTGGCGCACCGGCCGCGAAGGCCAGCCCGTTTCAGGTCCCCGGCAGCGTCTGCTCGAGCTCGAGCAGGACCGCGAACCGGTCGCCGTCGCGATCGACCCGCTCGAGCACCTCGTCGGTCGTGAAACTCAGCATTTCGGGGTCTCGGGCGTCGCGGCATGCCTCGACCTCCTCCCAGCTGACCGGGGCCGAGACGGTCGGGCGCGCTCGGGCGCGCACCGAGTACACCGACACCGTCGTCTTGTGGGCGTCGTTCTGGCTCCAGTCGACGAGCACCTTGCCCTCGCGCAGCTGCTTGGTCATCCGCGAGACGACGAGCTCTCCGAGCCGCTGCTCGAGCAGCTCGGCGACCTGGCGGGCGAACGGCTTGGTCCGGGCGTAGCGCGCGCCGGAGTTCAGCGGCACGTAAAGCTGCATGCCCTTGGAGCCCGACGCCTTGGCCACCGAGTCAAGGCCGAGCGCCGCGAACATGCCCTTCAGCACGAGCGCGACCTCGCAGCACTGCACGATCGTCGCCGGCGCGCCGGGATCGAGGTCGAAGACGAGCATCGTCGGCACCTGCGCGTCGGCCGCCAACGACAGCGAGGTGTGCAGCTCGACGTCGGCGAGGTTGGCCAGCCAGATGAGCGTCGGGCGGTCCTGGACGAGCGTGTAGTCGATCGAGCCGACGCGGACGGTCTGCACCCACTCGGGGCGGTGCGACGGGGACTGCTTCTCGTAGAAGTAGGGGGCGTCGACCCCGTTGGGATAGCGCTTGAGCGTCAGCGGCCGATCGCGGAGGTGGGGCACCACCGCAGGGCCGATCCGCGCGTAGTAGGCGATCAGGTCGCCCTTGGTGAACCCGGTCTGGCCGAACAGGACCTTCTCCCAGTTGGTCAGCTTCAGCCATCGGCCCTCGGTCAGGACCGACAGGGCACCGTCGGGCAACCGCTGCACCTCGTCGAACAGCGCCTCGGGGTCGCGAGGCGGACGCGGCTGCAGGACCTCGTCGCGGGCCTGCACCGCAGCGGGCTCGCGCACGACCTCGGCGCCCACCCGGTCGTCGCGCAGGCCCTTGAACGACGGCGCGCGCATCACGCCCTCCGCCGTCCATTCGCGGAACTCGATCTCGGCGACGACCTCGGGCGCGGTGAAGACGGCATTGCGCGGCAGCTTCGGCGCGCTGGCGTACGGGCTGCGCTGCCCGCGCAGCGGTTCAAGGCGCTCGCGCAGCTCGTCGAGAGTGCGCTCGGTGAACCCGGTGCCGACGCGCCCGGCGTAGCGCAGGCCGCCATCGTCGCCGTGGTAGCCCATCAGCAGCGCCCCGATCCGATCGCTGCGCCGCCCCTCGCCGGGCAGCCAGCCGGCGATGACGAGCTCCTGACGGCAGACGTGCTTGATCTTGATCCACGCGCCGGTGCGCCGGCCCGGCTCGTAGCGGGAGTCCAGGCGCTTGGCCACCACGCCCTCGAGCCCCTGGGCCTCGGTCGCTTGAAGCAGCTCGGCGCCGCGCCCCGGATGCGCGGCCGGCACCCGCCAGGCGGGGCCGGCGAGCCCGAGCTCTGACAGCCGCTCGCGCCGCCGCTCGTAGGCCAGCCCCATCAGCGAGTGGCCGTCGAGGTAGAGCAGGTCGAAGATCGCGTAGACGACCGGATCGGAGCGGGTCAGGCGGCGGATCGCGCTCGGCGAGGTGACGTGCATCCGGCGCTGCAGGCGCTCGAAGCTCGGCCGCCCGCCGTCGTCGAAGGCGACGATCTCGCCGTCGAGCACCGCTTCGCGCATCCCGAGATCGCGCAGGATGGCGCGGACCTCGGGATAGGAGTCGGTGATCTCGTTCAGGTTGCGGCTCTCCAGGCGCAGCCGGCCGGGCCTGCAGTAGGCGATCGCCCGCACCCCGTCCCACTTGACCTCGAACGACCAGCGCTCGGGCCGCGGCGGCAGCTGGTTCGGCGTGCCGAGGTCGGCGAGCATCGGGACGAGGCGCTCGGGCATCGGCTCCCGCTCGGGGTCCGCCGGCGGGTCCATGCGATGGATCATCCAGTCCTTCTCGGACTCGCCCGGGCGCCCGATTCCGAACAGCCCGTAGCGGCCGGTCAGCCGCTCGCCGTGGAATGTGACCTCGACCTTGCGCTCGTCGAACAGGTGGGTCTCAAACGTGCCCGCGTCCCAGATCCGCATCGTCCCCGCGCCGTACTCGCCGGGCGGGATGTCGCCCTGGAAGTGCAGGTACTCGAGCGGGTGATCCTCGGTGTGGACCGCGAGGCGGTTGTCGGCCGGGTCCGACGGGATGCCGTTCGGGATCGCCCACGAGGCGAGCGCCCCCTCGTGCTCGAGCCGCAGGTCCCAGTGCAGCCGCGTGGCGTGGTGCTCCTGGACGACGAACCGGCTGGGGGCGCCCGCGCCGGCGGTCGCGCCGTCGGGCTCCGGCGTCGCCGCGAAGTCGCGTTTGGCGCGGTAGGTCTTCAGCTTGTCGCGCGGCATCGTTGAGGTCGGCTCACAGACTAGGGTTCGGCGGACGTGCGCATCGTGACCTGGAACGTCAACTCGCTGCGGGTCCGCCTCCCGCGCGTGCGCGAGCTGCTCGAGCAGCACCGACCCGACGTCCTCTGCCTGCAGGAGACCAAGAGCCCGCTCGACGGCTTCCCCGAGGCCGAGCTCGCCGACGCCGGCTATCGGGCGGTGCACCGCTCGGCCGGCCAGTGGGCCGGGGTGGCGATCCTCGCCCGCGCCGAGCTGGCGCTGGGCGACCCCTCGTTGCAGCTGCGCGGCGACCCCGTCGCAGACGAGGCCCGCTGGTGCGAGGCCACCGCCGCCGGCATCCGCTTCGTCAGCCTCTACGTGCCCAACGGCCGCACGCTCGACAGCCCCGAGTATCCGCGCAAGCTCGCCTTCCTCGACGCCGCGGCGGCCCGCCTCGCCGAGCTGGACGATCGCGAGCTGGTGGTTGCCGGCGACTGGAACATCGCCCCCGCCGACCGCGACGTCTACGACCCCGCGGGGTTCGTCGGCGGCACCCATGTCACCGACGAGGAGCGCCGCCGTCTGCGGGCCCTGCTGCGCTCGGGGCTCGTCGACGCCTACCGCGCCGTCCACCCCGAGACCGTCCAGTACACCTGGTGGGACTACCGCGCCGGCCACTTCCACAAGGGCCTCGGCCTGCGCATCGACCTCGCGCTGATGACCCCCGGGCTCGCCGCGCGCCTCACCGACGCGGGCATCTACCGCGACTACCGCAAGGGAAAGAAACCCTCCGACCACGCCCCGTTGTTCTTCGACCTGTCGGACTGACCGGAGGGCCCGAGACGCCCTGGGGACGCCCCTGCGTCTGCGCCCGAGAAGGCACGAAAGCGCCAAATCCGGAACGTCCCGTTGAGATTTTCCCGCTTCGCGCCGTATAGCGCCGCCCAAGCGCCAAATCCGAGGTTGAGATGCATGTTTGTCGCGTGCGCGCACCTCGCACCTCCACCTCGCACCTCCGCCTCGCACCTCGCGCCTCGCACCTCCACCTCGCACCTCGCAGCCCGCGGACATCCACGGCTCGGCCCACCAACAGGCGGGGGCCATCGGTGGTCGCGGTCACCCGGCGAAGCGCATCGGTGGTCGCGGTCCCCCGCCCTTGTGTCGCTGATGCCCCCGACCACCTCCCGCGTCTCCGATGAACGCGGGCGGGTGCCGCGCACCACCGATGCGACCCCGCCGCCCAGCGCTCTTCGCCAACTGTTACGCGTGCGCGCGATCATGACCGTCATGGCACGAGTGCTGGTCGTCGACGACGAGCCCGCCGTCCGGCGCGCGCTCGAGCGCGCGCTGAAGCTCGACAACTACGAGGTGAGCCTCGCCGCCGACGGCGAGGCGGCGCTTGATGCGCTGGCCACCGACCCGGCGGACGCGGTCATCCTCGACATCCTGATGCCGCGGCTCGACGGGCTCGAGGTGTGCCGGCGGATGCGCAAGGCGGGCGACCGGACGCCGGTGCTGATGCTGACCGCGCGCGACGCGATCGACGATCGGGTGCAGGGGCTGGACGTCGGCGCCGACGACTACCTGGTCAAGCCGTTCGCGCTGCGCGAGCTGCAGGCGCGCCTGCGGGCGCTGCTGCGCCGGGCGGGCGACGGGCCGGGCGAGGGCGAGGTGCTGGAGTACGCCGACCTCGTGCTCGATCCGGTGGCACACGAGGTGCGCCGGGGCAATCGGCTGATCGAGCTGTCGCGGACCGAGTTCCTGCTGCTCGAGCTGTTCCTGCGACATCCGCGCCAGGTCCTGACCCGCGCGACGATCTTCGAGAACGTCTGGGGCTATGACTTCGGGCCCACGTCCAACGCGCTCGGCGTGTACATGGGCTACCTGCGACGCAAGACCGAGGCCGGGGGCGAGCCGCGCCTGCTCCACACCGTGCGCGGCGTCGGCTACGTCCTGCGCGACTAATGGCCGTCCCCGCGTGTCGCTCCGCAAGCGCCTGACGATCGTCGCCGCCTCCTCGGTCGCGGTCGCGGTCCTGATCGCGGTCGTGGTCAGCTACCTGGTGGTGCGCGACCAGCTGCGGGGGTCGGTCGACGACTCGCTGCGCGCGCAGCGCACGGCGGTCCAGCAGACCGGCCGGGTGTACCCCGCGATCCCGGGCATCCCGGGGAGCGCGGGCGGCCCCGCGCCGTACTGGCAGATCGCGCTCGCCGACGGCGAGCCCTTGCGCCAGCAGGGCAACGTCCCGCTGCCGATCACCCCCGACATCCAGCACATCGCCGCCACCGGCAACGGGTCGGAGCTGACCGACGTGCGCGTCGGGGACGACCATCTGCGCATGTTGACCTTCGGGGTGACGACCGAGGACGGCCAGACCGCCGCGCTCGAGCTCGCCCGCCCCCTGAACGGCACCGACGCGGTGCTGGCGAGCCTCCGCCTCGTGCTGCTGCTGCTGTTCGTCGGCGGGATCGCGCTCGCCGCGATCCTCGGCCGGGTCGCCTCGCGCCGGGTGCTCGCTCCGCTCGGCGAGGTCGCGGGCGCGGCGCGCCACATCGAGGAGACAGAGGACCTGACCGCGCGGCTGCGCGTCCACGCCGACGACGAGGTCGGCCAGCTGGCGCGGCGGTTCAACGCGATGCTCGACCGCCTCGAGAGCTCGCGCGTCGCGCTCGACGAATCGGCGCGCGCCCAGCGCCAGCTCGTCGCCGACGCCTCGCACGAGCTGCGCACCCCGGTGACGAGCCTGCGCACGAACATCGAGGTCCTGCTCGACGGCGCCGAGCTCGATCCCGAGGATCGTCGTCGGCTGCTCGCCGACGTCGTCGAGCAGTCCGAGGAGCTGAGCGCGCTCGTCAACGACCTCATCGAGCTCGCCCGCGGCGACCAGCCGGGCCCCGAGCCCGACGAGGTCCGCCTGGACCGGGTCGCCGAGGAGTCGCTCGCCCGCGCCCGGCGCAACGCGCCGGGGATCGTCTTCGCGGCCGAGCTTGCGCCGGTGCTCGTCGACGGGGTGCCCGAGCGCCTGGCGCGCGCGATCAACAACCTGCTCGACAACGCGAGCCGGCACTCGCCGCCGGGCGGCGTCGTGACCCTCCGGGTGCACGAGCGCGGCGTCGAGGTGCGCGACCACGGTCCCGGCATCCCGCTCGAGGACCAGCCGTACGTGTTCGATCGCTTCTTCCGCGGCCCCGGCTCGCGGGGGCGCCACGGCAGCGGGCTCGGTCTGGCGATCGTGCGCCAGGTGACCGAGCAGCACGGCGGCACCGCATCGGTGCACACCGCCCCCGACGGCGGCGCGGTCTTCACGCTCGCCCTGCCGACGATCGCCGACCTGCACGACGCCACCGGCACCGGCACCGACACCGACACCGGCACCGACACCGGCACCGACACCGGCGCCGAGACCGAGGCGCTGCCGTACGGCTGACGCCAGACGCCGACGCCACCCGGCATCATCTGGCCGTGATCGGTCGCCGCCTCGGCATGCTCGCCCTGCTCGTGCTGCTCGCCGGACTGCCGCTGCCGGCGGGGGCGATCGCCGACGGCGACCCCGCGAGCGACGTGCTGCTCGGCCAGAACGTCTTCTACCCCTACGGCCCGACCGTCGTGCAGGCCGTCGGCGGCAAGCTCGACGCCGAGACCGCGGCCGCCAAGCGCGCCGGCTTCCCGCTGAAGGTGGCGCTCATCGGCGCCCCCACCGACCTCGGCACGGTGCCGAGCCTGTTCGGCGAGCCCCAGGCCTACGCGAGGTTCCTCGAGCAGGAGATCAGCTTCAGCGGGCCTCAGCCCCTGCTCGTGGTCATGCCCGCCGGCTATGGGGTGCAGGGCGTCAAGGCCCCCGCCGACCTGGCGCTGCGCGGGCTGGCCAAGCCCGCCGGCGCGACCGGGACCGACCTCGCCCGCGCCGCGGCGGCGGCGGTGACGCGGCTCGCGAACGCCTCCGGCCACCGCCTCGACGGCGACTCGGCGGCCTCGAGCGCGGGCGGCGGCGGGAGCCTGCGCACGCTCGTGCTCGTCGTGCTCATCCTCGCGGCGATCGTCGTCGCCTCCGCGCTCGTGGCGCTGCGCGTCGTGCGCGCGAGCAGCTGATCAGCCCCGGACGGGGGTGAACCGCGCCGCCAGCGCATCGGTGACCGACCCCGACACGCCCCGGTCGTCGCCCGAGGGGTCCTCCCAGAGCAGGCTGCTCGGGCCGGCGGTCCAGCGGAAGCGCACGAGGAAGGCGCGGTGGCGGAGCGCTGGTCGCGCCGGCAACCGCGCCCGCAGGCCCGCGAGGAAGGGCGTGAACCCGGCGAAGGGGCACAGGCTCGGAGCCTCGCCGTAGGGGGCGCTCAGGCGCTGCGCGCGCAGCGTCAGCTCCGACCTGGCCCCGGCGGTCAGCGTGAAGCGATCGGTCACCGTGCGCACGCCGCACCCGACGGTCGACGCCGCCTCCGGGCCGCGCGAGCAGACGTCGTCGACGAGCGTGCCGGTGCGATCCCAGCTCTCGCGCACGATCAGCGGGTGGGCCAGGGCGAGGGTCGCCGTGGCGCGCGCCCCCACCGCGGAGCGAGCGAGCGCGACGCGGGCGAGCGTCGCCGTGGCGCGCGCCCCCACCGCGGACCGGGCGAGCGCGGCGCGGGCGAGCGCGACGCGGGCGAGCGCGACACGCGTCGTGGCCAGCGTCACGGTCTGGGTCCCCGAGCCGTCGGCGCCCTGCTGGAAGGCCACGCAGTCGGGCGCGAGGCGGATCTGCCAGGCCAGGCTCTCCGAGCCGCTCAGCGACACCCGGTAGGCCGCGACGCCTGGCGTGGTCCGCGCGGCGACGACCGGGGCGGCCACTCCCGCCGCGAGCCCGACAAGCGCGGCGACGGCGGCGCGGAGGGTCAGCTCGATGGGGCGGTCTCGGCGGTCGTCGAGGCGCCCGCGAGCTCGCGGAACAGGCCGGTGACGACGAACACCACCTGCTCGGCGATGTCGACGGTGTTGTCTCCGATCCGTTCCAGGCACCGGGCGACGAGGATCATGAACATCCCCCACTCGCGCATGTCCATGTCGTCGCCGATCTCGACCGCGCGCTTGAAGATCGCCCGGTTCAGGCGGTTGATCTCGGCGTCCTGGTGGACGAGGTCCTGGGCCATCTGGATGTTGCGGGTGCGCAGCGCCTCCTTGGCCTGGGCGACCTGCGAGCGCGCCAGCTGGCCCATCCGCTCGATCGCATCGAGGATCTCCTTGTCCTTCGGCGCCTCGTAGCCCGAGAGCGGGACGAGCTTGGCGATGTTGACGCACTGGTCGCCCATCCGCTCGATGCAGCGGATGACGTGCAGCAACGCGGCCACGATCCGCAGGTCGCCGGCGACCGGCGCCTGGCGGGCGAGCAGCGACAGGATCCCCTGGTGGACCTCGAGGTAGCGGCCGTCGATGCGGTCGTCGTCGGCGACCACCAGCGCGGCGAGCTCGACGTCCTGGTAGCTGACCGACTCCTGGGCGCGGTCGAGCTGGGAGATGACGAGGTCGAGACCGCCGAGCACCTGGCGCTCGAGCTCCTTGAGGTCCTCGCGGAACTGGTGGCGGGTCTCCTGCACCGGCTCAGCCGAACTTGCCGGTGACGTAGCGCTCGGTGCGCTCGTCGCGGGGATTGGTGAACACGCTGTCGGTGGGGGCGTGCTCGACGACCTCGCCGTCGAGCATGAACACCGTCGAATCGGCGACGCGGGCGGCCTGCTGCATGTTGTGGGTGACGATGACGATCGTGTAGCGCGCCTTCAGCTCGTCGATCAGCTCCTCGACCCTCAGGGTGGCGATCGGATCCAGGGCCGAGCAGGGCTCGTCCATGAGGATCACCTCGGGCTCGACGGCGACCGTGCGCGCGATGCACAGCCGCTGCTGCTGGCCGCCGGAGAGCCCGTGGCCGGGCGAGTTCAGGCGGTTCTTGACCTCGCCCCAGAGGCCCACGGCGCGCAGCGACCGGTGTACGTGCTCGCGCAGGTTGTCGGCCCGGGTCCCGGTCAGCTTCAGACCGGCCGCGACGTTGTCGAAGATCGACATCGTCGGGAACGGGTTGGGCTTCTGGAAGACCATCCCGACCATGCGCCGCACCGAGGTCACGTCGACCCCGGGGCCGTACACGTCGAGGTCGTCGATCGTCACCGAACCCGCGGCGCGGGCGCCGGGGATCTCCTCGTGCATCCGGTTGATGCAGCGCACCATCGTCGACTTGCCACAGCCCGAGGGGCCGATGATCGCCGTCACCTGGTTGGCCGGAAACTCGATGTCGATGCCCTTGACGGCCTCGTTGTCGCCGTAGAACGCGCGCAGCCCCTTGACGTGGACGCCGTGACCGGCTCCTTCCCGGACGCCCATCTCCTTGAGGTTCGGCGCCTCCTGAGCCGGCTCGGCCGGTGAACCTTCGGCGGTTGACATGTCGCTCGCTCTCTGGTGGTCGGCGGTGGCGTCGGTCTCTGGTGGGATCATGACATGCGGCTCCCTCGCGCGATCAGTCGCGCGAGCAGGTTGAGGATGAGGACGATCGCGACGAGCGTCAGCGCCGCTCCCCAGGCGCGGGAGTTGAGCACCGGGTTGGGCGAGCTGATGTCGTTGTAGATCTGCACCGGCAGGGTGTTCATCTGCTTGGTCGGGTCCAGAGTGGCCCCGAAGGCGACGCTGACGGTGAACAGCAGCGGCGCGGTCTCGCCCATGCCGCGCGCGATCGCCAGCAGCGAGCCGGTGACCAGCCCCGGCAACGCGGTCGGCAGCACGACCCTGAGCATCACCCGCCAGCGCGGCGCGCCCAGCGCCAGCGCCGCCTCGCGCAGCCCGGCGGGCACGAGCAGAAGCACGACCTCGGCGGCCCGCACGACGATCGGCAGCATCAGCAGGGCGAGCGCGATCGAGCCCTTCCAGCCCGCGAACGCCCCGCCGACGCCCGCGAGCACGAGGGTGATGTAGACGAACAGTCCGAACACGATCGACGGCACGCCGGTCATGACGTCGACGAAGTAGCGCACCGCGTCGGCGAAGCGGCTGTCGCGGCCGTACTCGGTCAGGTACAGGGCGACGCCGATCCCGATCGGGATCGCGATCGCCGAGGCGATGAGGACGATCTCGAGCGTGCCGAGGATCGCCGAGCGCACGCCGCCCTGGTTGCCGAAGAAGCTGCCGGTCGGGTCGGTGGTGAAGAACCCGCTGCCGGTCACGGCCGTCAGGCCCTTGTGCAGCAGGTAGTAGACGATGAGGATCAGGGGCACGAACGCGACGAGCGTCAGCGTCAGCAGGACGCCGCGCATGATCCGGTCCTTGCGCCGCCGCGCGGCGCTGACCGGAGCGAACGCGGTGAGGCTCATTGCGCACCTCCCGCGGGTCCCGTGGCCACCGTGACCCCGGTTCCCCCGGTGCCCCGCCGGCCGCGCTGGCCACGCGAGATGAAGCGCCGGGCGACCATGTTGACGAGCAGGGTCAGCACGAACAGGACGAGGCCGGCGGCGAACAGCGCCGAGCGGTGCGTCGTGTCATTGGCGGCCTCGCCGAACTCGTTGGCGATCACCGCCGCGAGCGAGTAGCCCTGGTTGAACAGGTGCGAGCCGATCGAGTCGCTGTTGCCGATCACGAGCACGACCGCGATCGTCTCGCCGAGCGCGCGGCCGAGCCCGAGCATCGCGCCGCCGGTGATCCCCGGGCGCGCGTAGGGGAGCACCGCCATGCGGATCATCTCCCACCGGGTCGCTCCGAGCGCCAGCGCCGCCTCCTTGTGCTCGGGCGGGACGGTCGCCATGACCTCGCGGGCGATCGCCGAGACGATCGGCACGATCATGATCGCCAGGATCAGCCCGGCGATGAAGTAGTTGGGCCCGGTCGGCGTCCCGCCCCCGACGAACGGGATGAACGAGAAGGTCGAGGCGAACCACTTCTCGGCTCCGAGGAGCTTGGGGATGAGCACGAACACGCCCCACAGGCCGTAGACGACCGAGGGGACCGCCGCGAGCAGGTCGACGAAGAGGCTGAACGGCCCCCGCAGCCGGCGCGGGCACAGCTCGGTCAGGTACAGCGCCGCGGCGATCGCCACCGGCACCCCGAGGATGAGGGCGATCACCGAGGTCAGCAGCGTCCCGAACAGGAGCGGGAAGCCGTGGAAGATCTCGTGCCCGGTGTCCCAGTCGTTGCCGAAGACGAAGCTCAGCCCGAACTTCGAGAAGGTCGACCCCGACTCCCCGATGAGCCGGATGAAGAAGTACAGCAGGATCAGCAGGATCAGCCCGGCCAGCCCGGTCAGCCCCCATCGCAGGAGCTGATCGGGCAGCCGGCTGGCCGGCGACCGCCGCAGCGCGGAGCGGCCGCCGGAGACCGTCGTGGCCGATGACTCCACCGGCTAGGAGACGGGCTTGCCGTTGCAGGTCATCTTGGCGAGCTGCGCCGTGTCCTTGGCCGCCAGCGAGGGCGGCAGCGGGGCGTAGGGCAGCTGCTGCCCGCTGCTGCCGAGCGTCTGCTGGCCGGCGCCGAACGCGTAGGTGAGGAACTTCTTCAGTCCGCCGGCCACCGACGAGCTCGCGTTACCCGACTTGCACGGGTCCTTGTAGACGTCGAGGAACGTCTGGGAGACGATCGGGTACGCGCCCGGGCCGCCGGCGTTGATCGTCGAGATGCCGAGGTCGGCCGGGATCTTGATCCCCTGGGCGGCGAGCGACGTGTTGGCGATCGTCGGCAACACGTACTGGCCGTGGGCGTTCTTGACCGCGGCGTAGGTGAAGCCGTTCAGCAGCGCGTAGGCCTGCTCGACGTAGCCGATCGCGCCCGGGGTCTGCTTGACCGCGGCAGCCACGCCGGAGTTCTTGGCCGCGCCGGTGCCGGTCGGCCATTTGACCGTCTTGTCGGCGCCGACCTGGGACTTCCACTGCGGGCTGTAGTCCTCCAGGAACGTGGTGAAGCCCTTCGTCGTGCCCGAGGAGTCCGAGCGGTGCACGACCGTGATCGCGGTCGACGGGAGCTTCATGCCCGGGTTGAGCTTGGCGATCGCCGGGTCGCTCCACGTCTTGATCTTGCCGAGGAAGATGTCGGCGATCGTCGGGCCGTCGAGCTTGAGCCCGCTCTTGACGCCGGACAGGTTGTAGGAAACCGTGATGCCGCCGAACGCGACGGGGAACTGCAGCGCGCCGCCCTTCAGGCCCGCCTTGTCGGTCGGCTTCAGCGCCGGGTCCGAGCCCGCGAACTGCACGGTCTTGGTCTGCAGGTCGGCGACGCCGGCACCCGATCCGACCGGGTTGAAGTTGACCGTCAGGCCCTGGGACTTCAGCACCGAGCCCCACTGCTGGTAGATGGGCGCGGCCAGCGTCGAGCCGGCGCCGTTGATCGTGGCCGGCCCGCCCCCGGAGCTGCTCGACGACGACGCGGCGCCTCCGCCTCCGCTCGAGCTGCTCGAGCTCTTCGAGCTCGAGCCGCAGGCGGCGACGGCAACGGCGACGACGAGCATCGTCGCGATCGCGGTGATACGACTTCTACGCACGTGTTATCTCCTTGTCCTGTGAACGGGGCAGAGTCTCGGGTGCGGGATCTCGCCGCGTGTTATCCAGATGTGAAATCGGTGTTGGACCCTGGTTGACGCTCGGCCGCGAGCCGGTAGCCGAAGCCGAAGTGGGTGTGGATGAACCGCCACCCCGGGAGCGCGACCTCGAGCTTGACCCGGAGCTTGCGCACGTAGACGTCGACCGACCGGTCACGGGCGCGCATCTGCCGCCCCCACACGAGCGCGAACAGCTCCTCGCGGGCGACGATGCGGTCGGCGCGGCGGGCCAGCTCGGTGAGCAGATGCAGCTCACGGATCGAGAGCATGAGCGCGCGCCCCTCCGCACGCGCGAGATGCTCCTCGGGGAGAATCTGCAGTGGTCCCACCTCGAGGACCTCCGTGCGCGGCCTGACCGTCGTCATCGCCACCATGCTGGCCGCGACGACCCGCCACCGCGTTATCGACTCGTGACGAAGATGTGTACGAGCTGTGACGTGCGCCGGGTCAGCCGGCGAGCGGGGTCCAGCATCTGCAGCGGCGCCGGGTCAGCCGGCGAGCGCGGGATCCAGCATGTGCAGCGGCGCCGGCTCGACGAGGTCGAGCTCCGGCGCGTCGACCTCGCGCTCGGGGGCGAACCGGTAGCCGACGCCGAAATGGGTGTGGATGTAGCTCCACTGCGGCGAACCGGCGCGCAGCTTCTGGCGCAGCTTGCGCACGAACACGTCGACCGAGCGATCGCCGTGCGCCATCGCGTAGCCCCACACCCGCTCGTAGATCTCCTCGCGCCGCAGCACGCGGTCGGCGCCGGTCAGCAGGTGCAGGATCTCGAACTCGCGCGCGGTGAGCTCAAGACTCGTCGGGCCGACGTAGGCCTGGTGGAGGTCGGGGCGCACGGTGATCTCGCCGAACGTCGCCGTCGCCTCGAGCGTGGGCATCTCGCCGCGGCGGTGACGCCGCACCGCCGCCTCGATGACGCAGATGAGCTCCTCGGCGTGGCACGGCTTGGTCACCCAGGCGTCGGCGCCGAGGCGCAGGCCGCGCACCCGCTGCGCGACCGACGACGGACCGGTGCAGACGATCACGGCCATCCCGGGAAGCCGAGCACAGACCTGCTCGAGGTAGCCCCAGCCGCTCGGACCGAGGATCGCGAGGTCGACGACGAGCGCGTTCAGGCGCATCGTCACCAGTCCCTCGAGACCCACCGGCGCGGCCAGCGGCCGGTACTCGCAGCCGAGCGAGTCCAGACGCTTGGCGAGGACCTGCATGAAGCCCGGATCGCGATCGAGCACCGCCAACCGGATCCGGCTCGGCGCGCGCTGGGCCGAGCCCGCGGCGTCCGGCAGCGTCACGCTGCGGTCGATCGACATGGCCTGCACTGTATTACGTGGACCCGACCCCCACTGGCACGGCGCGGGCTCGGTCACAGGATGTTCACGCGCAAAGAGCGAGGGTTTAGGAGGTGCAGGGCCCGCATTGGCGGGGCTGTACGCTCTGGTCGTCGTGCGGTCCTGCCTTTCCTGTCGGGCGCTCCCCGCCCGCTCCACGGCGCGGCGGGCCGGTGTGGTCGCGGTCGCGGCGGTCGTCTTGGCCGGCTGCGGTCAGAGCTCCACCTCGTCTCAGAGCTCCTCGACCCCGGCCGCGACCTCGTCGACGACCGCCACCACGTCGGCCGCAGGTCCGCCGCCGAAGCCCTCGCCCCAGCTCGCCGCTGCCGAGCGCCCGAGGCGCGACGGGTTCCCCGCCGCCGGCGGCCGTACTCCGCGGCAGCTCGCCAGCCTCGCGCGTTCGTCGGTGACCCTCGGCGCCGCGACCGGGACCTTCACCCCGGGCGCCGGCCGCTACGCGTTCGGGCTGACCACCACGTCGGGCAGGTTCCTCTACGAGCCCACCGCGCTGTACCTCGCGTCCACGCCCGACTCGCCGGCCTCCGGCCCCTACCTCGCGCCCGCCGACCCGATGGGCGTCGCGCCCCAGTACCGCTCGGCGCAGAACGCCGGTCCGGGCGGGATCGAGGCGATCTACCACGCGACGCTGCCGCTGCCCCGCGCGGGCACCTACGCGCTGCTCGCGCTGACCCGCACGCCGACGGGCCTCGTGGGCGCGCCCGGCGAGGTCGCCGTCGCCGCCTCCTCGCCGATCCCCGGCGTCGGGCAGCGACCGCCGGCGATCGACACCGACACCGCCGCGAGCGTCCACGGCGACACCGCGCTGTTGACCACCCGCCAGCCGCCCGAGCACATGGCCTCGGCCTCGTTGGATCAGGTCCTGGGACGCCGGCCGGTGGCGCTGCTGTTCTCCACCCCGCAGCTGTGCACCTCGCGCGTCTGCGGCCCGGTCACCGACGTCACGGTCTCGCTGCAGAAGCAGTTCCCCGCGGTGACGTTCATCCACCAGGAGGTCTACGTGGACAACGACCCCGAGAAGGGGCTGCGCCCCCAACTGCAGGCGTTTCACCTGCGCACCGAACCGTGGCTGTTCGCGATCAACCGCCGCGGCGTCATCGTGGCCCGGCTGGAGGGTGCCTTCGGGGTCAACGAGCTGCGGTCCGCCCTGCGCGCGGCGGAGCGATGACGCGTCGGCTCGGCGCGGCGCTGGCGGCGTGCGTGGTCGCGGTGGCGCTCGCCGCCTGCGGTTCCTCGTCGTCGCCGGAGACGGTCAGCGTCCCGCACGTCGCGGCCGCGCAGACGTTCAGGCTCGCGGCCTTCACGCCGAGCGGCCCGATCCGGGCCGGTCGCCCGACGGTGATCTCCTTCCACGTCCAGATGCCCGACGGGCGCCCCTTGACCCACTATGCGACCGGCCCCGGGCCGCACACCGGCGTGCACCTGATCATCGTCCGCGACGACCTCGCCGACATCGTCCACGAGCATCCGCCGATCACCGCCGACGGCACGCTGCGCCAGCGCATCACCCTTCCCGCGCCCGGCCCCTACCGCGTGCTCGTCGACATCTACCCCAGGGTTCCCGGCGCCGGGCCGAACTTCCAGCTGTTCACGACCCTGCACGCCACCGGCGGTCCCTACCGTCCGATCCGGCTGCCCCCGTTCCGCTCGGAACAGGTCGTCCACGGCTATCGCTTCGAGCTCCTGGGGCCCGCCTCGGGTCCCAACCTCCACGCGATCCAGGCCCAGTTCCTGCACGCCGACGTCACCGATCCGCAGGGCCGGCCGGTGCGCTTCGAGCCCTGGTTCGGAGCGCTCGCGCACGCGATCTTCTTCCGCGAGGGCTCCCTGGACTACTTCCACACCCACGTCTGCGCGCCCGACGCGCCCAACTGCGGGAGCCTGCCCGGGGTCCCGGCCTCACGGATCACCGGGCGGGCGACCGCTCCGGGCAAGATCACCATCGGCGTGCTGCTGCCGCTGCCGGGCACCTGGCGCCTGTTCCTGCAGTGCAGGCAGCACGGTCAGATCCTCACCGCCCCGTTCGACCTGCGCGTGCGCTGAGGGCGCTGGGTTGAAGATCAACGTGCGCGATGACCGCCCAGGATCAAACGGGCTGCCCGCTGCCATCGCTTGACTCCGGAGCGGACCCGGTAGCCCCCTCTCGCGCTGAGGTTCCAGGCTGGCCCGGGAGGCGATCGCGCTGCGCAAGGCTCTCGGGCCACCTGCTTGACGGGCTCGCAGCACCACCCGACGTCGGCCTTGACCGGGCGACCACTCCTCACCTCATCCGATCCCGACGGGCGCGCCGGCGGCCATCCCCACTTATGGGATCCTTCGGGTGCGATCAGCGTGCCCTAGCGAAGCGGCCGGTATGCTCGTCGCGACGCGTCCCCGCCCGGCTGGGCCGACGCGCACCGGACCCCGATGGCCTCTCGCAAAGCTCAAAAGGACGCCGCCCGGGAGCGGCGGCTCGCCGAGGAGCGGGCGCGCGCGGAGAAGGCGCGGCGCGCGCGGCGGCTGCAGATGCTCGGCGGCGTGGTCGCGCTCGCGGTCGTGCTCGTTGTCGTCGCGATCGTCGTCTCCAGCGGGGGCAGCTCCTCCTCCGCCCCCGCGACCAAGCCCGCCAGCCCGCAGGCGCGCCAGGCGGCCGCGACGGTCGGCGGCGTGTTGACGGGCATCCCCCAGCAGGGCAACACCCTCGGGTCGCCGACCGCCAAGGTCACGATGACCGAGTACGGCGACCTCGTCTGTCCGGTCTGCCGGTCCTTCGCTCTCGGGCCCGAGCAGCAGCTGATCGCCAACGAGGTGCGCCAGGGCAAGGTCAAGATCGTCTACAAGGCGCTCGAGACGGCCTCGCAGACCGCCAACGACCAGATGTTCGTCCCCGGCCAGACGGCCGCCCTGGCGGCCGGACAGCAGAAGCTCGGCTGGAACTACATCCTGCTCTTCTACCACGAGCAGGGCGACGAGACCCAGAGCTACGTCACCGACGACTTCCTCGACGGGCTGGCCAGGCAGATCCCAGGCCTCGACTACAGCCGCTGGAGCGCTGATCGCAACTCCTCCTCGCTCGTCACCCAGGTCCGCTCCGATCTGCAGGCCGCCGAGAACGCGAGCTTTGACCAGACCCCGACCATCGTGCTGTCGGGGCCGAAGAGCCAGGCGCAGCCGATCGTCGGGCTGACCTCCTACGCCGTCCTGCAGTCGAAGATCAGATCGGTGTCGTGATCCAGAGGCTCCGGATGGCGATGCTGGTGCTGGCCGTGATCGGGCTCGGCGTCGCGATCTACCTCACCTACGTGCACTACTCGGGCACGCCGCCGGCGTGCACCGCGGGCGAGTCCTGCCTGAAGGTGCAGACCTCGCGGTGGTCAGAGCTCGCCGGCGTCCCGGTGGCGCTGATCGGGCTCATCGGCTACGTGGGGATCCTCGCCGGCCTGCTCGCGCCCGACCGCGACGAGACGCGGGTGGCCACCCTCGGGATGACGCTCATCGGCTTCCTGTTCAGTGCCTACCTGACCTACCGCGAGCTCTTCTCGATCCACGCGATCTGCGAGTGGTGCGCGTCGAGCGCCGTGATCATGACCCTGCTGCTGGCGCTGTCGGTGACCCGGTATCTCCGGGTCGACCCTCTCGCCCCCGAGGCGGCCGCGTCCGAGGCGGCCGCCGAGACGCCGCCGCGACCCCGCGCGACCGCGTCGCGCGTCGGCTGACGCGCACGTCCGCCGGTACGTCCGCGCCCATCCCCATGATGCCCAGCCGTGAGCTGGCGCTCGACGCGGATCTCGGGGCGCTCGGGCCAGGAGAACCGGCAGGTCGCGGTCGTGGACCTGGGCTCGAACTCCTGGCGGCTGGTGGTGTTCACCTACGGCGCCGGCCCGTGGTGGAAACGCACCGACGAGCTCTACGAGACGGTGCGGATCGGCGCCGGGCTGGCGGCGACCGGGCGGCTCGGCGATGAGGCGATGGCGCGTGGCGCCGAGACGCTGGAGGTGTTCGCGCGGTTCTGCCGCGCCAACGCGATCGCGCCCGAGGACGTGCACGTCCTCGCCACCTCGGCGATCCGCGACGCGAGCAACGGGCAGGCGTTCCTGCACCGGGCCCGGGCGCACACCGGCCTGCGAATCGAGGTCCTCGACGCCGCCCAGGAGGCGTTCTTCGGCTATGTGGCCGCCGTCAACACGACGACGCTGACCGACGGGGTCGCGCTCGACATCGGGGGCGGCAGCCTGCAGCTGACGCGGGTCGCCGACCGGCGGGCGCACGAGTCGATCTCGCTGCCGCTCGGCGCGGTGCGCGTCACCGAGGCGCTGCTCGCGTCCGGCGGCCCGGCCAAGCGCAAGCAGCTCGCGCGGGTGCGCGACCACGCTCGCGACGCTCTCGCGCAGGCGCCGTGGCTGACCGATATCGGCGGCCGCCTCGTCGGCATCGGCGGCGCCGTGCGCAACCTCGCGGCGGCCGCCGAGCACGCCGACGGCGGCGTCGACCTCGGGGTCCAGGGGTTCGTCATCACGCGCGGCCGGCTGGCCGAGCTCGTCGAGCAGCTCGCGGCGCTGCGCAGCGCCGACCGCGGGTCGGTCCCGGGGATCAAGCCGGGGCGGACGGACATCATCCTCGCCGCGGCGCTCGTGCTCGAGACCGTGGTGGCGGTCGGTGGCTTTGACGGCCTCGAGGCCACCGAGGCGGGGCTGCGCGAGGGGGTGTTCCTGGCGCGCACGCTGCTGGCCGAGTCCGATCCGCTCGTCGACGATGTCCGCGGCGCCGCGGTCCGCAACCTCGCGATCCAGTACGAGTCCGACCTCGCCCACGTCGAGCACGTTGCCGAGCTGTCACTGCAGATGTTCGACTCGCTCGCCGGCGAGGGGCTGGTGGCACCGGTACCCGGGGAGCGGGAGCTGCTGTGGGCGGCGGCGATGCTGCACGACGTCGGCATGGCGATCGCCTACGACGACCACCACAAGCACTCGCGCTATCTGATCGAGTCCGCCGAGCTGCCGGGGTTCGATCCGCGCGAGCGCGCGCTCATCGCCCAGATCACCCGGTATCACCGCAAGGGCGTGCCCAAGCTCGGGGCGCTTGAGTCGGTCACCCGCCCCGCCGACGAGGCGCTGCTCGATCGCTGCGCGGTTGTGCTCCGCCTCGCCGAGCACCTCGAGCGCGGCCGCGACCAGTCGGTCTCGCACGCACGGTTGCGCCCGGGCGGCGACGGGGTCGACCTGCGCCTGGCCGCCGGCGGCGACCTGACGCTCCCGCGGTGGAGCATCGAGCGCTACGGCGACGGCGAGGCGTTCGAGCGCGTGTTCGGCCGCCGGCTGCTGATCGCCTGACGGGATCTCGCCGGGACGTCGCCGGGTGCGCGGCGCCACAGCGACCATCGTGGCGGTCGCTGGTGGCCGTCCCGGCCGTCTACAGTGTGCGGCCATGCTGTGGCTCCTGCGTCACGCCGAGGCGGCGGACGGCACGCCCGATGACGAGCGCGCGCTGACCGAGCGGGGCGTCCGGCAGGCCCAGGCCGCCGGTTGGGCCCTCGAGCTGCTCGGCGCGGAGATCGAGCTCTGCCTGTCTAGTCCCAAGGTCCGCGCGCTGCAGACCGCGCAGCTCGCGTGCGCCTCACTGGGCCTCGAGCCGGCGCCGGAGCGGCGCCTGTCCGGGGAGCCGTTCGACGTCGCCGACCTCACCGCGGGCCTGTCCAACGTGCTGCTCGTCGGTCACGACCCCTCGTTCTCGTTGACCCTCCACGACCTGACCGGCGCTCAGTCGCGGATGAAGAAGGGCGGGCTGGCGGCGATCGCCAAGGGCGAGCTGGTCGTCCTGCTGCGCCCCACCGAGATCAGCGCGATCGCCGCGCGGCGGATGGCGGCGGCGTGAGATGACCGACCAAGCCGTCCAGTCCGAGGCTCGCGAAGGCGCGGTGGCCACCGCGCCGGCTCCCGACCTCGACGACCCGTCGCTGTACGTCAACCGCGAGCTGTCGTGGCTGGATTTCAACGACCGGGTGCTCCAGCTGACCGAGGACGAGTCGCTGCCGCTGATCGAGCGGCTGAAGTTCCTGTCGATCTTCGTCACCAACCTCGACGACTTCTTCATGGTCCGCGTCGCCGGCGTCCACGACCAGGTCGACGCGCGGATCGACGCGCGCGGCCCCGACGGCCTGTCGCCGCCCGAGGTGCTCCAGCGCGTCCACGCCCGCGTGCGCGAGCAGGACCGCCGCCACGCTCGCCAGTTCTCCACGGCGGTACGGCCCGAGCTGCGCCGCCAGGGGATCCGGATCGTCGGCTGCGAGGAGTCGGGCGCGCCCGCGGAGACGATCGAGCGCCACTTCCGCGAGCAGATCTTCCCGGTGCTCACGCCGCTGGCCGTCGGCGCGGGCCGGCCGTTCCCCTACATCTCGAACCTGTCGCTGAGCCTGATCGTGCGGCTGCAAGATCCGGATTCCGACCGCGACGCGTTCGCCCGCGTCAAGGTCCCCAAGGAGGTCCTGCCGCGGTTCGTGGAGATCGCCGAGAACACCTTCATCCCGCTCGAGGACGTCATCGCCCGCCACCTGTCGGCGCTCTTCCCGGGAATGAAGATCGTCAGCCACGACCTGTTCCGGGTCACCCGCGACGCCGACTTCGAGGTCTCCGACGAGGCCGACGACCTGCTGCAGGCGGTCGAGGACGAGCTGCGGCGTCGGCGCTTCGGCGAGGTCGTGCGGGTCGAGCTGTCGGCGAGCATGGACCCGGCGCTGCGCACGCGGCTGCTGGAATGGCTCGACGTCGACGAGATCCAGGTCTACGACGTCGAGGGCCTGCTCGACCTCGGCGATCTGATGCAGATCGCCGCGATCAAGGAGCGTCCCGACCTGCGCTTCGCCGGGTGGACGCCGGTGACCCAGCCGGGGCTCGTCACCGATCCCGGCGATCGCGACGCCCAGCCCGACCTGTTCGCGATGATGCGCTCGGGCGACCTGCTCGTCCACTATCCCTACCAGTCGTTCACCACGAGCGTCGAGCGGCTGGTCAAGCAGGCGGTCGACGACGCCAACGTGCTCGCCATCAAGATGACCGTGTACCGCACCTCGGACGACTCCACGCTCGTCCCCTCGTTGATCGCCGCCGCCGAGATGGGCAAGCAGGCGGTGTGCATGGTCGAGCTCAAGGCGCGGTTCGACGAGCGCTCCAACATCCACTGGTCCCGGGCGCTGGAGGAGGCCGGGGCGCACGTCGTCCACGGCATCCCGGGGCTGAAGACGCACGCCAAGGCGATCCTCGTCGTCCGGCGCGAGCGCGGAACCGTCCGCAACTACGTGATGATCGGCACCGGCAACTTCCACGCCAAGAACGCCCGCCTGTACGAGGACTTCGGCTTCTTCACCACCGATCCGGGGATCGGCGAGGAGGTGGCCAACCTCTTCAACACGCTCACCGGCTACGGCCACCCCGACTCGCAGCGCCAGACGCTGGTCGCGCCGACGTGGCTGCGCGAGCCGATGATCGAGCAGATCGAGGCGACGATCCGCGCGCACGAGGCCGGCCGGCCGACGCGGATCACGATGAAGATGAACTCGCTCGTCGACGCCGCGATGATCCAGGCGCTGTACCGCGCCTCGCGCGCCGGCGTGCCGATCGAGCTCAACGTCCGCGGCATCTGCTGTCTGGTCCCGGGGCTGCCCGGGGTCTCGGACACGATCGAGGTCGTCTCGGTCGTCGGGCGCTTCCTCGAGCACTCGCGGATCTACTCCTTTCACCGGGGCGACGAGCACGTCTACTACATCGGCTCCGCCGACCTGATGCCGCGCAACCTCGACACCCGTGTCGAGCTGCTCGTCCCGGTGCAGCGGCCCGAGCTGCAGGCCGAGCTGCAGGACACGCTCGAGCGTTGTCTGCACGACGACACCTACGCCTGGACCCTGGGCTCCGACGGCGCCTGGACTCGGCGGCCGGGACGGACCCGCGCGGTCCACGCCGAGCTGATGGAGCGGACCCTGGCGTGGGCGGCCGCCTCGGCGGCCGGGTGACCCGCGGCGTCCGGCGCGGCGCGGATCGATCGTCGCGGCTCCTGGGTGCGCTCAGCCGCCGTTCTGGGCCTGAGCGGGTCGAGCACCGAGCGTGACCTTGACCTGCATGGTCTGGCCCTGCCGGCGGACCCTCAGGGTGACGGTGTCGCCGGGGGCGTAGTTGTCCAGCCGGGCGATCAGCTGGTCGGTGTCGGTGACCGTCGTGCCGTCGATCGCGGTGATGACATCGCCCTGGCGCAGCCCCGCGGCCGTCGCCGGCGTGTCGGCCCTGATCGTGCCGATCTGCGCGCCGCCGGTCGGGCTCGGGTTCAGCCCCACGCCGAGGTAGGGATGCTTGACCGGATGGCCGTTGATGATCCCCTCGGCGATCCGCTTGACGGTGTCGGAGGGGATGGCGAACCCGACGCCGGAGCTCGACCCTTCGCCGCCGGCGGTCTGGTTGTTGGTCTCGATCTGATCGTTGAGGCCGAGGACCCGGCCGGAGGCGTCGAGCAGCGGTCCGCCCGAGTTGCCGGGGTTGATCGCCGCGTCGGTCTGGATCGCGTTGGGGATCGTGTAGTCGTTCGGCGCGGTGATGCTGCGGCCGGTCTGGCTGACGATCCCGCTCGTCGTCGTCTCGGGCAGGCCGAACGGGCTGCCGATCGCGACGACGGCGTCGCCCACCCGGGCGGTCGAGGAGTCGGCGAGCGCGATCGGGTGCAGCTCGGAGCTGGGAGCGTCGATGTGGATGACCCCGACGTCGTCGGAGGCGTCCGTGCCCAGCACCTTCGCCGTGTACTGCTTGCCGTCCTGGAGGTTGACCTTCACCGAGGTGGCGCCGGCGACGACGTGCTCGTCGGTGAGGATGTCGCCGCCCCGGTTGTAGACGACGCCCGCGCCCTCGCCCTTGGTCAATCCGCCGCCACCGAACAGGCCCTGGCCCTGGCCGTTCTGGGTGACGACGATGTCGACCACGCCCGGGCTCGCCGCGCGGTAGATCTGGTTGACGCTCATGCCCTTGCCGCTGGAGAACGAGGTGGGCGTGACGGCGGTCCCGCCGGACTGGGTGACGGTCGTCGTCACGGTACGCGTCGAGCTCGAGCCGTTGGCGATCACCAGCGCCACGATCGCTCCCGCGACGGCGCCGGCGATGATCGGGATCCATCGGCTGAGCTTGCGCATGCTTATCGGTCGTCTCCTGAAGATTTCACGGTGTGGTGCCGACCTCTATCCGACCACCCGGCGATGTGAACCCGGAAAGAGTTCGACAAGAACTCCGTAAGACGAGGGTAGGACGGCCGCTACCGGTTCGCGCCGGCGTATTCGTCGCCGAGGGCCACGAAGTAGTCGAGCGCCTCGGGATTGGCCAGCGACTCGCGTGAGGCGGCCTCGTCGACCGGGGTCCCGGTCAGGATCCGCTTGACCGGGACCTCGAGCACCTTGCCCGACAGGGTCCGGGGTACCTGGTCGATCTGCCGGATCTCGGAGGGCACGTGACGCGGCGAGCAGTCCTCGCGCACGCGCGCGCGAATCGCGCCGACCAAGTCGTCGTCGAGCGTCACGCCCTCGCGCAGGACGACGAACAGCGGCATCCAGCCGTCGGTGCCTTCCCGTGGCAGGTCGACGACGAGCGCGTCGAGCACCTCGTCGAGGTCGAGCACCGCGCGGTAGATCTCGCTCGTGCCCATTCGCACCCCGCCGCGGTTGATCGTCGAGTCCGAGCGGCCGTAGATGATCGCCGTGCCCCGGGAGGTGATCTCGATCCAGTCGCCGTGGCGCCAGATGCCCGGGTACATCGAGTAGTAGGACTCGATCAGCCGCGAGCCGTCCTCATCGCCCCACAGGTAGATCGGCATCGA
Organism: Solirubrobacterales bacterium; assembly: GCA_019240115.1. Classification (GTDB taxonomy): domain Bacteria; phylum Actinomycetota; class Thermoleophilia; order Solirubrobacterales; family Solirubrobacteraceae; genus Palsa-465. The sequence continues at coordinate 15,031 of JAFAYV010000012.1, read as the reverse complement.
CGGCATCGGCTGGCGGATGACGAGCTCGCCGACCGCGTCGGTCAGGGCGTTGCCGTCGGGGTCGAAGGCCTGGACGTCGGCGCCGAGCGAGCGCGCCTGCAGCTCGCCGAGGTAGACCGGCAGCACCGGCACGCCGCCGATGAACGCCGTGCACATGTCGGTTCCCCCGGAGGTCGAGAACAGCCAGGTGTCGGCGCCGAGCGCGTCGTAGACCCACTGGAAGGCCTCCGGGGAGAGCGGCGAGCCCGTCGATCCGACGGCGCGCAGCGCGCCGAGATCGCGGCCCGAGCGGGGCTGCACCTCGGCCTTCATGCACGAGCCGATGTAGGCGGCGCTGGTCCCGAAGGTCGTCATTCCGGTGTCGGCGGCGAGGTCCCAGAGGCGGTCGAGCGACGGATGGCCGGGGTTGCCGTCGAAGAGGATGATCGAGGCCTCGGTGAGCAGGACGCCGACGAGGAAGTTCCACATCATCCAGCCGGTGGTCGAGAACCAGAACACGCGGTCGCCCGACTGGGCGTCGAGGTGGAGCGCGAGCTTGAGCTGCTCGAGCAGGATGCCTCCCTGGCTGTGGACGATCGGCTTGGGCAGGCCGGTCGTGCCCGAGCTGTACAGGACCCAGAGCGGATGGTCGAAGGGCAGCGCCGCGAAGCTCAGCTCGGCGTCCTCGGGGCCGAGGAAGCCATCCTCCCAGCCCGAGCCGTCGAGGTAGCCCAGGCGCGCGACCTTGGCCAGCCCCGGCAGCTCGGAGGCGATCCGCTCGACGATCTCGCCCCGGTCGAAGTCCTTGCCGCCGTAGCGATAGCCGTCGATCGCCAGCAGCACCGTCGGCTCCACCTGGGCGAAGCGGTCGATGACGCTCCGCGCGCCGAACTCGGGGGCCGCCGAGGACCACGTCGCGCCGATCGACGCGCACGCCAGCAGGCCGGCGACCGTCTCGGGGATGTTCGGCATGTAGGCCACCACCCGGTCGCCCTCCCCGACCCCGAGCGCCCGCAGCCCCGCGGCGATCCGGGCCGTCTCGCGGCGCAGCCGCGCCCACGTCCACTCGCCGTCGTCGCGGCTCTCCGAGGCGTGACGAATCGCGACGTCCTCGTCGCGCTTGCCGCGGAAGACGTGCTCGGCCCACGACACCGTCGATCCCGGGAACCACTCCGCGCCCGGCATCGACCGATCGCCGAGCGCGATGCCGCCGCCCTGCGAGAAGCGAACGTCGAAGAACTCGGCGATCGAGGTCCAGAACGCCTCGAGGTCGTCGACCGACCACCGCCACAGCTCGTCATAGGAGCGCAAGGTCAGTCCCCGCCGGTCGGCGAGCCACTCCTGGAACCGGGTGATGATCGCGTTGCGCACCGCCTCCGCCGACGGCTCCCACAGCAGCTGGGGCTCCTCGCTCATGTCGGGATTATGGCCGAGAACCGCACTGGATCGAGTTCCCGCTATGGCACTACCGGCGGATCCGCCCGCAGGGCAGCCGCGAGGTCTGGTCCGGCTCACGAGCGCGGCCGGGATCTCGGGAGCCATCGGGAGCGCCGGACACACTCGCGCACGTCGTCACATCCGCGCCTCGGGCCGAGTGCATCGGGCACCCGGGAGCGATCTCGCGTCGCAGTGATCAGCTTTCGGTTCGCATCCCGTCTATACGCGCATGAGGCGGTCCCTACCCGCGCCCGGCGAGGCCGCGATCCGCGCCGGCGACGAGGCGGCCTTCGTCGCCGCCGTCGAGCGCCACCGGCGCGAGCCGCGGGTCCACTGCTATCGGATGCTCGGATCGCTCGAGGAATCCGAGGACCTCGTGCAGGAGACGGCGCTGCGCGCCTGGCGCGGGCGCCACGAGTTCGAGGGCCGCGCCTCGGCGCGCGCATGGCTGTATGCGATCGCCACCAACGCGTGCCTCGACGTGCTCCGCCGCCGTCCGGCGCGGGTGCTGCCGGTGGACGTCGCCGCCCCGTCGGACCCGACCGGCGCGCTCCCGGCTCGCGCCGACCTGCCGTGGCTCGAGCCCTACCCCGATCACCTGCTCGAGGGGGTCGCTCCCGAGGCGGAGGGGCCGGACGCGATCGCGGTCGCCAACGAGACGCTCGAGCTCGCGTTCCTGGCCGCCATCCAGCATCTCACGCCCCGGCGCCGGGCGGTGCTCATCCTGCGCGACGTGCTCGACTGGCCGGCCCGCGACACCGCCGCGGCGCTCGCAATGAGCGTCAACTCGGTCAACAGCACGCTGCAGCGCGCCCGCGCGACGCTGCGCGACCATCTCCCCCGCCGGCGGGCGGAGTGGACCGCGGGGACGCCGAGCGCGTCCGAGCGGGCGCTGGTGGGCCGCTACATGGACGCGCACGAGCGCGGGGACGTGGCGGCGCTCGCCGGCCTGCTCCGCGAGGACGCGCGCGTCTCGGCGCCGCCGCTCCCGCTCTGGTTCGACGGCCGCGAGGCGTGCCTGGCGTCGGCGCGCCGCTTGGCGGCGCCCGGACGCTTCCGCTACGTCGCGACCGCGGCCAATCGCCAGCCGGCCGCGGCCAGCTACGTTCGCCGCGACGGCGACGGCACCTATCGCCCGAGGGGCATCGACGTGCTGACGATCGCGGGCGGCCTCGTGGTCGAGGTCACCGCCTTCCTGCGCCCGGACCTGTTCGCGGCCTTCGGGCTGCCGGCGGCGCTGTAACGGTCATCGAGCGTCCCGACCCCACCCTGTCCTTGCTCCGCCGCCCGGTCCCCGCCGGGTTCGAGGTCCTGCTCTACCTGATCGCGCCTGGCGCCGTGCGGCCGTACCGCGCCGAGGACTGGCGCGATGCGCTCGTCGTGCTCGAGCGCGGGGTCGTCGAGCTGCACGGCACCGACGGCGGGCGCCTGCGCCTGGCGCCCGGCGCGGTCCTCTTCCTGTGCGGCCTGCCGCTCCGGAGCCTGGCCAACCCGGGGAGCGAGCTCGCCCTGCTGAGCGGCGTCGTGCGCCGCGCGGCGGCCCGGCGGTGATCAGTTTCGTCGCCGGCGCGTCTGAACGATCACACCACGGCAACGGAGGACATCACGATGCATGCTGGATCGATCGGCGCGGTCACCTCGGCCGACGGGACGGTGCTGGCGTTCGACCGCCTCGGCGACGGTCCGCCGGTCATCATGGCCGCGGGCGCCTTCAACGACCGCGGGACGACCGCGCCCCTGTCGCGGGCGCTCGCGCAGCGCTGCCGCGTCCTCAATTACGACCGCCGCGGGCGCGGCGGCAGCGGCGACACCGCTCCCTACGCCGTGCAGCGCGAGATCGAGGATCTCGCCGCGCTGATCGGGCACGCCGGCCGCGACGTCGCGGTCTTCGGCTACTCCTCGGGCGCCAACCTCGCGCTCCGCGCCGCCGCGGCCGGCCTGCCGATCGGGCGGCTCGTCCTCTACGAGCCTCCGTACAACGCCCACGACGACGATCCGCGACTCCCGGCCGACCTCTCCGCGCGGCTCGCCGAGCTCGTCGCCGCCGGGCGTCGCGGCGACGCGGTCGAGCTCTACCAGACCGTGGCCGTCGGGATTCCCGAGCCCGTCGTGGCGCAGCTGCGCGAGGCGCCGTTTCGTCCCGCTCTGGAGGCGATCGCCCACACGCTCGCCTACGACGCCGCGATCCTCGGCGATCGGTCGCTGCCGAGCGCGATGCTCGCCGCCGTGCGGATCCCGACGCTCGTGATCTGCGGCGACCGGTCCGTCCCGTTCCTGCGCTCGGCGGCCCACGCGGTCGCCGCGACGCTGCCCGACGCCCGGCTGACGACGCTCGCCGATCAGAGCCACGACATCGACCCGACCACGACCGCGGCGGCGATGACCGCGTTCCTCACGGGGGCGCGCTGAGCCCGGCGGCGATGACCGCGCTGCTCACCGGGAGGCGCTGAGTTCGGCGGCGATGACCGCGTTCCTCACCGGGACGCGCTGTGCCTGGCGGCGATGACCGCGTTCCTGACGGGGACGCGCCGACCGGCGCCCGCGGTTCTTGGCCCCGGGGCCGGCGGCTTACATCCGGGCAGGGGTCCCAGCCCGAAGGCGCCGCCGAGACCCCGGGGGCGAGCGTGACGCTCGCCGGCGACGAGGCGCACGATTCGTCGCCGTTGCACGGTGCCTGGGACGATGGTCAGACGGGGCGCGGGAGTCCTCCGTCTGACCGCCACCGTCCGCAGTCACGGCACCGTCGCAGGCGTCAGGCTACCTACGAGCCCGTCAGCTCCCCGTAAGCCGGGGTGCCAGGTCCATGAACCGGTCGGTCGCTTCGGAGGCCGGCCGAGAGGCGGACGCGCGCGAGCGCGGCAGGCGGACCCGGACCTCGAGACCGCCCGTCGATGGGGCGAGGAGACTGACCGACCCGCCGTGGGCCTCGGCCACCGAGCGCACGATCGACAGGCCGAGGCCGAACCCGGACCCCGAGCGGCCCAGGCGCTGGAAGGGCTCGGTCAAGGCGGCCACCGCCTCGGGGTCCAGCCGCCGACCGCCGTTGATCACGACGAGCTCGACCCCGTCGGACCCGTCCTCGCCCGTGCGAACCGACAGCTCGCCGCCCGGCTCGTTGTGGTGGATCCCGTTGGCGACGAGATTGGCGATGAGACGCTCGAGCAGCTCGGGATCGGCGTCGACCCAGGCGGAGGCGAGGTCCGAGCGGATCCGTACCCGGGCCTCGACGGCACGGCTGGTGAGATCGGTGACGCAGTCGGCGGCGAGCGCCGCCACGTCGACCGGCTCCTCGTGACCGGTCGCCAGCCCGCTGCGGGCGAGCACGAGCAGACTGGCGATGAGCCGCTCGGAACGCTCGATCGCCTCGCGCACCGCCTCGCCCATCTCGCGCAGCTCCTCGGCGCTCGCGTCGGGATCGGCGAGCGCGACGTCGAGCTCGGTGCGCATGATGGCCAGCGGGGTGCGCAGCTCGTGCGACGCCGCCGCGACGAACTGCCGGTGGCTGTCGAACGCGCGGTCCAGCCGCACGAGCATCCCGTCGAACGTGTCGGCGAGCTCACGCAGCTCATCGGCGGGACCGTCGAGGTCGATCCGCTCGCCGAGGTTCTCGCTCGAGACGCGGCGCGCGGTCGCGGTGATCTCGCGCAGCGGCGCGAGCGCGCGGCCGGCGAGCATCCAACCGGCGATGACCGCGATCGCCGTCATCGCGACGAGCGCGAGGATGTACTCGAGCAGGAGGTGGTGCAGCGCGCTGCTCCGGATCTGGTCCTCGACGACGAGCACGAGTCGCCCCTGCGGTGAACCGGGCGGAAAGCCGAGGTGGCCGGGGATGTCGGGATGCAGACCGTGACGCGCGAGCGCCTCGCGCAGGTCGTGGCGGCGGCTGAGGTTGTCGCCGACGAGCAGGTAGCCGAGCGTCAGCAGCACCGCGCCGCTCACCAGGTACACGCCGGTGTAGAGCGCGGTCAGGCGCAGGCGGATGGTGCGCGCGGCCCGCCACCGGCGCGGGACGGGCAGCGTGAACGAGGGCTTCCCGGCCACCATCGGCGGGCAGCTTACGCCCGCCCGGCACGCCGCGAGCCGACGCGGGGCGTGGGCGGGCGCGGGCGCTACGGGCGCGGGCCCGGCGGGCGCGGGCCCGGCGGGCGCGGTTCGCCAGCCGGCGCGGGCACTCGCGGGCCGGCGCTCGCGGGCGCGAGCCCGGGCGCGCTAGGCCATCCGATAGCCGACGCCGATGACGGTCTCGACCACCGGCGGATCCCCGAGCTTGCGGCGCAGGGTCATGATCGTCATCCGCACGACGTTGGTGAACGGGTCGACGTGCTCGTCCCAGACGCGCTCGAGCAGCTCCTCGGCGGACACCGTCGCTCCCTGGGCGGCCATGAGCGTCTCGAGCACCGCGAACTCCTTGCGCGCGAGCGGCACCGCCCGGCCGCCCCGGGTCAGCTCCCGCCGCGCCGGGTCAAGCTCGAGATCGCCGCGACGCAGCATCGGCGGCCGGATCGGCACCGCGCGGCGGGCGAGCGCGTGGATGCGGGCGACGAGCTCCGCGAAGCGAAACGGCTTGGGCAGGTAGTCGTCGGCGCCGAGCGACAGACCGCCGACGACGTCCTCGACGCCCCCGGCCGCAGTCAGCATCAGGATCCCGGTTTCGGGCCGCTCCTCGCGCAGCCGGCGGCACACCTCGTCGCCGTGCAGCTCCGGCAGGTCGCGGTCGAGCAGCACGACGTCGTAGCGCACCACGCCCGCCTTGGCCACCGCCTGGGCGCCGTCGGGCGCGATGTCGACGGCCATCCCCTCGCGACGGAGGCCGCGTGCGATCAGCTCCGCCAGCCGCAGCTCGTCCTCGGCGATCAGCACCCGCATCGCCGACACGATGACCGCTCGGCGATGACGCCGTCGTCAGGTCCGATCGTGCGGGTCCTCCACGGTTGCCGGGCCGGTCCTCCACGGTTGCCCGGGCCCGTCCTTTACGGTTGGCCGGGCCCGTCCTCTACGGTTGCCCGGGCCCGTCCTCCACGGTTGCCCGGGCCGGTCCTCCATGGTTGCCCGGGCCGGTCCTCCACGGTTGCCCGGGCCGGTCCTCCACGGTCGCCCGGGCCGGTCCTCCACGGTTGCCCGGGCCGTTCTCCACGGTCGCCCGGGCCGGTCCTCCACGGTTGCCCGGGCCGGTCCTCTACGGTTGCCCGAGATGGCCCAGCCGGCGCTCACGAACGCGCGTGCTCGGAATCCGTGGGTGGTCGCCCACCGCGGCGCCTGGTCGACGCGGAGCGAGCAGAACACGTTGGCCGCCTTCGAGCGCGCGGCGGCGATCGGCGCCGATGCGGTCGAGCTCGACGTGCGACGGACCGCCGACGGCCGGATCGTCGTCGTCCACGACGCGCGCATCGGCGGGCGACCGGTCGGCCGGCTGGCGCTCGCGCAGCTGCGCGAGCGACTCGCGCCCGGCCAGGCGCCGCTGCTCGAGGAGGCGCTCGAGCGTCTCGCCGGCGAGATCGCGGTCGACGTCGAGCTCAAGGACGGCGGATGCGTCGCCGAGGCGATGGCCATCGTCGCGCGCCACCTCGATCCGGCCGGCTCGGTCGTGACCTCGTTTCGCGATTCGGTGCTCGCCGAGGTCGCGCGGGTCGCTCCCGAGGCGCGGACGGGGCTGCTGCTCGGACCGCACCCCGCGCTCGACCGGCTCGAGGCCCGCCTCCGGCGCGTGGGCGCCGCGTTCGTTGCGCCGCGCGTGCGCCGGGCCCCGAGCCCGATCCTCGACTGGGCGGCGGACCACGGCCACGAGTGCTGGGCGTGGACGGTCAACGACGCACAAGCGCTCGGCACGGTGCTCGACGCGCCCGCAGTGGGCGCGGTGATCACCGACCGCCCCGACCGGGCGCTCGCGCTCGTGGGCCGCCGGCCGGCGGTCGCGGTGAGTCGTGAGCCGTGAGCCGTGAGCCGTGAGCCGTGAGTCGTGAGTCGTGAGTCGTGAGTCGGATCATTCTCACCGACCCCCGCGCGCTCTCTCGCGCCGTGGTGGATTTCATCCATGTCCCGGACCCTCTCCGCCGACCCCCAAGCCGGAGGTCGGGGGGTCGGCGGATTGTATGCACTTGACTGTCTGGTACATTGACAGTCAATGAACCACGTCGAGATGCCGGCCGTCGATCCGCCTGACGAGCCCAACCTCCCGAGCCTCATGCGCGCCGCCCGCGGCAGCTACGCCCAGGCGATCGCGCGCCACCTCGCGTCCGCCGGCTGCGACGACCTCCCCCGCAACGGTCCGTTCGTGCTCGGCGGGATGGCCAACCACGGCGCGAGCGCGGGCTCGCTGATTGAGGCGCTCGAGGTGTCCAAGCAGGCGGCGAGCCAGCTCATCGACACGCTCGTGCTGCGCGGCTACCTGACGCGCGAGATCAATCCCGACGACCGCCGGCGGATGACGATCGCCCTGACCGAGCGCGGCCGCGCGGCCGCGGCGGCGGTCAGGGACGGCGTCGACGAGGTCGACGCCGCGCTCGCGGCGATCATCGCGCCCGAGGAGCTCGCCGGGATGCGCGCCGGCCTCGAGGCGCTCGCCGAGATCAAGCGGCGCGGACGCGGTGTCAGCGCCTGATCGCGGCTGGTCAGCCAACTAGACTGCCCGATCGTGACCACGCGATCCTCCGGCCGCCCCCGGCGCCGCACGCGGTTGCGGTCGACTCGGGAGAAGGTCCGGCTCGGCGCCGCGGGTGCCGCGATCGTGCTGGCGATCCTCTTCGGCGTCCTCAACCTCGACCGGGTCAAGGTCGACTGGATCGTCACCACCTCGCGCACGCCGCTGATCATCGTCATCGCCGTCTCGTTCCTGATCGGCGCGGCCGCCGGCGCGCTCGTGATCCATCGCCGCGGCGGCCGCTGACCCGCGAAGCCGGCCGCGGGCGCGCGACCGGGCTCAGCCGGCCCGCTCGTACAGGTCGTGATAGACCCACCACCGGTACGGCGGGGTCTGGGGCCAACCCTCCGGCGAGTCCTCCCACTCCTCCTGGCGTCCGTAGGGGGTCAGGTCGAGGAACGTCCACAGCGTCCCGGTCTCGTCGCCGCGGTTGTTGACGAAGTAGGTGCGGTAGATCCGATCTTCGTCGTCGCGCAGGAACACGTTGGTGCCGTGCCATTCGCCGACCCCGAAGTCCTGCGAGAAGTCGTCGAGCGTCGTGTACCAGGGAAAGCTCCAACCCATCTGCTCGCGATAGGCCTGGAGGTGCTCCTGAGCGCCCCGGGAGACGGCGACGTAGTTGGTGTCCCGGGCCCGCAGGTGGGCGAGGTGTCCGACCTGGTCGGCACCGAGCGAGCAGCCGATGCAGCCGCGGTCGGGATAGTTGGACATGTCGGGATCCATGAAGAAGCGGTAGACGATCAGCTGGCGACGCCCGTCGAACAGGTCGAGCAGGCCGACCCGGCCCTCCGGGCCCTCGAACGCGTACGCCTTCTCCACGGCGACCATCGGCATCCGCCGCCGCTGGGCGGCGAGCGCGTCATGGGCCCGGGTCAGCTCCTTCTCCTTGACCAGCAGCTCCTGGCGAGCCGCCTCCCACTGCTCGGGAGTGACCACCTGCGGTGTCGGAATGCTCATCGGATGACTCCTCGTCGTCGGGGTTGTCGGTCGACTCGGTCGCCCGGCCGGTCGCGGCGGCCTCCGCGTCGGCGGCCTGCGCGCTCGAGATCCTGCGCCGGCGGCTTTCACCGCGTGGGCATCGCCGAGCGGGCCGGTCATCGTGCGTCGCCTCCTGTCGGATCGTCCTGTCCGCTCTGACCCGGCGAGCCCGCGAGACTCATCGCCGGTCAGCAGCGCGGGTTCTCGACCATCGTCTGCCCGGTAAGCAGCACGCGCCCGCAATCGGGCGGCTGGGGCGGCTCGAACCCCGCGAGCCCCGAGTCCGGAGCCGCTTGACCGGTGTCGTGACGCGGTCTACGGTGTTGCGCATATCCCACTCCTATTGCGTTATAAGCAACGCGACAGATCGTAGGAATGACCGTGAGCGATCGCATCCCCGCCTCCACCCGCACCCTGATCATCGGCGCCGGCATCCATGGGCTGTCGACCGCCTGGCATCTGGGCCGCGCCGGCGAGCCCGCGTTGGTGGTCGACAAGACCGGGGTCGGCGCCGGGGCCTCGGGCATCGCCTGCGGCGTCGTGCGCAACAACTACTTCCAGCCCGCGATGCAGGAGCTGATGGCCGCGTGCGTCGAGGTATGGGAATCGCAGGCCCGACGGTTGCACTACCACCCGACCGGTTACATCGCGCTCGGCCCCGCCGCCCAGCAGGACGACCTCGTCGCGGTCTTCGAGCGCCAGCAGCGCATCGGCTACCCCTCCCAGCTCTACGTCGGCGCTCGTGAGGTGCGCGCGCACATGCGCGCGCTCTACGACGACTGGCGCGCGCCGGGGCTGACCGTCTGCCTGCACGAGACCGCCGGCGGCTACGGCCTCAACCGCGAGTCGATGCGGGGGTTGGCCGAGCTCGCGGTCCGGGCGGGGGCGCGGATCGCGACCGGCGTCGAGGTGGCGGGCTTCGATCTCGACGGCTCGGGGTCGGTGACGCGCGTGCTGACCGACGCCGGGGCGATCGAGGTCGAGCGCGTCGTCGTCGCCGTCGGTCCCTGGATCGCCTCGCTGTGGTCGATGCTCGGCCTCCCCGACCGCCTCGACGTCCGTCAGCCCGACGGCACGCTGCGGCGCGACCAGCCGATGTGGACCTACTGGTACCTGCAGGAGGGCGAGGTCGACGTCGACCCCGAGGGGTTCGTCACCCGCGACGGACGGCCATCGCCGGTGCTCCACGTCGACTCCGACCAGCCGCTGTTCGCCGACGACGGCAGCCTCGTCTGCGACGAGGCCTGGGGCGTGTACTTCAAGCGCGACCGCACCTCGATCCAGGGCGGTGCCCAGCCGCTGACCGTCGGGCCGGAGTTCACCGTCGACCCCTATCCGACCGGGACCGTCGACCCCGGCTTCCCCGACCTGTGGTCGGCGGCGCTGTCGCACTGCCTGGGACGCTTCACCGGCGCGCGTCGGCGCTACCACCAGACCCGCTCGGGCGGCGTCGGCGCCTTCACCGCCGACAACTTCCCGGTGTTCGACTTCATGCGCGACAACGTCTTCGTGGCCGCCGACTCCAACCACGGCTACAAGATGATCGCTGTCGGGCGCGAGATCGCCCGGACCCTCTCGGGGGAGCACTCGTCGCTGCTGCACCCGTTCCGCTACGACCGGTTCGCCTCCGGAGACCTGCACCCGGTGTCGGCGAGCCCGTACCCCTGGAGCTAGTACCCCCGGCGGCCGCCCGGTACCTTGAGTGAGTCCACTGAAGGGAGAGAGAGATGGCCGAGAGCAACGGGTCCAGGCCGCCGGCGGTGTTCGCCGCGCCGCTGCGCTACATCCAGGGCGAGGGAGCGCTGCACTCGCTCGGGGACGAGCTGTCGCGGCTGAAGTCAGAGCGGCCGCTGATCCTCGTCGACCCGGGCGTCAAGGATGCGCTCGCCCCACAGCTCGAGTCGCAGTCCGACGCCACGCTGGTCGACTTTCGGGGCGAGGTGTCACCGGGGGAGATCGACCGCGTCGCCGCGGCGGCGCAGGAGGCCGGCGCCGACGTCATCGTCGGCGTCGGGGGCGGCAAGACGCTGGACACGGCCAAGGCCGTCGCGCATCCCGCCGAGCTGGCGCTGGTGCTGGTGCCCACGATCGCCTCCACCGACGCGCCGACGAGCGCGGTGTCGGTCGTCTACGAGGACGACGGCGGGTTCCTCGAGTACCGCTTCTGGGGCCGCAACCCCGACGTCGTCCTCATCGACACGGGCGTGATCGCGCGCGCCCCGGTGCGCTTCCTCGTTGCCGGGATCGGCGACGGCCTCTCGACGTTCTTCGAGGCCGACACGTCGTCGCAGACCCGCCAGCCGACGATGGCCGGCGGCCCGCCGCTCGTCGCCGCGACCACGCTCGCGCGCCTGTGCTACGACACGCTGCTCGCCGACGGGGTGGCCGCCCGCCAGGCGGTGGAGCAGCAGATCGTCACCCCGGCGCTGGATCGCGTCGTGGAGGCCAACACGCTGCTGTCGGGGCTGGGGTTCGAGTCGGGAGGCCTGGCCGCCGCGCACTCGATCCACAACGGGCTCACCGCGCTGCACGAGACCCATGAGTATTGGCACGGAGAGAAGGTGGCGATCGGCGTGCTCGGGCTGCTCGTCCTCGAGGGCAAGCCGCAGGCGCTCATCGACGAGGTGGTGGACTTCTGTCTGCGGGTCGGCCTGCCGGTGACGCTCTCAGACATCGGCGTCGAGGCCGACGCGGAGACTCTGGGCCCGGTCGCCGAACTGGCGTGCGCCGAAGGAGAGACCATCCACAACGAGCCCTTCCCGGTCACCCCGGCGATGGTCGTCGCCGCGATGCGCAGCGCGGACGCGATCGGCGCCACTCGCCGCCGGCTGCTGGAGCGCACCCAGGAGCTGCCCGTCGTCTGCGCGTGAGACCCTAACGGCCCGCGGGCGACGCACCCGCGGGTCGTCGCGGCGACGGACCCGGCCGTCGCCGCGCCGTCAGTCCCGGCGCCGACGATCCGCCAAACCGCCGAGCGAGACGGCGAGCTCGGCCGCCGCGGCCTCGAGCGGCTCGCGCAGCGCGCGGCGCTTGACCGTCGGCAGCCGGGAGCTCGGGCCCTGGAGCCCGAGGATCGCGGCCAGCTCGCCGCTGCGGGCGAACACCGGGACGGCGAGCGCCGAGAGGTCGGGCTCACGCTCGCCGACGGCCTCGGCGATGCCCCGCTCGCGGACCTCGGCGACCTCGGCGGCAAGCGTCTCCGGGTCGGTGATCGTGCGCTCGGTGTAGGCCTCGCCGGGCGCGCGCGGACGGCCGAGTGCGGGCCCGCCGAAGGCGAGCATCACCTTGCCGACCGCGGTCGCGTGCATGACGCTCGGTCGGCCGACCCGGGCCATGCTGACCACGCTCGCCGGCGAGGGGACGAAGTCGACGGTGATCGCCTCTGCCTCCCCGGGCACCGACAGGGTCGCGGTCTCGCCGGTCTCGGACACGAGCCCGGCGAGCAGCGGCCGGGCGAGCTCGCGGACGTCGAGCTGGGCGAGCACCCGGTCCGACAGGGCCAGGAGCTTCAGTCCGAGGCGATAGGGACCTCCGGGCGAGCGCATGACGAGACCCGCCTCCTGCAGCGTGGCGAGCAGGCGCGACGCGGTGCTCGCATTGACGTCGATGCGCCGCGCGAGCTCGTTGACCCCGAGCCCGAGGTCGCTGTCGGCGAGCGCGTCGAGCAGGGCGGTCGCGCGCGCCACCGAGCCCACCGAGCGCGAGGACGATCGCGGTGCAGAAGGCACGCGCGGACGCTAGCGCCCCGCGCGGCGTCGCTGCCGGCGCGTGCCGGCGTCAGCCGTCCGCGGCCTTGTGCAGCGCCTCGGCGCGCGACTCGGCGGCGGAGGAGACGAGCGCCGCGGCCTCGCTCAGCCGCGGATCGTCGGTGACGCCGGCGAGATTGACCTCGACCAGCCGCGTGGCCGCCCGGCAGGCGCCCTCGGCGAGCTCGGCGGCGACGAGCGCGTCGCCGATCACGTGCTCCGACGTGCTCGTCATCACCTCGGCGGCGATCCCCGCCAGCTGAGCGGCGACCGAGGCGATCGCCAGGGGAGCCGTCGAGGCGGCCGAGCGCGCCGCGGCGAGGCGCTCCTCGCGCGAGGGGTCTGCAATCGGGAGCGCCAAGGCCTCGAGCACCGGCTGATAGGAGCCCAGCTCGCGCTCGGCGAGCTCGAGCGCGCGGCCGCGCAGCGCGTCCGCGCGCACGCCCGAGGCGGCCCCCATCGGAGTCTCGTCGAAGGCGGCGCTCATCTGAAGCAACGAGGCCGCGAGCGAGCAGCTCAGCGCCGCCACCGTGCCCCCGCCGGGCGCCGGCGTGCGGGCGGCCACCCGGTCGAGCAGCTCGGACGTTCGCAGCTCGGCCAGCCCGCCGGCGCCTGCCTCCATGGCCGCAACCCTACAGCGTTCAGAACAGCCCGATCGTCCGCCCCTGCTCGTCGATGTCGATGTTGACCGCGGCCGGGTCCTTGCCCAGGCCGGGCATCTGCAGCACGTCCCCGCACAGCGGCACGAGCCAGCCCGCGCCGGTGTAGGCGCGGATGTCGCGCACCGGCAGGGTGAAGTGCTCGGGGGCGTTGAGCAGGGTCGGGTCGGCCGACAGCGACAGGTGGGTCTTGGCCATGCAGATCGGCAGCGACCCGAGCCCGTCGCGCGTGAACTGACCGATCTTGGCCTCGGCCTCGGGATACAGGTAGATGTCCTGGGCGCCGTACACCTCGCGGGCGACGGTCTCGATCTTGTCCTGGATCGGCTCGTCATCCTGATAGAGCTGATGGAAGGTGTTCGGCTGCTCGCACGCCTCGACGACCGCCTCGGCAAGGTTGGCGGCGCCCGCCCCGCCCTTGGCAAACCCCTCGTTGGCCTCGGCGGCGAACGCGCCGTCCTCCTTGGCCAACCGCTTGACGAGCTCGATCTCCTCGCGGGTGTCGCCCGGACGGCGGTTGACCGCCACCACCGCCGGCATCCCGAACGCCGCGATCGTGCCCAGGTGACGGCGGACGTTGGCGAACCCGACCTCGATCGCGTTCAGCGACGCGGCACGGTCCACGCGCGGGTCGTCCTGCACGCCGGCGTGGTGCTTGATCGCCCGGACAGTGGTGACGAGCACCGCCGCCGATGGGGTCAGCTTGCCGAACCGGCAGACGATGTCGAAGAACTTCTCCATCCCCATGTCCGAGCCGAAGCCCGACTCGGTGACGACGTAGTCACCGAGCTTGCGTCCGATGAGGTCGGCGATCAGCGAGTTGTTGCCGTGAGCGATGTTGGCGAACGGTCCGCAGTGCATCAGCACCGGTTGGCCCTCGAGGGTCTGGACGAGGTTGGGCTTCAGCGCGTCCTTGAGCAGGACGGTCATCGCTCCGGCGGCGCCGAGATCCTCGGCGGTGACCGGCGTGCCGTCGAACGTGTAGGCGGCCGTGATGCGGCCGATCCGCTTGCGCAGGTCCTGCAGGTCGGTGGCCACGGCCATGATCGCCATCACCTCCGACGCGGCCGTGATGTCGAAGCCGGTCTCGCGCGGATAGCCGTTGGCGGCGCCGCCGAGCCCGACGGTGATGTGGCGCAGCACCCGGTCGTTCATGTCGACGGCGCGGCGCCACCCGACGCGCAGCGGATCGATGCGGTGCGGGTTGTCGTGCAGGATCGAGGCGTCGATCATCGCCGCCAGCAGGTTGTTGGCCGCGCCGACGGCGTGGATGTCGCCGGTGAAGTGCAGGTTGAGGTCCTCCATCGGCACCACCTGGGTCAGCCCGCCGCCGGCGGCGCCGCCCTTGATCCCGAACACGGGTCCGACGGAGGCCTCGCGCAGGCAGGCCACGGGGTTCTTGCCGATCACGCCCAGGCCCTGGGTCAGCCCGACCAGCGTCGTGGTCTTGCCCTCGCCGGCCTTGGTCGGCGTCATCCCCGTGACGACCACGATCTTGGCGTCCTTCTGTTCCTTGAGCCGATCGAGCACCGAGAGCGTGACCTTGGCCTTGTAGCGCCCGTACGGCTCGATCTCGTCGGGCTCGAGCCCGGCCC
>JAFAYV010000009.1 GCA_019240115.1 Solirubrobacterales bacterium | reverse complement strand
GAGTTGATGGACCGCGGTGTGCGGCTGGTGTTCGAGTCCGGGCGTCCCGTCGCCCAGGTTGCCAAGGATCTGGGGGTCGGCCATGAAGCGCTGCGGCTGCGTGTGCGCCGCGCCGAGGCCGACGCCGGCAAGCGGACTGACGTGCTGAGCAGCCAAGAGCGTGAGGAGATCCGCAAGCTGCGTCGTGAGAACTACGAGCTGCGGCGCGCCAACGAGATCCTGAAGTCCGCGTCGCTGTTTTTCGCGCGCGAGCTCGATCCAGACCGTCCGAAGTGACCCGGTACATCGATGAGCACCGGGATCGTTTCGGGTCGAGCCGATCTGTGAGACCTTGGGCGTGTCGGCGTCTGCCTACTACCAGCGCGCCCACGGCGAGCGCTGTGAGCGTGAGGTGGAGGACGAGCGGCTGCTTGAGGTGATCCGCGTCACCCACAAGAAGAACTTCGAGGCCTACGGCTACCGCAAGATGTGGAAGGCGCTGCTGCGGGCCGGCGAGACGGCGCCGCGCTGCCGGGTCCAGCGGCTGATGGCCGCCAATCAGATCCAGGGCGCCAAGCGCCGCGGCAAGCCGTGGCGAACCACGAAGGCCGATCCGACCGCGGCCCGGGCGCAGGATCTGGTGGGCCGCGACTTCACCGCGACCGCGCCAAACCGCCTGTGGGTCGGTGATTTCACGCATCTGCGTTGCTGGGAGGGCAAGGCGTAGTTCAGCTTTGTCATCGACGTGTTCAGCCGGATGATCGTCGGCTGGCAGCTGGCCGGGCACATGCGCACCAGCCTGGTCTTAGACGCGCTGCGGATGGCGCTCGGGCTGCGGGCCGCCGGCGCTGACTTCCAGCTGGTCGCCCATACCGATGCCGGCAGCCAATACACCTCTGAGGACTACACCCAGACCCTCGACGATGCCGCGGTGCTGGCGTCGATCGGGACCGTCGGCGACTGTTATGACAACGCCATGGCCGAATCCTTCGTGGACAGCTACAAGACCGAGCTGATCGCCGACCGCGTGTGGCGCAGCCGCGGCCAGCTTGAGCTGGCCAGCGTCGAGTACGTCAGCTGGTTCAACACCCAACGCCTCCACGAGTCCCTCGGCGACATCCCCCCGGTCGAATTCGAGGCGCTGCACGCCACCGAGATCGCCGCGACTGCCTCGATTTCGGGGGATGGATCACTCGCGCCGGCCGCTCGCAGGCCCGCAGACGAGCTGACAGAGCGTCGTATCGAACCGGTGGGCGTCGATTTTGGTCCCAGCCTTCCTGTTCTCTCCGAGAACGGCTCTGCCGCTCAAGCCAACAGCGGCGCTGTCGTCCAAGCGCTGCTCGCTCAGGCCGCGACCACAGGAGCTGAGAGATGAGACGCCGGCGTGTGGCCTCTGTGAGACCTACCGTTGCAGATCAGCTCGCTGAAACAGAATCAAGAACCCTTGAAACCCTGTCTCCGTGGAACCCGGTCCGGCTCAGAGCGCCCTGGCCAACAGCGGCCTGAGCGAGGCCAAGATATACCAGCTCTACCCACTCGTCGCCCCAGACGCGATCGACGACGCCCTCGACCTCGAGCGCCAGCTCGAGCAGAACCTGCGTCCGGCGATCGCTGCTTGACCGACCTTCAAGCGCATGCCGCGTCTGTTTGCGCTCGATCACAACTTCCCCGATCCAATCGTGTCCGTTCTCGCCGGCTCTCAGCCGGACGCGCAGCTGGAGCGCATCAGCGAGATCCATCCCGGCATGGCCGATCTCGAGGACTGGGAGCTGCTTGTGGCTCTGCACCAGCACGCCACACCCTGGGACGGGCTAATCACCACCGACAGCAGCATGCTCAAACAGGGGTCACCCTCGTCGTCGCAACCGCCTCTGGCCATGATCCGGTCAAGGCGTCCGGGCTGCTCTTTGCCCATCTCAGCGGGATCTGCAAAACGCACTCGGCCCGATGAGGCGCAGGTCTGGACGCTCAGAGCAGCCAACCGACAACCCGACGCACCGTGGGGCTGCCTCGAGCGTTTCGCAGCCCACAACAACCGCAACACCGATAGCGCGTGGCACGAGTTCCGTCTCGCCGATGCTCAGCTTGCCCGGGACCCGCTCGGCGACTAACGCGCCGTGAGCCCGGCGCGACAACAGCCGTGACAACATCCATCGTCTCCGCTGCGTCCAGCGCATCCCACAAACGCCCTGGTTTGGGCGATCTGGACGCTGCCGGATGCATCCACGCGGCCCGTACTTGGTTGAGGGCCTTGTGGACTGAATGGTCCGTGGAGGTTCGAGTCCTCTCGGGCGCACTAAGAAAGCCCCGCACGCGGGGTTTCTTTGGCCGAGGGCCGACGTGGCACCCGTCCGGGCGCGGTGGGTACCGTCGCCCCGTGGCAGGGGGCCACGTCAACTGCGAGCAGCTCGAGGAGCTCTCGCTCGTCATACACGAGCTCGCGGACGCGATCGGAGAGCTCATTCCATACGGCAGGCCAGCGATCGGCGCACCGGTAAGGGCTCCGAGCGGACGACGGAAGGCGGCGAGGCCGACGCCTCGGGTATGGACTGAAGCGTTTCGTGACCTGTCGTTCTCAGCTCTGCACCTCGGCCCCGCCTCCCTGGTTGCGAGGGTCGGACCCTCCTGCGCCTGCGCCTGGACCATCCGCGGCCGGAGCTACCTCGGCGCCCGCGAGTCGCTCGACGACGCTGAATCGTCCGGGACCTCCGGCGGCTCGATCGACGGAGCAGGAGACAACCGCCGCGCGCGGCGGATCGCTGCGAGACGGCGGACTGTCGTTTGAGCCGCTGCCGATATCGACTTCGATCCGCCCGCTCGGGCCGACGACGACGTTCTTGTCTGATCCGGCGGGCCTCGTGTCGGGCAGTCCCGAGACGATCACGCGCCGCGCGCCGATCCGTCCGGGGTTCCGCACGCGTAACGGTCGATCGCGTCGGCCTCAGCCACGTAGAGCACCTCGCCCCGTCACCCCGACCAAACGCCAGTCCCTGCGGAGCGGTCAGACCGGAGACAACGACACGCCGCGCGGTCGAGGCCGCGCGGTTCCGCCGCGGCACGAGCTCTGTCACCTCCCCCGAGCCGGACGGGCTGACCAGCAGATCGCCCTGCGGCGTCCACGCCTCCAGGCGCGCACCCGACACCCGCGCCCACACCTCCGCGCGCCACAGCCGGGGCAGCCGGACACGCCAGCATCGCTCGCGGACTCGACGATGCCGGCCACCGAGCGCTTCACGGCCGCAAGGTATAGGCTACGCCGTCAGTTCGCCCCTGGCTCGCTCGCGGCGCCGTGTCTGGGAGGAGGATCACATGTCTAGGTTGGCTCGTGGTGCGCTCGTGCTTGTGGCACTGTGGATGACGCTCGTCGCGGTGCTCTCTGCGGCCCCGGCCGCGACCGCGGAGAACAACGGCGTCGGGTTGCGGCCGGCGATGGGCTGGAGCAGTTGGAGCTTCTTACGCAAGGACCCGACGACCGCCAGTATCGAGGCGCAAGCCAGCGCGATGGTGAAAAACGGCTTGGCGGATGTCGGCTACCAGTACGTTAACGTCGACGACTTCTGGTACCAGTGCCCCGGTCCGCAGGGGCCGAACGTGGACAGCGATGGACGGTGGGTCATCGACCCGACCCATTTTCCCCCCCAGGGCTCGCGCAATGGGATCGAGGCAGTCGCTGACTACGTGCACAACCTCGGCCTCAAGTTCGGGCTCTACGTCACGCCGGGCATCTCGGAGCAGGCCGTCGTACAGAACACGGCCATCGAGGGCACGCCATATCACGCCGACGACATCGCCACCTCCACGTCCGAGTTCAACTACAACTGCCAGGGCATGGTGGGGATCGACTACACCAAGCCGGGCGCCCAGGCGTTCATCGACTCCTGGGCCGACGAGCTCGCCTCCTGGGGCGTCGACTACGTCAAGCTCGACGGCGTCGGCAGCTTCGACATCCCCGATGTCGTGGCTTGGTCTCGTGCCTTGGTCCAGACAGGGCGCCCGATCCATCTCGAGCTGTCGAACAACCTCAACATCGCCGACGCCGCGATTTGGGAGACGTTCTCCAACGGCTGGCGCACCGGCCACGACATCGAGTGCTACTGCTCGTCGACTAGCTATCCGCTGACCAGCTGGACCAACGTTGCCACCCGGTTTGACCAGGTCGCCACCTGGGCTCCATACGGCGGTCCCGGCGCCTACAACGACTACGACTCGATCGAGGTCGGCAACGGCGACAACGATGGTCTCACCCCAGCCGAGCGCCAAACCCAGATGAGCCTCTGGGCGTTGGGCGACTCGACGTGGATCCTCGGTAGTGATCTGACCAATCTCGATCCCACCGACCTGTCGTATCTGAAGAATCGCGCCGTCATTTCGGTAGATCAGGACGGCATCGACGCCCGGAGGATCGTCGACACCGACACGGAGCAGGTGTTCGCGAAGATCGAGCCCGATGGCGATGCCGTCGTCGGTCTGTTCAACACCAGCAGCGAACCGGCGGTTATCTCGACTACGGCAGGGATGTTAGGACTGCCCGATCGGCCCAACTACCTGGTCAGAAACCTGTGGACACACGAGCGAACCAAGTCCGATGGGACGATCAGCGCCGACGTGCCCACGCACGGCGTCGCTCTGTTCCGGGTGAGCCCGGCTCACCACTGGTGGTAGGCCGGCGGTCTCGAGCGCACTGCGTGTGGCACCGGCTCGGCCGTTCTGGCAACACCCGTGGCAACATCACCCCGTCCACGACGTCCTGCCGGCTCACGAACCTTGCGGACTTACTGGCGAGAGACGCCGAGAGACGCTCGACTGCGGCTTCTAAGCCGGGAAATCCAGCGGTCGGCTGCTTGAGCCGAGACCCGACCGGCCGGCCGCGGTCCTGCCGCGACGACGGCTCGCTCGTCGGATGCACCTGCATGACCACGGTGATGCCATACAGCCGACTCATGGTCGGCACCACCGCCGATGTTCGCCTCGTCGCCGGTCGGACCGCCGCAGCCCGGGTGGACGCGACGAACACGCCCACTCAGTCGCGCAGGTCTCCGCCCCCGCTGACGACCGCGCCATCCTTGAGCCTGGCCGACCAGCGCTCTTCGACGTGGCCGTACTTCCAGAACGCGAGCGCGACGGCCCAGGTGACGATGAACATGCCGACGATCACGAACCCGGCCTTGTTGATGTCGAAGTTCCCAAACCAGTCCCAGACGGCGCCGTGCACGTGGAGCTCGCTCGGAAGCAGCGAGATGACCTCGATCGTTCCGATGAAGAAGCAGATCCCCACCGACAGCCCGGTGATCGCGAGGTTGTAGTAGACCTTGCGCACCGGGTTGAAGAACGCCCACGAGTAGGCGAAGTTCATGAACACGCCGTCAAGCGTGTCCATCATGCACATTCCAGCCGTGAACAGCAGCGGCAGGCACAGGACGGCGTAGAACGGGACCGCCTGGGCGGCGAACAGCGCGGTCGACGCGAGCAGCGCGACCTCGGTCGCGGTGTCAAAGCCCATCCCGAACACCACCCCGACCGGGTACATCTGCCATTCGCGGTTGACCATCTTCATGAACCGACCGAAGAAGCGGTACATCAGCCCGCGGTTCTCCAGCTGGCGCTCGAGTTCGGCCTCGTCGTACAGGCCCCTGCGCATCGAGCGGAACACCCGCAAGATCCCGGCCAGAATGACGATGTTCAGCAGCGCGATCAGGTACAGGAACCCGGCCGAGACCATGGTCCCGAACCACCCGCCGAACGTCTCGAGGGTGTCCCCGTTGTGCGAGACCGCCTTGTACACCGTCTTCTCGGCGATCACCAGCCCGACGCCGATCGCGAACACGATCGTCGAGTGCCCGAGCGAGAACCAGAAGCCGATGCTCAGCGGCCGTTTGCCCTGGTTCATGAGCTTGCGGGTGGTGTTGTCGATCGCGGAGATATGGTCGGCGTCAAACGCGTGGCGCAGCCCGAGCGTGTACGCCGTCCCCGCGATGCCGATCCCGAGGCCCTTGTAGTGGGAGGGAACGACGAACAGGATGAAGGTCCCGAACCCGAGGATGTGAAGCCCGATGATCACCACCAGCATCAGGCCGGCTTTGACGCGCTCTCGCGGCGTGAAGTCCCTGACGACCTGCGCGAGGTAGGAGAAGACGCCGAACCGGCCATGGATGGCGCCCGGCAATGCGGGGTCTCGCACCTGAGCTCCCTCGGTCGTGGATAGTCGCGGTCGTGCCGTCCCGGGACGATCCGCTGCGTGCGTCACGCGCCCATGGACTGCCGCCGCAAACTATCGCCACGAACTACCAGATGCAAGTCTTTCCTGATTACATGTGGCTCCTCGGATGACCGTCAGCGCCGGCCGGATCCGACGCTGACCGGGCCGCTCCCGCTCAGCCGGCCGCGCTCAGTGCGAATGCTCGTGCTCCTGCTCGAGGCCGGCCTGGTGAGCGTGCTCGTGGGTGTGGGTCTCCCCGTCGTGAGCGTGCTCGTGATCGTGCTCGACGTGCTCGTGATCATGCTCGGTATGAGCGTGGGAATGCGCCGCGTCGTCGTGATCGTGCTCGTGGGCGTGCGGCCCGTGGTGCGCGTGCTCGTCGGTCATCGTGCTCCTGTCTCCGTTTGATCTATCCAGACGAGCGAGCACCTCCGGAGCCTCCGGCGTGCCCGTCCGCAAATGCTCGACGTGGCGTAGAGCCTCATCGAGCAGTACCGCTACGTGCGGGTCATACAGGCAGTACACGGTCCGCCGGCCGTCGCGAACACCCACCACCAGCCGCAGATCCCTCAACACCCGCAACTGATGGGAGACCGCCGGCTGGGCCATCTCGACGGCCTCACACAGCTCGCCGACGCTGCACGGCCGCTCACGCAGCCGGCCCAGGATCCGGACCCGGCTCGCGGTGCCGAGGCCCGCCATCAGACGGGCGACGTCATCAGCAGCGCGGGCCGAGAACCGCGTTGACGACGAGACGCCGTGCTTGCTTGCCATGAATCGATGCTTACATAGGCATATGAGCCTGTCAAGCGCTCGTCGGCCTTTCGGACGCATTCTCAACCGACGGTCCACGACGCGTGCCGGAAGGGGATCCGAACCTCGTTGGATCACAGCGGCTCGTGGGTTTCCCCACGCAAGCTCTCAGACCACATGCTCCACGAACCCGCCGACACGAATCCCGTACGGGCTCAACCGGGGGAGCGGCCCGGTATCGTGCTCGTTGATATGCGTCTGCGGGCACGGCGGGCCCTGAGCCTCAGCCGGGTGGCGCTGCTGCCACCGGCAGCGTTTCTCGTGCATCAGCTCCGGTACGAGCTGGCCTACGGGGCCGGAGCCAGTGCCGCGCTGCGGCGGACGGGGCATGCATACCTGCATTCGGTGGTGCCGTGGCTGGTGGTGTTGATCGGCCTGGCGTCGGGCAGCTTCTTGTGCGCCGTGGGCCGCGCCTTCTCGCGGCATACCTCGCCGCGGTCGTTCGGGATCTCGTTCACGGCGCTCTGGGCGCTGTGCGCGGGCGCCCTGATTGCGATCTTCGCCTGTCAGGAGACGTTGGAGGGACTGTTCGCCACCGGTCACCCCGGTGGCTGGGCCGCGGTGTTCGGATACGGCGGCTGGTGGGCGATCCCGGCTGCGGTGTGCGTCGGGCTCGTGCTGGCCGCGATCTTCCACGGCGCCAGATGGGTGGTTCGCGAGGTGGCACGCCGCCGGCGCGCTGGGGCCGCCCCTCGGGCCGCGGCGCTCGCCCTGGTCCGCCGTCTCAGGGACCCCGTCCGTCCCGTCCCGGCGCCGCTGCTGTCGGGCTGGTCGAACCGGGGACCGCCGGCGCCGGCTCGCTGACGTCCGGGAGGACCCCGGACGTCGGCACGCGCCTCGATGCCCGAGAGAGCGCCCGCGCAGCGGGTGGACGCCCATAGAGGTGAGCGTCCGCCCGGGGAGCACGGGAGCCACGCGGCGGTCGCACGTGGCCGCGGTCCCCCGGACATCGCCTTCGATTCGACGTTTAAGGAGATTCATATGAGTGCAGATGCGGTCGGCCGCTGGGCCGACGAGCGCACGCGCGGATCGCTCGCCCCGGCTTCGCTGCGTGCCTACTTCTGGTCTGACAATGCCCGGCGGGTGCAAACGGTGCTGGGCCTCATCTGGCTGCTGGACGGCGGCCTGCAGTTTCAGTCATTCATGTACTCGCACGGCTTCGCGCGGATGCTCGCCGGCAACGCGGCCGGGCAGCCGGGCTGGGTGCACGACAGCGTCATGTGGGGCGCGCGGCTGGCCAACGGCGACCTGAGCGTCTTCAACACGCTGTTCGCGGCCACCCAGGTCCTGCTCGGACTCGGCCTGCTCTATCGGCCGCTGGTCAGGCCCGCCCTGGCGGCGTCGTTTGCCTGGGTGCTGATCGTCTGGTGGTTCGGCGAGGCGTTCGGGATGATGTTCATGGACATGGCCCAGCCGCTGACCGGCGCCCCCGGCGGCGTGCTCATGTACGCGCTGATCGGTCTGGTCGTCTGGCCCCGCGAGCGCCCTGGAGGGTTGCTCGGGGCGCGCGGCGCCAAGACCATGTGGGCGGCGCTGTGGCTGGTCATGGCGTGGTTGTGGCTGCAGGCGCCCAGCGCCAGCGCCAACGCCACCAGCGGCGCGCTGACCAAGGTCGACAGCGGCATGGGCTGGCTGAACAGCTTGCAGAGCAGCCTCGCCGGCGATTCGAGGGGTAGCGGCCTGATCATCGCCCTCGTGCTGGCGGGACTGTCGGCGGCGATCGGCGTGGCGGTCGCGGCCGACTGGCGTCCGCGGTTGTTCCTCGGCTTGGCCATCGCGCTCAACCTCGTCTACTGGGTGATCCCCCAGGGGCTGGGCGGGATCCTCGGCGGCGGGGCCACCGACCCCAACTCCGGTCCGCTGTTCGTGCTGCTGGCCTGCGCGATGTACCCGCTGGTGGCGTGGCGCGCGCCGAGGAGGGTCCGCGGCTTCGAGCCCGAGCCCGAGCCAGTCGCGCTTGCGCCGGCGGCCACACCGAGTTGAGGTCGGCGTTGATCAGAGGCGGGTCCGCCGGCCACGGCCGGCGGACCCCACAGCCGTCTCGACGTGATGCAGAACCCAAAGGAGAAATGCGGATGACAAGAGTCAGTTCCCGCGCGCGATGCGCGCGGTTGATCGCGGCGGCCGGGGTGATGTCGCTGGCCGTCGCGGCCTGCGGAAGCTCCGCCGGGCTGAGCTCGTCGAGCTCTCAGTCCAACGGCATGGCCGCGATGCACACCAGCACGGGCTCCTCGATGGGCTCGAGCATGTCGGGGATGAGCGGCAAGGGCATGTCCGTCGACGGCATCAAGCCGATCCCGACCCAGACGCTCGCCACGGCCAGCTGGCAGGACATGAAGATCTCGGCGCGCGCGATGACCGCGGTCCCGTTCGTGATCTTCGACGGCACCGAGGCGAGGATGGTCAAGCCGCCCAAGCACGTCAGCTTCCACCTCATGGTGATGCTCAACGACGCGCGCAGCGACGTGCCGATCCCCTACGCCTCGGTCTGGGCGACGATCAGCAAGGGCGGCAAGGTCATCTATGACGAACGCCAGTGGCCGATGCTCTCGGAGTACATGGGACCGCACTACGGCAACAACGTCGCATTGCCCGGAGCCGGCACATACTCGCTGAGCCTGCTGATCAGCCCACCGGTTGCCGCGCGCCATCTCGAGTACCAGGACGTCTGGCTCAAGCCCCACCGCGTCAACGTCAGCTTCCATTGGCAGCCGACGGCATGAGCAGTCCGGAACGTGCCGCCGGGACCGCACTGAGCCGCCGACGGTTCCTGATCGGCGGTGCCGCCCTGGCCGCCGGCGGCACCGCGGCCGCGGTGGTCGAGGTCAGCGGCGGCTCGACCGACAGATCGCTGGCGCCGGTGGCGCTCGGGGCACAGCCCCGAGCGCTGCCGGCCCGCCAGCACGCCTGGCAGCAGACGCTCGCGCCCGACGCCGAGGGCAATCCGGTGGCGCCGCGCTATGACCGGCTGGTGTTCTTCGACGTCAGGGGCACGCCGGACACGGGCCACGCAACCGTGTTGGAGGCGGCGCTTCGTACCCTGGAGCGGCGCTTCGCCTGGGGGCCGCGCGGCCTGCTGTTCACCGTCGGCTGGGGTCCGTCGTACTTCGAGCGGCTCCCGCGCACGCCGTCACCGGTTCCGGTGGCCACCGCGCTGTCGGACTTCGAGCTGCCGACGATCGACGATCACGACCTGGTTCTGCATCTGGCCAGCGACGACGAACGACGCCTGCTGGAGATCGAGAACGCCCTCATCCACGGCGCCGAGCTCGACGGCGCCGACGGAATCCTCGACCTTTCCTCTGCGCTGACCTGGCGCGAGACCCGCACCGGATTCACCGGCGCCGGGCTGCCCGCCCGCCATCAGGACGTCGGCGGGATCCCCAGCGGTCGCCCGGTCCCGCCCACCTCGCCGCTGTTCATGGGCTTCAAGTCCAACCTGAAGCGCAACCAGGCGACCGAGGACGCCGTGACGATCCCTGCGGGCCCCTTCGCGCAGGGCACGACGATGCACATCAGCTACATGCGGCTGCGACTGGACAGCTGGTATCAGGACCTCAACTATCAGGAGCGGGTGGCGCGCATGTATGCGCCTCAGGTGACCCCGCAACAGGTGCGGGAGATCCGTACCGACGCGGAGAGCGACCCCCAGCTGACCGGACAGGCGATCAACCGCTACGGGGTCCTCGGCCACTCCCAGACCTCCGCCCGCGCGCGTCGGCACGGCAAGCCACTCATCCTGCGCCGCGACTTCAACACCATCGACGGCGGCCAGGCGGGGTTGCATTTCGTCGCCCTGCAACGGACCATCGCGGACTTCGTGACCACCCGCACGGCGATGAACGCCAGCTCGGCGCAGCTGCAGAACCCCGCCATCACCGACACGGTGAACAACGGCATCAACGAGTTCATCTTCGTCCTGCGACGAGGCAACTACATTGTTCCGGCCCGGGCCGCGCGCTCCTTCCCGCTGCTGGCCGCTGCACCGCCGGCCTAGGTCCTCTCGCCGCGCCCGAGCAGACGATGTCCAGGTCCACCATGACGAACTCGCAGACTGACCGTCCACGGCTCGGCGATCGCCACCAGCGCGACCGCGATCGCCGGCCACCAGCCCGGCCGGGGGATGCGCCGATCGTCATAGCCGTGCTCAGCCGATCGGCTGAGCGGCGTCACCCCGCGAGATAGGAGCCTCGACCGATGGGCGGTGGCGCCAATCCTTCCGACAATCTGGGACATGTCGACCTCCGCCCCGAGGCACGGGGCCAGCTCTCTAGCGTCGTGGCCGATGTCAGACCGCTGCCCGGGCTCGGCCACGTGCAGTTGATCGCGATGGCGCCGGCCGTCGTCTCTGAGGCGGCGGCGCGCCGCTACGCCGCCGGCGCGGCGCCCGTGTCCGAACAGCCCGCCTGATGTCCGGCGCATCGCTGATCGCTCCCGGCCGGCCCGTCGGCCGCATCAGCGCGGACGGCCTCGTGCTGACGGCCTCCGGCGACGCGAGCGTGCGCTGGACCGAAGGCGAGCGGCTACACCACCTGTTCGAGGCCCGCTGCGACGCGCTCGCGCGCGATGGCGAGGGCGACCGGCTGGCCGTCG
Source organism: Solirubrobacterales bacterium (assembly GCA_019240115.1). Classification (GTDB taxonomy): domain Bacteria; phylum Actinomycetota; class Thermoleophilia; order Solirubrobacterales; family Solirubrobacteraceae; genus Palsa-465. The sequence goes on along the minus strand of JAFAYV010000009.1, from coordinate 121,749 downwards.
ACGGACCCGACGCGACGCTCACCTACGTCGAGCTCGACCACCGCGCCAACCGCCTCGCCCACCACCTCGCGCGGACCGGCCGCGTCACCCCCGGCGATCGCGTCGGGCTCCTGTTCGACACGCCGGTCGACGGCTACGTCGCGATGCTCGCCGTGCTCAAGCTGCATGCCGCATACGTGCCGCTGGACGTCGCGTTTCCGCCCGAGCGCCTCGCGTTCATCGTCGGTGACGCCGGCGCCGAAACCGTGCTGACGATCTCGCGGCTGGCGCCCGGCCTGCGCCGCCGCAACAACGCCGGGGTCGTCTGTCTCGACGTGGCAGCGGACGCGATCGCGGCCGAGTCCTGCGAGCGGCCGACGGGCCTGCGGGTCGCCGACGAGCTCGCCTACGTGATCTACACGTCGGGGACGACCGGTCGTCCGAAGGGCGTCGCGATCGCGCATTCGAGTATCTGCAACTTCGTGCGCGTCGCCGCCGGCGCGTACGGGATGCGCGCGGACGACCGCGTCTATCAGGGGCTCACGATCGCGTTCGACTTCGCGATCGAGGAGATCTGGATCGCGTGGATGGCCGGCGCCACGCTCGTGCCCAGGCCCGCCGGCGCGGCGCTGCTCGGCTCTGATCTGCACGCCTTCCTGTTGGACCGGCACGTGACGGCGCTCGTCTGCGTCCCGACGCTGCTGGCCACGCTGGACGCCGACCTCCCCGAGCTGCGCTTCCTGCTCGTCTCGGGCGAGGCGTGCCCGCCGGACCTGGCGGCACGCTGGCAACGACCCGGGCGACGGATGCTCAACGTCTACGGTCCGACCGAGACGACCGTCAGCGCGACGTGGTCGACGCTCGAGCCCGGCCGTCCGGTCACGATCGGCGTGCCGCTGCCGACGTACTCCATCGTGATCCTCGATCCAGACGCCGACCGGGCGCTCCCGCTGCACGAGGAGGGAGAGATCGCGATCGCCGGAATCGGCCTCGCCGACGGGTACCTCGGCCTGCCCGAGCGCACCGCGCGGTCGTTCGTGCCCGACTTCCTCGCGCTGCCGGACAACCCGTCGGGGCGCCTCTACCGCACCGGCGACCTCGGCGCCGTCAACGCCGACGGTCAACTCGAGCATCGCGGACGCATCGACGAGCAGATCAAGCTGCGCGGCTACCGGATCGAGCTCGGCGAGATCGAGGTGCTGCTGCGTTGCATGCCGTCGATCGGCCAGGCCGTCGTGCGCACCTGGGAGCGCGCACCCGGCGCCATCGAGCTCGTCGGCTACTACACGTCGGCGCGGAGCGGCGAAGGCGACATCGAGGGCGACATCGACGAGACGGCGATCCTCGACCACCTGCGCACCCACCTGCCGCCGTACATGGTCCCCGCCCAGCTCGAGCGGCTGGCCAGCATCCCGACGATGCCGAGCGGCAAGGTCGACCGCCGGCTGCTGCCGGCGCCGCGCGCCCGGGGGCGGCCCGCCGCCCCGATCGACGCGCAGGCCGCGCCCCGTCCGGGCCTCGAGACGGCACTGGCCGCCGCGCTCGCGGTCGCGCTGGAGCTCGATCAGCCCAGCGCCACGGCCGACTTCTTCGCCGATCTCGGCGGGGACTCGCTGACGATGGCGATGTTCTGCGCGCGCCTGCACGACCAGCCGGACGTGCGGACGGTGTCGATGCGCGACGTGTACGCCCACTCCACGGTCCGCGAGCTGGCGCGGGCGCTGGCCGATCCGCGGCGGACCGCGTCCGAGGGCCCCGTCGGTCGGCCGGCCGGCACGCGGCTCGTCGCCCCGGTGGGTCGGCCGCGCGTCGCCCTCTGCGCTGCGCTGCAGGCACTGGCGTTCCTCCTGTACGCGGGCGCCGCGGCCGCCGCCTTCGATCTCGGCGCGGGCTGGCTGACGGCGGCGCACGGCGCGCTGGCGCTGTACGCGCGCGCGGTCGCGGTCGGGACCGGCACCCTGCTCGTCGCCGGGCTTGTGCCGATCCTTGCGAAGTGGACGCTGATCGGCCGCTTCACCGAACGACCGATCCGCCTCTGGAGCGTCGCCTACGTGCGCTTCTGGATCGTCAAGACGCTGCTCGTCGCCAACCCGACGGTGCGCCTGATCGTCGGCACGCCGCTGTACGGCTCATATCTGCGCGCGCTCGGTGCCCGCATCGGTCGCGGCACGACGATCCTGACCACGCACATGCCGGTCGCCGCCGACTTGATCAGGATCGGCGACGGATGCCTCGTGCGCAAGGACGGGCGGCTCAACGGTTATCGGGCCCGGGCGGGCGCGATCGAGTTCGGCCCGGTCAGTCTGGGCCGCGACTGCGTCGTCTCCGAGCACGTGATGTTCGACATCGCCACGTCGATCGGCGACGGCGCCCAGATCGGCCACGCCTCCGCGCTGCACGCCGGCCAGCATGTCCCCGCGGGGGAACGCTGGCACGGCTCGCCCGCGCGTCCCGCGCCCGCAGGCGCCGACTTCGTGCGGGTGCCGCCCCTGACCTTGCGCGCGCGCCGGCGCTACCTGTACGGCGCCGCGCGGCTGCTCCTGACGCTCGCGGCGGTCAGCCCGCTGGAGGCGGTGGTGGCGACCGTCCTCGTCGGCCACGTGAGCTGGCTGCGCGGGCTGCCCGTGTCGGGGATCCTGGCGTTGGCGGCGATCGTCACGCTCACCGTGCCGCTGGTCGCTGCGCTCGTGGCGGCAACCGTTCCCCGGCTGTTGACGCGGAGCCTGCGGCCCGGCCGCGTGTATCCCCTGTACGGCGCGCACTGGGCCATCCTGCGCATCGTCGTCCGCACCTCGAACATCCCCCTGCTGACGACCCTCTGTGGTGACAGCTCGCTGATCGTCTCCTACCTGCGGGTGCTCGGCTATCGGCTCGGCGCCGTGCGCCAGACGGGCTCGAACTTCGGCCTGCAGGTCAAGCACGACGTCCCCGCGCTGTGCACGGTCTCCTCCGGCACGATGGTCTCCGACGGACTCTCCCTGGCCAATGCCGAGATCTCGAGCACCTCGTTCTGCGTGTCGCCGGCGACGATCGGGGCGGACAACTTCCTGGGTAACGCGATCGTGTTCCCGGCGGGGGCGCGCGTCGGCGACAACTGCCTGCTGGGAACGAAGGTGATGGTGCCGCTCGACGGTCCGCTGCGGGAGAACACGGGCCTGCTCGGCTCGCCGTGCTTCGAGATCCCGCGCAGCGTGCGCCGCGACGCCGACATGAACGCGCTCGCCGGCAGCCCGCCGCTGGCCGCCAAGCTGCGCCACAACCTCGTCACGATCGCGCTGTTCGCCGCCGTGCGGTTCGTCGTCATCGCCGCGCTGCTGGCGTCGGCGGCGATCGACGACCGCGCGCCCGGGCTGGCGGCATGGCCGGCGTCCCTGGCGACCATCCTGCTCGACGTCGCGATGCCGCTCGCCGTCTTCGTCGCCGCCGAGCGTCTGCTCATCGCTCGCCGCGACCGGCCGCCGGCGATCTGCTCCATCTACGACCGTGCCTTCTGGCGCCACGAACGGTTCTGGAAGGTTCCGGCGCCCGGCTATCTGCGCATCCTCGACGGCACCCCGCTGAAGGGCGTCGCCTGGCGCACGCTCGGCGCCCGCGTCGGCCGCCGACTGTTCGACGACGGCTGCTCGATGACCGAGCGCAGGCTCGTTTCAATCGGCGACGACTGCGTGCTCAACACCGGCACCTCGCTCCAGAGTCACTCCCTGGAGGACGGCGCGTTCAAGTCCGGACCGATCGTGGTCGGCGACGAGGTCTGTCTCGGGACCGGCGCGTTCGCGCACTACGACGTCGTCATCGGCGACGGCGCGGTGCTCGAGACCGACGCGTTTCTGATGAAGGGCACGCGGGTCGCCGCGGCCACCGCCTGGGCCGGAAACCCGGCTCTCGAAACCGCTGCATGCGCAGCCCACCCCCCTGGAGACGACTGATGAAGATCTTCGAGACCCTCGAGTCCGAGGTTCGCTACTACTGCCGGGCCTGGCCCGTCGTGTTCGATCGCGCGCGCGGAAGCTGGCTGCACGACGAGGACGGGCGGTCCTACCTGGACTTCTTCGCCGGCGCGGGCGCGCTCAACTATGGCCATAACAACCCCGCGCTCAAGGAGCCGGTGCTGCGCTACCTCGCCGACGATCGGGTGATCCAGTCGCTGGACATGTTCACGGTCGCCAAGCGTGAGTTCCTGGCCGCCTTCGACGAGCTCGTCCTGCGCCCGCGCGATCTGCGCTACCGCGTCCAGTTCCCCGGACCGGGCGGCGCCAACGCCGTCGAGGCGGCGCTCCGGCTCGCGCACAAGGCGACCGGCCGAAACGACTACGTGTGCTTCCGCGACGGCTTTCACGGGATGACGCTCGGCAGCATGTCGGTGTCCGGCAACCCGCAGCGCCGGGCCGCCTGCGCCGGGCGGGTCACCCTTGCGCACTGCCTGGCGTTTGACCAGGGCACTCCCGATCTGGCAGCGGAGTTCGCCGAGCTCGACCGGGCGCTCGCCGGCGAGCTCGGCACCGGCGAGCCGCCCGCCGCCGTGATCGTCGAGGCGGTCCAAGGTGACGGAGGCATCAACGTCGCGCGCACTGACTGGCTGCGCGGGCTGGCGGTGCGTTGCCGCGATCACGACGTGCCGCTCATCCTCGACGACGTGCAGATGGGCTGCGGCCGCACGGGCGCGTTCTTCAGCTTCGAGGAGGCCGGGATCCGGCCTGACATCGTGTGCCTCTCCAAGTCGATCGGCGGCTACGGCCTGCCCGTCGCGCTCACCCTCATTCGCGACGAGCTCGACGTGTGGGAGCCGGGCGAACACACCGGCACGTTCCGCGGCGTCACCCTCGGGCTCGTCGCCGGCACCGCCGCGCTGCGCCACTACTGGGCCGACGACCGACTGCAGCGCAGCACGCTCGAGCGTGGCCAGCATGTCGCCGAGATGCTCGCTGCGCTGCGCGGCGCCGTCGACGGCACCGGAATCGCCAGCCGGGGACGCGGGCTGGCCCATGGGCTGGCGTTCGAGCGCCCCGAGATCGCCCACGCGGTCAGCCGTGCCGCGTTCGAGATGCGGCTGCTGGTGGAGACGTGCGGGCCCGACGATGGGGTCGTCAAGCTGCTGCCGCCCTTGACGATCACCGACGACGACCTCGAGACCGGCCTGGGGAGGCTCGCCGATGCCGTGCTCAGCGCAGCCGGCGGCAAGGGCGCGGGCTCGCGGATCGCCGCGTCACGCTCCCCGTCGGGCGGCGCTCGTCGCGCACTGCAGGGCTGCGAGCGCAGCCGGGCCGACTGACGCGGCCTCGCCACCGCGGGCACGCGACCTCCGGCGGGCTGAGCGGACGGCGGGCCGGCGCCTCAGCTGCCGCTGCCGTTGCTGAGCCTGACCGGACATCCGTAGTAGCCCTCGCGTAGCTGCGCGAGCGACGGCGGGTCCTGAGCGATCAGCTGTGGCACGGTGACGGCGTCGAGATGGCGCCGGCGAAGAGCGGCGAAGATCACGTCCAGCGCGCGGATCGTCTGCCCCCGGTTCTCGTGCATGAGGATGATCGAGCCCGGTCGAAGCCCCGCGATCACGTTGTGTTCGATGCCGAGGTAGTTCGCGCCGAGGGAGTCGGCGCTATCGACGTTCCAGAGCACCTCGACCATGCCGAGCCGCTTGACCTCGGCGTCGATCGCCGGCGTGCGACTCCCGTACGGGGGCCTGAACAGCAGCACCGGCTCATGCACCGTTCGCTCGACCAGCCGCTGATCGGCGGCGATCTCCTGCACCGCCTCCGAGTAGGGGAGCCCCGGCAGGAACGGGTGGGTCATCGTGTGATCGCCGAATGTCGCGACGGATTTTTCGCGCTGGGCGAGCCCGGGCCAGGCGGCGATCGACTTGCCGACGAGGAAGAACGTCGCGGGCAGGTGCGCCTCGCGGAGCTTCTTGATCGCGTAGTGCGTGTACACGCCCGGACCGTCGTCGAAGGTCAGCGCGACCATCCGCCTCTGCCGGCCACCGCACCACAGCGGCAGCCCGTGGGAGGCGAGCCGTCGCACCGGGGCGAGCTCCGCGGCCAGCGCCGAGTGGGGCTTGATCGCAAGTGCGGGCGCGGGCCCGACCTTGATCGGAGCACTCCTCGGGATCACCCCACCGGTCGAGTGGGTGCTCGATCCGGTCGACCAGGTGGTCCAGACGATTCCCGCGGCCACCGCGAACCCGACCGCCAACAACGCCAGGCCCCTCTCCAGGCGGCGCCGCCGACGACGCCTTGCCTCGAGCCGCCGCGCCTGCAGCGACGCCATGTCGCGCGCCATCGCGGTGATGGTACAAGCGTCCTCGATCGATCCAGCACCCGCCCAACCGACGCCCGATCACCCGCCACCGGAGCCCAAACGCCCGCTAATCGGGCGTTGCCGCGCTACCGATCAGGAGTTCGAGCGAGAGACCAGCTTGAAGAACCTGGCTCCTGCGCGAACCCCGCGACGACCGTCGCGTCCGGGCAGGAGAGCGCGACCAGCAGCTGGTTGTTGAGCGACAGTCGCGCGAGGCCGCCCCTTGCGCGCACGCGAACCCATCGCTGCCAGCCGTCTGAGCTGAGCAGCTGCTGCGCGGCGTCGTGGAGGCGTTCGCGGGTCGGCAGTGCGGCGATTCTCGCGCTCGGCATCGGTGAATCGGATGGAGCCGCGCTACGACGGGCGGAGGCGAAAAATGGTCACCCACCGCCCGCGTTTGCGCGGCGTGAAGCCGCTCCGGTGCGGTGGCCGGCACGCGGATTGGGTGATAGCGTGTCCCGCGCACCGCCTACGCCCGCTTATCGCGCGGCAAGGAGATCTGATCTGACGCTATGGACGAAGACCAACCTCGAAGTCTTCACATCTCCCTGTCGGCGCGCGCGCGTTCTCTGAGCTGAGGGTCGCGGTTGGCGGGCCGTTCGGGGAGAGAAACCCGAAGGAGCCCGCTATGAGAATTGTTGTCGCTTCGGTCGTGCGTGACCGAGCCTCCGGCCCGCCGGGCCGCGCCGAGGACGCTGTGTCTGAGCTGGACGGCGGGCCGTGTCCGTGCCCCCGATCCTGCTCGGCGGGCCGCGCCTGACCCGCCGGCTCGGCCACAGGACCAGCGGGTCGGGCGTGCGCTCTTCCTGCTCGCAGCCCGAGTCGGGCTGTGCTTGGAGGTCGTCATGAACGCGGCACCCCTGGCCCGGTCGGGAGATCGCGCGGTGTCAGACGACGCGCATATCGGTGACATTCACGGCGCGCTGGGCACGATCCGGCTGGGGGAACGCTCGGCGGTGCGCCGCAGGCCGTCGCCGTGGGCAGCGACGTTGTTGGCGATCCTGGGTCCGGGGTTGATCGTGATGGTCGGCGATAACGACGCGGGCGCGTTTGGGACCTATACGCAGGCGGGTCAGAACTACGGGACGCGGCTGTTGTGGACGCTGGTGCTGCTGGTCCCGGTGCTCTACGTCAACCAGGAGATGGTCGTGCGCCTAGGCGCGGTGACCGGGGTGGGTCACGCTCGGCTGATCCTGGAGCGGTTCGGTCGTTTCTGGGGCGCGTTTAGCGTGATTGATCTGTTCGTGCTCAACGCGCTGACGGTGATCACCGAGTTCATCGGGATCACGCTCGCGGGCCGTGCGCTGGATCTGCCGAAGGGACCGACGGTCGTGCTCGGCGCCGTGATTGTGGTTGGCGCGGCGAGCACCGGCAGCCTGCGCCGATTTGAGCGGTTGTGCCTGGGGTTGGTGGCCGGTTCGTTGGTGCTGATCGCGGTCTACGCACTCGTGCACCCGCCCGCCGCGGCGATGGTGCACGGCGTGCTGGTGCCTGGCTTCCCGGCGGGCGCGAACGCTTCGGCGGCGTTGTTGTTGGTGATCGCGATCGTGGGCACGACGATCGCGCCGTGGCAGCTGTTCTTTCAGGAGTCCTATGTGATCGACAAGCGGATCACCCCCCGGTTCATCCGATATGAGAAAGCCGATCTGTGGATCGGGATCGTGCTCGTGATCGCCGGCGCCGCCGCGATGATCGGCTTCTCCGCGGCCGCGTTCACCGGCCGCCCAGGGTTCGGACATTTCACCGACGCCGCCGGCGTCAGCGCAGGACTGGCACACGCCGGCGCGCCATTGGCCGGGACGCTGTTCGCGATCGGGTTGTTGGACGCGAGCATCATCGGTGCGGCCGCGGTCGGCCTGGCGAGCGCATATGCGACGAGCGACGTGCTGGGGGTCAACCACTCGCTGCACCGCTCCGTCGGACAGGCCAAGGCGTTCTACGGGTGCTACGGAGCGCTCATGGTGCTCGCGGTCGTCTTGGTGCTCATCCCGGGGGTGCCGTTGGGGACGCTGACCGAGGGGGTGCAAAGCCTGGCGGGGGTGCTGCTGCCCAGCGCGACCGTGTTCCTGTTGCTGCTGTGCAACGACCGTGACGTGCTCGGCCCGTGGGTCAACGGCCGGTGGCGCAACGTGTTCACGAGCATCGTCGTGTGGAGCCTGGTGATGCTGTCGGTCCTGTTGACCGCCAGCATCCTGTTCCCGCACATCCGGTTCGCGGCGATCGTGGCGGTCCTGGCCGGCGGGCTGGTGATCGGAGTCGTGATCGGTGTCTATTTGCTGCTGCGCGGGTGGTTGTTCCGCCGCGAGGCGCTGGCGGAGCGGATGCTCAGCGTGCCCCGCGGCGGGCGCCTTGAGCTCCCATCCCGGCCGCGGGTGGCCTCAGAGGAGCGCGCGCAGTGGCGAATGCCACCGTTGGCAGCGCTCGCGCCACCGATGCTGTCGGTCCGGCGGAAGGTCGGGTTGCTGACGCTTCGCGGGTATCTCGCGCTCGCGGTGGCGCTGGTTCTCGTCAAGCTCGTCTCGATCAGCGTGGGGTGAGCTGTGGGTGACGCGTCAGCGCCGATGACCGAGCGGACCTACGCGCACCCGCGGTGGGGGCGGCTGCGGTCGCTGCGCGATCGCGGGCTGCGCTCAGGACGGGCGTTGGCGCTGCGGTCGGTCCGCGAGGCGCTGGTCAGCCTCGCCGGGCTGATCGGCCGACCGGTGAGCAACCAGGCCGGCGATGAGGTCGGCCGCGTGGTCGACGTCGTGGTGAACTTCTCCCCGGACACCGAGCTTGAGCCCTACCCGCCGGCGACCGGACTGATCATCCGGGTCGGTCGCCGTCGCAGCTGGGTGCCCGCCTCCCAGATCGCGCACGTCGCGCACGGCGAAGTGCGGCTCGCCAGCGCGCGAGTCGATCTACGCGAGTTCGAACCGCGGGACGGAGAGATGCAGCTGGCCGCGAGCGTCCTGGACCACCAGCTGATCGATGTGGATGGCCGCCGTGTGATCCGCGCCGCCGACCTCGTGCTCGCCCAGCTGCGCGGCGAGCTTCGCCTCGTCGGCGTGGACGTCAGCACGACCAGTCTGCTGCGACGGTTGGGGCCGGCGCGGCTGCGGGTCCGTCCCACCCCGGAGCGGGTGATCGACTGGGCCGCGATCCAGCCGCTCGCCGACGCCGACCGCATCGGCGGGGTTCGGCTGCGGACCTCCGGGCGCGCGCTGTCAGCGTTGCGGCCCGGGGAGCTCGCCGACCTGCTCGAAGAGCTCGGCCGCTCAGAGCGCCAGCACCTGCTCGACACGCTCGATCCCGAGGCCGCCGCCGACGCGGTCGAGGAGATGCACGACGACGATGTCCACCGCCTGCTCCGTGACGCGCCCCCCGAGACCGCTGCGGAGCTGCTGGCCCAGATGGAGCCCGACGAGGCCGTCGACGCGCTACGCGACATGACCGCCGCCGAGCGCGCCCGACTGCTCGACGCGATGCCCACGGACGTCTCGGCTCGGCTCGCGCGGCTGCTGGGCTATGACGAGGACCGCGCCGGCGGCGTGATGACGAGCACGCTGGTGCAGTGCGCCGAACACGACACCGTCGCGCAGGTCACCGAACGGTTGCGCGACCTGGCCGCTCATGCCGTTGACCTGTCCGCGATCGTCGTGGTCGACCCGCAGGGACGGCTGCTGGACGACGTCACGGTCCTCGAGCTGCTGCTCGCCGACCGCGACCGGCGGCTCTCAGAGCTGATCGGGCCGCCGTGGCCGGTGACCGTCAGCCCCGACACCCCGGTCAGCGAGGTCGCGGTTGCCCTGATCGCGAACCGCTCGGCCTCGATCCTGGTCGTCGACGAGGACGGACGGCCGCTGGGGCGGATCCTGGCCGATGACATCGTCGACGCGCTGGTCTCTGACAAGACCCGCTTTCAGCTGTTCCGCCACGCGCCCGCATGAGCGCCCCCGAGCCCACGACCACGTCGCCGCCGACCACCGGCGACCCGACTCAAGGCGAGCGGGTGCCACCGGGACGGCCGGCGCTGCGGCGAAGGCTGATCCTGGTGCTGGCGATCCTCGGACCGGGGCTGATCGCGGCCAACGCCGGCAACGACGCCGGCGGGATCGTCACCTACGCCTCCGCCGGCGCGCAGTTCGGCTACCGCACCCTGTTCGTGATGCTCCTGGTCACCGTCGGGCTCGTGGTCGTGCAGGAGATGTGCGCCCGCCTGGGCGCCTACACCGGCCAAGGCCTCGGCGCGCTCATCCGCGAGCAATTCAGCCTGCGGATCGCCGCGTTCGCGCTCGTGCTGCTCGTGATCGCGAACACCGGGCTGGTCGTCAGCGAGTTCGCCGGGATCGCCGCCGCGATGCAGCTCCTGCATGTCAGCCGCTACCTCAGCGTCCCGGTCGCCGCGCTCGCGATCTGGGCGCTGGTCACGCTCGGCAGCTACCGCTACGCCGAACGGATCTTCCTGCTGCTCAGCCTGGTGTTCATCACCTACCCGATCGCCGCGATCCTCGCCCACCCCGACTGGGGCACCGCCACCAGCAACCTGATCCTGCCCCACCTGCTGGCCAACAAGAGTTTCCTGCTGCTGGCGGTCGCTCTGATCGGCACGACTATCACCCCCTACATGCAGTTCTACGTCGCCGCCGCCGTCGCCGACAAGGGCGCCGGCCCCAGCGAGTACCCAGCCACCCGGCTGGACACCGTCAGCGGCGCGATCTTCGCCGACATCGTCAGCATCTTCATCATCATCGCCACTGCGGCCGCGATCCACCACCGCGCGCCGCTGAACTCCGCCGCCCAAGCCGCGCACGCACTCAAACCCGTCGCCGGCCGCTTCGCCTCCGAGCTCTTCGCGATCGGTCTGATCGGCGCCAGCGCCCTCGCCGCCGCCGTGGTCCCCCTCTCGACCGCCTACGCCGTCGGCGAGGCGATCGGCACCGAGTCCAGCGTCTCGCGGCGCTTCAGCGAAGCCCGCCTATTCCTTGGCCTGTTCACGATCGAGATCATCATCGGCGCCGGCCTCGCACTCGTCCCCGGCAACCTCATCTCGCTCCTGGTCAACGCCCAGATCCTCAACGGGATCATCACCCCAATCCTGCTCGCGTTCATCCTCGCGCTCGCCAACCGCCCCAGCGTCCTCGGCCCCGCCGCAAACGGCCCCATCTTCCGCGTGGTCGCGACGATCAGCGTGATCATCGTCGCCGTCATGGCCGCCGGCGCGCTCGCGACCAGCCTCCCTAGCCTGGTCTAGCCCGAACCGACCCGCCAAGCCACGGTGTCGGCGGGAACTCCTACCTGACCCGCGTGCTCGCCACGCTCCTCATCGCCGGCTCACTCGAGTCCTGCCCTCCAATGTGAAGCACTACTACTAGAGGCCGTTGAGCAGGCCGCGGAGCGTTTCGGTGTAGAGGTCCAGGGCCGCGTGCCCCCGGTGGGTCAGCGCCACCGCGGTGCGCGATGCCGGCCCGCTGCCGGTCTTCTCGATCGTGACGTAGTCGACGTCCTCGAGCTTGCGGAGGTGTGTGATGAGGTTGCCGGGAGTGAGTCCGATCATGTTCTGCAGACGGGTGAACGACAGCGCGTCCCCTTCGGGCAGGGCGGCCAGCGTGGCGACGATCTGCAGCCGGGCGGGGACGTGGATCACCGGGTCGATCCCGGCAGCGCTCATGCGTCTGATCCGGATGCGTGCCGCCGCCACGCCTGGAGGGTCCCGTAGCCCAGCAGGACGACGCACAGCCCCACGCCGTCGCTGAGCCACACCCCGCGCGGTCCGGCGAACGCGCTGCCCGAGGCGACGAGCATGACCGCGGTGGACAGGCCGAGGCTCGGCCAATCCTCCCGGGCGGCCGCGCGGGCGGCCCCGAAGGTGCCGAGCACGATCAGCGTCGCCGAGCTGACGTAGACGCCGTAGACGACTCCATCGCTCGCCCCGGCGTGCGCCAGGGCGGCCATGACCACATACACCACGATCAGCGCCACCGCCAGCGCCGCTCCCTCCGCCTGGCGCCGCTGCACGGAGCGCCCGGTGACGCCCTCGGTGGCTCGGCGATGGGCGTAGATGACCGAGGCGATCCGAACCAGCACTGCCGCATACAGGCCCACCAGACCCACGGGGGTCGGACCCTCATAGGGATGCTGGCCGCGGACCGACAGCCAGATTGCACCGAACCCCACCAGCATCGCTGCTGCCGCGAGCAGCGACAGCCACGGCGAGCGGAAGTCCAGCCCGCGCTGCGCCCGCCACCGCGTCTGCGCCAACAGACGCGCGGCTTCCCGAGGATCCAGCCGACCCTCGTCGGCCTCGTTCGCGGCGTTGCCCGTCCCGGAGATGTCGCTCATCTCTCAGCCTCCGATAGTTTGTGACACAAACTCTACTGGGCTTTGCCGCCCAAAGTCAAGCCCGCCGGCGCCCGCCAACCCGCGGGTCATCCTCCGTCGCGAAGGTGGCCGTCGAGTGGCGGTCGGCCTCGGCGGCTACCGTGAGAGTCTGTCCGACGGCACCCGGCTGCTCTGACACCACGACCGCTACGACCCGCGCCTCGTCATCTTCTGGACCGTCCACGACACCCCGCTCGGGCCGCTCACGCTCCTCGGCGGCCCGACAGGCCTGACCGGCCTGCAGTTCTCCGAGCCTCGCTCGACGCTCGATGAGGCCGATCGCTGGCCTGCCGCATTCGCGATGGCGACTCTGCAGCTCAAGCAGTACTTCGCCGGCGACCGGGAGCGCTTCGACATCCTGCTCGACCTCAGCGCCGGCAGCCCGTTCGAGCGCCGCGTCTGGGAGGCGATCAAGCGCGTCCCCTACGGAACGACGCTCACCGACGCCGAGCTGGCGATCATCGTCGGACGGCCCGCCGCTCTACGAGCGGTCGCCACGGCGGTCGACCGCACGCCGGTGCCGATCCTCATCCCCCGGCACCGCGTCATCGCTACCGAGCGCGAGCTGACCGACGGCGCCGGCGGGACCGACCGCCAAGAGGCGCTGCTCGACCTCGAGCGCCGGGCGATCAGCGGCCACCCTCCCGACCGGCTGACGTACCGCGACGTCGAGCTCGCCCGGGCTCGTGCTCCGGGCGAACCCTGCTCCCGCGCGCCGGTGAACGCGCCACTGGCGGCCCCGCGACGCCATGTGCTCGAGCGCTCACGCTCGTGACGTCATCAGCCGCAGCAGGTAGAACTGCTCGCCCGGCCGACCACTAGAACGACCGTGGAAGCCCGAGCACGTGCTGGGCGACGTGGGCGAGGATGAGGTTGGTGGAGACCGGCGCGATCTGGAACAGCCGCGTCTCGCGAAACTTGCGCTCGACGTCGTACTCGGCGTCGTAGCCGTAGCCGCCGAAGGTCTGGATCGCCGTGTTCGCCGCCTGCCAAGCGGCGTCGGCCGCGAGCAGCAGCGCCATGTTCGCCTGCGCGCCGCAGGGCAGGCCAGCGTCGAACCGGCGGGCCGCCTCGGCGCGCATCAGGTCGGCCGCCTCGATGTCGATATGGGCCCGCGCGATCGGGAACTGGACCCCCTGATTGGCGCCGATCGGCCGGCCGAACACCTCGCGCTCGCGGGCCCGCTGCGTCGCGTGCTCGGTGAACCAGCGCCCGTTGCCGACGCACTCGGCGGCGATGAGGATGCGCTCGGCGTTCATGCCGTCGAGGATGTAGCGAAAGCCCTCTCCCTCGGTCCCGATCAGGCAGTCGGCGTCGACGCGGAGACCGTCGAACACGAGCTCGTTGGTCGCGTTGTTGATCATCACGCGCAGCGGGCGCACGTCGAGTCCGTGCCCGATCGCCGCCTGCAGGTCGACGAAGAAGACCGATAGGCCGTCGGAGCGACGCTGCACCTCGGCGCGCGGCGTCGTGCGGGCGAGCAGGATCATGAAGTCGGACTGCAGGACCCGGGAGATGTAGATCTTGCGACCGTCGATGAGATATCCGTCGCCGTCGTGGCGCGCCATCGTCGACAGCGAGGTCGTGTCGGTGCCCGCCTCGGGCTCGGTCACCGCGAACGCCTGCAGGCGGATGTCCCCGGAGGCGATCCGCGGCAGCCAGCGCTCCTTCTGCGCCTCGGAGCCGTGGCGCAGCAGGGTGCCCATCGTGTAGACCTGGGCATGCGCCGGCTGCGCGTTGCCGCCCGCGCGGTTGATCTCCTCGAGCACGACCGAGGCCTCGTCGATGCCGAGCCCGAGGCCGCCGTACTCCCGCGGGATGAGCGCGGCGAGGTAGCCCGCTTCGGTCATCGCCTCCACGAACGCCGCGGGGTAGGCGCCCTGGGCATCGAGCTCGCGCCAATAGCCCTCGGGGAACCGGCGACAGACGGCGCGGACCCCCTCGCGCAATCCGGCGTGGGGATCGTCAGCCGTCGGCATGGTCCTCGCCGAACGCGCCCTCGGCGGCCAGGCGCTCGATCTCCTCGGCGGACAGCCCGCCGAGCTCGGAGAGCACCGCCTCGGTATCGGCGCCGCGACGCGGCCCGGGGACGGCAAGGCGCGGCGCGCCGTCGACGCGGAGCGGCGAGGCGAGCTGGGTCACCTCCCCGAGGGTCGGGTGCTCGTAGCGCAGGAGCCCGTCGCGAGCCGCGACCTGGGGATCGCGCAGCGCGGCGCGCACGTCGTTGACCGGCCCGCACGGCACCCCGGCCGCGGAGAGCCGTTGCACCAGCTCGTCGGTGCTCGAGCCCGCGAGCTCGTCCGACAGCAGCCGCACGAGCTCCTCGCGGTGCTCGAGGCGCCCGGCGAAGTCGGCAAAGCGCTCGTCGCGCGCGAGATCGGGGCGATCGAGCGCGTCGCACAGCGCCTGCCAGAGCCTCTGCTTGGCGCAGGCGACCGCCACCCATCCGTCGGCGGTGGGGAAGATCTGGAAGGGGACGATCGAGGGATGCCCCGAGCCCGGGATCCGCGTCGCCTCGTGGTCACGCGAGGCGACCCAGGTCCCGACGTAGGTCAGCAGCGACAGCGCGGTCTCGAACAGCGAGGTATCGCAGTCGCATCCCACCCCGTCGCGCCGCGCTCGCCACAGGCCGGCGAGCAGCGCGAGACCGGCGACGTAGCCGCCGGAGTAGTCGACGAGTGACAGCCCGGACTTCGTCGGCGGGCCCTCGGGCTCGCCGGTGATGCTCATCCAGCCGGTCATCGCCTGCAGGACGTAGTCGTAGGCGCCCTGCTCCGCTCGCGCAGGTCGAGCGAGACGCTCTCCTTCCCGCGGTTGAAGGTCTCGAAGAACAGCGAGTCCTCGCCATCCTGATAGGGCGGTACCGTGCGCCCGACGTCGCCCCCGACGCCGGGATCCTCGATCTTGATCACGCGGGCGCCGAGGTCGGCGAGCTGCTGCGTCGCCCACGGGCCGGCCCCGAACTGCTCGATCGCCAGGACCACAACATCGCCCAGCGGCGCGTCGCTCATCGTCGGCATCTTGACGTAGACGGCTGCGGGCCGCACCCTGCAGGCGATGACCCGCCACGTCGAGGGCCCCTACTTCGAGGACCTGTCGATCGGCGACGCGCTCCGGGCTCCGGCGCTGACCGTGACCTCCGGTCACGCCGCGGCGCACCAGGCGATCCTCGGCGACCGGATCGCCGTCCAGCTCGACGCGCGGCTCGGCCGCGCGGTGTTCGCGGGCGCGGTGCCCGCGCCACCCGGTCTCGTCGTCGACCTCGCAATCGGCCAGTCGAGCGTGTTCACGCGCCGCGTGACGGCCAACCTGTTCTACCGCGGGCTGCAGCTGCGCGCTCTGCCCGCGCTCGGCGACACCCTGCGCACCGAGACCGAGGTCGTGGCACTGCGTCAGAACCGGCCGCGTGCCGGCCGGGCGGCCACCGGCCTGGCGGTCCTGCGCATCCGCACCGAGGACGATCGCGGTCGCCGGATCCTCGACTTCGAGCGCTGCGCCATGCTTCCGCTGCGCGATCAGGAGCTGCGGACCGGGCACGCCGACGACGTCGAGGCCGGACGAGCCGAAATCGACCTCGCTGGCGCGACCGCGCTGGCGCAGGGCTGGGACCTGGCGCCGGTGCGCGCCGCCGTCGACGGGCCGTTCGCCGACGAGCTGGCGGTCGGCGACGGCTGGCAGATGGAGGAGGCCGATCCGGTGACCGCGGCCACCGAGCTCGCGCGGCTGACGCTCAACCTCGCCGCGGTCCACTACGACCGGCGCGCCACCGGCGCCGACGAGCGCCTCGTCTACGGCGGGCATGCGATCGGCCTGGCCGCCCATCAGGCCGCGAAGGCGATCCCGGCCCTGTGCGCGGTCATCGCCTGGCACGGCTGCGACCACACCGCCCCGGTGCGCGAGGAGGACCTCCTGACCAGCCGTCTCACCGTCGAGGACCTGACGCCGCTGGCTTCAGGCGGCGCGCTCGCCCACCTGCGCAGCGTCGTGTGCGCCGAGCGCGACGGCTGGTCCGGCGAGGTGCTCGATTGGCGCTTCGTCGGGGTCGTGGCCTGACCGGCGGGTATTGGTTGCGCTCCCCCGGAGCCGGGCAGCCTGCGGGCGACGGAGAACCGAGGGAGGGACAGGCCGTGTCCGACGAGACCAGGCAGCAGGGCGACGACGAGCCGCGGGCCGGCGAGGCGGCGACCGAGGAGGAGCAGGAGGAGCTCGAGTCCGGCGCCAACGCCGCCGAGGTCGTCGAGAACAAGGATGATGAGTCCACGACGCCCGGCGGCGGCTGAGCCGCGCCGGTCCGCGCCACCGCGAGAACGAAAGGAGCACCCATGTCCGATGAGTTGAAGGGACGGCGAGTGGCGATCATCGCCACCGATGGCGTCGAGGAGGTCGAGCTGGTCCGACCGCGCGAGGCGGTGGAGTCCGCGGGCGCCCGGGTCGACCTGCTCTCGATCGCCGACCTCTCGATCCAGGCGATGAACAGCGACATCGAGCCCGCCGACACGTTCACGGCCGACAAGCTCGTCTCCGACGCGTCGGTCGACGACTACGACGGCCTCATCCTGCCGGGCGGCACCGTCAACGCCGACAAGCTGCGTCTCGACTCCGGGGTGATCAGCTTCGTGCAGGACTACTTCAAGACCGGCAAACCGGTCGGGGCGATCTGCCACGCGCCGTGGACGCTGGTCGAGGCCGACCTGGTCAGGAACCGCACCCTCACCTCGTACCCGAGCCTGCGCACCGACATCCGCAACGCCGGCGGCACCGCCGTCGACGAGGAGGTCGTGACCGACGAGGGTCTGGTGACCTCGCGCAACCCCGACGACCTGCCGGCGTTCTGCGCCAAGATCGTCGAGGAGTTCGCCGAGGGAGCGCACGACGTTGCCGAGGCCGGCGCCACCCGCGGCGCTGCGTGAAGGTCGGCTACTTCCTCTCCTGCGAGGAGTTCGGGCCCCGCGAGCTGGTGGCGCAGGCGCGCGGGGCGCAAGCCGCCGGGTTCTCGGGCCTGTGGATCTCCGATCACTATCACCCGTGGACCGGCGCGCAGGGCAACAGCCCGTTCGTGTGGGGCGTCATCGGGGCGCTCTCGGAGGCGACGTCGCTGCCGGTCACCACGGCGGTGACCTGTCCGACGCGGAGGATCCATCCGGCGGTGGTCGCGCAGGCGGCGGCCACCGCCGCCGTGCAGCTCGAAGGCCGGTTCGCCCTCGGCGTCGGGACCGGTGAGGCGCTCAACGAGCACATCTTCGGGGACAGGTGGCCGTCCGCCGCCGTGCGCCTCGAGATGCTCGAGGAGGCGATCGGCGTGATCCGGCGGCTGTGGACCGGGAAGCAGGTATCCCATCGCGGCCCCCACTACACGGTGGAGAACGCTCGACTCTACACCGCGCCCGAGGCGCCGCCGCCGGTGTACGTGTCGGGCTTCGGCGCCAAGTCGATCGACCTGGCGGCGCGGATCGGCGACGGCTACTGCCTGGTGACCCCGGACCCCGGCGCCGTACGACGGTTCCGCGAGGCGGGCGGGACCGGCGTGGTGCAGGCGGGAGCCAAGGTCTGCTTCGGACGCGACGAGGCGGCGTGCCGAGCCACCGCGCGCAAGCTGTGGCCCAACGAGGCGATCCCCGGCGAGCTGCCGATGATCCTCCCCACCCCGGCGCACTTCGAGCAGGCCGCCGAGCTCGTCACCGAGGAGATGGTCGCCGACAGCGTCGTCTGCGGCCCCGACCTCGACCGGCACCTCGCGCTCCTGCACGAGTACGCCGACGCGGGCGTCGACGAGGTCTTCGTCCAACAGGTCGGCGGCGAGCACGAGGCCTTCTTCGCCGCCTACCGCGACGAGGTCTTACCGCGCCTGTGAGTCGGCGGTGCTGGGCGGGACGGCCGCCCGCGAGAGTGCGCCGGCGGGCGACTACGTCCGGGAGGGGCGCACGATGAACATCGACTGCGGAGCGTGACGCAGCAGTTCGGCGGCGACCGAGCCGAGCAGCGCGCTGGTCACGGCGGTGTGCCCGAGGCTGCCGACGACGATGACGCGGGCATCGTGCTCGGTGGCCGCGGCGACCAGCTGCTGGGCGGGTAGCCCGTCGCGGACCTCGAAGCTCCAGGTCACGCCGGCGTCGGCGAGCGCGTCCTCGGCGGCCCGGCGCGAGTCGTTCTCGATCTCGTCGAGCACGCCGGGCATCTGCGCGCCGGCGCCGGGCTGCAGCGCGGCGAGGGTCGCGACGTGGCGGACGTGGACGACGATGATCGGGGCGCCGGCGGCGTGCGCGAGCTCCGCGGCGTGCGCGAGCTCCGCGGCGCACGCCAGTGCGGCGACCGACGTCGGCGAGCCGTCGATCCCGACGATGACCGGGCGGGTGTCGGTCTCGTGCGCGTCGGCCACGCAGCGAGCGTACTGCGCGCCGGCGGCGCCGAGACGCCCGGTCGCCCGCGCCACGCCCCGCGCCACGCCCCCCGCGTGCGGAAGACTGCGACGCATGGACAACGCGCAGATCGCCGACCGGCTGCAGTCCTTCGCGATGCTGCTCGAGCTCAACGACGCCAACCCGTACACCGCGCGGGCCTACGGCCGGGCCGCGGAGTCGATCCGCGACGCGGCGGTGCCGATCGCCGAGCTCGTGCGGGCCGGGCGGGTCCGCGAGCTGCGCGGGATCGGGCGCGGGATCGAGGCGCGGCTCGTCGAGCTCGTTCAGACCGGGGGGATCGCCGAGCTGGCCGAGCTCGAACGCGAGCTCTCGCCCGACCTGATCGGCCTCGGCCGGTATCTCGGCCTCAGCGCACCGCGCGCGCTGCAGCTGGCGCGGGCGCTCGACGTCCACACCGCGGACGAGCTTCGCGCCGCGGCGGCGGCCGGGCGGCTGCGCAGCGTGCCGGGCGTCGGGGCCAAGACCGAGGCGCGGCTGCGCGAGGCGCTCGCGCGCGAGGCCGAGTCCGAGCCGCGCCCGCGCCGGGGATTGCTGCTCACCCGCGCGCTGGAGCTGGTGGAGTCGATCGCGACCGCGCTCGGCGGCGAGGCGGCCGGCGACGTCCGGCGACGGCGCGACGAGTGCGAACAGCTCGCCGTCGTCTGTGCGGCCGCCGAGCCGAGCGACACGCTGCAGCGGTTCATCGGACTGCCGCAGATCGTCGCGCTGCTCGATCACGCCGAGCGCCGAGCGACCGGGATCACGGTGGACGGCGTTGCAGTCGGCCTGGTCGTCGCCGAGCCCGCACGCTTCGGGACCGAGCTGATCCGTGCGACCGGATCGCGGGCGTACGTCGAGGCGCTCGAGCCGCTGCCCGAGGGGCGCGAGGAGATGGCGGTCTACGCGGCGCTCGGGGTGCCGTGGTGTCCGCCCGAGCTGCGTGAACGGCCGTTTCGCGCAGCGCCGCCGTCGCTGCTCGCGATCGGGGAGATCCGCGGCGACCTGCACTGCCACACGACCTGGTCCGACGGGCGCGCGAGCGTGCAGGAGATGGGCCGCGCCGCCCGCGAGCGGGGCTATGAATACCTGGCGATCTGCGATCACACCCCGGCCGTCGGCGCGGTCCGGGGGTTGACCGCCGACGACGTCCGCCGCCAGGGCGAGGAGATCGCGGCGGCCAACGCGACGCTGGCCCCGCTGCGGATCCTGCGCGGGATCGAGTGCGACATCCTGCCCGACGGCCGCCTCGACCTGCCCGACGACGTGCTCGCCGAGCTCGACTGGGTCCAGGTCAGCGTGCACGGCGGACAGCGGATGCCCGCGGGCGAGATGACCGCGCGGGTCCTGACCGCGCTCGAGCACCCGAGCGTCAGCTGCCTCAGCCATCCGACGGGCCGGATGCTCGGCCGGCGCCCCGAGAACGCGCTCGATCTCGACCGTGCGTTCGAGGTCGCCGCCCGCCGCGGGATCGCGCTGGAGGTCAACGGCCTGGCGCCGCGCCTCGATCTCAGCGGCGAGCACGTCCGCGAGGCGATCGCGGCCGGGGCGCGGATCGTCTGCTCGACCGACGCCCATTCCACGCGCGGGCTGACCAACATGTCGCTGGCGGTGGCCACGGCGCGCCGCGGCTGGGCGACCGCCGTCGACGTGCTGAACACACGGCCGCTGCAGGAGCTCGGGGCTCGCGGGGGCGGATGATCGTCGCCGCGGCGCGAGCGGCGACGCGACCCCGGAAGCGGTGGTTCACCAGGGCGGGTCCTGCTGATAGAGGCGCACCCGCTCCACCGTCCCGGAGACCATCTGCGCGAGGTGCACCAGCGCAGCCTGATCCTCGTCGCTGAACTCCTCGGTCTGAGTGTCGAACGCCTGCAGGGCCCCGATCTGGGTGCCATCGAGCGCGGTCAGCGAGACCGCGAGCCAGCCGCGAATCGGGCGGCGGATTCTCATCGCCCCCGACATGGCAAGCTGCGCCGCCTCGTCTCCCGCGAGCGCGAGCACGCCCTCGCCCTGCTCCAGCAGGCGGTAGATCTCCGAGAGGTCCAACCACCGGGTGAACTGCCAGTCGGCGCTGGGCTCGGGATGGGAGACCGCCTCGACGGCCCGGGGTGAGCCATGCTCGGCCACGGTGGCCAGACAGCAGTCGGCGTCGAGGATCTCTCGGCCTTGGTCAACGGCCAGGTGGAGCACCTCGCCCAGTGAGACGGATGACTGCAGCGCCAGGGAGGAGTCGGCGAGGAACGTCGACAGCTGACGCGAGAGCTGCACCCGGCGGCGGTACTCCTGCACCGAGCCGCGGGCCTCGGCGGCGCCGCGGTGGAGCATCTCGAAGCTGGACATGCTCTCCAGAAGGAACTCGCCGGCGAAACGCGTGATCGTCCGTACTTCAGCCGGGCGAGCCGTGACCGACAGTACGTTCGCCAGAGCTTCCTGATAGGCAACCGTGAGCTCGAGCACCGTCAACTGGTCCTTGACCGCCGCTCGGCCGAGCTCATAGGCGATCGTCAGAGATCCTTCCGAGGGGTCGCGCAGGTACTCGCCGAGCGCCGCGGCATACCTGCTCCGGAACGCGGCCAGGCGCGTCTCGTCACGCCCGCTCACGCGCGTCGCCCCAGGTAGCGCGCGGCGACGACGACGGCATCGTCGACACGCCTGTAGTCGGTCCTCATGATCCGTGCGGCGATCGCCGCCGTCGAGCCGGAAACATCAAGCGCGTCCGCGAACGTGGCTCGGATCCCATCGGTGGCCAGGATCAGGACGTCTCCGGGCCGCACCGTCAGCGTCTCTGGTCTGATCCGCGGCAGTTCGTGCCCGGGGACGCCCGCGGCGAGGGCGAGCGAGCCCTTCGGCCCTGCCGCCGGCGCTTCGCCGCTGATGACTCGGCCTTCGACGTTTCCGATCCCCAGCCACGTCACCTCGCCCTTGGCGGTGGACAGGCGGGCCAGGGTCAGGGCCGCTCCTCGCGTGTCGCGAAGGGCCGCATGACACAACATGGCGAGCGCCGCCAGGTCCTCACCGGACTCAGATCGCACGATGTCCCCCGCGCGCCTGGCCGCGCGCGCAGCGTCCGCGCCGTGACCCACGCCATCGATCCCGGCGAGCAGCACCCCATCGTGGCACAGCTCGACGACCCCGAGGTCGCCGTTGGTCAGCTCACCGGGTCGACAGCGGGTCGCCACGCTCCATTCCGCGGAGACGTCGGTGGCCTGATCAGGCACGACGCCGGCGCTCCGCACGCGCACGGGCGAGCTCGTCGCGGTAGCGCCACTTGGTCATGGTCACCGTGGTCCCCGCGGCGTCCGAGTGCAGCTGGAAGCCGTCCATCAGCCGTCTCGCTCCCGGCAGCCCGAGGCCCAGCCCGCCACGGGCGCTGTAGTCGTCTCGCAACGCCGCCTCGACGTCGCGAATCCCCGGTCCGGCGTCGATCGCGACCACCTCGAGGCCGTAGCGATCGTGCTCCTCGAACGGCCTCAGCACGATCTCGCCGGTCCCGGCATGCATCACGATGTTGCGCGCGATCTCGGAGATCGCCGTGGCGATCAACGTGGGATCGGGCCGGGGAAATCCGAGCTGCTGCGCCATCGCCCGCCCTTGCGCACGAGCGGCGACGAGGTCGGCGTCGGTGCTGATCGCCAAGCGGACCTCACCCTTCATCCTCGTGATCCCCCCGGGTCAGGCGATCGAGCGCCACCACAGCCTCGTCGAGATCGAGCGCCACCCGCAGTGGCTCCAGGTTCAGGCGAAACTGGACCATGGCGATCGCCACGTCGGGGGAGATGCCGGCGATCACCGTGTGCGCCCCGCGCAGACGGGCGGTGAGCACGATCGCGCGCAGAGCTCGGGTGACGAACGAGTCGATGACATCGAGCGCGGCGACGTCGATCACGATCCCGCGCGACCGATGCACTCCCACGAGCTCGGCGAGCTCGTGCCGGAGCGCGTTGACCTCCGTATCGGAGAGATCGGACTGGATCGAGGCGATCAGGTAATCCCCCTGCTTGAGGATCGCCACCGACATCGGCGAACTCCGGCCTAGGTCTCGATGCGGGTCGAGTCCTCGATCTCGCCGCTCCGGTAACCGGCGAGCCGCTCAGCCTCCACCAGTCCCCCCTGCAGGTCGCCCACGGTCCTCATCATGCTCAGATCCACGCCGAGGTCCACCAGCGTCTGCGCGATCTCCGAGGAGAGACCGGTCAGGATCGTCCGGGCGCCCATCAGACGCGAGGCCTCGACGGTCTGCACGAGATGGTTGGCCACCGACCGGTCGATGGTCGCGACACCGGTGATGTCGATGACGACCACCTGCGCCCGGCGCTCCCGGATCGCACCGAGGAGCTGCTCGGTGAGCTGGCGGGCGCGCGCGGAGTCCAGCGCGCCGATGATGGGGAGGATGAGGAGCCGCTCGCGAAGCTGCAGCACCGGCGTCGACAGCTCTCGCAGCGCCTGCTGCTGCTCCTGGATGACGCGCTCGCGCTCCTCGACGAAGCTGACGCCGACGACCACCGCGATGCGATTCGCCGCGGGCTCGTAGGCATCCAGCACGCGGTTGAGCTGAGCCGGATCCCCCTCGTACCTCGTGAACAGCGCCCGCGCCAGCACATCGCGCAGGAGCAGCACGACGCCGAGCACCTCGTCGGTCTCGACGCCACGCGGGATGATCCGCTCCGACAGCTCGCGGGCGTAGGTCTCGAGGGTCTCGACGCTGCCGGTCTCCAACGCGTCGACGTAGTTGTCATAGACCTCCGTGGCTTCGGAGAAGATCTCATCGTCGGACATGACGCCGAGAAGCTCGGCGTCGCTGATCCGGCGAGCCCACTCCTCGCGCATCTGCGTCCGGGAGTCCCGCAGGTGGGCGACCAGCTCTTCCAGAACGGGGTCGGATGTCCGTCGTTCCCGAGCCTCCGGTGCCGGCGATCGGTCGGCCTCCGCCGACGGATCGTGCCCCTCGTTGCCGGATGACGGGACGGCCTGCATCGGCGGACTGCCCGGCCGCGCTCGCTGCTTGTCCGATGGCGCGTCGCCCCGCTCGGCCGGCCTGTCAGATCTGTCGTTCATCTGGTTCTCCTCCGGTTCCCGAACTCGACGTGGCAACACTCGCACGGGGATGACGAACTCGTGATCGATCATGGCAGCCGAGGTCCGCGTGCGCGCGCTCCGTCGAGGAACAGACTGGTGATCGTGGCGCTGAGGTCATCGCGGCCCAGCGGGGCGGCGGATGTGAGCATGCCGACGATCAGGCCGACGAGTGACTCGACCAGCCGATGGCCCGGCATGTCCGCGCGGATCTCCCCGCTGGCCTGAGCTCGCTCGAACAGACGCCGCACCGGCACGACCAGCTTGCGCTCGTACTGCTCCTGGTCAGATCGCGGACGCTCCCGGGCCAGCAGCACGAACCTGTCGCCGATCTCGACCAGCGCCCGCACCACTCGCGCGATTGCCTCCTCCGGGGCGACCTCGTCGATCCGCGCCGACGCGAGCCGGGCATCGACGTCCTCGATCGCTGCCCGGAGCAGCTCGGCGAGCAGCGCCTCACGGTTGGGGAAGTACCGATACACCGTCGCCCGGGCGACGCCGGCCACCGAAGCGACCTGATTCATGCTCGCCTGCTCGCCCGCCAGCACGAAGACCTGCGCCGCGCCGTCGAGGATCGCGGCGGTGACGCGCTGCTGCAGCGCCGGACGGGGAGCCTCTGGAGACATCATATCCACCGAAGAGTCTACAAAATCTTGTTGTGAGATGATATTGTCTCAGGCTTAGTCACTGTCGTCTATGGGTGGAGGCGATTCACGCTATGTCTTTGGCGACACGAACCCAGGATGGTTTGCAGGAGATGCCATCCAACGCCGCATGGCTCCTCTCGCGGATGCTCAAGCCGGTCGCGAGCGCCGGCGACACGGCGGAGTCGGCGACGACCGGTGCCCGCGATCTGGGCCGCCCGCTGAGCGCGGCGGCCGTCGAGGCGGCCCCGGTGGGCGACTCGGTCGAGATTCGCATGCGGCGCGCCCAGGAGGCCGGCGTCCGGGCCGGCGAGGCCGAGGACATGGCCGTCGCTGCCGCACAGGAGTCCAGGGTCTGCTCCGAGCGCGGCCGGGAGGTTGCCGAGCGCGGGCGTGTGGCCGAGGCGGCGCACCACCAAGCCGAGCAGCTGGCCAGTGAGGCGCAGCAGCAGGCCAGCGAGGCCGACGATCAGGTCCGGACGGCCGAGCAACTGCGCGAGCGATCGGAAGCGACCGCGACGCACACCGCACATGAGCTGCACCGCGAGGACGCCAACGGCGAATTGACCACCTACAACAAGCCGGAGCTGGGCAAGCTCGCCGAGGGCATCGGAATCGACAAGCCCACCACGATGACCAAGAACCAACTCGTCGATGCGATCGGCAAGGCCGCGCACGGCGAGGGCTGATCGGAGGCACCCAGATGAAACTTCCCGAACTTCCCGGCAGGAAGAGCAAGCTGCAGCGACTGATCGAGGCGGTCGAGGATTCGCTTGACGGCACCGGGCTGATCAAACGAACCCTGGGCACCGTGCCGACCCGCAAGCAGCTCAAGGGGACGCTCCCCGACGGCGCGCGCACGGCGGGGTTGATCGTCGGCGGGGTGGCCGGCCTCACCGCGGGCAGCGCCGCCATCTCCTCCTATCGGCGACATCGAGAGGAGCCGGACGGCGATTCGTGAAGCTCACCACGATCACCCTCGTCGCAGCCGCATGTGTGCTGGGAGCCAAGGCCGGACATGAACGCCACGCGCAGATCGTCGCCGGGATGGAGACCGCGTCTCGGCGGCTCGACGAGTTCAGTTCCCGACATGCTCCCGCGCCAGACGCCCCCGCCGCTTGCGTCGGCGGTGCGTCCCGACCCTCGCGGGAGGCTCGCTGACGGAGTCCTGATCGACGGCTCGATCGGTGGGTGGATCTTCGGCTTGCCCGCGGCCGCGGTCAGGACGATCAGCGAGGGCGCCGAGCGACTCGCCCGAACCCAGCGCGCCGACCGATGACCCGACCCGGCAGCCGCCCTCGGCGCGCTCTCGCGTCCTATATGTACTGTCCGTCCTGCGGATTGAGCCTGCGACTGCGGGCCTCCTGGTTGACCGTGGAGCTCTGTCCTCGATGCTTGGGACGCAGGCGGATCGTTTCCCAGATGCGGATGACTGACAACCCCGCAGAACGTGCCGCCGCCCGAGCCGTCAGCGACGCCGCGACTCGCCCGAGGCGCGCCGTCGACGGTCGACGATGACGACCGGCATGCGGACGATCACCCGCTGGCGCCGGCCCGAGCCGCGGCCCCGCGCGCGATCGACGAGGAGCACGAGGATGCCGAGGACGAGCACCGCCAGCAGAAACCAGGCGCCGACGATCGCGAGCACCAGCTCGACCATCGGTCAGCCACCGCGCGCCGCGAGCCGCATCGCGACCGTGTTCGCGGCGGTGACCCGGAGTCCTGGGGCATGGGATCAGACGTGCAGGCGCGCGGCGAGCGCGCCCATGACCTTGCCGAAGTCCTCGGCGGCGAGCGCCGGCGCGACGCAGAGCGCGCTGGCCGGCCCGGCGCGCACCGTCGCGGGCAGCGAGCCCCGCTGGCGCCAGGTGACCACCGCGTCTCCAAGGCCCGGCCCGCTCGCGGTCCGCTCCATCTCGGCCTATGCCGCTCGCGGTCCGCGCGGTCCAGATCCGGCAGGGGTCAGACGCCGCCGACCGCACGAGCCACGGTCGCGCGTCGCGTCGCCCCCGCCAGCCGGGGGTGAGACGACACCGGCCGCACGCGAGGGGGGCGGATGTCGCCTGACCCCCGCCAGCCGACGGCGAGCGCGCCCATGTACCCCGGCCCCACCTCGATCGGCCACACCGACCAGCCGTCCGGCAGCGTCGCCGGCCGGCTCGCGACGAGCGGCGACATGTCGAGCTCGCGGATGCGATCGTCGATGCCCTCCCCCGTCCCCTTGACGTAGGCCTCCTTGCCCACCCAGCACTGCAGCGCCGCGCGCGACCGATCCGCCGCGCCGTCGACCGCGGTTCGCTCGGCCGCGCACAGGAAGCGTTCGGGGACCGGACGGTCCGCCGTCACCGCCTCGACGTCGACCCCGACCTCGTGCTCATGGCTGACCGCGATCAGCGCCAGCGTTCCCGAGTGCGACAGGCTGAAGCACAGGCCCGGCACCGACGGCTTGCCCGAGGCGGCGACGCGCAGCGCTACCGTGGCGGCGGGAACGCCGAGCTCGGCGCCGAGCAGGCGGCGCAGCCATCCGCGGGCGGCCGTCCAGCGCCGGCGATCGCGCTCGCGGCGCAGGCGCGCGGCGCGCGTCAGCTCCTCGGCCGACAGGTAGCCGATCAGCCGGCGCAGCTGGGCCGGAGAGACGTCGAGATCCGCCCGCCAGAGCTGCACCTCACGGTCGGCCGAGGGCATCGCGCGCCTCCCGGATGCCGGCGCTGACCCGGCGATCGGCGATCGCGTAGTCGGCGTACATCATCGGCGCCGGCAGCGACGCCCGGTCCTCCCGCACCGCCGCCTCGTCGAGGGTCACGAGCTCGGGGAGCACGATCCGGAGCAGCCTCTCCCCGTCACCGCGTCGCGCTCGGCGAGCGGCCGCCCGCTGACGTCGACGAGGGAGCTCGAGCGTCGGCACCGGGTGCACGACCTGCACCGGCTCACCGTCGGCGAGCTCGAACGTCGAGCGCCAGATCTCGCGGCGGCGAGGATCTCGTTGAACGCCGTCCGGAAGGCGCGCGGGTGAAACCGTCCCGCCCGCGCCCGCGGCCTCGCGCAGCCGCTCGGCGAGCAGCGCTCGCTCCGGCGCCGAGAGCCGCTCGAGGTCCGGGGTGGCCACCGCCGCGGCCCTAGAAGGTGACCGGCAGGGCGGTCAGCCCCCGGAGACCGAGGTTGGCGCGCCACGTCAGCGCGTCGGTGGCCAGGGCAAGCCGCGGCAGCCGGCGCAGCAGGGCCGAGAACGCGAGCTGGCCCTCGATCCGGGCCAGCGGCGCCCCGAAGCAGAAGTGGCTCGCCCAGCCGAAGGCGAGATGGCGGTTGTCGGCGCGCCCGAGGTCGAGGCGATCGGGATCGGGGAAGCGTGCGGGGTCGCGGTTGGCAGCGCCCATGACCGCGATCACCGCCTGGCCGCGGGCGATCCGCCGCCCGCCGAGCTCGACGTCCTCTGGAGCCAGGCGCGCGGTGTGCTGGCTCGGGCTCTCGTAGCGCAACAGCTCCTCGACCGCGTCGGGCATGAGCCCGGGCTCTCGACGCAGCCGCGCGATCGACTCGGGATGGCGCAGCAGCGTCAGCAGGCCGTTGCCGATCAGGTTCGTCGTCGTCTCCTGTCCACCGACGAGGGTGACGATGATGTTGGCGACCACCTCGTCCTCGGAGAGCCGGTCGCCGTCGACCTCGGCGGTGGCCAGCGCGTTGACGAGGCCTTCCGTCGGCTCGGTGGCCTGGCGGCGCACCGCCTCCTGGAAGTAGACGGTCATCTCCTGCAGGCTGTCGGCGACCCGCGCCGCGCGGCCCGGGTTGTGCTGGAAGTTGCCGAGCATCTCGGCGAACGCCTGCGACCAGTCCTTCAGGCGGCGGTGGTCCTCGGTCGGCACGCCGAGCATCTCGGCGGTGACGATCGCCGGCAGGGGGTTGGCGAGGTCCTCCATCACCTCCATCTCGCCCCGATCGATGACCTCGTCGATGAGCGCATCGACGATCTGCTCGATGTGCGCGCGCAGGCGCTGCACCCGCCGCGGCGTGAAGGCCACCGAGGCCAGCCGGCGCACCCGCGTGTGCGCCGGCGGATCGAGGAACAGCATCTGGCGGACCATGACCGCCGCGATCGAGCCCAGCGCCGGCATGCCGAGCTCGGCGAGCTTCTCCGGGGTCGGGGTGCGCTGCGCCGAGAAGCGGCGTAGCACCGTCACCGCCTCGGGATAGCTCGTGACCACCCACGCGTGCAGATAGGGATCCCAGTGGACCGGGTCGGCCTCGCGCAGGCCGCGGTACAGCGGATAGGGATCGGCGAGGACCTCGGGGTCGAGCAGCTGGTAGAGGCTGAGCGGGGACTCGCTCGTCGTCGTCATGGCCGGCGCCTGAGCGGGGACTCGCTCGTCGTCGTCATGGCCGGCGCGCGTCCTGCGCCTGCGAGGCGGCCGCCAGCTGGCGCGCGGCGTCCTCGTCGCTCATCGCCTCGAGCTCGGCGATCAGCAGCCGCTCCACCTCGGCGGCCATCTCGGCGACCGTCGGATTGTCGAACAGCCCGCGGAGGCTCATCTCCACGCCGAAGCGCTCGCCGATGCGCGCGATCAGCTGCGCGCCGAGCAGCGAGTGGCCGCCGAGCATGAAGAAATTCTCGTCGACGCCGACCCGATCGACCTCGAGCAGCTCGGCGACGATCGCCTCGAGCGTCTGCTCGAGCTCGGTCGCCGGCGCCGCGCCCTCGGGGGCACCCGCGGCGCTCGGCGGCGGGAGCCGGTCGCGATCGACCTTGCCGCTCGCGGTCAGCGGCATCGCGTCGAGGAACACGAAGGCGGCGGGAACCATGTGACTCGGCAGCGTGCGGCCCAGGTGCGCGCGCAGCTCCTCGCGATCGGGCCCCGGCGTCGCCGCGGCCACGACGTGGGCGATCAGACGCGGTTCGGCGGCCTGCGGATCGAGCCCGACCGCGGCCGCGCGCACCGCCGGGTGGGTGCGGAGCGCGGCGGCGATCTCGCCGGGCTCGACGCGCGTGCCGCGGATCTGGACCTGGTCGTCGCGTCGCCCCGAGAACTCGAGCTCGCCGTCGCCGAGGTCGCGGACGAGATCGCCGGTGCGATACAGCGTGGCGGCGGAGCCGAACGGGTCGCGGATGAACTTCTCGGCGGTCAGCTCGGGCCGCTTCAGGTAGCCGCGCGCGATCCCGGGCCCGCCGATCAGCAGCTCGCCCACGGTCCCGACGGGCACGCGGGCGAGTCGCTCGTCGACGACGTCGACGCGGACCCCGTCGATCGGCCGTCCGATCGACGGCGGCCTCGACGCCCGCACTCCGGGTGAGACGATGCCCGAGGTCGCCACCACCGTGCCCTCGGTGGGCCCGTAGTTGTTGACCACGGTGAACGGCAGCGACGCCGGCGGACGATGGTGCAGCGCGTCGCCCCCGGTCAGCAGGAAGCGCAGCGCCGGGCGCGCAGGCCAGTCCAGCGCCATGACCGCCTCGGCGAGTGGCGTGGGCAGGAACGCCACCGTGATCTGCTCGGCGACGAGCCAGTCGCGCAGCGCCGCCGGGTCCGAGCGCGCGTCGTCGGAGGGGACGTGCAGGCAGGCGCCCGCGGTCAGGGCCGGCCACAGCTCCCACACCGACGCGTCGAAGCCGGGGCTGGCGATGAGCGAGACCCGGTCTGAGGCGCGCAGCGAAAACGTTGCCCGATGCCACGCGACGAGGTTCTCGAGCCCCCGATGCTCGAGCAGCACGGCCTTCGGGGCACCGGTCGAGCCCGAGGTGTAGATGAGGTAGGCGAGGTCGTCGGGCGCCGGAGCGAGCTCGGGATCGAGCCCGGGCGCCGCGTCGGCGGCCAGCGCGGCGTCGGCGGCCAGCGCGGCGTCGGCGGCCAGCGCCGCGCCTGCGGTCAGGGTGGCGTCGGCGGTCAGGGTGGCGTCGGCGGTCAGGGTGGCATCGGCGGTCAGGGTGGCGTCGGCGGTCAGCGCCGCGCCGGCGGGCCCGGGCGCGACGAGCTCGAGCCCGAAGCCGGCGGTGTCGCCGACCACGACCCGGGCTCCGCAGTCGCGCACCTGGAAGGCGAGCCGTTCCTCGGGCTGGTCGGGATCGAGCGCGACGTAGGCGCCGCCCGCGCGCACGATGCCGAGCGCGCCCACGACGAGCGCCGCCGACCGCGGCAGGCAGAGGGCGACCGGATCGCCGCGCGCGACCCCGAGCGCGCGCAGGCGCGCGGCCAGACGCGTCGCGCGTTCGCCGAGCCGGCTATAGGTGAGCGTTCCGTCGACCGCCCGCACGGCGGGCGTCTGCGGCCGCTGCGAGACCTGGGCGTACGCCCCCACAACGACGCTGCTCCCCGGACGCCGCGTGACGCCGCTCCCCGGACGCTGCATGAGTGCCATCAGTTCCATCCTCGGCCATGGTTTTCCAACCGTCGGTCGAGAACGTTTAGGGACTTGAGCAGGTTATGTCAAGCTTTCTGCGAGCAATGTGCAGATTTTTCGATCGTCGCTAGGCGGTTTCGGCCGAGGCGGCGACGCCGAGGTCGAGCTCCTGCACCGCGGTCTCGCGCATCTTGAACTTCTGAACCTTGCCGGTGACCGTCATCGGGAACGCGTCGACGAACTTGACGTACCGCGGGACCTTGTAGTGGGCGATCTTGCCCTGGCAGTACTCGCGCACCCCCGCCTCGGTCAGTTCGGTCCGCCCGCGCGGGATGATCCACGCCATGAGCTCCTCGCCGTAGCGTTCGTCGGGCACCCCGATGACCTGGACGTCGGCGATCTCGGGGTGCGTGTAGAGGAACTCCTCGACCTCGCGCGGGTAGACGTTCTCGCCGCCGCGGATGACGAGGTCCTTGATCCGCCCGACGATGTTGAGGTACCCGTCGTCGTCCATCGTCGCCAGGTCGCCGGTGTGCATCCAGTGATCGACGTCGATCGCCTCGTCGGTGCGCTCGGGATCCTCCCAATAGCCCGTCATCACGCTGTACCCGCGCGTGCACAGCTCCCCGGGCTCTCCGCGCTGCACCGTCTCGCCGCTCTCGGGGTCGGCGACCTTGACCTCGAGGTGCTGGCCGACGCGCCCGACGGTGCCGACGCGCTTGGCGATCGGATCGTCGACGGCGGTCTGTGTGGAGACCGGCGAGGTCTCGGTCATCCCGTAGCAGATGCCGACCTCGCTCATGTGCATGCGGTCGATGACGCGCTTCATCACCTCGACCGGGCACGGCGATCCGGCCATGATCCCCGTCCGCAGCGAGGTGAGGTCGAACTCGTCGAAGCGGGGATGGTCGAGCTCGGCGATGAACATCGTCGGGACCCCGTAGAGCGAGGTGCAGCGCGTGCCCGCGACCGCTTCGAGCGTCGCCTCGGGTTCGAACGCGGGCGCGGGGATGACCATCGCGGCGCCGTGAGAGGAGCAGGCGAGGTTGCCCATGACCATGCCGAAGCAGTGGTAGAAGGGCACCGGGATGCACACCCGATCCTCGGCGGTGTAGCGCACGCCCTCGCCGACGAAGAAGCCGTTGTTCAGGATGTTGCGGTGGGTGAGGGTCGCGCCCTTCGGGTAGCCGGTGGTGCCGCTCGTGTACTGGATGTTGATCGGGTCCTGAGGCGTCAGGGTCGCCTGGCGCTCGCCGACCTGCGCGGGGTCGACCGACTCGCCGCCGGCCAGCAGGGCGTCCCAGTCCTCGCCCTCGAGGAACACGACCTGCTCCAGAGCGGGGAGCCGGTCGCGGACCTCGGCGACCATCCCCCGGTAGTCCGAGGTCTTGAACGCCGGGGCGGCGATGAGCATCCGGCATCCCGACTGGCGCACCGCGTACTCCAGCTCGGAGGTGCGGTACGCGGGATTGATGTTGACGAGGATCACCCCGAGCCGCGCGGTCGCGTACTGCACGAGGGTCCACTCGGCGCAGTTCGGACTCCAGATCCCGACGCGGTCACCCTGCCGCAGACCGGCGGCGATCAGTCCCCGCGCGACGCGATCGACCTCCGCGACGAGCTCTGACCAGGTGTAATGGAGGTCCTGTTGGCAGGAGATGAGCGCGTCGCGCTCGCCGTGCTCGGCCACGGTCCGATCGAGGTTGGCGCCGATCGTCTCCTCGAGCAGCGGCGCGTCGTCGGCGCCGCGCGAATATGCCTCTGCCATCGCCCTCTCCCTCGGTCGCTCTGACTCGCCCCGATGATACGGCCGCCGGCAAGGCGGTCAGCCGCGCGCCGCTCCAACCACCGCGGACGCCGGCAGCTCCGGCAGGCAGCGACACAGGGCGTCGACGACGCGGGGGTCGAATTGGGTCCCGGCGTTGCGGCGCAGCTCCTCGACGGCGTCCTCCCGGGAGCGGGCGCGCTGGTAGCAGCGCTCGGAGATCATCGCCTCGTAGGCGTCGCAGACGGCGACGATCCGGGCGCCGAGCGGGATCGCCTCGCCGGCGAGGCCGTCGGGGTATCCCCCGCCGTCCCAGCGCTCGTGGCTGGAACGGACGAGCTTGGCTACCGGGCCGAGCGCGGGCGCCGCGCCGAGGATCCGCTCGCCGATGACCGGGTGCTGGCGCATGAACTCCCGCTCGGCCTCGTCGAGCGGCCCCGGCTTGTCGAGGATCTCGTCGGGGATCGCGAGCTTGCCGATGTCGTGCATCTCGGCGGCGCGGAGCACCTCGTCGACGGCTTCGGGGTCGAGCGCAAGGCCGCGGGCGACGGCGCTCACGAGCTCGGTGACGCCGGCCACATGGGCGAGCAGTCCGGGAGTGCGCTCGTTGAGGACCTGGATCAGCACGGCGCGCGCCTCGGCGCGGCTCGCGTGGGCCTTGTCGGCGTACATCCGCTCGTCCGCGAGCCGAAGCGCCGCCGAGGCGGTGGTCGCGTCGTCGGGGATCACCGCCAGCCCGACGGCGGTGCTGACCGTGACCACGGTCCCGTCCTCGTGCAGCGCCGACCGGGCGGCGGCGATCGCCCGCGCACCCGGGGCGAGCCGGCCGTGCAGCAGCGCGCAGAACTCGTCGCCGCCGAGCCGATAGGCGCGCCCGGCGTCCTGTACCCCGGCGGCGAGCGCACGCCCGAGGCGGGACAGGAGCGCGTCGCCCGCGCCGTGGCCGAAGGTGTCGTTGTAGCGCTTGAAGCCGTTGAGATCGAAGAACGCGAGCGTGTGGACCGCCCCGTCCTGCGCGCACTCGGCGATCGCGTGGTCGAGGTCGGCCATGAGCGCGCGCCGGTTGCCCAGACCGCTGAGCGCGTCGGTCATCGCGTCGCGGTCGCGGCGCCGCAGCATCGAGACGTTCTCTAGGTAGGTCAGGCCGGCGCGCACGGTGGCGACCACGAGCGCGGCGGCGGCGAGGCCGACCGCGAGCGGGGTCAGGCGCGCGAACGCGGCGACGACGAGGAGCCCGAGCGCGACCGCCGCGGCGAGCAGGGTGATGACGATCGTGTGGCGGACCGCGAGCCGGTGGCGCGGGCGGCGAGGCTCGGACGCCCAGGCGGCGAACGCCACCAGCGTCATCGCGGCCGGCCAGAACACGTCGAGCAGCGTCCCGGCGACGTAGCTGGAGGTGGCGACCTCGTAGACCGAGACGATGTCGGCGATCGCGGTCGTGATCACGGCGCCGCTCAGCAGCAGCCAGACGCGGCTCGGCCGCCGCGCCCACATGCAGCCGGCGGCGACGAGCGACAGGACGATGAAGTCGCCGCACGGATAGGCGAGGTTGACGACGTCGGGCCAGAAGCGCCCGCTGCGGTTGGCGAGGACGGTCGAGAGCACGAGCGCCGCGGCGACCGCGGCGACGGTGAGCCCGACGACCGCGCCGTCGAGCCATTCGGCGGCCGAGGTGCTGCGCAGCCGCGCGCGCACCAGGAGCACGAGCCCGGCGTAGAGCGCCGGATAGCTGAGCAGGTAGGCGACGTCGGCGGCCGACGGCGACGGCGGGTGGGCGAGCTGGTCGAGCCACAGCGTCCAGATGAGGTCCCCCGCCGTCCAGAAGGCGAGCGACAGCGTGATGAGCGCCCAGGCGGTCCGGTCGGCCCGCCGACGCACCGTGCGCGTGGCGCACATGACGACCGCCATCAGCTCCACGGCGGTGTACACCCAGCTGTCGGCGAACCGGTCGACGGCCGCGCCGGGGCTCGCGACGATCGCGGTGCCGGCCTCGAACAGGAGACCGGCGAGCGCCAGGGCGAGCGCGACGGCGAGGACGGGGTGACGGGCGGCGCGTAACACGAGGAGCTTGCCGCCGCGCCTGCGACGAGGACGACGGGTGCTCCTCCATCGGCGCCGACGCGAGCGGACTGTAGGGCCTCCGCGATTTCTCAGCGAACGACGCCGTGCGGGCGGCCCGTCGCGAAATTCCGCGCTGCCGGTGATCCGCCGCCACCCCGAATTCGTAGAAACGGGTGCAGCGGGGAAGTCTGGCACGCCCGTAACCTCCGACCCAGTCAGGCCTCATTGTTCAACCGGCACGTGAACCTCCGCCCCCGCCCCGATCCGCTGGCCCTCGCCGACGAGGACCTGATGGAGCGCGTCCGGGACGGCGACGCCCGCGCCTTTGAGGTCGTGTTCGAGCGTCACGCCGACGCCGCGTTCTCGCTCGCCTATCGGATGTGCGGGCGTCGCGCGATGGCCGAGGACGTCGTCCAGGAGGCCTTCCTGTCGCTGTGGCGCAGCGGCGCGCGCTACGACCGCACGCGGGGCAGCGTCCGCTCGTGGGTCCTCGGGGTCGTCCACAACCGGGCGATCGACCTGTTCCGTCGCGACACGGTGCGCGCCGGCAAGGACGTGTCCGATGACGCCGCCGTCGAGCGCCTCCAGGCGCCCGAGGGGACCGAAGCCGAGGCGCTGCGGCGCGACGACGCCACGCAGGTTCGTGGCGCGCTGCAACAGCTGCCCGACGATCAGCGACAGGTGATCGAGCTCGCGTACTTCGGCGGCTTCACGCACACCCAGATCGCCGAGCAGCTGCATCTGCCGGCCGGGACGGTGAAGGGCCGGATGCGGCTGGGCCTGACCAAACTCAAGCTCTCCCTGGGGGATCCCTCGGAGGCGATGTCATGACGGGAGGCGAGTCGGTGATAGACCACGGACGGCATGGGTGCGGCGTCAACGTCGCCGCGTACGCGCTCGGAGCGCTGGACCCCGGCGAGGTCGACGGTTTCCGTCGTCATCTCGCGGACTGCGCGGTATGCCGCGACGAGCTTGCCTCCTTCGAGCAGATCGTCAACGTCCTGCCGATGAGCGCGCCGCAGTATCGGGCGCCCGAGAGTCTGCGCCGGCGGGTCGTCCACACGGTCGCGGCGGAGTCGCGGATGACCCCCGAGGTTCGCTTCGCGCCCGCGTCGCGGTCGCGCTTGCGCGCCCTGCGCCTCCCGCGTCCGGCGCTGAGCTTCGGCGCGGCGGCCCTCGCGCTGGCGATCGCGGCGGTGGTCGTCGTGCTCGCGGTCGGCGGCGGCTCCTCACCGTCGACGCGCGTCATCGACGCCAAGGTCACGGGCCAGGGGACCGCGAGCCTGCGCCTCTACGGCGGGCATGCCGAGCTCGTCGTCAACCGCTTCGCTGCGCCGCCTGCCGGCCAGATATATGAGGTGTGGCTGCAGAGGAGCACGGGCGTGCCCGCGCCGACGACCGCGCTGTTTGGGGTGACCGGGAGCGGGCAGGCCTCCGTCGACGTGCCCGGCGACCTGCACGGGGTCACCCACGTGCTCGTCACCCGCGAGCCCGCTGGGGGCACGAGCGCGCCGACGCATGCGCCGGTGATCGTGGCCCCGCTGAGCTGATCCGAGCGGCGCTCCGGCGCGTATTGCAATTGCAAGCAACTGATCGGAGAACCACCCGATGGTCGGACTCGACAATCCCCTTCACATCGCCATGCTGCTCGTCGTCCTGCTGCTGGTGTTCGGCGCTAAGCGCCTCCCCGACATGGGCAAGTCCCTGGGCGAGGGCATCCGCGGCTTCAAGGACTCGATAAGCGGCGACGCGCCGACGCTGCTCGAGTCCGACACCGCGCGCGAGCAGCCGGAGCACACCCCGACCGCCTAGTCCCGGCGGTCGCCGGCGCCACCGGGGCGCCGGGCCGTTCCGCTACGAGCTGACCGTCATGCGGATCGCGATCATCGGGGCAGGGGTGTCGGGCCTGGTCGCCGCCCATCTGCTCGACGCGGCCCACGAGGTGACGGTGTTCGAGGCCGGCGCCCACGCCGGCGGGCACACGAACACGATCCGGGTCGACACGCCGCACGAGACCCATCACGTCGACACCGGCTTCATCGTCTTCAACGATCGCAACTATCCGAACTTCGAGCGGCTGCTGGTCCGTCTCGGCGTCGCCTCGCAGCCCTCGACGATGACGTTCTCGGTCTCCGACGGCCACGGCGACTTCGAGTACAGCGGCGGCTCGCCGAACGGGCTGTTCGCCAAGCGCGCGCATCTCGTCACCCCGTGGTTTCACCGGATGATCGTCGACATGACGCGCTTCAACCGCGCCGCTCGGGCCCTGCTGTCCACCGAGGCCCCCGACTCCACCCGCCCGTCGCTCGGTCACTGGCTCGAGCAGCAGCGCTTCAGCCGTCCGTTCATCGATCGCCTCATCGTCCCCCAGGCCTCCGCGGTGTGGTCGGCGGACCCGCACCAGCTGTGGAGCTTCCCCGCGCGCTTCCTCGCCGAGTTCTTCGACAACCACGGCATGCTCTCGTTCCGCGGGCGCCCGCGCTGGCGCACCGTGCGCGGCGGCTCGGCTCGATACGTCGAGGCGCTGCTGCAGCGGTTCTCGGGACGGGTCCTGCTCCGGACGCCGGTCCGTGCCGTCGCGCGCGACCGCGACGGGATCGTCGTCACCCCGGCCGATGGCGAGGCCCAGCGCTTCGACGAGGTCGTCCTCGCCACCCACTCAGACCAGGCGCTGGCGATGCTGCAAGACCCGTCGAGCGCCGAGGGCGAGCTGCTGAGCGCGATCCCCTATCAGACCAACGAGGCGGTGCTCCACACCGACGTGCGCATGCTGCCCCGGCGGCGGCGGGCGTGGGCGAGCTGGAACTACCACCTGATGGACGTCCCCGGCGACCGGACGACCGTCACCTACCACATGAACCGCCTGCAGTCCCTGGACGCCGAACGGGACTTCTGCGTGACGCTCAACCGCACCGCGGAGATCGATCCGGCCCGGGTGATCCGCACGATCCAGTACGCCCACCCGGTCTACACCGCCGCCGGCGCGCGCGCCCAGCGGCGGCACGCCGAGATCAACGGCCGCGACCGGGTCCACTTCTGCGGCGCCTACTGGGGGTGGGGCTTTCACGAGGACGGGGTTCTGTCCGCGCTCCGGGTGGCCGAGCGCTTCGGAGCGCGGCTGTGACGCGGGCGAGCACGCCACCGACCGCGCCGGCGAGCTGCCTGTACGAGGGGACGATCGATCATCGCCGGGCCGCCCCGGCGACGGGCTTTCGCCATCGGATCGCGCTGCAGTACGTCGACCTCGCCGAGCTCCCGACGCTGCTCGACGGACGACTGCTCGCGCGGGGGCCGGGGCTGCTGCGCTACCGCCGCGGCGACTATCTCGGGGACCCGGGCGTGCCGCTGGACGCCGCGGTCCGCGATCGCGTCGCGCAGCTGGGCGGCGTGCGGCCCGAGGGGCCGATCCGCCTGCTGACCCAGCTGCGCTCGCTCGGACTGTGCTTTAACCCGGTCAGCTTCTACTACTGCTTCGACCGCGACGAACGGCTGTGCGGCGTGCTCGCCGAGGTCACTAACACTCCGTGGGGGGAGCGCCACGCCTATCTGCTGTCAGACGTCGACGGCGCGTCCGGCGCGGTCCGCGGCAGCTTTGCCAAGCAGCTGCACGTCTCGCCGTTCATCGGCATGGACCATCGCTACGAGGCGCGCGCGACCGCGCCCGGCGACTCCCTGGCGGTCCGCATCGAGAGCCGTCGCGGCACCCAGACGACCTTCGAGGCCACCCTCTCGATGCGCCGCCGCGCGCTGACGCCGAGCGCCGTCGCCCGACTCGGCCTGCGCTATCCGGCCGCCGCGGCGCGCACGCTGGCGCTCATCTACGGCCACGCGGTCGGGCTACGGCTCGCCGGGGCCCGGTACTTCCCCCACCCCGGGACGGCAACGCGATGAGCCCCTCCGAGGTGGCCGCCTGGCGGACGCTCGCTTCCGGGCTGCTGCGCACGATCCGCGTCGGCAGCCTGACCGTCGTCGACGGCGGGCGGCGCCGGGTCTTCGGCCGCGGCGCTCCGACGGCGACGGTGGAGCTGCACGACGAGCGCTTCTGGCGGATGCTGATGCGGGGGAGCCGCGGCCTCGCCGAGTCCTACGCCCGCGGGATGTGGGACTCGCCCGACCTCGTCGCTGTCATCCGCCTCGCCGCGCGCAACGCGGTCATCATCGACCGGGTGCGCGCCGCGAGCGCGCCGGTGTGGGCGCCGCGCCAGCAGGCCCGCGCGCTGCTGCGGCGCGGCACCCGGCGCCAGCGGCGCAAGGACATCGCGTTTCACTACGACCTCGGCAACGCGCTGTTCGCGCGGATGCTGGACCCGACGATGATGTATTCGTGCGCGCTGTTCGAGCGCGATGGGATGACCCTGCAGGAGGCCTCGATCGCCAAGCTCGAGCGCGTCTGCGAGCAGCTCGAGCTGCGCCCCGATGACCACGTGCTCGAGATCGGCACCGGCTGGGGCGGGTTCGCGATCCACGCCGCGGCCACGCGCGGCTGCCGGGTGACGACGACGACGATCTCGCGCGAGCAGCACGACTTCGCGGTGGCGCGGGTCGCCGAGGCGGGACTGGCCGACCACGTGACGGTGCTGACCTCCGACTACCGCGACCTCGGCGGCCGCTACGACAAGCTCGTCTCGATCGAGATGATCGAGGCGGTCGGCTGGCAGCACATCGGCACCTTCTTTCAGCGCTGCTCGGAGCTCCTGACCGAGCGCGGGGCGATGCTCCTGCAGGCGATCACCATCGACGATCGCGCCTACGAGGTCGAGAAGGCGTCGAAGTCGTTCATCAAGGAGTACATCTTCCCCGGCGGCGCGCTGCCCTCGATGGAGGTCATCAGCCGCGAGCTGGCGCGGCGGACGAACCTGCAGACGATCGGCCTGCAGGACATCACCGCCAGCTACGTCGAGACGCTGCGGCGGTGGCGCGAGAACTTCGCCGCGCACGCGCAGGAGCTGACGCGCCTCGGCTACGACGAGCGCTTCCAGCGACTGTGGACGCTCTACCTCGCCTACTGCGAGGGCGGGTTCGCCGAGCGGCGGATCTGCGACGTGCAGCTGCTGCTCGCCAAGCCGCGGTGGGCGGCCGGACGCCAGCGCCCGGCCGCCGTCGACACGGCGCAGCTCGCCGCCGGCGCGAGCCAAGCCTGAGTCGATGTCATATTTCTGACATCCCGATGGTCCGAATAGGTAGGGATTGCGTTCTACGCACAGTGCGTCCTGGTTTCACGGACGTGTCCCGTCCCGTTGTGAAAGGAGCAGTACCTTCATGGCCCATCTCAACCTGGAAGCCGTCGACACCGACGGCGCTCTCCGCGAAGCTGCCGAGGAGGTTGCCGGTGACACCCGGCTCGACTTCCTGCGCAAGGGCGCGCTGACCGGCGGCGCCGCGCTGAGCGGGGGCGCCATCCTGAGCGCGCTGCTCCCCGGCGCCGCGTCCGCGAAGACCTCGGGAGGCGCTCCGCCCGCGAAGTTCGGTAAGGACGACGTCGGCATCCTGAACTACGCGCTGACGCTCGAGTACCTCGAGAGCACGTTCTACACCGAGGCCACCGCCAACAACGTCGCCGCCGGCGACAAGCAGCTCGGCCAGCTGCTCAAGACGGTGACCGCCGACGAGGCCTTCCACGTCAAGCTGCTCAAGACCGCGCTTGGCAAGAAGGCGATCAAGAAGCCGAAGTTCGACTTCGGCGCGGCCGTCAAGGACAAGACGACGTTCGCCGCGACGACGTTCGTGCTCGAGAACACGGGCGTCCACGCCTACCTCGGGCAGGCGCCGAACATCAAGGCGGCCAAGGTCCTCCTCGTCGCGGCCTCGATCGTCACCGTCGAGGCGCGCCACTCGGGCGCCATCGGCCTGTATCTCGGTAAGCCGATCGCGCCCAGCGGGCCGCTCGACACCGGCCTTCCCGCTTCCGCGATCCTGGCCGCGGTCAAGAAGACCGGTTTCATCGTCGGCTGACCAAACCGCCATCAGGGGCGCTGAGACGCGCTCCGTCAAGGTCGATCGTCGGGCGGATCTCCGGATCCGCCCGACGTCGTTTCGGCCTCGATCGTGCTCCGCGCGATCGCGAAGGCGGCGTTGGCCGCCGGCACGCCCGCGTAGACCGCGGTGTGCAGCAGCACCTCGCCGATCTCCTCGGGGCTCAGACCGTTGCGCAGGGCGCCGCGCACGTGCATTGCGAGCTCGTTCTCGCGCCCGAGCGCGGTCAGCGCGGTCAGCGTGATCGCCGAGCGGGTGCGGCGGTCGAGGCCCGGCCGCGCCCACACCTCCCCCCACGCGTAGCGGGTGATGAAATCCTGGAACGGCGCGGTCAGCTCGGTCGTGTCGGCCTGAGCGCGGTCGACGTGGGCGTCGCCGAGAACCTCGCGGCGAACCCTCTCCCCCTCGCCGAGAACCTCGCGGCGAACCTCCCCCTCGCCGAGAACCTCGCGGCGGACCCTCTCCCCCTCGCCGGAGACCTCGCGGCGACCCCTTGCCCCGGCCTCGTCGCTCACGCTGATCGCCTCCGCTCGCCCGCCGGCCCGCTGCCCGCTCGGCATCTAGCCTCGCCTGATCGGGCAGCGCCGGCGTCATCCGGCTGGCTCGCCTGTAAGTCGGCGGCGTGAGTCATCCGGCTCGGATCCCGAGGTGCTCGCGGATCAGCCCGC
Source organism: Solirubrobacterales bacterium (assembly GCA_019240115.1). Lineage (GTDB taxonomy): Bacteria > Actinomycetota > Thermoleophilia > Solirubrobacterales > Solirubrobacteraceae > Palsa-465. Next base: position 80,213 of record JAFAYV010000009.1, on the reverse strand, counting down.
TGACCGCGTCGGCGCGCTCGACGCTGGCGAGGTGGGCGGCGGGATCGAGGACCTCCAGCCGCGCCCCGGGGACCGCGGCGGCGATCGCCCGCCCGTGATCGGCCGGGATCGAGGGATCCTGCGCGCCCGAGACGACCAGCGTCGGCGCGGCGATGCTCGGCAGGTCCGCGCGCGCGTCGAGCCCGCCGATCGCCTCGCAGCATCCGGCGTATCCCTCCGCCGGGGCGTCGACGAGCATCCGCCGGTGGCGGCCAACGACGTCGGGGTGCGCGCTCGCGAACTGCGGCGTGAACCAGCGCGCCACCACCGCGTCGGCGATCGGCTCGGGGCTGCCGGCCTCGCGGACCGCCGCGGCGCGGTCGAGCCATTGCTGGCGCGGGGGGACGTGCGCGCCCGTGCACAGCAGGATCAGCTCGGTGATCCGGTCCGGCGCGTTGATGCCCAACCACTGGCCGACCATGCCTCCGATCGACAGTCCGCAGTAGGCGGCCCGGGAGAGCTCGAGCCGGTCCATGAGCGCGAGCACGTCGCCGCCGAGGTCGGCGATCGAGTACGGGCCGGCGGGGACCGGCGACCCGCCGTGGCCGCGCGTGTCCAGGCGGATGACGCGCCGCGGGCCGACGAGCGCGGACAGCTGCGGCTCCCACATCGACAGGTCGGTGCCGAGCGACCCGCCGAGCAGGAGCGGCGGGGCGTCGTCGGGCCCGTCGATCCGGTGGTGCAGCGCGACGGCGGTCATCGCCCGGAAGGGTACGCCGCAAGCGCGCGGTCGATCAGCTCGTCGGTCCCGTCGGGGAGCGGCCGGTCACCGGCGCCCCCGGTCGCCGCAGCGGCGAGGTTGGCGGCCATCCGCGCGGCGTCGACCTCGAGGTGGCACAGCAGCTCGCCGACCCAGGCGGCCGCCGAGCCGGTCAGGCGCAGGATCTCGGCGTGGACGCCCCACTCCGCCTGCCAGGCGCCGGCGGCCCGCTCATGCTCGGCCTCCATCGCGGCGAGCACGGTGGCCACCGCGCCCGGCACGCGCTTGACGCAGGCGAGCGCCGAGACGGCGGCGATCGGGTTGCGCTTGTGGGCCATCGCGCTCGAGCCCCCGGCCGCGGGGTCGCCGCCCTCGCGGACCTCGCCGACCTCGTCCTGCGCGAGCAGGGTGACATCGCGGGCGACCTTGCCCAGCACGCCGGCGAGGGTCCCGAGCGCGCTCGCCAGCGCCGCCGGCGCGACGCGAATCGCCCCCCAGGGCATGACCGGCTCGGCGAGTTGCAGCTCGGCGGCGACGCGCGCCGCGACCCGCGGCGAGCGGCCGCCGACGGGGCCGCCCATCTGCACCGCCAGCTCGCGGGCCCGGACCGCGTCGAGGCGAGCCTCCGCGGCGCCGATCCCGGTCAGCCAGCCGGCGGCGCGGAGGCCGAAGGTGATTGGCAGCGCCTGCTGGAGCAGCGTGCGCCCGACCATCGGCGTCGTGCGATGCTCCTCGGCGAGCCGGGCGGCGGCGTCGGCGGCGCGGCGCGCGTCGCCGAGCAGCGGTGCCAGCGCGCGCCGGGCGACGAGCATGAGCGCGGAGTCGACGATGTCCTGACTGGTCGCGCCGACGTGCACGTGGTCGCGCGCGTCGGCTCCGACCGCGTCGCGCAGCGCCCGCACGAGCCCCACGACCGGGGTCGCGTGCCGGGCGGTCTCGCGCGCGAGCGCGTCGAGGTCGAAGCGCTGCGCCCGGCAGACCCCCGCGATCGCCTCGGCGGCCGCGGCCGGGATCTCGCCCTCGGCGGCGAGCGCGCGCGCCAGGGCGGCCTCGACGTCGAGCATCGCCTGCAGCAGGCGGGACCCGGTCACCTGCGCCGCCGCCTCGCCGCGCGCGTAGAGGGTGTCGAGCACGAGTCTCTAGATCGAGAAGAAGACGGTCTCGTCGTCGCCCTGCAGGCGGATGTCGAACCGGTATGCGCCGTCGCCGTCGGGTTCGGCGAGCAGGGTGTGCCGGCGATGCGCGGGCACCCGGTGCAGCGCCGCATCGTTGTCGTTGGCCACCGGCTCGTCGGCGAAGTAGATGCGGGTGACGCAGCGATTGAGCATCCCGCGGGCCATGACCGTGACCGCGACGTGCGGCGCCTGCAGCCCGCCCGCGGGATCGGGGACGGGCCCGGGCTTGACGGTGAAGATCGCAAACCCGCCGTCGCCGTACTCGGCGCCGCACCGCGCGAAGCCGCGGAACCCGGGCAGGCTCGAGCGGCCGCCGTGGCCGTGGAGATCGGCGAAGCGGCCTTCGGGATCGGCCTGCCAGGTCTCGATCAGGTGGTCGGGAACAGGCTCCCCGGCGCCGTCGTAGACGGTCCCGGCGATCGTGATCGCCCCCGGCGTCCCCTCGGGCACGACGCGCGGGCCCTCGGGCCACGGCAGGCCGATCGCGAAGTAGGGCCCGACGGTCTGCGACGGCGTCGGTGCGAAGATCATCGCGGCTGCTCGAAGATCGTCGCCGCGGGCCCGCGCAGGACGATGTCGAACGCGTAGGCCGCCGCCCAGTCGGGCTCGGTGTCGTGGATGGAGAAGCGCGCGATCATCCGCTCGCGCGCCCGCTCGTCGGCGACCGAGTTGAAGATCGGGTCATAGGGGAAGAAGGGGTCGCCGGGGAAGTACATCTGGGTCACGAGGCGCTGCGCGAACGCGCGGCCGAGCAGCGAGAAGTGGATGTGCGCGGGACGCCAGGCGTTGTAGTGGTTGCCCCACGGATAGGGGCCGGGCTTCAGCGTCAGGAACCGGTAGCGGCCCTCGTCGTCGGTCAGGCAGCGACCGGCGCCCGAGAAGTTCGGGTCCAGCGGCGCCGGCCAGCGGTCCATCCGGTGGCGATAGCGACCGGCGGCATTGGCCTGCCAGACCTCGACGAGGGTGTTGCGCAGCGGCTTGCCCTCGGTGTCGAATACGCGCCCGGAGACCGTGATCCGCTCGCCGATCGGATCCCCGCCGTGCTGGGCGAGCAGATCGGCGTCTCGCGCGGTGACCGGCAGGACCTCGCCGAGCGCCGGGCCGGTGACCTCGGAGATCGTGTTCGGCAGGTACACGAGCGGCTCGCGCGGGTGGCGCAGCGCGGTCGACTTGTACCCGGGGTAGTGCAGCGGCGGATGCGCCGCGGGGTCCTCGCGCACGTAGCCGGCGGGCGTGTCGGCGACCGGCGCGTAGATGCGCTCCTGGCTCACGGTCTGGTGCGTGTCGGTCATCGGTTGAGGAGCTCCCGGAGCGCGGTCAGCTCCTCGTCGGTGGGTGGCGGCGTGTGCGCCACCGTGGACGCGACCGCGAGGTCCCAGCCGGTGGCCTCGCGCACCTCCCCCACGCCGACGCCGGGGTGCAGCGCGGTCAGCGTCAGCTCGCACGTGTCGGGGTCGGGCTCGAGCACCGCGAGGTCGGTGATGACCGCGGTCGGGCCCAACCCGCGGAGGCCCAGGCGGGTGCGGTCCGCGGGGTCGTCGCCGTGGCCAACGGTGGTGCGGAAGTCGAGCTTTGACACGAAGGTCCGCGTGCTATGGGTGGCGATGACGACGACCTCGCGGCAGAAGCCCGCGATCTCGGGCGCGCCGCCGGCGCCGGGCAGCCGCGTCCTCGGATGCTCATAGTCGCCGATCACGGTCGAGTTCAGGTTGGCATGCCGGTCGACCTGGGCGGCGCCGAGGAATGCGACCTGCACCCGTCCGGTACCGATCCAGTAGTTGAACATCTCCGGCACCGAGACGATCGCGTCGGCGGTCTGCGCCAGCTCGCCGTCCCCGATCGAGAGCGGCACGTGATAGGGCTTGGCGCCGATCGTCCCCGACTCGTACACGAGCACGAGCCCGGGGTTGTGCACCATCCGGGCGAGGATCGCCGCCGTGCTCGGGCGCCCGACGCCGATGAACACCGAGGTCGCGTCGCGCAGCCGCCGGGCCGCCACTACCGTCTGCACCTCCCCGGCCGTCGCCGCGCCGTTCGCCGATGCCGCGCTCATACGGCGTCCCGGGCGCGGTCGAGCACGTGCTCGCGCATCCACGCGGTGAACTCGTCGCGGTCGCGGCTGAGCTTGTCCCAGAAGCGGTAGAACTCGTTGTCGCGGTCGGTGATCCCGAGGCTGTAGGACGGCCGCGAGCCGCCGGGCGCCTCCGCGACGGCGTCGATCACCCAGCCGGGGATGACCACCCCGCCGGGCCGGGGCGTGAGCTCGTCGACGATCCGCTCGACGGTGACGAGCGCCCGGTCGGCGGCGAGCACCGCCTCCTTCTGCACCCCGGGGATCCCCCACAGCTGCACGTTGCCCGCGCGGTCGGCCTCCTGCGCGTGCACGACCGACACCGCGGGGCGCAGCGCGGGCACGGCGATCAGCTGTTCGCCGGTGAACGGGCAGGTCATCGGCGCCACCGGCGCGATCGCCGCCAGATCGGTCCCCAGGTAGCCGCGCATGATCGCGCACGGCATCCGGGCCGCGCCGGCGGCGTAGCGGTTGGCCATGCCGGCGTGGCTGTGCTCCTCGAGCTCGATCGGACGCGGCCAGTCGTGCTCGACGGCGTCGCGGAAGCGGTGCAGCCCGCCGACGCCCGGGTTGCCCCCGTAGGAGAAGACGAGCTTGCGCGCGGCGCCGAGGCCGATCATCTGGTCATAGAGGATGTCCGGCGTCATCCGGATGAGCTCGAGGTCGCCGCGGCCCTGGCGCAGGATCTCGTGGCCGGCGGCGAACGGGATGAGGTGGGTGAACCCCTCCATCGCCACCGCGTCGCCGTCGCGCACGAGCGCAGCGACCGCCTCGGGCAGGCTCGTCAGCTCAGCCATGGGCCCCCACCTCCGCGCGGTCGGCGGTCCGCTCCAGCGGCAGCCCGACGTAGTTCTCGGCCAGCGACGCCGCCGCCGCGCGCGAGCCGCACACGTAGCGCAGCTGCGAGTCCTGCAGCCGGCGCTCGTACTCGGTGGCCCCGGGATCGATATGGAGCATCGTCGTCATCCACCACGAGAAGTGCTGAGCGCGCCACACCCGGCGCAGGCAGCGCTCCGAGTAGGTGTCAAGCCCCGTATCGTCGTCGTCTCGGAAGTGCGCGACGAGGGCGGCGGCGAGCACGGTGACGTCGGCGACGGCGAGGTTGAGGCCCTTGGCGCCTGTGGGCGGGACGATGTGGGCCGCGTCGCCCGCGAGCAGCAGCGGCCCGTAGCGCATCGGCTCGGCGACGAAGCTGCGCATCGGCGTGATCGACTTCTCGGTCACCGGGCCCTCGGTCAGCTCCCAGCCGTCGGTGGCCAGGCGCGCGTGCAGCTCGGACCACACGCGGTCGTCGGACCAGTTCTCGACGACATCGTCGGGTTCGACCTGGACATACAGCCGGCTGACGCTGCGCGAGCGCATGCTGTGCAGCGCGAAGCCCCGCTCGTGGCGGGCGTAGATGAGCTCATCGGTCGAGGGCGCGACGTCGGCGAGGATGCCCAGCCAGGCGAACGGATACTCGCGCTCGTAGGTGTGCAGCAGCTCGGCGGGGATCGCGCCCCGGCAGACCCCATGGGAGCCGTCGCAGCCGGCGATCAGCTCGCAGCGAAGCTCGCGCTCGCCGTCCTCGTACACGTAGCGGACGACCGGCTCGCCGGCGTCCAGGCCGCTCACCGCGACGGCCTTGCACTCGAACCGCAGCGGCGCGTCGGCCTGGACGCGCGCGGCGACGAGATCCTTGACCACCTCGGTCTGGCCGTAGATCATCACCTGCCGCCCGTCGGTCAGCTCGCTCATCGGGATGTGATGGCGCCGGCCGTCGGCGTTGAGGTAGATCCCGCCGTGCGCCAAGCCCTCGCGATCCATGCGCTCGCCGACGCCGGCCTCGCGCAGCACCTCGATCGTCCCCTGCTCGAGCACGCCGGCGCGGATCCGGGCCTCGACGTACTCGCGGCTGCGCGCCTCGAGGATGACCGAGTCGATGCCGTGGCGGTGCAGCAGCTGACCGAGCAGCAGGCCCGCCGGCCCGGCGCCGACGATCGCAACCTGGGTTCGCTCGGTGGTGGCCACCGAGCGGACCATACTCCGGTCGCAGAGCGACCAGTCATTCGCTCTGCGAACGGATCTACGATGCCTGGATGTGATCGGCTCGCGGGCGCCGGGGAACGGGCGCCTTCAGGAACTTGCGAAAACTCGATCGCGCGGTGACGCAGATCGGACCGACGGCTTGAACGTCTCCTGGCGGTAAGACCAACGCGGCGCTAGCAGACCCTGAAGGTCTGATGCAGCGTCCGGGTCACCGACACGGTGCGGTGGGCGACCGTCCCGTCGAACGTCAGCTTGACGCTCAGCGCGTGCGATCCCGACCTCAACCCGCGCAGCGCGAACGACACGTCGGCCGGCAACGCGGTGGCGGTGCGGTTTGGGGAGTAGGTGACGATCGTCTGACGGATCGTCTTGCCGTGTCGGTGCCGGGTCCGATGGTAGACGCGGCGGATGCCGCGGTCGATGAAGAAGCGCGCCTTGACCAAGCGCAGCTTCCCCGTGCCCGAGCCGGCGATCGTCGTGGCGGTCAGTGACGTGCTCAGCCTCGCCGACCTGGCCAGGCATCCCCGGGGAACCGCGGTCGAGAGGGTGAACTTCCGGTTGCCGATCGGCGCCGTCACCGTGCGCGTCGCCGCGCCGCCGCCACCACTGCCGGAACCGCTACCACCGGATCCGCCGCCGCCGGACCCGCCGCCGCCCGAGCTGCCGGCATCGCCGATGTAGCGCGCGAGGGCGAAGGCGCTCGTCGATCCCGACCCGGTCGTGCCGGCGAGGACGATCCGGTCCTGGGGGTCGACCGCCAGGGCGGCGGGGGGAGCCTTCAAGCCGGCGCCGGCGCCGGCGCCGAGCTTGGCCGTGACCTCGCCGGTGCCGTTGAATGTCGTGTCCGGGCTGCCGTCGGTGTTGTAGCGGACGAGGTCGAAGTTGCCGTCGGAGCCGGTGGCGCCGTACACGATCCGGCCGTGGGCGTCGATCCCGATCGAGCGCGAGGGGTCCTCGTCCTGGCCGGGCGCCGCCGTCACGCTTCCGCTCCCGCCCTGACCGAACGACCGGTCGAGACTCCCGCTCGCGGTCACGCGCATGACGGCAAGGTCGTCGGTGCCGCCGGGTTGCTCGCTGAAGCCCCCGAGCACGACGCGCCCTTGCGTATCGACTGCCATCGCGTTGACGCCGCTGCCCGTGGTGCCGATCCCGAACGTCAGCGTGCCGCCGCCGGCGAAGCTCGAGTCGAGCGTGCCGTTCGCGCCGTACCGGGCGATCGCGACCTCGTCTGCGCCCCCGGTGGCGTTCGCGGTGCCCGCGACCACGATCCGCCCCTGGGAGTCGATCGCGATCGCGGAGCCGATCGCGTGCGCGGCGATCGGCGTCAGGACGGTTCCGGTCCCGCCGGGTCCGAACGTCGTGTCGAGCGACCCGTCGGGGTTGTAGCGGGCCAGGGCGAACACGTCCTGGGTTCCGTTGTAGGCGTAGCCCGCGACGACGATGCGCCCCTGGGAGTCGAATGCGACGCCGAAGATGGTGCTGTCGGTACCGAGGCTGGTCGTCACCTGACCGTTGTGCGCGGTCCCAAACGCCGTGTCCGGCGTGCCGTTGGCGTTGACGACCTGCAGCGCGAAGTGCGGTGCGGTGTTCGTCGTGAAGGTCTCGCCGGCCAGGGCGATCCGCCCGTCGTGCGGATCGACGGCCAGCGCCTGCTCGACGTCGTCGTCGCCAGAGAAGTCAAAGCTCGCCGTCCCGTTGCCGCTGCCGAAGCTCGAGTCCAACGCCCCGCTCGACGTGTAGCGAGCGACCGCGAAGTCCCCGGAGTGGCTGCTGGAGAACCCGCCGACCACGATCCGGCCGCTGGTGTCGATCGCGATCGCCCCCGCTCGGGCGTCCGCGCCCGCGAAGGTGGTCGTCAGCATGCCTCCGCTGCCGAAGCTCGGATCCAGCGCGCCGGGCGCGAGCGTCGCATCGGCGCGCGCCGTCGACGACCCGGCGGCGACGCGCGTCGCGCCCAGCCCCGCGAGCGACAACGCGAGGCCGACGACCGCGCCCCGCCACACCTTCCCACGGCGCGCAGCCGCAGATCGTCCCGATCCCCGCATCGTCATCTCTCCCGGTCCGACGATTCCCGTTGCCTGGAACACTTACTGCATTAAGGACCGATGTGCAACAAAGTTGATGAGGTCTTGGGAACCTCGCCATCGGGCGGCGAGCGCCACCAGTCGGGCGCGCGACGCTAGCTGATCTTGATCAACACGATCGTGTTGACCACGAACAGGATCGCGAAGGCGATCGTCCAGCGGTTCAGGTTGCGCTCCACGAGCGAGCCGCCGCCGAGGGGTCCGGCGCCGGTGCCGACCCCGAACGCGCCCGAGAGCCCGGAGTCCTTGCCCGAGTGCATGAGGATCAGGAAGATCAACCCCACGCAGAGCACGATCTGGACGAAGTCGAGGATCGCCGTCATGATGCGGATGGTAGCTCGCGCTCGGATTCGCGCGCGCGGTCGAGCTCGTGCAGGATCCCGACCGCCTCGGCACGCAGCGTCTGGTCGATCGCCTGATAGTCCTCGTCGGAGAGCTTGCCGGTCCGCAGGTCGAGCTCGGCGTCCCGGATCTCCTGATACTTGGCATCGCGGGCGGCCTCGAGCTCGGCGATGAGATCCAGCTCCGGACCGTCGGACGCCGACATCGGATCGCCGGGCTCGATGACCGTCGCCGGATCGCCCGCGACCGGATCGTCGGCCTCGGCCGCCGGGCCACGCGCCGCCAGCAGCGGCCCCGAGATGGCGTAGATCGCCACCGCGAGCACGACGAAGATGATCACGAGGTCCATCGCCGGCCTACGCTGCAACGCGCTCGCGCGCGGTCTCGGGCGCGCGGTCCGGGGCGCGCAGCGGATCCCGCGGACGCGAGGGTCGGCGGCGCACCGATCGGCGGGGCAGCGGCCACAGCGCGATCAGCCCGCCGAGCGCGGCGAGGATGGCGCCGAGCCACAGCCACGTCACCAGCGGCGAGACGATGAGCAGGAACGTTGCCTTCCACGGCCGGGCCACGAAGCGCTGGGTCAGCTCGCGGATGATCGCGTCGCGATAGGCGAAGAGGACGTTCAGCTGCTGGGCGCGTTGCGCCGGTGGCAGCGTCTGGGCCTGCAGCAGCGCCCGGCCGAGCAGCACGTCGCCGCGGCTGATCAGCCCCTGCAGCGGCGTGACGTTCGGGCTGATGACCGTCCAGATGTCCTGGGTCAGGCCGGCCTTCAGCCCCACCCGGCTCTCGTCGGAGCCATTGAAGAAGCGCCCGATCGCGTGCATCGGGTCCTGCGAGGGGTACAGGCCGTACTCGGTGTGCAGCGTCGCCACCGGCCGGCGGCGGCTCGAGACGGCGAGGATGGCGCCGAGCGTGATCTTCTGCGGCGAGGCGGCGGCGGTCGGGCGCACGTAGCGGATCCGGTAGCCGTCGACGCTCACGCTCTGACCGGGCGCCAGCACCGCGGTGCGCGAGTGCTGGAACGAGGTCGAGGCCGCCACCCCGACGAGCGCGAGCGCGACCCCGGCGTGCACGATGTAGCCGCCGTAGCGGCGGCGATTGCGTCGCACGAGCCGCGCCAGGGCGACCGGCGCGGCCTCGCGCGTCATGGCTTGGCGGGCCCGAACGCCGCGGACGAACTCCTGCGCCACCGAGGCGACGACGAAGGTGCCGGCGCCGAAGATCGCCAGCGCGAAGCCGTGGCCGACGACGCCGGGCACGAGCGCCAGCACCACGAGGGCGAGCAACGCGGCGGCGACCGGGAAGGCGAAGCTGGCGCGCAGCTTGGCCGGCGTGACCCGGCGCCAGGGGATGATCGGCCCGATGCCGGCGAGCGCGACGACGGCGATCGCCAACGGGTCGATGAACGGCGGGAAGGCGCTCGGGCCGACCGAGATCTTGTTGCCGGTGATCGCCTCGGAGATGAGCGGGAAGAACGTGAACCAGAACACGACGGCGGCGAGCGCGACGAGGATCATGTTCTGGCCGAGGAACACCGCCTCCCGGCTGAGCAGGGAGTCGAGCTGGGCGTCGGTGCGCAGGCGATCGCGGCGCCACACGACGAGGGCGATCGAGCCGATGACGGCGACGGCGATGAGGCCGACGAACGAGATGTTCAGCGTCGGATCCGAGACGAAGGCGTGGATCGAGCTGAGGATCCCCGAGCGCACGAGGAAGGTGCCGACGATCGCCATGCAGCCGGTCAGCAGCACGAGCGAGGCGTTCCACACCTTCAGCATCCCCCGCTTCTCCTGGATCATGATCGAGTGGATGTAGGCGGTGCAAACCAGCCACGGCATCAGCGCCGCGTTCTCGACCGGGTCCCAGGCCCAGTAGCCGCCCCAGCCCAGCTCGGTGTAGGACCAGCGCGCGCCGAGCAGGATCCCGATCCCCAGGCACAGCCAGGCGGCGAGCGCGAAGCGGCGGGTGACCTGGATCCACTCGACCCCGACCCGCCCGCTGACCAGCGCCCCGATGGCGAACGCGAACGGCACCAGCAGCAGCGTGTAGCCCGAGTACAGCATCGGGGGGTGGATCATCATCGTCGTGTGACGCAGGAGCGGGTCGAGCCCCGCCCCTTCGGTGGGCGCCGGCGAGATCGTCGTGAAGGGGTTGGCGAACAGCACCAGCAGGCCGGTGAAGAACGTGCACAGCGCGAACAGCACCGCCTGGGCGTAGGGCACGATCTCGCGCACCCGGCGCCTGGTCGCCAGCAGCGCGAGGCTGGACCACCCCGAGAGCAGCAGCACCCACAGCAGCAGCGATCCCTGCTGGGTCGCCCAGATCGCCGCCGCCCGGTAGAACGTCGGCGTCGTCGTGCTCGATCCGCTGGCCACGATCTGCAGCGAGAAGTCCGAGCTGATGAACGCGACGTCGAGGATGACGAAGCAGACCGCCGAGATCCCGGCGAGCGAGTACATCGCCCGGCGCCCCGAGTGCACCCAGGCGCCACCGCCGCGCTGGGCACCGTAGAGCGAGGCGAACAGGCCGTAGACGGCGCACATGAGCGCCAGCACGAGCAGCACGCGGCCGGCCGCGGCCATCAGCTCGCCCCGGCGCCGCGCATCATCAGTACGAGGCCGCCGCGGCCTTGTACTTCGACGGGCACTTGGTCGTCAGCGAGTTCTGCTGCCCGATGAACCCCGAGCCGGCGCCGGACCCCCTGCGCACCGTGACGAGCACTGCCCGACCCTGCGCGAACGGATCGGGGATCTCGCCCGTGTAGCTGACCGGGACCGCGACGTGCTGCTTGGGGTCGCGGACGCTGAACAGCAGGGCGTCGCCGGTGCGGTGGACCGAGCCGTTGAGCACCGTGCCCGCCAGCACGTAGGATTGCCCCGGCCGGGCCTGACGCAGCAGCTGCGCCGCGGTCAGCTCCTCCCGGCCCGCGGAGAAGCTCGTGTAGACGAGGGCGCCCGCGAGCAGGAGAGCCACGGTGAGGGCGACCGACAGGCGTATCGCCCGCTTGCGACTCGGATCCATGCCGCCCGGATTGTCGCACGCCCGCCCGCCCGGGCATCGCCGCTGCCGGCGCGGCGCGACCGGCGCAATCCGTCAGATTAGCGTCGTGTTAGCGCGAACGGGAAAATCGCCTCGGGCGCGAAACCATTCTGCGATGTCGCCGTTACTCGGGATAGACGTGCTTTCCAGAAGCAAAACCGGCGCCGCAAGGCTGCGGCGCCACCGGGAGGAGCGCTCGGGGCGAGCGGGGAACCGCCCAGCTGCCGCCTCGACCGCCTCGTCATCGACCCCGTCGACGACTCAGGCCTCCGCGCGCCGCCGCCGCGAGCTCGGCGCGTCGCAGGATGCGGCCATGTACACCTGCCCCTGCGGCTTCGTGTTCAAGGCCCTGGTCTCGACGTCGGTCGATTGCCCTCACTGCGGTGGCGCCCAGGCCTGGTAGGCGCGCAACCGACTCCGCCGCTCGGCGGCCGATGACAGAGCTGCGGTCATCGGCGAGCAGCTTGTGCCTGCAACCTGGTGGCTTCGCTGCTGGATTGCAGCCGTGGGCGCGTCGTCTGGGACGCCTCCGCGCTCGTCGCGCTGCTGCTTGACAGCGGCCGGAACCGACGATGCCTATCACCGGGTGCGGCGCGCTGACCGGGTGAGACGTCGAGGTAACGGCCGAAGGCACGCTCGCGCAGACCTCGCTCGAGCGCGGTCAGCGGGTCCGGCAGGCTCCCGCCGACGCGGATGGCTCTGTTGGATTCCCACGCGACGATGCCCCGGCCTTGGTCAAGCCCGACCGGGCGCCGCGGCGGTGCCCGTGAACGAGCGTACGCGGCCGGCTGGGTCGAGTATGCCCGCGAGCTGATCCTGGGCGCCGTGCAGGTGCCACTCATCCCCGTGGCCGGTGACCATTCCCGCGCGCGCGAGGCGCCCCAGGGCGTGGGAGACCGACGGGCGCTCGGCCCCGATCAGCCGGCCGAGCAGCTGATGGGTGAGCGGCAGCGCCAGGCGGATCCCGCTCGGCTCGACCCGTCCCCAACGCGCGGCGAGGTGCCACAGCAGCAGGGCCAGGCGCACCTCGAGGCGGGGCTGGCAGGCGATCGCCCGCTGGATGTTCAGGTTGCGCGCCCGCCGCTGCCCGCGTCGCAGCAGCGCCTGCGTCAACTGCGGCCACGCCAGCACGCGCTGCGCGAAGTCGCCGTCGAGCATCGCGTAGCGCGTCGCCTGCAGGCCGCGCCACTCGGTGGCGACGGCCAACAGATCGTCGCCCTCGGTCGCGCCGGGCTCGACGAGATCGCCGGGGCCGAGGAGCTCGGCGGCGATGCGATCCCCGACCCGGACGTTGAGCGCGAGCACGCCGTCGAGCACGAGGACCCCCGGTCCGGGCGCGCAGGCGGCGAGCCGGTCGCCGAGCGCGACGTCGCCGGCCTCGGCCTCGAAGGTCAGCGCCGTCGCGGCCGCACGCGCCGCGGGGCGCATCCGCCGGTCGAGCGACTCGGCGAGATCGAGATCGAGGTCGAGCAGAGAGCGGTAGGCGACCGAGCGCGGCCTGCGCTCACGGGGCGCCGCGGCCCAGGGGGAGTGCAGCGCCGGCTGCACTCCATCATCGCCATGGCGCTCTCCCGAACGCTCGCTCACACCCTCGCCGCCTCCGCCTCGCGATCTGCCGGCACCGAGCATACGCCCGCGCGTGCGTCGGCTCGCATCGACGCGAGCGTAACGCGGATTACCGTCACCCGAATTACACGCGGCATGGCCGACGCCCCTGAGACTGGTACAACACCTTGACCGGCGCTCGGCGACGTGGTCACCGAACGCTGCCGGAGTCGAGAGAGGAGGCCGAGAGCGATGTGCCTGGCGATTCCCGGACAGGTGATCGAGCTGGTCGACGAGGCCAACCAGATCGCCAAGGTCGACGTCGTGGGCGTGCGGCGCAACATCAATGTCAGTCTTCTGACCACCGACGGCGATCGCGCCCGGCCCGGAGACTGGGTGCTCATCCACGTCGGCTTCGCGCTGTCCAAGGTCGACGAGGAGGAGGCGCACGCCACCCTCGACCTGCTCCAGCGGATGGGCGCGGACTATGAGCAGGAGCTCGAGGAGCTCAAGGCGAGCGTGATCGAATGACCGCGCAGGCATGCCGCGTCGACGATCCGCACTGCATCACGTGCGGCGACGAGGGCGTGCCGATGCGCGTCACCGCCGCCGACGCGGTGACCGCCGTGTGTCGCGACGCCGCCGGTGACACCCACGAGGTCGCGATCGACCTCGTCGGGCCGGTCGGCGCCGGCGACCACCTGCTCGTCCACGCGGGCGTGGCGATCGCGACGTTGGAGGCGGCCTCGTGAAGTACGTCGACGAATACCGTGACGCGCAGCTCGGTCAGGCGGTCGCCACCCAGATCCTGTCCGAGGTCGACCCCGACCGCCACTACAAGGTCATGGAGGTGTGCGGCGGCCACACCCACTCGATCTACAAGTACGGCATCGACGACCTGCTCCCGGCCAACGTCGAGCTCGTGCACGGGCCCGGCTGCCCGGTCTGCGTCATCCCGATGGGCCGGGTCGATGACGGGATCGCCATCGCCCACCACGACGGCGTCATCTTCACCTGCTTCGGCGACATGATGCGCGTCCCCGGGTCCGAGCACACGCTGCTCGAGGCCAAGGCGCAGGGCGCCGACGTCCGCATGGTCTACTCGCCGCTCGACGCGCTGCGGATCGCGCGCGAGAACCCCGACCGCGAGGTCGTGTTCTTCGCCATCGGCTTCGAGACGACCGCGCCGTCGACGGCGCTGACGCTCAAGCGCGCCAAGGCCGAGGGCCTGCGCAACTTCTCCTGCGTCTGCAACCACGTGACGATCGTCCCGCCGCTGCGCGCGCTGCTCGAGTCCCCCGACCTGCGGCTCGACGGGTTCATCGGTCCCGGCCACGTGTGCACGGTCGTCGGCGCCCGGCCGTTTCACTTCATCCCCGCGGACTACGGGCGCCCGGTCGTCATCTCGGGCTTCGAGCCGCTCGACATCCTGCAGTCGATCCTGATGATCCTGCGCCAGCTGCGCGGCGGGCGCCACGAGGTGGAGAACCAGTACCGGCGCGTGGTGCCCGACGAGGGGAACCTGCGGGCGCTGCAGGTCATGGCCGAGGTCTTCGCGCTGCGGCCCCATTTCGAGTGGCGTGGGCTGGGGTTCATCTCCCAGAGCGCGCTGCGGCTCTCCGACGCCTACGCCGAGTTCGACGCCGAGCAGCGCTTCGCCACCCCGAGCGTCCGCGTCGCGGACCCGAAGGCGTGTCAGTGCGGCGAGGTGCTCAAGGGCGTCATCAAGCCGTGGGAGTGCAAGGTGTTCGGCACCGCCTGCACCCCCGAGCACGCGATCGGGACCTGCATGGTGTCCCCCGAGGGCGCGTGCGCCGCCTACTACAACTTCGGGCGCTACGCCCGCCAGCGCGAGGCGGTATGAGCGAATCGGCTCCCACCCGTCCGCCGCCCACCGACCGCGAGCAGCGGGTCCTGCAGATCATCGAGACCGCGCGCGCGAAGCGGGCGCGGTTCCGCGACGATCAGATCACGCTCGCCCACGGCGCGGGCGGCAAGGCGACCCAGACGCTGATCGAGGGCCTGCTCGTGCCCGCCTTCGGCTCAGAGACGCTTCAGGCGCTCGGCGACGCCGGCGGGGTGACGATCGGCGGCGCGCGGCTGGCGATGACCGCCGACAGCTTCGTCGTGTCCCCGCTGCGCTTCCCCGGCGGCTCGATCGGCGAGCTCGCGGTCAACGGGACGGTCAACGACCTGGCGATGGCTGGCGCCAAGGCGACCGCGCTGACCGTGGCGATGATCCTCGAGGAGGGGCTGCCCTCCGACGTGCTGCGCGCCGAGGTGGAGGCGATCGCCCGCGCGGCGCAGGCGGCCGAGGTCGAGATCGTCGGCGGCGACACCAAGGTCGTCCCCCGCGGTCTCGCCGACGGCATGTACCTCAGCACCACCGGGGTTGGCGCCGTCGATCCCCGGGCCCGGCTGAGCACCGCCGGTCTGCGGTCCGGCGATCAGATCCTCGTCTCGGGCCCGATCGGGGAGCACGGGACCGCGATCATGCTCGCGCGCGACCAGTTCGACCTCGACGCCGAGGTGGAGTCCGACACCTGCTCGCTGTGGCCCGCGGCCGACGCCCTGCTCGGGTGCGCGGGCGAGGCGCTGCACTGCCTGCGCGATGCCACCCGCGGCGGCGTGGCCTCGGTGCTCAACGAGCTCGCGCGCGCCTCCGGCGTCGGGCTCGTCGTGCGCGAGGCCGACGTGCCGATCGCGCCGGTGGTCGCCGCGGCCGCCGAGCTGCTCGGGATCGATCCGATGTACATCGCCAACGAGGGCCGCCTGGTGGCGTTCGTCGCGCGCGAGGCGGCGGACGGCGCGCTCGCCGCGCTCCGACGGGTGGCCGGGTGCGAGGAGGCGGCGGCGATCGGCGAGGTGCGCCCCGAGCCGCCCGGGATGGTGATGGTGCAGACCGCCTTCGGCGGACGACGCGTGATGGACCAGCTCGTCGGCGACCCGCTGCCCAGGATCTGCTGAAGACCGTGCACGAGCTGTCGCTAGCGCAGGCCATCGTGGAGATCGCCACGCGCCACGCGGCCGGACGCTCGGTGTGCCGGGTGGAGTGCCGGGTGGGCCACCTGCGCCAGGTGGTGCCCTCGGCGCTGCAGTTCGCGTTTGCGCTGCTCTGCGACGGGACCGAGCTGGAGGGTGCCGAGTTGGTGATCGAGGAGGTGCCGGCGCGAGGACGGTGCCGGACCTGCGGGAGCGAGACGTTGATGACGGCGTTTCCGTTGCAGTGCGAAGGCTGCGGCGGGCTGGATGTGGAGATCGCGGCCGGGCAGGAGCTCCTGGTCGACGCGCTCGAGCTCGAGGAACAGATGACGACCGAAGGGATATGCCATGGCCGTTGAAGACAAGCCGGTGGGCGTCGACGAGGTGCACATCCTCTGGATCTCGGAGGGCATGAGCTGCGACGGAGACTCGGTGTCGATCACCGCGGCCGGCCAGCCGGGGATCGAGGATGTGCTGCTGGGCGCGATTCCGGGGCTGCCGAAGGTCAACCTCCACAACAAGGTGCTGTCGCCCACGCTGGGTGGAGAGGAGTTCCTGGCGCCGTTTCGCCAGGCGGTCCGCGACGAGCTGGACAAGCCGTTCGTGCTGGTGATCGAGGGCTCGATCCCCAACGAGAAGATCAACGGCGAGGGCTACTGGACCTCGTTTGGCAACGACGAGACCACCGGGGAGCCGCTGACGCTGAACTGGTGGATCGACCGGCTGGCGCCCAAGGCGTGGGGCGTGGTGGCGATCGGGACCTGCGCGACCTACGGCGGGATCCATGCCATGGCCGGCAACCCCACCGGCTGCATGGGCCTGGCCGACTACCTGGGCTGGGACTTTCGCTCGGCCGGAGGGCTGCCGATCGTCAACGTGCCGGGCTGCCCGGTGCAGCCGGAGAACTTCATGGAGACGCTGACCTGGCTGCTCTACCAGGCGGCGGGGCTGGCGCCGACGATCCCGCTCGACGAGGCTCTGCGACCGCAGTGGATCTTCGGCAAGACCGTCCATGAGGGCTGTGACCGCGCCGGCTATTACGAGCAGGGCGACTTTGCCAAGGACTACAACTCCCCCAAGTGCCAGGTCAAGATCGGCTGCTGGGGCCCGGTGGTCAACTGCAACGTGCCCAAGCGCGGGTGGATGGCGGGAATCGGCGGCTGCCCGAACGTCGGCGGAATCTGCATCGGGTGCACGATGCCGGGCTTCCCCGACAAGTTCATGCCGTTCATGGACGCGCCTCCGGGGGGTGGCATCTCCTCGGCGGTGACCGGCGTCTATGGCCCGATGATCCGCAAGCTGCGCGGCATCACCAACACCACGATGAACAAAGAGACCAAGTGGCGCCACAACCGGGCCGAGCTGACCACCGGTTACACGCCCCGCTGGGGCAACCAGTGACCCATAGGCAGACGTCAGGCACCGAGAGGAGACCGATATGGCAGTGAGGGAGAGAGTCCAGCCGGAGGCCGGCAAGCTCGTGGACATGGCCTGGGACCCGATCACCCGGATCGTCGGCAACCTGGGCATCTACACCAAGATCGACTTCGACAATCGCGAGGTCGTCTCCTGCAAGAGCACCTCGTCGCTGTTTCGCGGCTACAGCGTGTTCATGAAGGGCAAGGATCCGCGCGACGCGCACTTCATCACCAGCCGCATCTGCGGGATCTGCGGCGACAACCACGCGGTCTGCTCCTGTTACGCCCAGCAGATGGCCTACGGCGTCAAGCCCCCGCCGCTGGGCGAGTGGATCGTCAACCTGGGCGAGGCGGCGGAGTACATCTTCGACCACATCATCTTCCAGGACAACCTGGTGTTCGTGGATTTCTGCGAGCAGATGGTCAAGGAGACCAACCCCAAGGTGTGGGCCAAGGCCCAGAGCGCCGACGCTCCGCACGCGGAGCTGCACGGCTACCGCACGGTCGCTGACATCATGCGCTCCTACAACCCGTTCACCGGCGAGACCTATAAGGAAGCGCTGCTGATGAGCCGGATCGGACGGGAGATGATCTGCCTGATGGAGGGACGCCACGTGCATCCCTCGACGGTGTATCCGGGTGGGGTCGGGACGATCCCGACACCGACGCTGTTCACCGACTACCTCAGCCGGCTGCTGCGCTGCCTGGACTTCATCAAGAAGGCCGTGGCGATGAACGACGACGTGTTCGACTTCTTCTATGAGGCGCTGCCCGGCTATGAGGAGGTCGGCCGCCGGCGGGTCCTGCTGGGCTGCTGGGGGGCGTTCAACAACCCCGATCACGTCGACTACGACTACCGCAACATGGACAGCTGGGGCAACGAGATGTTCGTCACCCCGGGCGTCGTCGTCGACGGCGAGCTGGTCACCACCAACCTCGTGGACATCAACCTGGGGATCCGGATCATGCTGGGCTCCTCCTACTACGAGGACTGGGTCAACGAGGAGACCTTCGTGTCCCGCGACCCGCTGGGCAACCCCGTTGACCGGCGCCACCCGTGGAACCAGACGACGATCCCCAAGCCCCAGAAGCGCGATCTGGAGGGCGGCAACTACTCGTGGGTGATGAGCCCGCGCTGGTATGACAAGCGCACCGGCGACAACCTGGCGCTGGACACCGGCGGCGGAGCGCTGGCCCGGCTGTGGGCGACCGCGCTCGCCGGCAAGGTCGACACGCCGTTTGTCAAGGCCACCGGCCACAGCGTGCAGATCAACCTGCCCAAGACCCCCAACACTCCCGAGCAGACGCTGGAGTGGAACGTGCCCCAGTGGTCCAACGCGATCGAGCGTGACCGCGCCCGGATCTACTTCGTGGCCTATGCGGCCGGGATGGCGCTGCACTTCGTCGACAAGGCGCTCAACGAGGTGCGGGCGGGTCGCACCAAGGTCTTCGAGGACTTCGACGTCCCCGAGGAGGCGATCGGCTGCGGCTTCCACGAGGCGGTCCGCGGCGTGCTCTCCCACCACCTGGTGATTCGCGAGGGCAAGATCGCCAACTACCACCCCTACCCCCCGACGCCCTGGAACGGAAGTCCGACCGACTCCTACGGCACCCCCGGTCCCTACGAGGACGCCGTGATGGGACAGCCCATATTCGAGGAGAACGACCAGGACAGCTTCCGCGGCATCGACATCATGCGCGCGGTCCGCTCCTTTGACCCCTGCCTGCCGTGTGGGGTGCACATGTACCTCGGTCAGGGCAAGACGCTGCGCACCGTGCACCAGCCGATGTTCGGAGAGCACAGCTGACCATGAGCGCCGCCGGTCCCAGCGAGCCCCGCGAGCTGGTCGGGGAGATCGAGCGCCGCCTGGAGGCGCTCGAAGGCCTGCCCGACGGGCAGGCGCGGGAGGTCGCCACCGAGGCGGTGCAGGGGCTGCTCGAGCTCTACGGGACCGGGCTCGAGCGGATCGTCGAGGTGGTGGCGGCCCGCGACGACGACGGGCAGACCGCCCGGGCGCTGGCCGACGACGAGCTCGTGTCGCATCTGCTGCTGTTGCACGGGCTGCACCCCGTCGCGCTGGAGTCCCGCGTCCGCGAGGCCCTGCAGGGGGTGCGCCCGTACCTGGAGTCCCATGGCGGCGACGTCGAGCTGCTCGGGATCGAGGGCTCCGCGGTGCGCCTGCGCCTGCGGGGCAGCTGCAGCGGCTGCCCCTCCTCGGCGATGACGCTCAAGCTGGCGATCGAGGACGCGATCCACGCCGCCGCCCCGGAGATCGAGGAGGTGATCGCCGCCGAGGAGGGCGCGCCGCCGATGGGCTCGCCGCTCCTTCAGATCGAGGACGCGCTGCCGGCGGCCTTGCCGCTGCTTGCGATCGAGGTCACACCGGCGGCGGCGGCGCCGGCGCAGCGCAACGGGTCCTGGTCGATGGCCGGGACGCTCGCGGAGCTGTCGAGCGCAGGATCGGCGGTCAAGACCGTCGGGGGCCAGCCGATCCTGTTCCTGCGCCTGGAGGGCAGCTTCTACGGCTACCGGCCCTTCTGCCCGGCCTGCCAGGCCTCCTTGGAGCAAGCCGTGGTGCGGGCCGCAGAGCTCACCTGTCCCGCCTGCGGTGAGCGCTTCGACGTGCTGCGCGCCGGGCGGGGCCTGGACTCCCCGGCGCTGCACCTCCAGCCCGTCCCGCTGTTGGTGGGAGACGACGGGCTGGTCAAGGTCGCGCTGCCGATGGGCGCGTGATGGACGGCGGCGCGCCGATCAGCTCGCCCCGCCTGCGCCAGCTCGCCCAGCGGAGTGCGCAGGCCTCCGCCGCCGAGCAGGAGCACTGCGAGCTGTGCGGCGCCCCCGTCCCGGCCGGGCACCGTCACCTGATCGACCTGCGCAGCCGCGAGCTGCTGTGCGCCTGCCGTCCCTGTTCGCTGCTGTTCGATCGTGCCGCGGCCGGGGGCGGCCACTTCCGCCTGGTGCCCGATCGCCGTCTGCGCCTGGAGGACTTCGCGCTGGAGGATCAGACCTGGGAGCAGCTGCGCATCCCGGTCGACATGGCCTACTTCTTTTACAACTCCAGCGCCGATCGGGTGGTGGCCTTCTATCCGAGCCCGATGGGCGCGACCGAGTCACGGCTCGAGCTCGAGACCTGGCGCGAGGTCGAGCGGGCCAACCCCGTCCTCGCCGGGCTGGCGCCCGACGTCGAGGCGCTGCTCGTCAACCGCGCCCGCGGCGCCCGCCGGCACTGGCTGGTGCCGGTCGAGGACTGCTACCGCCTGGTGGCGCTCATCCGGACGCGCTGGCGCGGCTTCACCGGCGGCCGAGAGGTGTGGACCGAGATCGATCGCTTCTTCGACAGCCTCGACCGGCAGGCGCGCCTGCTCGCGCCGGCCACCGCGCAACCCCCCACCTAGAGAGGAGTCCGACATGCCCAACATCAAGCTCGGCAAGGCCCAGGTCTCGCAGGATGAGCCGGCCCACACCCCCGGGATCAACCAGGGCAACGCCACGGGCAACTACGAGAAGATGTCCGGCCACCATGCGGACGGCACCTCGTCGGCGACCCGCTCCACCGGCGTCAACCCCAAGGCCCACGAGCCGATCGACCCCAGCATGCCCAACCTCTCCCCGGCCTGACGCTTGTCGGCGCTGACCCACGCCGCCGCCGACTTCCCGGGCTCGGCTCCCGAGCTGCAGTTCGCCGTGGAGGGGTCCGGCAGCCTGGCCCACGCCGCCGTCCCCACCCTGACCTTCGACCTGCGGGTGCAGTCGCTGGACGACCGGCCGATTCGCTCGGTCCTGCTCGACGTCCAGATCCAGATCGCCGCGCGCCAGCGGGGATATCCGCCCGAGGTCCAGGCGCGACTGCTGGAGCTGTTCGGACCGGTGTCGGACTGGAGCACGACTCTGCGGACCCTCCCGTGGCTGCGGACGACGGCCGTGGTGCCGGCGTTCGTCGACGCCACGGTGGTGCAGCTGGCGGTCCCCTGCACCTACGATCTCGAGGTGACGGCCTCGCGCTACTTCGCGGCGCTGCAGGACGGCATGGTGCCGCTCGAGCTGATGTTCAGCGGGTCGGTGTTCTTCGCCGGTCCGGCTGGTGAGCTTCGGGCCGCGCGCATCGCCTGGGACCGCGAGGTCGACTACCGGATGCCGGTGGCGGTGTGGAAGCAGACGATGGGCCGCCACTTCCCCGACAGCGCCTGGCTGCGCCTGGGCGAGGAGAGCTTCGGCCGGCTGTGCGCCTATAAGGCCCGGCACGCCTTCACCAGCTGGGATGCCGCGATCGATGCGCTCCTTGCGCAAGGGGACGCGCCGTGAGACCCGATCCGGTGCGCGCGATCGCAGACGCGGTGCTGTACGAGGGCTACCTCCTGTGGCCCTACCGCCGCTCGGCGTTGAAGAACCAGCAACGCTTCACGTTCGGCGGCGTGTTCGCGCCCGCCCACAGCGCCTCGCATCCCGACGATCCCTGCCGCCAGCAGACCGAGGTCCTCGTGCGCGGCGACCCCGTAGCGCAGCTGCAGGTCACGGTGCGCTTCCTGCACGTGGTGGCCCGACAGGCCATGCGCCGCGAGGGCGACGCGCTGGTGGCGGTCGACGAGCTGACGATCGGTGGCCGGCGCCACCTGACCTGGAGCGAGGCCACCGAGCGCGAGGTCCGGACTCCGTCGCTGAGCCTCGAGGAGCTGCGCAGCTCCTGGCGCCAAGCGATCGAGATCGCGGCCGGATCGGCTCGGGAGGCCCTGACCGACGGCGCGGACGGCACGCCCGAGGCCGCGCTTCACCGCAGCTGGCAGGCGCTGACCGGCGAGCTGCAGCTGACCGCCGTGCCGCTTGCGGACGGGCTGTGGCGGGTGACGGCGACGATCGAGAACCGCACGTCCGCGCGCCCGGGCTCGCGGCAGAAGGCGCTGGAGCACGCCTTCTGCTCGACGCACACGATCCTGCGCACCCGGGGCGGCGAGCTGGTCTCGCTGACCGATCCTCCGGTCGCCGTGGCCCGGCACGCGGCGGCGTGCCGCAACATCGGCACCTGGCCGGTTCTGGTCGGCGAGCCGGGGGATGTCCAGACGATGCTGTCCTCGCCGATCATCCTCGAGGACTATCCCAGGATCGCCCCCGAGAGCCCCGGAGACCTGTTCGACGGCGGAGAGATCGATCAGTTGCTGATCCTCAACATCCTCACCCTGACCGACGAGGAGAAGGCCGAGATGGCGGCGTCCGATCCGCGGGCGCAGGAGATCCTGAGACGGACCGAGGCCCTGACGCCCGAGCAGCTGATGGCGCTGCACGGCACGATCCGAGAAGTCGGGCTGGAGCGACGATGAGCGGGTATTGGGAGGAGCTTGAGCGACCCGCGCCGGACTCCGTCGAGGTTCCCGGCCGCCTGCTGCGGGCGGGCAGCCGGGTGCGGCTGCGTCCGCGCCCCGGGGGCGACGTCTTCGACCTGGTGCTGACCGGTCGCACGGCGGTGGTCGAGGGGATCGAGCAGGACATGGAGGGCAACGTCAAGCTCGCCGTCGTGGTCGAGGACGATCCCGGGCGCGACCTCGGCTTCGCCCGTCAGCCGGGGCACCGCTTCTTCTTCACGCCCGCCGAGGTGGAGTCCCTCGAGGACGACCATGCCGCGAGCGCCGCGGGCGCTCCCCGGATCCTGGTGGCGGGAATCGGCAACGTGTTCCTGGGCGACGACGGCTTCGGGGTGGCTCTCGTCGACCGGCTCGCTCGCCGCGACCTTCCCGCGGGAGTGCAGGCGGTCGACTACGGCATCCGCGGGATGGACCTGGCCTTCGCGATGCAGGAGGGCTATGCCGCCGTGGTATTGCTCGACGCGACGCCCCGCGGCCAACCGCCGGGCACGCTCTACGTCATCGAGGTCACGGACGACGACGACGAGGCCGACGTGGCCATCGACGCGCACGGCATGGACCCGGTCAAGGTCCTGGGGCTGGTGCGCTCGCTGGGCGGGCGCCCGCCGCGTACCTTCGTCGTCGGCTGCGAGCCGCAGACGGCGCCGGGTCCTGCCGACGAGGACGTCGTGGCCACGCTCTCGGAGCCGGTGCTGGCCGCACTGGAGCCGGCCGTAGGCCTCGTTGAGTCCTTGCTGGCCGACATCGCCGGACAAACCCAAACACAGGAGGTCTCCGAACCATGAACGACATCCGGATAACCCCGGCGGCCCAGGTCATCGGCCTGCTCACGCTGATCGCGGCGCTCCTCGCGGCCGTGGGTGCGCAGCTGCCAGAGCTGCAACGCTACCTGAAGATCAAGGGGATGTAGACGTTTCCCAAGGAGAAGGCCAGCCCGGCACGACTCCCGTCAAGTCGTCCAGCCCGTAGCGTCGAACGCGTCGCGGGTGACCGGGACCGAGGAACAGGAGACCGATGCACCGCACCAGGGTGAAGGTGGTCGAGGACGCCCTCGACGCCAACAACACGATCGCGCGCGCCAACCGCGACGACTTCGATCGCCAGCGGGTCACGGTGCTCAACCTGATGTCCGCCCCCGGCGCGGGCAAGACCTCGCTGCTCGAGCGCGCGCTCGGCGACCCGCTGCCGGGGGGCGCGCGCGTCGGCGTGCTCGAGGGCGATGTGCAGGGTTCGATGGACGCCGATCGCCTCGCCGCGCTCCACGTGCCGGTCGTGCAGCTGAACACCGATAGCGGCTTCGGCGGCGAGTGCCACCTCGACGCCAACATGGTCCGCTCGGCCCTCGACGACCTGCCGCTCTCAGAGATCGACCTGCTCGTGATCGAGAACGTCGGCAACCTCGTCTGCCCCGCCGAGTTCCGCGTCGGCGAGGACGCTCGGGCGATGGTCTGCTCGGTCACCGAGGGCGAGGACAAGCCGCTGAAGTACCCGCTCATGTTCCGCGCCTGCGAGCTCGTGCTCGTCAACAAGTCAGACCTGCTGCCCCACCTCGAGTTCGACCTCGACAAGCTGCTGCACAACATCGATGCGGTCAACCCCGGCGTGCGGACGATCGTGACGAGCGCCCGCGCCGGCGACGGCGTGCCGGAGCTGCGGGGCTGGCTCGGCGAGCTGGCGGCGCGCGAGGTCCCGGCCGCGGTGTGAGCGCGCTGCGTCCGGCGTCGGCGCGGGAGCTGGTGGCGCTCGGGCTCGAGCAGCGTCGGCAGGCCGGCGAGCGGTATTTCGCGCAGCGCGCCGACGAGCTGGCGCGCCTGTGCCATCGCATGGCCGAGCGGTTCGCCCGCGGCGGCCGGCTGATCGCGATCGGGGTCTCCCCCGCCGCACGCTCCGACGTCCGCCACGTGGCCGTCGAGTTCGTGCATCCGGTGATCGTCGGCAAGCGGGCGCTCCCCGCGTTCGGGCTGACCGGCGAGAGCGCCCGCCTCGAGCGCGAACTCGCGCTCGAGGCGACCGCGCAGGACATCGTGATCGCCTTCGGCGAGCCCGACGAGGGCTCGGCGCTGCCGGGCGCGCTGCGCGTCGCGCGCGAGCGCGGGTGCGAGACGATCGCATTCGCGGCGCTCGGCGCCGCGTTCGAGCTCGATCCCCCGGCGCGGGACCCGTTCGTCCGCCAGGAGCT
Organism: Solirubrobacterales bacterium; assembly: GCA_019240115.1. Taxonomy (GTDB): domain Bacteria; phylum Actinomycetota; class Thermoleophilia; order Solirubrobacterales; family Solirubrobacteraceae; genus Palsa-465. The sequence goes on along the minus strand of JAFAYV010000009.1, from coordinate 55,256 downwards.
CGTCGAGACCGCCTACCACGTGCTCTGGGAGCTCGTGCACGTCTTCTTCGAGCATCGGGGGCTGCTCGCGGGCCGCACCGAGCGCCGCTCTCATGACGCCGGCGCCTCGAGCTTCCTGTATCCCTTCCTCGCCGAGCGCGAGGACGACCTCGACGCCGTCCTCGCCGACGTGCGCGAATCGGTGCTGCTGAAGTGGCGCGAGGTCGCCGAGCTGCGCGCGGCCATGATCGAGAGCTCCGAGCCGGCGCTCGTCGAGGCGGCGGGCGCGCTGCGCGAATCGCTCGGGCAGGGCGGCCGTCTGCTCGCGCTCGGCAACGGCGGTTCGGCGACCGACGCGATGGACGTCGTCGCCGACTTCGCGACCAGCGGCGAGTCGCGGGGCGGGGCCGAGGGGTCGTCGGGCGGGGCCGAGGGGTCGTCGGGCGAGGCCGAGGGGTCGTCGGGCGGGCCCGAGGGGGCGTCGGGCGGGCCCGAGGGGGCGTCGGGCCGGGCCGGCTGGGAGCCCCGGCCGGCGCTCGACCTGACCGCCGACAGCGCGATCCTGACCGCGATCGCCAACGACATCGGCGTCGAGGCGATCTTCGCGCGGCAGGTGATCGCCTACGGCCGCCCGGGCGACGTGGTGATCGCGCTGTCGACGAGCGGCAACTCGCTGAGCGTGCTCGACGCGCTGGGCCAAGCCCGGCGCGACGGCCTGGGGACGATCGCGTTCGTCGGCTACGACGGCGGCCGGGTCGCCGCCGAGGGGCTCGCCGACCACGTGATCGTCGCGCCGTCCCAGCACATTCCGCGCATCCAGGAGGCGCAGGCGACCGGCTATCACCTGCTGCGCGAGCTGGTCGAGCTGGCATGAGCGCGGTCACGGCGCGATGAGCCCGGTCACGGCGCGATGAGCCCGGTTACGGCGCGATGAGCCCGCTCGCGGCGCGATGAGCCCAGTCACGGCGCGATGAGCCCAGTCACGGCGCGATGAGCGCGGTCACGGCGCGATGAGCGCGCTCGCGGTGCGCGCCCGCGCGCGGGTGACCGGCACCGTGCAGGGGGTCGGCTTCCGCCCGTTCGTCTACCGCCTGGCCCACGAGGAGACGCTCGGCGGCTGGGTGCTCAACGACGAGCACGGGGTCCTGCTCGAGGTCGAGGGGGATCCCGGCGCCGTCGATCGGTTCCTGGGTCGCCTGACCGCCGAGGCGCCGCCCCTGGCGGCGATCGACGCCGTCGCCGCCGATCGCCTGCCGCCGACCGGCGAGCGCACGTTCGCGATCCGCGGCAGCGCATCCGCTGGGACGCCGGATGCGCTCGTCGCCGCCGACGCGGCCACCTGTCCGGAGTGCCTCGCCGAGCTGCACGATCCCGGAGACCGCCGCTTCCGCTATCCGTTCACGAACTGCACGAACTGCGGGCCCCGGTTCACGATCGTCCGCGACGTCCCCTACGACCGGCCACTGACGACGATGGCCGGCTTTTCCATGTGCGAGGCCTGCCGGGGCGAGTACGAGGATCCCGGCGACCGGCGCTTTCACGCCCAGCCGAACGCGTGCCCGGCGTGTGGACCGCGCGTGTCGCTCATCGGGGCGGACGGTTCCGCGGTCGCGCTCGAGAACGCCGCCGACGCCGTCGCGGCGCTCGCCGCGCGGCTGGCCGCCGGCGCGATCGCCGCGGTCAAGGGGCTCGGCGGCTATCACCTCGTCTGCGATGCCGCTCGTACGATGGCGGTCGCCGCGCTGCGCTCGCGCAAGCACCGCGAGGACAAGCCGTTCGCGCTGATGGTCGCCGACGTCGACGCGGCGCGGGCGCTGGTCGAGCTCGACGCGGCGGCGATCGAGCTGCTGGAGTCCCCGGCGCGCCCGATCGTGCTCGCGCTGCGCCGTCCGGACGCCGCGGTCGCGCACGCCGTGGCCCCGGGCGCGCCCGAGCTCGGGGTCATGCTGCCCTACACCCCGCTGCACCATCTGCTGCTCGGAGACTTCGCGGCGTGCGGTGGTCGCGGCGCGCTGGTGATGACCAGCGGCAACGTCTCCGACGAGCCGATCGCGTATCGCGACGACGATGCCGTGGAGCGGCTGTCCTGCATCGCCGATGTGTTCCTCGTCCACGACCGCGAGATCGAGACCCGGACCGATGACTCGGTCGCGCGCACGGTGTCGCTCGGCGGGCGTGCGCGGCCGCTCATGCTCCGCCGCTCGCGCGGCTACGTCCCGGCACGGCTGACGCTGCCGGTGCCCGCGCCGGCGCCGCTGCTGGCCTGTGGAGCCGAGCAGAAGAGCACCTTCTGCGTGGCGCGTGGCGAGCGGGCCTGGGTCGGCCACCACATCGGCGACCTCGAGCACGTCACGACGCTGCGCGCCTACACCGAGGGGATCGCCCACTTCGAGCGACTGTTCGCGGTCGCCCCCGCGGTCGTCGTCCACGACCTGCACCCCGCTTACCTGTCGACCCAGTACGCGCTCGATCGCCACGGGGTGCGGCTCATCGGCGTCCAGCACCACCACGCCCATCTCGCCGCCGCCCTCGCCGAGCACGGGCTCGGCGCCCACGCGCGCGCGGTCGGCGCAATCTTCGACGGCACCGGGTACGGCACCGACGCCACCGTCTGGGGTGGCGAGCTGCTCGTCGGCGGCCTGACCGGCTCCGAGCGCGCCGGCCGGCTGTGGCCGGTGCGGATGCCGGGTGCCGCGGCGGCGATCCGCCAGCCGTGGCGGATGGCGTGGGCATGGCTGGCCGCGGCGTTCGGCGAGCTCCGTCCGCTGCCGACGGCGCTCGCCGCCGCCGGGGTGACCGAGGCGCGGTGGGCCGCGATGGCCCAGGTCGGCACGCGCGCCGCCGTGTCGCCCGAGACCTCGAGCATCGGGCGCCTGTTCGACGCCGTCGGGGCGCTCTGCGGGCTACGCGCCGAGGTGAGCTACGAGGGGCAGGCCGCGGTCGAGCTCGAGGCGGCGGCGCGGCGGGTCGGCGGCGCGGGCGCCGGCCATGTGTGCGACGCGGACGGCATGAGCGGCGCTGCTGGCGCGGGCCGTGTGTGCGACACGGACGGCATGAGCGGCGCGGGCTACGCGATCGAGCTCGTCGCGGGCTCCGACGGACTCATTCTCGACCCGCGCCCCGCGGTGCGCGCGCTCGCGGACGACCTCGCCAGAGGCATCGAGGTTCCGGCCGTGGCGGCGCGCTTTCATGCCGGCCTGGCCGCGGCGACGGTCGCGGCGCTCGCCCGGGTCGCGGGGGCGCGCGGGCTCGACACGGTCGTCCTCAGCGGCGGGGTGTTCCAAAACCGCCTCCTCCTCGAGACGGTCGCGACCGGCGCGCGCGCGGCCGGCCTCCGTGTGCTCGTCCCCGAGCAGCTGCCGCCCAACGACGGCGGCATCTCCTACGGACAGGCGGCGATCGCGGCCGCCCGGCTCGCCGCCGACTCCTGAGCCCGCAGACGAGAAGCACGACGTCGATGACGGTCCGATATCACCTCGAGATCCAGATGCGCTGGCTCCGACGGCGGGCGATCACCAGAGACCGGGGATCAGCCGGGCGCGCGAGGCAGCGAACCGCCGGTACGGCTCCCCCAGGCCGTCGATGAGCGCTCGCTCCTCGTGGCGGATCCGCACGATCACGCCGACGGCGGGCAGGACGAGCGCCGCCAGGAGCGACAGCCAGTTGCCCAGCCCCAGCCCGATCCCGGCGCACACCGCCAGCAGGCCCGTGTAGGACGGATGGCGCACCCAGCGGTAGGGACCGGTGTCCACGACCGTCTGATCGGCCGTCACCCGCACATCGACGGTGAAGAAGCGCCCGAGCACCACGATCGCCCACCCCCGCAGCGCGATTCCGGCGGCCATGAGCACGAGTCCGATGATGAACAGCGGCCAGCGCGCGAATCCGATCGCCGCCCACGTCTCGCCCCCCGCGAGCACGAACGCCACCGCGACGCCGCCGGCCAGGCAGGCGATGACGACGAGCAGCGTGCGCTCGGTCGCCGATCCCTCTCCGCGCACCAGGCTGCGCAGCCGGATCCGCTGCTCCGCGACCACGAAGATCCCGATCAGCACGTAGAAGGCGATCTTTGCGCCCGGGTCGCCATAGGGCAGGGGCGTCATCGGCCGGGCTCAGTACACGATCACGCCGCGGGTCCCGCCGCCGACGGCGACCGCGTCCCCGGTGATGGCGACGCTGAGCGGGCTGGCGAGGAAGACGACGACCGCGGCGACCTCCTCCGCGGTGACGATCCGGCCGATGCTGATGGCGCCGGCGATCGACTCCTGCACCGCCTCGGGATCGCGGCCCTGCGCGTCGGCCATCGCGGCGAGCGTGTCCGGGGTGCGCTCGGTGCGGGTGAACCCAGGATGCACGACGGTCACGTTGACCCCTCGCTCGCCGTACTCGTCGGCGAGGTTCTTGGTCATCGCGGCGACGGCAACGTTGCGCACCGAGCCCACGACCGAGCCCGTCTGCCGCGCGGCGAGACCGCTGATGCTGATGATCCGGCCCCAGCCGCGCTCGGCCATCCCCGGAGCGAACGCGCGGGCGCAGCGGAGATAGCCCTGAAGCTTGACCGCGAGATGCTCGTCGAGGTCATCATCACGCATCGGCCCCGTGTTGACCTTGGCCGCGCAGTTGACGAGGATGTCGACGCCGCGCAAGCGCGCGTGCGCGGCGGCGGCCATCTCCTCGATCGACGCCGCGTCGCCGGTGTCGCACGGGACCGCGATCACCTGGCCGTTCGACGTCGCGGCGAGCTCGTCCTGGACGCGCGTCAGTCGCTGCGCGTCCCGCGCCACGAGGACGACGTGGGCGCCCTCGGCGACGAGCCCGCGGGCGATCGCGAGACCGATGCCGCGGCTCGCGCCGGTGACGACCGCCCGCTTGCCGGCGAGCTTCAGGTCCATCGCGGGCTCACCACCCCTGAGTCCCGGGCGCGCCCTTGAACGGGCCGGTGAGCTCGCGCGTGATCCAGCCGCCGTAGAAGTCGCCCGCCTGCGCCTGCACACGCTCGTTGCCGATCCAGGCCTCGTCGACACGGTCCGGATAGAAGGCGATGTGATCGCCCAGCCCGGCGTAGTCGGGCATCGGGTCGGGGTACATCCAGCCGACCTCGGGCGTCCGCCGGTTGCCGATCACCGCATCGACGTAGCGGGCCCGGCCCTTGAACTCGCACCACGAGCCGCGCGCGGCGCTCGGCACCAGCCACTCGTGGTGGATGTCGGCACCGGGCACGTAGATCGTCGGCGGGTGGCTGGTCTCGAGCACCCGCAGCGCCCGACCGGACTGGGCGAGCAGCTCGCCCGCGAGCCGCACCCGCACCGTCGCGGCGACCGGCCGCACCGCCGGCGGCCGCGGGTAGTCCCAGACGCTCTCCACGTGCGAAGCGTACGCCGCCGCAGCTGCGACCTCGAACTGGCCGTTCGAGCCCAGCCACGCCGGCATCACCGTCAAGCACGCCGCGGCGAGGACAACCCGGTCGTCCGGCCGGGCCTGGCGCCGACTCGGCGTGTCTCGTCGACGAGTGACCGCGTCTGGCGCCCCCGGCCCGTGATCAGCTCGGCGTCTCAGGTGCCCTGCGGGCGAGTCCTGGCCTCGATCATCCAGATCACACGGCGCGTCCTCCCGGCCGCTTGATCGCCCGCGGCCAACCGGCGCAGCGCAGGTCAGCGGTCGGCGTCGTCGACGAGGCGCAGCTGTCGGCCGCGGGATTGGCGGGCGGGCTTGGCCAGGTGGACCTGGCCGTCGAAGATCTCGTCTTCCAGGAAGGCGTGCATGAGCTTGTGGTGGGCGGTGTGGCGCAGGGCCTGGTGCTCGGCGCGGACCGCGGCGGCGTACTCGGCGGGGTCGGCGGGGCGCTCCTCGGGCAGCCGGCGGGCGAGCACCTGCTCGGCGGCCCACGCGTAGACGGCGTTGGCGGCGGCCTCGACCTCGAGCATCCGAAACGGCACGTACTCGGGCGCGCGCTTCTTGGTGTAGCCCGCGCGCCGCGCGGCGCGCTCCAGGGCGCGGAACTCGCGGCGGCCCTCATACACGGTGACCATGCCGGTCTCGGCGTCAAACTCGGCCTCGATGAGCTGGTCCTGGTCCTTGCGAGCGATCTCGCGCACCCAGCCCGAGGCGCGGTGGCGGACGATCAGCACCTCGAGCTCGGCGGCATGCGCGCCCGCGGCCGCGACCACCGTCAGGCGGCTGCCGGGCTCGACGCTCACCCGCGCGCGGACCGTCACCCCGATCGCGCACGCGCCGTGGCGGGCGGGCATCGGGATCGTGTCGGTGCGCAGGGTGACGTTCAGGCCCGCGTCTGAGTCGGCCTCGACCATCGTGCCCGGCGGCACCTGGGCGGGGTCGGCCAGCAGGGTGACGGTGCGCCGCTCCCCGGGGTGCAGGCGCACCGGGGACTGCTTGAACCACAGCGCCCGTGCCGGCGGCGTGGGCGGCTCGGGCTCGGCGGCCTCGCCGACCGTCGGCTCACGCCCGTCGACCACCTCGTCGACCTCCGGGTCCGGGGTCTCGTCGACATCGTCGGCGGCCCCCTCGGCCGCCGGCGTGGCCGCGGGCTGATCGCCGGGCTCAGTGCCCGTGCTGCCCGGCTGGTCAAACGCCGAGCGCAACAGCTCATTGAGCGCTCGCAGGCCGACCTGGTCGCGGGCGGAGATCGCCTTGGGGGCGCCGATCAGGTGCGCGCCGGCGCGGCGCTCCTCGGCGGCCACGATCGGCCGCAGCACCCGGTCGACCGCCTGGTAGAGGGCGGTGACCAGCGGGTGGTGCTCGTTGAGCCCCGAGCGATCCACGCGCACCACCAGCTCGGGACGGGGCTTTTCCAGCGCCGCGCGCTGCAGGTCCTCGATCGCCTCGCAGACCACCTCGCCGTACAGGTGCCGCGCGCCCGGGCGCCCCTCACACGAGGCCAGCGTCGTCTCGTGCGCGGCGCGGCCCGAGCAGACGACCAGCCCCCCACGGCGCGTCGCGCGCGAGAACCCCTGCGACAGCGCCTCCACCGAGCGGCGCACCACCATCCGGGCGGTGACCCCGGCCATCACCTTGACCTCATCGTCAAACAGCACGGGCCGTTCGGGATCGGGGTCGGGGGCGGCGTAGGTGACGAGTTCGGGGGTGCGGCCCTCGAGCTCGAGCACGACCTCCCGCGCGGGATCGCGGAGGATCGGGCGCAGCTGCACCAGCCCCGCGACGATCGTGCGCAGCCGCCCCGGCGCCGGCAGCCGTCCCGCGATCAGCGGCACCGTCACCCGTGTGCCCGACACCGCCACCCCGAGCGCCTCGCGGTCCTGCGCGCTGGCCGGTCGGTCGATCACATGACAGAACGCGTAGGGGTCATCGCCCGGCGCGGGAAAGAACCACGACTCCACCGTCTGACGGTCGCGGATGCCCTCGATCCGCCCCGCGCCCTGGGCCAGCCACACGTCTCTGAGCCCGCGGCCGAACAGGCCGCGCTGCCCCGCGCTGGGCGGCGCCACTCCCAGCGCGCCGAGGCGCTGGTCGACCAGGTCGGCGTCGACGCCCTCGCCGTGTCGGTGCACGACAGCTCATGCCGCCACGCGCTCAGCGCCGGGGAGCGCAGCTCGCGCATCCGCGCCCGCCACGTCTGAACCAGCTCGGGGTCCGGCGCGGCGAACGCGAGCACGATCCGCCCGCTCGGGCGGCCCGAGGCAGCGATCGCCGCGTCGGCGTTGGTGACCAGCTCGGGAATGATCTGCACCAGATCCACCCCGCCCTGCGCGAAGTTCTCCCGGAAATACCGACCGCGCGCCCGGCCGACGCGCACCCCCGAGCTGTCAAACGCCACCGCGCTCACCCGTTGAGTGTCGCCGACCGCGCGGACAGAACACCGACACGCTCGCGACGGTTCCGTCCGATCCCGGCCCTAGCCTCCCAACCACGATGCCCCTACCGGCCGACAGCCTGCGCGTCTCAAACCACGAGCTGGCCACCGTCCGCGAGGCGATGCGCGAGCTGCACCGCCTCCTCGACCAGCTCGACGACGGCCAGCTCGACAAGATCGTGCTCACCCAGAGAAACCAGATGCGCGCCGTGCTGGTCAGCGTCGAGCGCTACAGCCAGCTCGAGCAGCGCGCGGCGTAGGCGGGCCGCCAGCGCGATGGCTGTGAAGTTCCGTGACACCGCGGACAGGCCTGCTTTCTGCCCGAGTCCCAGGTGGACGGATGTCGCCACGCCCTCGGCATCTGTCGCAGGAGCGCTCGCCCGGTTCGCAGGGCTGCGGGTCGTCTTGCGAATCCAAGTGGCCACGCATTCTTTCTTTCGCGTTGGGCTCCCGATCCGGGCGGTCCGGCAGTGGATCACGTTTTGAGCCCTTACGTGACTATGGCCGCCCGGATCTCCGGCGTCGCAGGCGTTGATATACCGCCCCGTCCCCGGTGACGATCACCAGGGCGGGCTCTCGATCACGGTCGTCGGCGTGCGCGGTCGGGAACGTCGTCGTGCGGCACGCCCGGGGCTGCTCCGGGGCGCGCGTCAATCAACGATCGATCGCCCCGGCCACCACGCGCGAGGTCTCCGCGGCCAGCAACCGCTCCTCGGGCAGCTCAAAGAACCGGCTCGGGGTCAACGGCCAATAGCCGGCCACCGGATGACCGGACGGCAAGAACCGGTCGGGATCGACCGTCGGCCCCTCCTCGGGCTCCTCCCGCGCAAGCGAAGAGAACGGAGTGCTGCGCTGCTCACGCGCGCCCCGCGTCTGCGCCCGGTTGACCAGGATCCGAAACATCCAGCTCTTCAGCGACGAGCGCCCCTCAAAGCCATCAAGCCCCTGAATGACCGCCAGCCACGTTTCCTGCACCACCTCGTCAGCCACCGCCGCGCTTGCCACAAACGACCGCGCGAGCCGGCGCATCGCCCGATCATGACGGCCCACCAAGCCCCGAAACGCCTGCTCATCACCGGCCCGCAGCCGCGCGAGCAACTGCGCCTCACCCGCCGCCTCCACACTCACCCAACCAGTGTAAAGACCCCTCAGCGCCGCAAGCATGCCAACGGACACGACGAAAGCGACTGAGCAGCGGAACACACGGGTCATGACCCCATGTCCCGCGCCCACGGGTCCGGCTGCGGATCGTCAAGGGTCGGAACGCGCTCGCAGACCGACCGCTCCGACGCTGAGCACGGATCAGCCTGAGCGCCGCCGACTCACCGATGCAGGCCTGACCCGCGCGTGCCGTTCGCTCGCGAGCGCGCGAGCGCCGTGCGCCGTGCTGCGCGCCGGTGCGCGACGTACCGGCGCAGCAGCTGCGTACCGGCGCGGCCGAGCGCCAACGCGACCAATGCGATCCCGACCATCGCCGGGCCCGACGCCAGCGACAACAGGATGACCGTCACCACGGCGGCGACCGCGAGATCGGTGAGCACCGGGTGGTTTCGCACCGTGACCAGCGCTGATTGGCCCGAAGATCTCCGTTTGGCCAGCGCCGGCATCGGCGATCAGCCCCCGCTCCGGGCGTAGACGGCGAAGAAGTCCCGATCGTCGGGCGAGAGATAGCGGTCAGCGGAACGGCTCATGCCGGGCAGCAGCTTCTGTCCCTGTCCGGCGTCCCAGGTCCCGTAGAAGTTGAACGTCGTCCACTCGTAGTTGATGTCGAGCTCCATCGCGCGGACGGCGCCGGCCCGCTGCATGATGCGAGCCAGGCTCTGGGCGGTCTGAAGGGCGGCGGCGGCGTAGATCAGGTTCCCGCGGGCATCGACGCCCACGGCCGAGCGCCAGACGCGCACGGCGTTGCCGAGCGTCAGCCCCCAGACTGAGTCGTTGGACAGGCTCGGGTTGAGCCGGCCGCCTTCGAGGATCAGCGGGAGGTTCTGGCGAGCGAACTCGACATCCGGTCCGGGGTGGGGGCTGCCCGTCCAGGTGCGAACGTTGAGGCTGCCGTCGCGATAGCGGACGAGGGTGGCCTGGCCCTCGCGCAGCGGCGCGTATTCGTGGCCGGCGGCGACGAACCCGCCGTGGCCGTCCTCGAGCTTGAAGCCGCTGTTGAAGGTCGCGACCAGCTGGCCGCGAAGCGAGGGCGGCACCTGTGCCTGCACGGCTCCCGAGTCCGGCGGCTCATAGCGGCCGGGATAGAGCTGCACGTCGGTGCGGCTGCGGTCGATCCAGGCCACGCCGGCCACCGTCCGCGGGTACTCCGGGTCGGGACGGAACGCCGTCACCAGGACAGGGGGCGCTCCGCCGACGGTCAGGCCGGTGCCCTGCCAGATGCCCTCCCCGGGCAGCGCCGGCGAGATCACGGGCGCGATCGGCGGCGGCCGGTGACTCGACTGCTGCGAAGTCGAGCCGCCGGTGGCGGCGCCGGCGCCGCGGACCGCTGCGGTGCCCAGGTGCGGGAGCCGCGTCAGCGCCGGTCCGCCGGTGGCGGGCGCGTCGAGGCTGTAGTAGATGCCCTCGATGCTCGAGACGAGTCCGGCAGCCCCGTTGTTGCGAAGCCATTCCACGAACTGCACCCCGGCGGGCGTGTTCGACGGGGCAGCCAGGGCGCCGGCCAGCGACAGAATCACATCGGCGCTCAGCAGCAGCACCACCAGCGCGACGATCCGGCGAACGCGGAAGCGCAGGCGGCTTCGAGCGCGCTGGCGCGCCCGGCGGCGCGTGCGATGCCGCGGGTGCTCGATCGGGCGCTGCACGACGGCGAGCGGCGGCCGTGGGCCGATTCGCTCAGGCCCTCGAGTATCGGCTGGGCGCGGGTTCGGTGATTGCATATCGGCGTTGGCGACGGGTTCAACACCAGGCGGCGGGCTCCTGCGTGCCGGTGTTCCGCGAGCTGTTCGCGGGCGCCGGTTCGGACGCGCGGAGCGCGGAGGATGCTCGCGCGGGCCGCGGTGCCCCCGTCCGCGAGTCCCGCGGCACCCGAGAGCTCCCTGGCGGCGCTCAGGACAGTCAGCCTTCGATCGATCTCGCCCCGGCCAGTGTCCGCATCGGCGCCCGGCTCACGACGCCCGGGATGACGAGTCGCAGCCGGGCGCCGGTCTTATCCGCCGGCGGTGCGAGCGCGCGGGCGGACCCACCGTGGGCGACGGCGATCGCGCGGACGATTGCGAGTCCCAGTCCCGCGCCGCCAGTCGCGCGGTCACGCGCCGCGTCGGTTCGGTGGAAGCGCTCGAACACCCGGTCGCGCTCGGCGGCGGGGATCCCGGGGCCGTCATCGCAGACGGTGAAGCGTGCATCGCTGCCGGCCGACTCCACCTCGAGCGCGACGAGCCCGTCGGGCGCCGTCGTGTGGGCGATCGCGTTGACGATCAGGTTGCGCAGTGCCTGGGCGAGCCGGTCGGGGTCGGCGACGACCTCGACGTCGGCGACGCCCTTAAGCGTGAAGCGCCGCTCGTGCCCGACGATCGTCGCGCTCCACAGCTCGGTGACGTAGTCGGGCAGGTTGATCGACTCCAGGCGCAGGAAGTCGGCCTGCTCGGAGCGGGCGAGGACGAGCAGGTCGTCAACCAGCCGCGAGGTCCGCGCGACCTCGGCGGCGACGATCCGGGCGACCCGCTGGACGTCCTCGCGGGCGGGGGCGTCCTGGGCGGCGAGCACCTCCAGCTGGCCGCCGATCACGGTGAGCGGGGTGCGCAGCTCGTGGGAGGCGTCGGCGACGAACTCGCGCTGGTGCTCAAAGGCGGCGGCGAGGCGGTCGAGCATGTGGTTGAACGACTCGGCGAGCACCCGGATCTCGCGGCCGGCCGACGGCGGCAGGTGCATCCGGGGGTGCAGGTCGCCCTCATCGACGCGGCGCGCGACCCGGCTCAGGCGGCGCAGCGGCCGCGACACGGCCGCGCCGGCGAGGTAGGAGGCGACGAGCACGAGCGCGAGCGCGAGCGCTCCGGCGATGAGGAAAGCCCGGGCGACCGAGCGCTGCGCCCGGGTGACGCTGAGCAGCGGCTCGGCGGCGCCAAGGCGGACCTGGGTACCGTCGAGGCTCATCACGCGCGCGTCCAGGCGGATCGGTCCGATGTCGGGCGCCGGGTCGGTGCGCAGGCCCGTGGGAGTGGTGAGCAGCGCTCGCCCCTGGGCGTTCTCGCGGTTCTGCACGACGGCCGTTTCGCCGTCGTCGGACCGGCGACCGCCGAACAGCTCGGGGTGGTTGCTCACCGTCCCGTGGCCGACAACGACGGCGAACAGCAGGGCTGCGGAGCCGGTGAACGGCTGAGCGAGAACGTACGTGCGCAGGCGGCGGGCGAGCTCGACCGGCGATGCGGCAGGCAGCGAGCGCGCCGTCTCGCTCAGCTGGCTCAGATCGTCGCGCACGTCTGAGTCGACCTGAGCTCTCGCCTCGCTGCCGGTCTGCTCATAGACGACGACGAACGTCACCGCGCACACGAGCAGCAAGACGCCGGTCACCCATACGACCAGCCGCCAACGGAGGCTGGCGCCGCGGGTCACGGGCACGCCTCCAGGCGGTAGCCGCGCGAGCGCACGGCGGTGAAGCGCACCGGAGCGCGGCCCTCGCCGGCGAGCTTGCGGCGCAGATAGCCAACGTAGACGTCGACGACGTTGGTCTGTGGATCGTGCTGATAGCCCCAGACGGCGCGCAGGATCTGTGATCGGGTGAGGAGCTCACCGGGGTTGTGCATGAAGTGTGCGAGCAGGTCGAACTCCTTGATGGTCAGCCGGACCGGGTGGCCGTCGTGGCTCGCTTGGCGGGTGAGCAGGTCAAGCCGCAGCGGTCCCGAGCGCAGGACCGTCGCCGGGGTCTGGCGAGCCACCCGCAGGTGGGTGCCGACCCGCGCCTCGAGCTCGGCGAGCGCGAACGGCTTGACCAGGTAATCGACCGCGCCGGCGCGCAGGCCCTGCACCCGGTCGCGGACCTCTCCCCGGGCGGTGAGCACGATCACCGGCAATCCCGGCCGCGCGTCGGCGAGCGTGCGCAGCACCTCATCGCCGCTGCGACGCGGCAGCATGAGATCGAGCACCACGAGGTCAACCCGCTCGCCGAGGGCGAGCTCTTGGCCGGTCTGTCCGTCGCTGGCGGAGGCGACCTCGTGGCCCGCAGCGGCGAGACCCCGGGTGACGAAGTCGACGATGCCCGGCTCGTCCTCGATGAGCACGACCCGCGCCACGCCGCCATCCTACGGCCCGTCTGCCCCGCAAGGTGAGGGGAAGAGGATTCTCATCGAGAGATCACCGACCGATTAGGGTGGGCCTTAGCCTCGCAACCCATGAGCTCGTCGACGATCAGCGCCCGGTCGGCGGCGCGTGACGCAGCACTGCGCAGGCTGCGCCACGCCCGGCGGCTGCTCGCCGTCGGCGCGCTTGCGCTCTCCGGACTGTTCGCGGCCTTCGCGGCCCGGTCGTTCCCGGGGCACTCTCGGGCCTCGACGTCACGCGCTCCGACGACCGCTAGGACAGCAAGGCACCCGACGACCATCGGCGCGCGACACCGCCGAGACGCGGCAGGCCGGCGGCAGGCCGCGGCCGGCCCCCGGCGGCACCGCGCCGTGCGCCGTGCCGGCCCCCGCCGGCACCGCGCCGTGCGTCGGAGCAACCGCTCGGCGCACCGCTTCACCGATGGCACCCACGACGGAGCGGTCGTCGCTCCGCCGTCGACGCCTCCCGCTCCCGCAGCCTCCGCGCCCTCCTCCGCTCCGGCACCAGTCGTCTCGGGCGGCTCCTGACCGCGGCGCCGCCGGAGACGCCCCTCGTGATCGCGACGCACACATGGTCGGCGCTCGGCACCACCGCGGTGCTGCGCACCGACGACGCCGCCGCCGCCCGCGCCCGGGCGGCCGCCGAACGCGAGATCGCGGCCGTCGACGCCGCGGCGAGCCGCTTTCGTGCCGACTCCGAGCTTTCGGCGCTCAACCGCGCCCACGGCGCCCGGATCAACGTCTCGCCGCTCCTGCTCCAGGCGCTGCGAGTCGCCGTCGATGCCGCCCGGGTCACCAACGGCGCGGTTGACCCGACGCTCGGCGACAGCCTCGTCGAGCTCGGCTACGACCGCGACCAGGCCGCCTTACAGCCGGTCCCCGCCGGGACGCCGCTGCTCACTGCCGAAGCGGTCAACAAGCACGAGGACGGCTCACTTGCGCTGCGCGTCCCGGCGTGGCGCGGGATCGAGCTGTGGGACCAGCCGCCCGCGGTCCGCGTCCCCGCGCACGTCCGCCTCGATCTCGGCGCCACCGCCAAGGCGCTCGCCGCCGACCGGGCCGCCCGGTCGGCGCATCGAGCGACCGGCGCCAGCGTCCTGGTCTCGCTTGGCGGGGACATCGCCACCGCCGGAGCAGCGCCCGTCGGCGGGTGGGCGGTGCGGGTGACCGACGATCACCGCGATCTCTCCGACGCCGGACAGGTGGTGACGATCGCCTCTGGGGGTCTGGCGACGTCGAGCCTGCTCACGCGCCGCTGGTGCCACACCGGCCGGGCGCGTCACCATGTGCTTGACCCGCTCACCGGCGAGCCGGTCGCGCCCTGGTGGCGGACGGCGTCGGTCGCCGCCGACAGCTGTACGGGCGCGAACATCGCCGCGACAGCGGCCCTGGTGCTCGGCGAGCAAGCGGCCGGCTGGCTGCACGAGCACGCGCTGGCGGCACGCCTGGTCGCCGTCGATGGCGCGGTGCGGGTGCTCGGCGGGTGGCCGGCGTGAAGGCCGAGTGGTATCTGACCCGCGCAAGCGGCGCCGTCGTGCTCATCCTGCTGAGCGCGAGCGTCGTCATCGGCATCGCCGGGGTCGGCCGCCTCGCCTCCCGGCGCTGGCCACGGTTCGCGGTCGACGGGCTGCACCGGTCGACCTCGCTGCTCGCCGTCGTGTTTCTCGCCGTCCACGTTCTCACCGCCGTCCTGGACGGGTTCGCGCCGATCTCGCTGCTCGACGCCGTCGTCCCGTTCGTTGGCGCCTACCGGCCGCTGTGGCTCGGGCTCGGGGCCGTCGCCTGCGACCTCCTGCTCGCGGTCGTGCTCACAAGCGTCGTCCGCCACCGGCTCGGGCACCGGGCGTGGCGCGCGGTGCACTGGCTCGCCTACGGCTCGTGGCCGGTCGCCGTGCTGCACGGGCTCGGGACCGGCAGTGACGTGCGGCAGACGTGGATGACCGTCGTCTACGTCGGAGGCGCGGCGTCGATGACGCTCGGGATCGTCGCCCGCGCGGCCCTCGGCTGGCCCTCGCACGCCGCGCGCCGGATGCTCGCGCTCGGCGTCGCGGGCGTCTTCGTGCTCGGCGTCGTGGTGTGGCTGCCGAGCGGGCCGCTCGGGGGCGGGTGGGCACGCCGGTCCGGGACCCCGGCTCGCCTGTTGGCGCCGGCGGGAGCGCTCATTCCCGATCGGCGCCTGCTCACCACTGGGCACCGGCACGGGGGCGGCCGCACATGAGCCTGCCGCGTCTGCTGCGCGGCCTCGAAGACGTCCCGCTCGACCGCGACGGCCATGGCCGCGTCCACGGCGAGCTGCCGGCGGACACCGATGGCCGCGCGCTCGTCGCCGAGCTGCGCCGCGCCCGGCTGCGCGGCCGCGGCGGGGGCGGCTTTCCGCTCGCGATCAAGCTCAAGGCGGTCCGCCGGGGGCGCAGGCCGGCAGTGCTCGTCGTCAACGGCTGCGAGGGGGAACCGCTGAGCATCAAGGACCACCTGCTCCTCACCCGCCTGCCGCACCTCGTCATCGACGGCGCGCTGGCGCTCGCGCGCGCCGCCGGCGCCGCGGACATCCGCTTCGCCCTCGACGAGGGCGATCTCGTCGGCGACGACATGCTGAACTGGGCGCTCGACGCCCGACCTGAGCTGCGTGGCGGACGGATCGCGGCGACGGTAGCGGCCGTGCCGTCGGGCTACGTGAGCGGTCAGGAGACCGGGCTCGTGCGCTGGCACAACGAGGGCGTGGCGGCGCCGACCTCGGTCCCGCCGCGCGTGACCGAGCGCGGCATCGGCCGGCGGCCGACGCTCGTCTCCAACGTCGAGACGGTCGCCCATGTCGCGCTCATCGCCCGCCACGGCGCCGAATGGTTTGCGCAGCTCGGCACCGCCGAGGAGCCCGGGACGGCGCTTGTCACGCTCGCCGGCGCGGTCGCGCGGCCCGGCGTCTATGAGATCGCCCTCGGCACCCGGCTCGGAGCACTGCTCGACACCGCCGGGGGCGCGGTGCAAGAAATCGATGCCTATCTCGTTGGTGGTTATGCGGGAACGTGGGTCCCCGCCCCCCGCGCCGGTGCGCTCGTCCTCTGTGAGGCGGGCCTGCGCGCGGTCGGGGCACGGCTCGGCAGCGGCGTCATCCTCGCGCTGCCGACAAGCGCGTGCCCGGTCGCCGAGATGGCGCGAGTCACGCGCTGGCTCGCCAGCGAGAGCTCAGGCCAGTGCGGCCCGTGCGTCCGCGGCCTGGGCGCGATCGCCGACGCGTTCGAGTCGATCGCCGCCGGTGGTGCCCGGCCGTCAGTGCTCGACGATCTCACTCGGTGGTGCCGGCTGTCGCGCGGCCGGGGGGCCTGTGCCCATCCCGACGGGGTCGCTCAGCTCGTGACAAGCGCGCTCGACCTGTTCTCCGTCGACCTGCTCGATCACGCCCGCCACGGCCCGTGCGATGCCTGCGAGCGTCCGCCGCAGCTGACCGTCCCGGCGTTCGCGCTGAGAGGCTGAGCGCAATGCGGATCGCCGTCGACCCGATCGCCTGCGACGCCCACGGCCTGTGCGCCGAACTCCTGCCCGAGGTCATCGTCCTTGATGAGTGGGGCTATCCGGTGATCGCCGACGCCAAGCTCCCCGCGCGGCTCGAGGGCCTCGCCCGCCGAGCGGTGAGCGCGTGCCCGACGCTCGCGCTGCGCCTGAAAGCGGACACGCCGGCGGTCAATGGGTCCAGACGGCGAACTGGCCGGTGAGCGCGACCGCGAGGACGAGACCGCCCAGCAGTGCGACGGTGAGCGCCGCTCCCCGACCCTGCCGGCCGGGCAGCGCGAGCGGGAGGCCCGCTTCGCGTCCGGCCATCAACGCGCCCGCAGGCGATTCGGAGATCGCGCGTCGCGTGCGAGACGCGCGTGACAGCAGTCGCATGATCTCCGGAAGGTGGCCGAGGACGTGGATGGCGGTGATCGCGATCCACGCGATAAAGCTGAGCTTGTGCAGCTCGACCAGCGGCTGGCGTGAGCTCGGACCGAGCACGAGCAGCGCGACCCCCGTGCCGAACACGGCAAAGGTGAGCAGCACGACCAGCGGCGCGAGACCGCGGAGCGCCGGCGCGGGCGGACCCTTGGCGCGGTAGGCCGAATCGGCCATGTAGTAGCGCGCAAACCGATATCCGGTGCTCGCCAGCTTGAGCGCGATCGGGCCGATCAGCGCCAGCCCGAGGAACAGGAGGGTGCCGCTCTGCTTGAGCATCGGTCCGCTCCACCGCCCGCCGTCGGCGGGCTGCGCCGCCTGCGCGCCCCCGGCCAGCGCCCCGGCGGAGACCAGGCCAGCGGCCGCGCCCCCCGAGCGTGAGCGCGCGACGCCGGGTGATCGGATTCAAACTCGAGTCAGACACTTCGTCACCTTCCAAAAAGAGTTGTTCAATCCCCATTGGGGCCTCTCCCCTCGCTTCGATCGCCTGATCACGCCGGTCACGACACCGACGGCGCCGCGCTCTAGCTCCGTGCCGGTAACGCCGGCGCCGACATGCTCGTCAGGCATTCACCACGGCTGCGTCATCCGGGGCCACTCTGGGCGCGCTTGGCAAAGCGAAGCTCACGTCTCCCCGACGACGACCGGTTCCACTCGGACCCCGCCGCAGACGCGGTCGACCGCGTGAGGGCTCGGCCACGAACCGCCACCACCCCAGCCGGCGCTCAAGCGCACGGTCCAGACTGAACCGCTCCCGCCGCGCCGGCGACGCGAACGCGAGCAGGGAGAGGAACAGCATCGTGTAGATGATGCCGGTGCCAATGTCGGTCGATCCTGACAGGTAGGGCCCGCCGAACCCCTCGCCGACCGCCCACACCAACAGGGCATAGATCGTGCCGGCGGTGTAGCCGACCCGCCGCGCCACGCCCAGCAGGAGCACGAGCGCGAGGCCGCTCTCCGCGATGCCGGTCAGCGTCGCAAACAACGACGGCGCGCCTGACTGGAGGTTGATCCAGAAGTGAAACCAGCCGTGCAGGAACGCGGGCTGGCCTGAGCCCGCAGGAGCCGTTGCCCCCGGATTGACACCCGATCGCACTGGGCGTGCCAGGCCGCCATCCCCGCTCTTCGACGGCCACCTCGCGCGAGACCATCCTCGCCCACACCCCCGACCTCAGCGGCAGTGGCCTGGATCTGCGTCGACGGGCGACGTCAACCAGACCACGCTCGGCGCCGGAACCGCGGACACGAGAAGGTTCGCCCGAGCTCTCCTCGCCCGGCCCGCCCGAGCACTCCTCGCCCGGCCCGCCCGAGCTCTCCTCGCCCGGCCCGCCGAGCTCTCCTCGCCCGGCCCGCCGGAGCTCTCCTCGCCCGGCTCGTGCGAGCTCCGGGGCCGGTGGCCGCCGGAACGTCCCGCGGGACCGGCTTATTGGCGGCCACCCCCCGCGGCGAGCAGCTCGGCCGGAGTCCCGTCGGTGATCAGCGCGCCTATCGGCGGCCACCCGCCGCGGCGAGCAGCTCGGCCGGAGTCCCGTCGGTGATCAGCGCGAGCGCGGCGTCGAGGTCGCCCGCCGGGGGCCGGTCATCGGTCAGCGTCGGGACCCGGCCGCGCACCGCGGCGTGAAGCGCCTCGACGACCGCGCCGGCGGCGCCGGGGTCGGCATCGAGCGCCTGGCAGGCACAGAGCAGCTCGATCGCCACCACGCGCTCGAGCCGGGGCAGCGCCTCCCAGGTCATCAGCGCCGCGGTCATGCCCATTGAGACGTGATCCTCCTGGTTGTCCGAGGTCGGGATCGTGTCGACGCTGACCGGGTGGGCGAGCGCGCGCAGCTCGGCGACGAGCGCGGCGGCGGTGTACTGGATGACCATGTAGCCGCTCGAGGCGCCCGCGTCGGCGGTCAGGAACGCGGGCAGCCGGCCGTTGAGCGTTGGCGAGACGAGACGGAACGTGCGTCGCTCGGAGATCGCGGCGAGATCGGCGATCGTCAAGCGCAGGGTGTCGAAGGCGAGCGCGAGGCTCTGGCCGTGGAAGTTGCCCGCGGAGATGACCTCGTCGGGATCCTCGAAGACGATCGGGTTGTCGGTCACGGCGTTGAGGTCGGCGTGGACGAGCTCGGAGAAGAAGCGCAGCCCCTCGCGCGCGGCCCCGTGGACCGGAGCGGCGCAGCGCAGCGAGTAGGCGTCCTGGAGGCGCAGCGCGGCGGGCCCGGCGACGCGCGCCGAGCCCCGCAGCGCGGTGACGATGTTGGCGGCGCTCGCGCTCTGGCCGTGCAGCGGCCGCAGGCGATGCACGCGCGGGTCAAAGGCGGGCAGCGCGCCCCGCAGCGCGTCGATCGTGGCCGCGGTGACCGCGTCGATCGTGGCCAGCAGCCGCCGCATGCGCCGGGCGACGATCGCGCCGATCGCGCTCATGAAGTGGGTGCCGTTGATGAGCGCGAGCCCCTCCTTGCTCTCGAGCTGCAGCGGCGCCATGCCGAGCCGGCGCAGGACCTCGCCGCCGCCGATCGGCGCGCCGTTGGGGGCGAAGGCTTCGCCCTCGCCGAGCAGCGGCAGGAAGGCGTGCGCGCTCGGCGCGAGGTCGCCGCTGGCTCCGAGCGAACCGGTCCGCGGCACGCGCGGGACATAGCCGGCGTTCAGCAGGGCGGCGACGCGCTGCAGCACGAGCGGCCGCACGCCCGAGTGGCCGAGCAGCAGGCCGTTGCACCGCACCGCCATCGCGGCGCGCACGATCTCGCCGGGCAGGTCGTCCCCGGTCCCGGCGGCGTGGCTGCGCAGGAGGTTGACCTGCAGGTGACGCTGCATCTCGGGCGTGACCGCGTGTACCACGAGCGCCCCGAAGCCGGTGCTGATCCCATAGACGGAGGTCCCGGTGGAGAGGATGCGCTCGAGCGTCTCGCGGTTGGCGCGGACGCGCTGCAGCGCCTCGGCGTCGAGTCCGATCGGGCTCCCGGCGGCGATCGCCGCGACCTGATCGCAGGTCACGGCTCCGTTCAGGACGACCTCGGGGGCGGCGGAGGCAGGGCTCGGCATCGCGGGCGGTCAGGTTATCCGCCCTGCGGCGCCTGCTAGCGTCGCAGCGGCGGTCGCCCGGCGGCCGCGAGGCAGCTCGCTCTGGGTCCCGCGATCGGCGGTTCGGGTCAGCCACAGCCTCCCGACACCGTCCGCGGCTCGATCAGCCGCCCCAAGGAGTTGACATTTCATGCAGTCCTTCTCCGATCTCGGAGTCTCGCGCGCGGTCGTGCAGGCACTCGCGCGCGACGCGATCACCGAGCCGTTTGCGGTTCAGCGCCTGGTCATCGCCGACGTCCTGGCCGGGCGCGACCTGCTCGTCCGCTCGCCCACCGGCTCGGGCAAGACGCTCGCCTTCGGCGTCCCCCTCGTCGACCGCCTCGCCTCCGACGGCCCACGCCCCGCGGGGCTCATCCTCGCCCCGACGCGCGAGCTCGCGAGTCAGATCGCCGACGACCTACGTCCGGTCGCCCACGCCCGAGCCCTGCGCGTCGCCACCGTCTACGGCGGCGTCGGGCTCATTGCCCAGGCCAAGCGCGCCGCGAACGCGCACATCCTCGTGGCCACTCCCGGGCGCCTGGAGGACCTGCTCGCGCGCGAGGCCTTCGGACTCGACGCGATCCAGATGCTCGTGCTCGACGAGGCCGACCGGATGCTCGACATGGGCTTCGCGCCCGCCGTGGAGCGGATCGTCGGCGCCTGCCCGCGGTCGCGCCAGACCCTGTTCTTCTCGGCGACGCTGGACGGCGAGGCCGGCCGGCTCGCCCGGCGCTACACGGTCGATCCGGTCAGCCGCGAGACGGGTCCTCCGACGCACCGCGCGGCCGCCGAGATCGAGCATCGGTTCGTGACCGTGGGCCCGGGCGCCGACCGGCTGCGCGGGCTGGTCGACGAGCTGTCGGCGCGCCGGGACCTGGCGCTCGTCTTCGTGCGCACCAAGCGAGGGGCCGACCGGCTCGTCAAGCGCCTGGGGAGCCACGGCGTTGGCGCGGTCGCGCTCCACGGCGACAAGACCCAGGGACAGCGCGAGCGAGCCCTGGCCGCGTTTGCCACCGGTGCAACGGACGTGCTCGTCGCCACCGACGTGGCCGCGCGCGGGATCGACGTCAGCGGCATCTCGCACGTCATCAACTTCGATCCCCCGCACGACCGCGACAGCTACGTCCACCGCGTCGGGCGCACCGGGCGTGCCGGCCGCACGGGGGTGGCGATCACGCTGCTCGACGCCGGACAGCGCGCCGAGACGGCGCGGCTCGCCGACGAGCTCGGCCTGGCTTCGGTGCACGAGCCCGGGCGTCGCCGCCCCCACGCCGGGCAGGCCCCGCCCGCGCATCGTCCGGCGCGCCCCGACGGCCGGCGGCCGCGCCGGTCGCGTCGCCATCGCTCCCGCGAGGGATCCTCAGCCTGACGCGGGCAGGACGAGCGCCGACGGATGCTCGGCGCCGTGCAGGATCTCGACGTCGACCGCCCGCATCTCGTCGACCCCGGCCCGGAGGGGATCGGCACCGGTGCCGGGGTTGCGCGCGTAGCGGGGGTGCGCGCCCGAGCCGACGAGCAGACGGATGCGGTGACCGGCGGCGAAGCGGTGCGCGAGCGGCCACAGCGACCAGGTGACGCGCCAGGCGCCGTCGGCATCCTGCCCGAAGCGGCCGGGAGC
The DNA here is from genome assembly GCA_019240115.1 of Solirubrobacterales bacterium. GTDB lineage: Bacteria > Actinomycetota > Thermoleophilia > Solirubrobacterales > Solirubrobacteraceae > Palsa-465. The sequence continues at coordinate 33,604 of JAFAYV010000009.1, read as the reverse complement.
GACGCTGACCAGCGCGTCGCAGACATTGCGCGACACGCCTGCGCGGTCGACGTCGCAGACGCGCGCGAACAGGTCGAACCAGGGCCGGCTCGTGCGCGCGTGGATCTCGACCCCGACGTGGCCGATCGCCTCGGCGGCGACGGTCAGCGACGGGCCGGTGAACACCAGGACGTCGGCGCGCGCCTCCAGCGCGGCGTTGTCGACGACCGGGTTCCGGTCGAGCAACACCGGTCCCCCGAGCGACGGCGTCGGGTCGCGCGGGTCGTAGCGGTAGCCCTGACTCGCGCTCGTCGCGCCCGCCCCCGCCTCCCCCGCCCGCGCCGGGGCCCGGTCGCTCAGCCGCCCATCGCCGGCGACGTACAGCCGGCGCTCACCGGTCCCCGACGGCGGCCAGCGCGACAGGTCGCGCCAGCCTCCGCCCTCGCCGGTGACCACCACCCGTACCGGACCGCTGACCGCGGAGCGACCGTCGCCGAGCAGGTGGCGGCGCAGCCACGCGAGCCCTTCGCGCTCGGCGGCGGCGGTCAGCCCCGGTGAGGTGTGGCTCCACGGCCCGATCAGCAGCCGCGGCGCGCGTCCGGCGTCCTGCAGGCGCTCGAAGTCGGCGAGCATCCAGGGCAGGAAGATGTCGTACCAACCGCCGACGAACGACACCGGCGCGCTGACCTCGGCGACCGCGGGCGAGAAGTCGCGCGCCGACCAGTACGCGCTCTCCCGCCCCGTCTCGCCGAACCCCTCGCGGAACCACCCGACCGCTCGGCCGGTCGCTCGCTCGTCGAGGTCGGCGAGCGGCAGTCGGGCCAGCTGGTCGGGCAGCCCGCGGAGCCCGCGGCCGGTCGCGACCCCGCCGAGCCGGCGCTCCTGGGTGGCGATGATCACCATCCACGAGGCGACCGTCTGCAGCGACAGGCTGCCTCCCGGGAACGTCTGGTCGTGGAACTGCGATGCTGAGACCTGGACCGCGAGCGCGGCCAGCTCGGACTCCGGCGCGGTCGCCATCGCCCATTGGACGAGCCCGAGATAGCTGGCGCCGAACGTCGCGACCGGGCCCGCGCTCCAGGGCTGGGCGCGGATCCAGCGCAGCGTCGCCAGCCCGTCGGCGCGCTCGTCGAAGGGGCTGAACTCGCCGCCCGAGCCGAAGGTCCCGCGGACGCTCTGGACCACCGTCTGCAGCCCGCGCTCGGCGAGCAGCCGCCCGTAGAGCATTCCCACCACGTGGCCGCGGCCGTAGGGGGAACGCACGAGCACCGTCGGCTGCGGTCGGTCCCGCGACGCCGCCGCCACCCAGCGATCGGCGAGCAGCACCTCCCCGTCGTCCATGGCCACCGCCAGGTTCGTCTCGCGGACGATGTCGTGGGTCTGGGCTCGCGGGAGGCGCATCCGGCGCGCCAGGATCTCGCTGGCCAGCGTCACGCTCGATCGCCCGGCACGGACGGCACCGCAGTGACGTTAACGATCGCGGCATACTGCGCCGATGCCACGGGAGGCGCCGCTGCAGCGAGCCGGCCACGGCCAGGCTCCGTCCGGGCAGGGGTGGTTCGTGCTCAACGCCCGCGACGCGCGCTGGGTGACCGGCGTGTTCGGTTCGTTCACGCGCTTCGAGGGCGACCCGCCGTTCGACTTCATCGGGGTCAACATCGCGGTGCTCGAACCCGGGCAGCCGTCCTGCTACTACCACGCCGAGAACGAGCAGGAGGACTTCCTCGTGCTCGCCGGCGAGTGCCGGCTGCTGATCGAGGGCGGCGAACGGCTGCTGGCGGCCTGGGACTTCGTCCACTGCCCGCCCTGGACCGAGCACGTGTTCGTCGGAGCCGGCGATGGGCAGTGCGTCCTGCTCGGTCTCGGCTCGCGAATCGGCCGCGAGGTCGTCTACCCGGCGTCCGAGCTCGCGCGGCGCCACCGCGCCTCGGTCACCGAGGAGACCCGCGACGCGAACCTCGCCTACGCCGACCTGCCGCCCGACGTCGACGCCCCCTATCGCGAGGGCTGGCTGCCCGACCGCTGACCCGACGCCGGCGCGGATTCGGCCGGCGCCGGCGCGGATCAGTCGGTGACGGCGCCGGATCAGCCGGTGACCGCGCCGGATCAGCCGGTGACCGCGCCGGATCAGCCGGTGACCGCGCCGGATCAGCCGGTGACCGCGCCGGATCAGCCGGTGACCACGCCGGATCAGCCGGTGACCACGCCGGATCAGCCGGTGACCACGCGGATCAGCCGGTGACCACGCGGATCAGTCGGTGACCACGTCGTGGTCGGGAAGGCGCCAGCCGAGGGCGCCGGGCAGCCCGCGCGCCCGCTCCGGGCCCCAGCTGCCCTTCGCATACGCCTCGGCGGCGGGCGGATCGTCGAGCACCGGCGCGCACACCTCCCACAGCCGCTCGATCTGCTCCGAACGCGTGAACAGCAGGCGCTCGCACAGCATGACGTCGTGGAGCAGCTTCTCGTAGGCCTCGAGCCCGTCGTGGTCGCCGAACGCCTGATCGATGTCGAGCGTCAGCGCGGCGCGCCCGAGGTCGATCACCGGCCCGGGGATCTTCGCCTGGACCTCGATCCGGACCTGTGGGTCGTCGGAGAGCTCGAAGATGAGCTCCGACGGCCGCGTCACCTCGCCGGGGGCGAAGTGCGGGAACAGGCGCAGCGGCGCCTCGGTGAAGCCGATCGTGACCGTGCGCCGGCCCTCGGCCATCGCCTTGCCGGTGCGCAGGTAGAACGGCACCCCGCTCCAGCGCCAGGCGTCGACGTAGATCTCCAGGGCGGCGAAGGTCTCGACCGTCGAGTCCTCGGCGATGTCGTCCTCGTCGCGGTAGCCGTCATACTGGCCGAAGACCGCCCGCCCCGGGTCGATCGGACGGACCGCATCGAACAGCTTCGTCCGCTCGAGCTGCAGCGACTCGGCGTCGATCCGGGACGGCGGCTCGAGCGCGACGATCCCGAGGATCTGCAGCAGGTGGGTGACGATCATGTCGCGAAAGGCGCCGGTCTGCTCGTAGAACCCGGAGCGGCCCTGGATGTCGAGCGCCTCGGGGACATCGATCTGGACGTAGGCGACGTGGTCGCGGTTCCAGATGGGCTCGAACATGCCGTTGGCGAAGCGCAGTGCGAGGATGTTCTGCGCCGCCTCCTTGCCGAGGAAGTGGTCGATGCGATAGATCGACTCCTCGTCGAGCACCTCGTGCAGCGTGGCGTTCAGCTCGCGGGCGGAGTCGAGGTCGTGGCCGAACGGCTTCTCGACGACGAGCGAGCAGTTGTCGGCGATCCCGGTGGCCCCGAGCATCCGCACCATGTCGCGCATCGCCCCGGGCGGCACCGAGAGGTAGACGAGCCGCTCGCCCTCGGCGCCGATCTCCGACTCGGCGGCCGTGATCGCGGCGGCGAGCTCTGAACCGTCGTCGGCGGTCGACGCGACGAAGCTCAACCGCGACGCGAACGCCTCCCAGTCCTCGTCGGGCTCGCCGCGTCCGTGGTTGCGCACCGCCTCCCTGATCAGCTGGCGGAAGGCGTCGTCGGAGCCCGGCGAGTGGCGCCCGGAGCCGATGATCCGGAAATCCTCGGGCATCATCTCCTCGCGAAAGAGGTGGAAGAAGCCGGGGAACAGCTTGCGTGCCGCGAGGTCGCCGGTGGCCCCGAAGAGCACGAGCACCCGGTTGGACGGGCGAGGCGGCGTCGTGGCGGAGCTCACGAGCCCAACGTACACCCTCGTCTGCGCGGCGTCACTGGTGCCCGGCGATCGCGTGGGGCACATAGGGCTCGTTGAGCCGCTCGACCTCGTCCTGGCTCAGCGACAGCTGCTCGGCGGCGAGCGCGTCGGCGAGATGATCGATCTTCGTGGCGCCGATGATCGGCGCGGTGACGCCTGGGCGATGCAGCAGCCACGCGAGCGCCAGCTGAGCGGTCGGGACGCCCCGCCGGCCAGCGAGCTCGTCGGCGCGATCGACGACGTCGAAGTCGACGTCGGGATCGTAGAAGGAGTCTCCGAACGCGTCGGTCTGGGCGCGCGTGGTCAGCTTCTCGCCGCCGCGGCTGCGGTTGCCGGCGAGCATCCCGCGGGCGAGCGGGCTCCAGGGGATCACCCCCACTCCCTGGTCGATGCACTGCGGGATCATCTCCCGCTCCTCCTCGCGATAAACGAGGTTGTAGTGGTTCTGCATCGAGATGAAGGGCGTCCGAGCGGCGGCCTGGGCCTTGGCGAACTGCCAGGCGAACATGCTGCTGGCGCCGATGTAGCGGGCCTTGCCCGCCGTCACGACGTCATGGAGCGCGCCCATCGTCTCGGCCACCGGGGTGCCGTAGTCGAAGCGGTGGATCTGGTAGAGGTCGACATAGTCGACCCCGAGGCGCTGCAGCGAGGCGTCGATCGAGGCCATGATGTGCTTGCGCGACAGCCCCTTGCCGTTCTCGCCGGGCATCGTCGGGCCGTGGACCTTGGTGGCGAGCACGTACTCCTCGCGGGTGCGAAACAGCGCGCGCAGCAACCGGCCGGTGACCACCTCGCTCTGGCCGCCGTTGTAGACGTCGGCAGTGTCGTAGAAGGTGATGCCGCCCTCGACGGCGGCGCGGACGATCGGCTCAGCGTCGGTCTCGCGCAGCGCCCACGGCCGGCTTTCGTGCTCGCCGTAGCTCATCATGCCCAGGCAGAGGCGAGATACGCGCAGGCCCGTGGCGCCGAGGTTGACGTATTCCATTCGCTTCTCCTGGTCGCAGTTCGCCGGGCCGCGAGCCCGCGGCCCCCGTGCGAGCTTAGGAGGCCGGGGCGAGAAGGTCGGCGCGCATCGGCTGGCTGAGCCAGCGGCCGTCGGCGTGGGCCTCGCCGAGGCGCTCGAAGCTCGCCGCCAGCTCGTCGAGGTGCGCGTCGAAGGTCGCCGCCCGCTCCGGGTCGACGTTGACGATCCTCTGGCGCAGCTCGTGCAGGTCGGCGATCGTCGTACCGATGTCGTACTCGACGCAGGTCAGGCGGCGCAGGCCGTCGGCGACCGCCTCGGCGATGGCCGCCTGGGCCGCGGCGCGGACCTCGTCCTCGTCGTCGACGATCCGGACCAGCTGGTAGTAGTCGCCGTCGGTCAGCGGCTCGGCGACGTGGATCACGCCGCCGGAGCGCAGCACTCGCGCCGCCTCCCGCAGCGCGGTCGCCATGCGCGCGGTCGGCACGTGGTGCAACGACAGCACGAAGAGCACCGCATCGAGCGAGCCGTCGGCGAAGGGCAGCGCCTCGGCGCGGCCGACGACGTAGCGGGCGCGGCCGTCAACCCGACGCTCGCGGGCGTCGCGCAGCTGCCGCTCGGAGGTCTCCAGGCCGACTGCCCGGGCGCCGCGCGCCGCGAGGGCGCGCACGAGCCCGCCTCCGCCGCAGCCGATGTCCAGGACGTCGCGGCCCTCGAGCGCCACGAGGCGCTCGAGCACCGCGAGGTTCGTCGTCAGCTCAGCCGCCACGGTCAAGCCATCGCAGCACAGCGGCGCGCGAGAACCTCCACTCGTCGCCGATGCGGCGGCCCGGAAGGTCTCCGCCATCGGCCGCCGCGCGCAGCTGCGCCTCCTCGACGCGGAGCAGGTGGGCGGCTTCGGACAACGTCATCACCTCGGGGGCGTCCTCGCGCAGGGCGATCCGTCCGACGACGACGCCGTCATCGGTCAGATGCTCGCGGACCGCATCCTCGACGATCTGGCGCTTGCTCCGGCCCGACGCGGACACGGCGGCCTCGAGGCGGCGGTGGGGGTCGGCGGACAGGCGGACGTACAGGGGGGTCTGGATCTCTGCCATATCGCTGAGGATATCATTTGATATCGTCGTCGACCATGAGTGACGTGAACGTTCTGCATCCCACCTGGGACGCCGAGATTCCCACCGAGGCCGGCGTCCTGCGCGCCGCGCGCCTCGCCCGCAACGCCGGCGGCTCGCGCCTGGCGGCCAACCTGTACGAGCTCGAGCCGGACACGACGGTGTCGCCCCTGCACTTCCACCACGCCAACGAGGAGCTGTTGTTCGTGCTCTCCGGAACGCCGACGCTGCGCCGCGGCGAGGGCGACGAGCGGACGCTCGAGCTCGGCGAGGTGGTGGCGTTCCCGGTCGGCCCCGCGGGCACCCATCAGATCGTCAACCGCTCCGCCGGGCGGGCTCGAGTATTGATCTGCGCCACCAACGACGCTCCCGAGGTCGCCGAGCAGGTCGAGACCGGGATGCTGGCCGTCCTCACCGGCACCGACCTGCGACTCGTCGCCGACGCGCCTGCGATCACTCCGCCGTGACCCTTCCTAGCATCGCCTGTCATGAGTCCAGAGCGTTCACATGCCTATCGCCGCGTCATGCAGACCCTCGCCGACATGGGACCGAGCAAGCTGCTGCACTCCGAGCAGGAGCGCATCCGCGCGGCGGCCGACACCCTGCTGTTCAGCTCCGAGCTGACCGGCTCCGCCGAGTCGGCGCTCGAGGACGCACACCGGTTGTGCGACACCCTCGTCCAGAGCGGCCGCTGGGAGCGAGCGACCGCGGCGCGGCTCGCCTCCGACCTGCGCGGCTGCGGCCCCGAGGAGGCCGCGCGCCTGCGGGCGGCCTAGCGGTCGCGATTGAAACTGTCTGGGCAGGAGGGGCCTGCGCCCGCGAGGCGGGACGTCTAACCGACGCTGAGCGACGCTTTTCCGCCCAGCTTGGATCTCGTAGCTCTGGCCCGCTGCCTCGGCCGATCATCTAACCGGGCCTAACGAAGCGCGCCCGCTCACCCTCGACCTCGGGGCGGGCGGCACAGCCCGGCAGGTGATCGTCGACGAGGCCCATCGCCTGCATGAAGGCGTAGATCGTCGTCGGCCCGACGAACCGCCACCCGCGCCGCTTGAGGTCGCGCGCCAGCGCGGTGGACTCGGCGCTCGTGGTCAGCCGCGCCCGGGCGTTGGCCTCGCCGCGCCCGACGGGCTCGTAGCGCCAGACGTAGCCGGCCAGCGAGCCCTCGTCCGCGACGAGCTCGACCGCCCGGCGCGCGTTGTTGATCGCAGCCTCGATCTTGCCGCGGTGGCGGATGATCCCCGCGTCGGCGAGCAGCCGAGCCACGTCGCGGTCACCGAAGCGGGCGACGCGATGGAAGTCGAACTCGGCGAACGCGCGGCGAAACGCCTCGCGCTTGCGCAGGATCGTCAGCCACGACAGCCCGGATTGGAACCCCTCGAGGCACAGCTTCTCGAACAGCCGCACGTCGTCGGCCTCCGGCCGGCCCCACTCGCGGTCGTGGTAGGCGCAGTAGTCAGACGCCGTGGTCGCCCAGGAGCAGCGCGCGACGCCGTCGCCGCCGACGGTCACGCCGTCCACGACCTACTCGCTGGGACGGGCCTCGTCGTAGCGCGGCAGGCCGTCCTCGGGGATCGGCTCCCACGCCGCCGCATAGGCGACGAACTGTCGCAGGCGGGGGCGCACGCCCGGGTCGGCATCGAACGCCGACATCCGCACGATCTGGATCTCGCCGGTCTGCGGATCGCGACCGAACAGGTGCGACCCGCACTGGCCGCAGAACGTCTTGGCCAGGCCACCTTCGGGACGCCAGTCGCGCAGGTCGTCCTCGCCGGCGGTGATCCTCAGCGATCCCGGGACGATGAGCGCCGAGGCCTGCGCCGCGGTCCCGGTCCGCTTCTGGCATCGCGTGCAGTGGCAGTACGCGGCCGCGGTCGGAGCCTCCGAGCACTCGAAGGTGACGGCGCCGCAGCCACAGCTGCCGGTGAGCGCTGACATGTGCGCCAGGCTATCGCGCGGTATCGTCGCCGTCGATGACCTCGATCGACCCCGGCACGGCGGCCTGGCATCGCCAGCTGCACCACACGGCGGGCGGGACGCTGAGCGCCGAGACCGCGCAGACGCCCGGGATGCAACGCTACGAGGCGATCTCGGGCGCGCGCAACGGCTCGCAGAAGATCTGGATGGGCGAGAACCACGTCGCCCCCGGCATGGTCTCGGGCGACCATCATCACGGCGAGGCCGAGACCGGCATCTACGTCGTCAGCGGACACCCCGTGTTCGTGTTCCTGCGCGACGACGTCGAGGAGCGCGTCGAGACCCAGCCCGGCGACTACATCTACGTGCCGCCCTACGTGCCCCACCGCGAGGAGAACCCGTCGCCCGACGAGCCCGCGGTCGTCGTGCTCGCTCGCAGCACCCAGGAGGGCATCGTCGTCAACCTCCCGAGCCTCCGCGCCCACGTCCCCGAGCTCGACCGGCGGATCGCCGAGCTCGCTCGCTGAACCGCCCCCGGCCGCAGACCGCGGTCACCCGTAGGCCGCGATCACCCGCAGACCGCGGCGGCCGCCGCCCGCAGCGCTGCGGGCATCGCCTCGTAGCGCCGGGCGTCGGCCGCGAACCCCGCCGTCGCCTCGGCGCAGCGCTCGCCGCAGGCGCGCACCATGTCGCGCAGCGGTCCCGCCGCCGCGCCCCCCTCGATCGTCCGGCTGTCGACCGCCGCCCGGGGATCCAGCAGCTCGTCGAGCTCGCCCGCGAGCAGCGCGCACGGCTCGCCGAGAACCTCCTCCGAGGCCTGGCGCAGGGCATCGTGGGTGAGATCGGCCAAGCCCTCGTCGACCGCGATCGCCGCCGCCCGGGCGACCACGCGATACGCGGAGCGATAGTCCATCGCGCCGTTGCGGCAGAGGGCCTCGGTGACGTCGGTGGCCTGGGCGAACCCGGTGTGGGCGAGCTCGCGCAGGCGCGCCTGCGAGATCGTCAGCCCCCGCACGACGGTGGCGGCGAGGTCGACGACCTCGCCCGCGGTGCGGACCGCGCCGAGGACCTCGCGATACGCGTAGAGCAGGTTGTCGGTCCGCGCCGACGGGGTCTGCTGCATCGCGGCGACGCCGGTCAGCCGCCCGAGCACGAGCCCCGCGGCGCCGCGGATGACCGGGAGCGAGTAGGGGTTGCGCTTCTGGGGCATGAGCGCGCTCGCGCGCGAGACATCGCTCGCCAGTTGGACGATGCCGAACTCGGAGCTCGCGTAGATCTCGAGGTCCTGGGCGAGCCGGGCGCAGTTCGTCGTCGCGTTGACGGCCGCGCCGCAGGTGTCGACGAGGCCGTCGGTCTGCCACATCGCGTCGCGCGCATGCTCGATCACCCCGGCGAAGGCGAGCAGCTCGGCGATCCGCCGGCGGTCGAGCGGGAGGCGCGACCCGGCGACGCCGCCGACCCCGCCGGGACTGCGATCGACCCAGGACAGGGCCGCCCGGATGCGGTCGCAGTCGCGCAGCGCCGGATACGAGAACGACAGCAGGTAGTGGCCGAACGTCGTCGCCTGGGCGATCTGCAGGTAGGTGTAGTCCGGCGCCAGGGTCTGCGCGTGACGCTGGGCGACGGCGGTCAGCGAGTCCGCGAACGCGGCCGTCGCCCGCCCGAGGCCGACGAGCGCGTCGCGGAGCACGAGCCGGAAGGCGAGCCGTCCCGCCTCGCGGCGGGTGCGACCCGCGCTCAGCCAGCCCGCGGCGGCGCCGATCTCGGCCTCGAGCCACTTCTCCTGGGAGTTATAGGCGTCGCCGAGCTGACGCTCGTAGGGGAACTCGTCGACCGGGATCTCGATCATCCGCAGCACGCCGCGCACGAGCGGGCCGCGGTCGGCCGCGGGGATCACGCCCTGCTCGGCGAGCATCGTCACGTGGGCGAGGTGCGCGATGCCCAGCGCCTCGTGCAGGAACTCGGCGTCGGCGATCTCGTAGCCGTAGCCGGCGATCTCCATCGCCGGCGCGGGTCCCGAGGTGATCCGACCCTCGGCGCCGAGGTACCCGGCGGGCGGGGCGGTGCGGACCGGCTCCATCAGCCGGTCACCGAGACGCCCAGGACGCGATCGACGAAGCTCGCCGCGTGCGCGGCGGTCCGCTCGGGATCCAGCGCCGCGGCGAGCTCGTCCTCGTCGAGGTGGGCGGAGGCGTCGGAGCCGCGGATCGCCTCGGCGAACGTGTCGCCGCGCCGAACCGCGGCGATGCTCGCCTCGTAGACGAGCCGGTGGGCCTCGTGCTTGCCGACCTTGTCGGCGATGACCGCCATGACCGGCTCGGAGAGCACGTAGCCCCGCTGGGCCTCGAGGTTGGCGCGCATCCGCTCGGCGTCGACCTCGAGGCCCGAGAGCAGCTCGGCCGCCAGCCCGAGCGCGACCGCCGTCGCCGAGCAGCCCTCGGGGACGAACGCCCACTCGGTCTTCCACGCCGTGCCGTCGCGCTCGTGCTCGTGGGCGCCGCCCTCGAGCGCCAGCGACGCCCCGCCGCGCACGACCCGGGCGAGCGTCCCGAGGTGCTCGGAGAGCTCGGGGTTGCGCTTGTGGGGCATGGTGATGCTGCCGACGAGGCCGTCGCGGGTCGGTTCGCGGACCTCGCCGATCTCGGCCCGCTGCAGCTGCTTGATCTCGTTGCCGACCTTGGCCAGCGTTCCCGTCACCATCGCGCACAGGACCATCAGCTCGGTGACCCGGTCGCGCGCCGTCAGCCACGCGATCTCGGGAACCCGCAGGCCGAGGCGACCCAGGAAGCGCTCCTGAAGCTCGATCGTGCGCTCGCCGAAGAACGCGCCGGAGCCGACCGCCCCGGCGAGCTGTCCGACGGCCAGCCGCGGCGTCGCCTCGGTGACGCGCTCGGAGTGGCGGCGCAGCTCGGCGACCCACACCGCCGCCTTGAACCCGAAGGTGATCGGCAGCCCCGGCTGAGCGTGGGTGCGGCCGAGGGTAACCGTGTCGCGGTGGCGCCGGGCGAGCGCCACGGCGGCCGCCTCGATCTCGTTCACCCCCTCGCCGAGCATCCCGCACATCCGGCGCATGACGATCCCCAGCCAGGTGTCGGTCAGATCCTGGACGGTGGCGCCGTAGTAGATCCATTCGCGCGCCTGAAGCGGAAGCTCGGCCTGCAGGCAGCGAATGAGCCCGAGCGTCGAGTGACCGGCCTCCTGGGTCGCCCGCCCGACAGCGGCGGGATCGAGCTCGAGGTCGGGCAGCGTCCGCGCGATCGCCTCGGCCGCCTCGCCGGGAACGAGTCCGCACTCGGCCTGGGCCTCGGCGAGGGCGACGAGGATCTCCAGCCACCCGCGCAGGCGCCCGCGGTCGGAGAACAGCTCGCGCGTGGCCTCGGTCGACCACAGGTGGCCGTACTGCTCGGAGTCGATGATGTGCGAGCTCACGCGCCCCTCCGCGTCCGGCCGGCGCGGCGGGTCATCCGGCCGCGGGGGCCTGCACCCCCGCCCCGGCGAGCGCGTGCAGCGCCTCGCGGACCTCGTCGAGCGAGGCGCCCCAGGGGACGATCGCGCGCCGCTCGCCCTCGAGCTCGATCTCGCGCTCGCGCAGGCAGCACTTGAGCAGCAGCGGCGGGCCGTCCGCGTGAGCGTCGGCGTGCTCGCGCGGGCACATCGTGCGCAGCGCCGCCAGCTCGTCCTCGTACAGCGCGGCGTGGATCTGGCGCGAGCGCTCGCAGCCGACGAGTGTCCAGTCCCCGCGCGTCGGCGGGCCGGCGTCGAGGAAGTCGACCTCGGTTCTCAGCGCAAGGCCGCTGCAGCGGCACGGGAACAGGAAGCGCGGGGCGGGCGCCGAGCGCGCGATCGCCTCCATGTCGACCCGCTCGGCGCGCAGCTCGATCGGCGGCAGGTCCTCGTCGAAGTCAATCACCCGCCGGGCCATCTCGAGCAGCTTCGGCGGCTCGGGCGGGACGACCTCGAGCACGACGATGGGCACCGGGGCGGGCTCGACGATGAAGTTGATGTGCTGGAAGAGGCCCTCCACGAGGTAGACCCGCGCGGGCCGCGGATGCTCGAGCGCCGCCCGCGCCATGTGCGTCGCGTTGGCGGTGTTGACCGTCGGCGCGTGGACGAACTGCACCTCATCGGGACCGGCCACGAGGCGCATGTCGGTGACCGGCTCAAACAGCTCGTCCTCGGCGTGGTCGACCTGGATGAGCGCGCGCTCGTCGCCGTTGGCCAGCGCGATGAACTCGGTGCGCCGGTAGACGAGACGGTCGATCATCAGCTCGCTGAGCTCGGGCTCGGCGAGCGGGACGTCGGTCTCCTGCACGCTCAGCGCCCGGTAGGGACGCGCCATGTCGTTTGCCACGAGATCGCGCACGAGGACTAGATCGTGTCAAGCGACGGAAGGGGGGCCATGGTCTCGCCCGGATAATCCTCCGTCGGCCCCCTACTCCGACGCAGAGGAGCCGGGCATGGCGTACCATTTTCCTGGGTCCAGAGGAGAGGACAAGGTTGAGTCTCGCGGCAGTGCGTGATGCCAACGGCGCCGATCCGGGCGCCCCGTCCGGCGATCCCGCGGCGCGGATCGGCGCCGAGCTGCAGGCGCTGAACGCGCTCGTGGCCGACGTGCTCGGCCAGCTCGAGTCCGAGCCGACGCTGCTGGCGATCCTCAACGCCGTCCAGCAGCTGACCGACGCCGACATCGCGGGGATCCTGCTCGCCGATCCCGACGAGGCCGGCGTGCGGATGCGCGCGTGCGCGGGCCATCGCCAGATCGAGACCCAGCGGCTGTACGTGCCGGCCGGGCAGGGCGTCGCCGGTCGCGTGTACGCGACCGGGCAGCCGTTCCGCGTCGCCGACTACGAGACCGACGGCGTCATCTCGCGGCACTTCGTCGAGGTCGCGCGCGCCGAGGGCAAGCGCTCGGCGATGGGCGCGCCGATGTTCGTCCGGGGCCGCGCGGTCGGCACGCTGATGGCGTGGCGGCGGCGGCCGTCGGTGTTCGAGGACGAGGACGTCCGCACGCTGTGCAGCCTCGCGTCGATGGCCGCGGTGGCGATCCTCAACGCCGACCTCTACGAGACCGAGCGCAAGGCGGTCGATCGCCTCGAGCAGGCCAACCGGCAGCTCGAGGCCCAGAACGCGCTCCTGCGGCGCTCGACCGAGGTTCACGAGCAGCTGACGCGGATCGTGCTCGACGGCAGCGGCCTCGCCGAGCTCAGCTCGGTGGTGGCCGAGCTGACCGGCGGCTGGGCCGCGATCGTCGACGACGAGCTCAACGAGCTCGCCGCCTCCGATGGCGCCGGCGACCACGTCGGCGAGGCGGTCGCGCAGCTGCGCGAGTGGCTGGACTGCGCCCCGCGCAAGAAGCTACGGCTCGGCGGCGATCAGCAGTCGCGGATGCTCACCACGCCCGCGATCGCCGGCGGCGAGCCGATCGGCTATCTGATCGTCGGCCTCGACGACGAGCCGCCGCAGCTGACCGACGTGATCGTCGAGCAGGCCGCGATCGTCTGCGCGCTGCAGCTGACCAAGGAGCGCGAGGTCTGGGAAGTGCACACGCGGCTGAACACCGACCTGCTCTGGGACCTGCTCGAGGGCAACGTCCGCTCTGACGCCGAGGCGATGATGCGCGCCCACGCGCTCGGCAAGACGCTGCCGACCAACGCCCGCGTGCTGCTCCTCGAGGTCGACCACGCCGGCGACCGCCCGCTCGACGTCGCCCTGATGGACCGCGGCCGCACCCAGCTCGCGCGGACGGTCGAGCGCGCCGCCCGCGACCACGGCTGCCGCTGCGCGGTGGCGGCCTGGCGGGGCTCGCACATCGGCCTGCTCATCTCGGGCACGCCCGACGCGGCCACCACCCGGCGCCTGGCCCAGGCCATCCAGCGCGCGATCGACCGCACCTGCCCGGGCCTGCACGTGAAGATCGGCGTCAGCGCCTGCGCCGCCTGGTCCCCCGACCTCAGCGCCATGCGCTCCCAGGCCGACAGCGCCCTGTCGGCGATCGCGGCGATCGACGACGCCCACCGCGTCGCGCTGTTCGACGATCTCGGCGTCCTGCGCTTCCTACTGGCGCCCGGCGACCGCGGCGAGCTGCTCGAGTTCGCCCGCAACGTCCTCGGGCCCGTGATCGATTACGACGACGAGCACAGCATCGACCTCGTCCACACCCTCGATGCCTATCTCGCCGCCGACTGCAACCTCAAGCGGACCGCCGAGAGCATGTTCATGCACGCCAAGACCGTTCGCTATCGGCTCGACCGCGTCCAGGAGCTCGCCGGCATCGACCTCGCCAGCCAGTCGACGCGCTTCGAGGTCCAGCTCGCGCTCAGCATCCTGCGCTCGCTCACTGCCCGGGGCGAGGAGCCGCGCCGCCGCGTCGCCGAGCTGGAACGCGGCTGGGCTCACTAGATCGCGGTCCAGCCGCCGTCGAGGATGAGCGGCGCGCCGTTCATGTAGGCCATCGCGCCGCTGCCCAGCAGCGCGATCGTCTCGGCGATGTCGTCGGGCTGGCCGACCCGGCCCTGGGGGATGCGGGCCACGATCTCCTCGTGCATGGCGGGATCGCTCAGCCGCCAGTCGGTCATCGGGGTGTGGATCATCCCCGGACAGATGGCGACCGCGCGGATCCCCGAACCGCCGTAGTCGACCGCGATCGAGCGGGTCAGCATGAGCACCCCGCCCTTGCTCGCGCTGTAGGCGCAGCGGCCGGGGAAGGCGACGATCCCGGCGATCGAGGCGAGGTTGACGATCAGGCCGCCGCCCGCGGCGATCATCGCCGGGAGCACCGCGTGGCAGAGGAGGAAGGTCCCGGTGAGGTTGACCGCGATCACCCGCTCCCACTCGAGGTCGGGCGTCTCGTGGCAGGTGCCCGCAGCGTGCGAGCCGGTGATGCCGGCGGCGTTGACGAGCAGGTCGATCGGCCCGACCCGGGCCACCGCGTCGTCGACCGCGATCGGGCTCGTGACGTCGACCTCGTAGGCGGCCGCGCCCAGCTCGGAGGCGATCGCGGCGAGCGCGTCGGGCTCGCGATCGAGCAGGGCGAGCGCAACCCCCGCGGCCCCGAGCCGCCGCGCGGTCGCGGCGCCGATCCCCGAGGCGGCGCCCGTCACGATCGCGCGCGTGGCGGTCCAGCGCTGCGCGGACTCGGCGGTCACGCGCCAAACCTACCTCCGCGATCGCCGGAATGAAACGCGGTGAAGCGATTTTGTCTCCCGTGGCCAAAGCTGCTCGCGCGGCCCGCTGTTAGCGTCGAACTCGCACCGCACCGATGGCCGACGACTCCTCTCCAGACCGAGCCGGGACACTCTCGCCACCCCCCGACGCCGCGGATCTCGAGCTGTATCGCTCGATGCTCCTGGCGCGCCGGATGGCCGAGAAGACCCGCCAGCTGTGGACCGACGGCGGCGTCCACGGCCCCGGCCATCTCTCCGACGGCCACGAGGCGATCTCGGTCGGCGTCGCCGCCTGCCTGCGCGAGGGCGACGCGACGATCGGCACCTACCGCGGCCACGCGCACGCGCTCGCCCGCGGCGCCGATCCCGAGGCGGTCCTGCGCGAGCTCCTGGGCCGCGAGGGCGGCGTTTGCGACGCCAAGGGCGGCTCGATGCACATCACGAGCGTCGAGCACGGCTACTTCGGCTCCTACGCGATCGTCGGCGCGCACCTGCCGATCGCCTGCGGCCTGGCCTGGGCCCAACGCCTCAAGGGCGAGGGCAACGTCACCGTCTGCTTCTTCGGCGACGGCGCGACGAACATCGGCGCGTTCCACGAGGCGGTCAACCTCGCGGCGGTGTGGCAGCTGCCGCTGATCTTCTGCTGCGAGAACAACCTGTACATGGAGTACACCCCGATCACCGCGGTCACCCCGGTGCGCCACCCGGCCGCGGACCGCGCGTCCGCCTACGGCCTGGACCGGGTCGTCGTCGACGGCAACGACGTCGAGGCGGTGCGCGACGTCATCGCCGAGCGCGTGCAGCGCGCCCGCAAGGGCGACGGACCGTCGATCGTCGAGGCGATGACCTACCGCCTGCGCGGCCACTCGCTCGCCGACCCGGCCGCCTACCGGCCCGAGGCCGAGGTGCAGGAGTGGGCGCGCAAGGAGCCGGTCGGCCGCTATCGCACGGTGCTCTCCGAGCGCGATGTGCCCGCCGAGGAGCTCGACGGCGTCGAGCGCGAGGTCTCAGAGCTCGTCGACGAGGTCGCCGAGCGTGCGCTGGCCGCGCCGTCCCCCCAGGGCGAGACGGCGATGACCGACGTGTGGGCCGACGGGGGCAGCGCGTGGCGGAGCTGACCGGCCGGGACGCGATCCGCGCCGCGCTCGAGCAGGAGATGGCTCGCGACGAGCGGGTGGTGCTGCTCGGCGAGGACGTCGCGCCCGGCGGCGTGTTCAAGACCACGCCGGGCCTGGTCGACCGCTTCGGCGCCGAGCGGGTGTGGGACACGCCGATCTCCGAGCAGGCGATCGTCGGCTCGGCGATGGGAGCCGCGATGGGAGGCCTGCGGCCGGTGGCCGAGATCATGTTCGCCGACTTCTACGCCACCTGCTGGGACCTGGTCGCCAACGAGATCGCCAAGACGCGCTACATGACCGGCGGCCAGGTCCGCCTGCCGCTCGTCGTGCGCGGCTCCAACGGCGGCGGCGGGCTGGGCTTCGGCGCCCAGCACAGCCAGTCCGCCGAGAGCTGGGCGATGTGCGTGCCCGGGCTGAAGATCGCCTGCCCGTCCACGCCGTCGGACTTCAAGGGCCTGCTGGCGGGCGCGATCCGCGAGGAGGATCCGGTGCTCGTGTTCGAGCACAAGGGGTTGTACGGCAGGACCGGCGAGGTCCCCGACGGCGACCACGTGGTGGCGCTCGGCGAGTCCCACACGCTGCGCGAGGGCTCCGACGTGACGCTCGTCGGGCTCGCCTTCACGGTCGGGATCTGTGAGGCGGCGGCCGACCAGCTCGCCGACGAGGGAATCAGCGCCGAGGTCATCGACCTGCGCACGCTCGTGCCGCTCGACGTGGCCGCGGTGCTGCGGTCGGTGGCCACGACCAACCGGCTGGTCATCGTCGAGGAGGGTCCCGGGCAGCTCGGGTGGAGCGCGTCGCTGGCGGCGATCGTCTCCGACGAGGGATTCGACGACCTGGACGCCCCGGTCCTGCGCGTCTGCGGGGCGTCGGTGCCGCTGCCCGCGGCCGGCGTGCTCGAGGAGGAGGTCAACCCCAATGCGCAACGCGTCATCGCCGCCGTGCGACGGATGAGCTAACCCGAGAAGGAGGAGAGACACATGCAGATACGCGGTGAAGAAGTTCTGCTGCCCACGTCGACCGTCGGGGCGCTGCCCAGACCCCAGTGGCTCCGCGGCCGCGTGTTCGGGACGCTGAACGAGCCCGTCTACCGCAGCCACGATCTCCGCGTCACCTACGAGGACGCGATCAAGCTCTGCTGCTACGAGCAGGAGAAGGCCGGCCTGGACATCCTCACCGACGGCCACCAGTACTACGAGTGGGAGGCGCCGGGGTTCCAGCTCGAGCCGATCTTCCACTTCGTGCCCGAGAACCTCGGCGGCTTCGAGCTCTACGGTCCTCCCGGCGACGGTCAGAAGTACCGGCCGTTCTACAAGCCGGTCGTCTCGGGCCCGATCCACTGGGTCCGCCCGATGTTCGAGGGCGTCGTCTACGCGCTGCAGAACGCGACCGAGAAGCCGTTCAAGTTCAGCCTGCTCGGCCCCGCCCAGCAGAGCGTGATCGTGCACGACGAGCACTACGGCGGCGACCAGGTCGCGATGGCGACCGACATCGCCAAGGCGCTCAACCAGGAGCTGCGTTACCTGCAGGACATGGGCCTGGAGGCCGTGCAGCTGATCGACGTGCTGCCGCCCTACACCCAGGACACGTGGCAGATCGACGTCCAGAACGCGATGTTCGAGGGCATCACGATGACGAAGATCTGGCACGTCTGCTACGGCAGCGTCGACGGTCAGATCGACGTCTGGGAGAACAAGGCGGTCGACATGATGCCGCTGTTTCACCAGAGCTCCGCCGACGTCATCCACCTCGAGTTCACCCACCGCGACTTCGCCGAGATAGGCGCGTTTCGCGAGTTCCCGACCGACAAGGTGCTGGGGATCGGCGTGATCGACTCCAAGGACACCCAGGTCGAGAGCCCCGAGGTCGTCGCCGATCGCATCCACAAGGCGATCGACGTCGTCCCGGCCGAGCGGATGATCGTGATGACCGACTGCGGCCTCGGCTACTTCAGCCGCACGATGGCCTACGCGAAGCTGAAGGCCATGTGCGACGGCCGCGACCAAGTGGTCAAGGAGATCAGCGGCAGCTCCGCGCCCGAGCCGGTCGGCGCCGCCTGACGGAGGGCCGATGCCGGCGGTCAACATGCCGCGCCTCTCGGACTCGATGGAGTCCGGGGTGATCGTCTCCTGGCTGGTCTCCGACGGCGAGTCCGTGGAGTCGGGCGCGCCCCTGGTCGAGATCGAGACCGACAAGGCCACGATGGTCTACGAGGCACCGGCCGCCGGCGTGCTGCGCATCGAGGTGCAGGAGGGAGAGACGGCCGATGTCGGAGCCCAACTGGCGACGCTGCACGGCGACGCCTCGGGCTCCGACGCGGGCTCGGCGAGCGACGGAGGCTCGGCAAGCGACCGAGGCTCGGCAAGCGACCGAGGCTCGGCAAGCGACGGAGGCGGCGGCGAGAAGCCGGTGCAGGTCGCCGAGGGCGCCACGACCGAGGGCGGCTCGGCCGATCCGGATCCGAAGTCGACTTCCGAGCCGGCGACGGCCTCCGGTTCCAACGGAGCGGGCACGCGCGAGCGCATCATCGCCTCTCCCGTCGCCCGTCGGCTCGCCGCGCAGGCGGGCGTCGACCTCGGCACGCTGCGGGGCACCGGCCCGCGCGGGCGGATCGTCAAGCGCGACGTGCAGGCCGCCCAGGCCGCCGCCCCCGAGCCGTCCGCCGCCCCCGAGGCGTCCGCCGCCCGTGAGCCGTCCGCCCCGGAGCCCCCCGCCGACCGCGTCGGTGACGGCGGCGAGGTGCAGAAGCTGACGCGCGTCCAGCAGGTCATCGCGCGGCGGATGTCGGAGTCCCACGAGGTCGTGCCCGACTTCTCGCTGACCGTCGAGGTCGACATGGCCGCGCTGCTCGAGCTCCGGGCGCGGATGCGCGCCGAAGCCGACGAGCAGCCGATCCCGAGCGTCACCGACTTCGTGGTCAAGGCCTCAGCGCTCGCCCTGCGCAGGACGCCGCGCGCCAACGGCAGCTATCGCGACGGCGCCTGGCAGCTGCACGACCCCGTCAGCGTCGGGCTCGCGGTCGCCGCGCAGGAGAGCCTGCTCGTGCCGGCGGTCCGCGACGCCGACCGGCTCTCGCTCGGGGAGATCGCACGGCGCACGCGCGAGCTCGCGCGGCGGGCGCGCGACGGCAGGCTGACCCCGGCCGAGCTCGACGGCGCGACGTTCACCGTCTCGAACCTCGGGATGTTCGGCATCGATCGCTTCGTGGCGATCGTCAACGCGCCGCAGGCGGCGATCCTCGCCGTCGGAGCCGTCGGCGACCGCGTCGTCGCCCACGAGGGCGCGCCGGCGATCCGCCCGCGAATGGAGATGACGCTCTCCTGTGACCATCGCATCCTCTACGGCGCGGACGCCGCGCAGTTCCTGGCCGCGATCCGCGACGGCCTGCAACGCCCGACGCGCCTCCTCCTCGGCTAGCGCGACGGTTCCCGCGTGGGCGCGCGGCGGTTCCCGCGTGGGCGCGCGGCGATAATGCGATCCGTGCCCGAGAATGTGACGCCCGAGCAGATCACCGCCCAGGTCCTGGCCAGCTTCGACGACGCGCCCCAGGACCGGCTGCGCGAGATCATGCACTCGCTCGTCTCCCACCTGCATGCGTTCGTCCGCGACGTCGAGCTGACCGAGGCCGAGTGGTCGGGCGCCATCGAGGCGCTCACCGCCACCGGGCACATCACCGACGATCGGCGCCAGGAGTTCATCCTCTGGTCCGACAGCCTCGGCGTCTCGATGCTCGTCGACGCGCTCGCCCATCCGGTCCCCTCGAACGCCACCGAATCGACGGTGCTGGGCCCGTTCTACGTCGCGAACTCGCCGCTGCGCGAGTCCGGCGAGAGCATCGCCGAACAGGCCGCGGGCACGCCGGCCTGGGTGCACGGCCGGGTGCTGAGCCTCGACGGCGCGCCGATCGCCGGCGCCGAGCTCGACGTGTGGCAGAACGGCGACAACCGCCTCTACGCGGTGCAGGACCCCGACGCGCCCGACGACCACCTCCGCGGGCGCTTTGCCACTGACGCCGACGGGCGCTTCGCGTTCCGGGCGGTCCGCCCGGTCCCCTACCCGATCCCCGATGACGGGCCGGTCGGACGCATGCTGCAGGCCACCGGCCGGCATCCGTGGCGCCCGGCGCACATCCACATCGTCGCGCGCGCCCCGGGCCATCGCAACCTGACCACGCACATCTTCGACGCCGACAGCGACTACCTCGAGCGCGACACCGTGTTCGCGGTCAAGCCCGGGCTCGTGCGGACGTTTCAGCCGCGAGCCGCCGACGATCCCGATCGTCCGGCGGGCGTCCAGGAGCCGTGGGTGTCGCTTGAGCTCGAGCTCGTGCTCGCTCCCGGCGACCCCGACGGCGAGCCCGACGGCGAGATCGTCGACCGCGGCCGCACCCACTGAGCCCGGCGGGCGTCGGCGATCAGCCCGCGAGGTGGCGGCGACCAGCCCGCAAGGTGGCGTGACCAGCCCGCGAGGTGGGGGCGATCAGCCCGCGAGGTGGCGGCGGAAGAAGTCGACCGCCGCCCCGGAGCTCGCCGCGAAGCCGGCCTCGTAGGCCGCGAAGTGGTCGCCGGCGAGCTGCACCACCTCGACCCCCGCCACGGTCCGCGCGACCGCGACGCCCTGCGCCGGCGGCGTCAGCCGGTCGTCTGACGCGACGATCAACAGCAGCGGAACCCGCGCGTCGGGCAGATGATCGATCGGGGCGAACGGCTCGAGCAGCGCGCCGATCCCGACCTCGTTGCGCCAGCTCGGGGCGCGCTGCGCGCTGACGCGGGCAAACCACGCGGCCGCCTGGTCGTTGAACAGGAGCCCGAGGCCCTCGGCGCTGTCGCGAACGACGGGGATCGTGTCCGCGGTGCGACCCTCGGCGACCGCGCGCTCCATCGTCGCGATCGTCGCCCGCGAGCGCGCCGGCGCTCCGGCGCCGAACGTCGGCACCTGGGCGACCGCGCAGCGGATCGGCACCGCTTGGGCGGCGAGGACGATCGCCTGTCCTCCCGACCAGCTCGACCCCCAGACGCCGATCCGGCCGGGCTCGATCCCCGGCCGGTCGGCGAGCCACGCGATCGCGTCGCGGTAACCCTGCAGCTGCAGGCCCGGTTCGGGCCACTGGCGCGGCTCGCCGTCCGAGGCCCCGAACCCGAAGTGGTCGTAGGCGAGCGCCGCGAAGCCCGCGTCGGCGAACGCCCGCGCGTACTCGTCGAGGAACATCTCGCGCACCGCGCTGAGACCATGCGCGAGCACGACCGCCGGCGCGGCGCCGCCCGCAGCCGGCCGGTACAGCCAGCCGCGCAGCGTCGCGCCGCGCGACGCAAACTCGACGTCCTCCCGTCCCAGCCGGCCCCGGCTCAGAGGTCGACCAGCTCGCGCCGTCCGGCGCGCAGCCGGGACAGCTGGATGAAGTGCTCGGGGTTGAGGAACAGCTCGTTCATCTCGCCGAGCTCGTCGATGGTCAGGCCCTCGGGCCGCCGCAGCAGGTAGTCGAGGTACTGGAAGGCGTCCTTGGCGCCGTAGCCGATGTGGTGGAAGCCGAGCACCCGACGCGACTCGCCGTCGATGACGCACTTGAGCAGGCCGGTCAGCTCGGGGCGGGCGAAGGCGTAGAGCATCGTCCCCTCCGCGCACGGCAGCGGGATCTCGTGCTCGATGCCCTTCGGCGGCATCTGGATGACGGTCACGTCGTCGTAGCGCTCGCGCGCCTCCTCCTCGCTGAGGCCGACCCAGGTCACCTCGTAGGTCGAATGCAGGAAGTCCGGATACTCGGAGAAGTCAAACTCCCACGGCTCCCCGGCGATGTTGCGCGCGGCGGCCATGCCGCACTTGCGCGCCTTGAACATCTCCATCGGCGGGCCGATGAGGTCGCCGACCGCGTACACGCCCTCGACGTTGGTGCGCATCCGCGAGTCGACGAGGATCTCGCCGGCCGAGCCGGTCTGAAGGCCCAGCGCGGCGACGACAGCGTCGCTGTTGGCGCGCTCGCCCGTCGCGTTGAACACGAGATCGCACTCGAGCGTGATCTCACGGCCGTCCGGATCGCGAACCCGGGCGCCGGTCACCCGATCGTCGCCCTCGACCGCGATCAGCGACGTGCCCTCCATCAGCGTCATCCCGCGCAGACGCATCCCCTCGAGCAGGTACCGGCGGATCCCCTCGTCGACGTGGTGCAGGCTCGGCGTGCGCAGGATCGGCGAGCGGGAGACGATCGTCGTGTGGCACCCGGTGGCCTGGAAGAACGAGCCGTACTCGACCGCGACCTTGCCGCCGCCGATGATCACGCACCGCGTCGGCTCCTCGTCGAGGTCCTCGACGAGCGTGGCCCAGTCGAGGACCCCGGGCAGCTCGGCGCCTGGGCAGGTCAACGGCTTCTGATAGGCGCCGATCCCGAGCACGAGGTTCTCCGCGGTGAACGTCCGCCCGGCGGCGCGCACGGTGTTGCGATCGACGACCTCGGCGGTGGCGTTCAGGATGAACTCAACCTCAAGCTGAGACTGAGTCTGCCAGTTCATGAACGCGTGGGCGGAGCCGCGTCCGGCCCGGAAGAGCTTGACGAGGTCGAGGATGCTCGCCCTGGACTCGTCGAACTCGGGGAAGAACAGCTCCCCCGAGAACCAGCGCGACCGATCGAGCAGCGCCGCCGCCTCGGAGAAGAGGTGATGGGGCACGCACGCCTGGTGGGGGCAGCTGCCTCCCAAGAACGGCCAGCGATCGATCACCAGCGGGCGCTTGCCCATCGCGCGCAGGTACGCGCTCCCGAAGCGACCGGCGGCCCCGCCGCCGACCCAGATCGCGTCGTAGACGACGTCGCCGTCGTCCCGGAGATTGAACATCGGCTCGGAGTCGGGACGCTCGAGGGCGTCGGCGATCGCCGCTTGCCACTCCGCGTTGTCGAGATAGTGATCGGTCATGGGAGCACGGTAGTCCCGGCGGCGGCGGGCGTCATTGTCGGACGGCGCACAAATCGGCGTCTCGCCTTGGCCCCGCGCGCAGGTCACAAGCGCGCTCCCCTGCGGTTAGCTTGCCGCCGTGTCAGTTGACGCTGTCCAGGGCGGCGGCCGGCTCGAGGGCAAGGTCGCGATCGTCACCGGCGCCGGACGGGGCATCGGCCGGGCCTCCGCGACGCTGTTCGCCGCCCACGGTGCCCGCGTCGTCGTCGCCGACCTCGACGCCGGTCGGGCCGCGGAGGTTGCCCGGGAGATCGGGAGCGAGCGCGCGCTCGCGGCGGCCGTCGACGTCGCCGATCAGGGGTCCGTGACGGCGATGGTCGACGCGGCGGCCGAGCGCTTCGGGGCGATCCACCTGCTCTACAACAACGCCGGGGTCAACTCGGATGGCGCCGTCGACCGGGCCACGCTCGAGGACTGGGAGCGCTGCTTCGCGGTCAACGTGACGGGGACGTTCCTGTGCTCGCGCGCGGTCATCGCGCACCTGGAGGCGGGCGGCGGCGGGGCGATCCTCAACCAGGGGTCGGTGGCCGCGCTCGTCGGGATCCGGAACTTCGCCGCCTACTGCGCGGCCAAGGGCGCGGTCGTGGCGCTGACCCGGTCGATGGCGGTGGACCTCGCGCCCAGGGGCATCCGCGTCAACTGCCTGTGCCCGGGGACCGTGTACACGCCGTTGATGGAGCCGATGCTGCGCGAGCGCGGCGAGGGCGACATGCAGCGCGGGCTGGACCTGACGATCGAGAAGTACCCGATCGGGCGCCTCGGCGAGCCCGAGGACATCGCCGCCGCGGCCCTGTTCCTGCTCTCCGACGAGGCGGCGTTCGTGACCGGCTCCGTCCACCCCGTCGATGGAGGGATGACCGCGCAATGACCGTGCGCCGCCGGACCGCCGACGACAAGCGCTGCGGACTGCCCGAGGCCGCCGGCCTCGTCGCCGACGGCGACGTGGTGGCGATCGGCGGCGGGCTGTCGCACCGCGAGCCGATGGCGCTCGTGCGCGAGCTCATCCGACAGGGTCGCCGCGACCTGCACGTCGTCGGCTCCGCCCACGGCATCGATGTCGACCAGCTGATCGGAGCCGAGGCGATCGGCGTCGTCGAGCAGAGCTACGTCGGGTTCGAGCAGGACTTCGGGCTCGCCCCGGCGTACCGGCGCGCCGCCGGGCAGGGCGCCGTCCAGCTGCGCGAGAGCTGCTGCTACACGATTCTGCAGCAGCTGCGGGCGGCGGAGTACGGGCTGCCGTTCATCCCGGTGCGCGGGATCATCGGCTCCGACGTCCTGCATCTGCACCCCGAGTACTCCGAGATCACCTGCCCGTTCACCGGCCAGCGGCTGATCGCGGTCCCCCCGCTCGCCCCCGACGTCGCCCTCATCCACGGCCTGCTCGCCGACCAGCACGGCAACGTCCACGTGCGCCGCCCGCTCGTGCTCGACGAGCGCTTCGCGTTCGCGTCGCGGCGGGTCGTGGTCACCGTCGAGCGGCTGGCGAGCTCGCAGGAGGTCTCGGCCGCCGGGGTGACGATCCCCTATTTCCTCGTCGACGCGGTCGTCGAGGCCCCCTACGGGGCACACCCGACCTCGTGCTACCCGCACTACACCTACGACCGCGAGCACATCGCCGCCTGGATCGCGGCCGCCGCCGGCGACGAGGGGATCCGCGAGTACTTCGAGACCTACCTGGCACCCGACGAGTGCCACTACCGCGACCAGATCGGCGAGGCGGCGCTCGCGCGCCTGCGGACCTTCGACGAGTCCCCCGAGCGCTGGCAGGAGCTGATGGCATGAATCCACGTTTCACCCTCGACGAGTGGATGTGCGTCGAGCTCGCGCGCACGATCGGCGACGGCGAGATCGTCTTTCACGGCTTCGGCAGTCCGTGCGCGCAGGTGGCGATGCACGTCGCCAAGCGCACCCATGCGCCGCACATGGTCCTGATCGAGGGCGCCACCTACGCGCTGGACCCGGTGCCGGCGTTTCTCCCGCCGACCTCCAACGACTGGTCGCTGCTGACCGGCGCGCCCCACGTCCTTCGCTTCGAGGAGCTCTTCGACCTTGGCGCGCGCGGGGATCTCGATCGGATGTTCCTCTCCGGTGGCCAGATCGACCCCTATGGCAACACGAACGTGTCGATGATCGGGCCCCGGGACCGGCCCAAGGTCAAGCTCGGGGGCGGGGGCGGCGGCTGCAACCTGTCGGCCACCGTGGGCGCGCTGACGATCTGGACGACCCGCCACGGCTCGGGGCGGACCCTCGTGCAGCGCTGTGACTTCATCACCGACATGGGTCATCGCACCCCCGCGGGATCGCGCACCGAGCTCGGCTTTCCCGGCGGCGGGCCCGAGGCGATGATCACCGACCTTGGCGCCTTCGACTTCCCCGAGGGCCGCGCCCGGCTGACCCGCCTGTATCCCGACGTCGACGTCGAGGCGGTGCGCGGCGCCACCGGCTTCGAGCTCGAGGTCGCCGATCGGGTGCAGACGATGACGCCGCCGACCGAGGCCGAGCTGCGGACGGTCCGCGAGGTCGACCCGACGGGCGTCCGGCGATCGGAGTTCGGCTCCGCCGACCTCGCGCGCGCCTACACCCTGCACGGCGAGGTCGCGGTCGCGTGAGCGGTCTGGAGCGGGTCTTCGCGCCCCGGCGCGTCGCGGTCGTCGGGGCCTCGGACCAGGATGGCAAGGTCGGCACGTCGTTCATGCGCAACCTCGAGGGCTTCACCGGCGAGGTCGTACCGATCAACCCGTCGCGCGACGAGGTCCTCGGCCATCGCGCCTACGCCCGGCTCGCCGATGCGCCGGATCGGATCGACCTCGCGGTCGCGATCGTGCCCGCCAAGGCGATCCTCGAAGTCGTCGCCGACGCCGCGGCGGCCGACGTCGGGGCGCTGGTCGTCGTCTCCGGCGGCTTCGCCGAGACCGGCGACGCCGGGGCCGAGCTGCAGCGCCGGGTGGTGCAGGCCGGCCGCGCGGGCGGGGTGCGGATCGTCGGCCCCAACTGTCTCGGGGTCCAGAACGCCCACCTCGGTCTCAACGCCACGATGGCGCTGGGGACCGGCGCGACCGCGGGCGCGATCACGCTCGCGACCCAATCGGGCGCCTACGGGATGGCGATCTACATGCTCGGCCAGGAGCAGCAGATGAACTTCGCCAAGCTCTACGCCGCGGGCAACCGCTGCGATATCCGCGACGCCGAGGTGCTCGAGTACCTCGGCGGCGACGCGGAGTCCGAGGTCCTGTGCTTCCTCATCGAGTCGATGCCCGACGGCCGCGACTTCTGCGAGGCGGTCCGCGAGATCGCGCCCCGCAAGCCGGTCATCGTCACCAAGACGGGGCGCACCGCCGCCGGCCTGCGTGCGGCGGCGTCGCACACCGCGGCGCTCGCCGGCAACGCCGAGCTCTGGCGCGCCGCGCTCGAGCAGTCAGGCGCGATCGTCGCCGACAGCGGCCTCGAGATGCTCGACCTCGCCCGGGCGCTCGACTGGCAGCCGGTGCCCCGCGGCGGCCGGGTCGGCGTCGTGACGAACTCCGGCGGCGTCGGGGTCGAGCTGACCGACCTGCTCACCGAGGGCGGCCTGACGGTGCCCGAGCTCTCCTCCGAGCTGCAGGCCGACCTCGCCGACCGGCTGCCGGCGGTCGGCAGCCCGCGCAACCCCGTCGACGTGACGACCGCGTGGGCGAAGTTCGCCGAGCTGTATCCGTACGCAAGCGATCGACTCGCGCGGTCGGGCGAGGTCGACATCGTCGTCACCGTCCTGCTCGCGCGCTCGGCCCAGGACCGGGCGGTCGCCGAGGGCATGCGCGAGGTCTCGCGGCGGCTCGCCACCGACGGGATCGAGGTGCCGCTCTACATCTGCTGGGTCGCGCCCGCCGACGCGCGACCCAACCTGGAGCTGCTGCAGGCCGCGGGCGTGCCCTGCTATGAGTGGCCGGTGCGGGCCGCCCGGGCCGCCTCGCTCGCGCATCGCTACGGTCGCGTGCGCCACTCGCGCGACGAGCGGGCCCAGGCCGCCCCGGCGCCCGAGGGACTGCCCGAGGTCGGCGAGGGGCCGCTTGACGGGGCGGCGGCGGCCGAGCTCGCGCGGGCGTTCGGCATTGACGTCGCGCCGCAGGCGATCGCGAGCGACGCCGAGGCGGCGGCGCGGGCCGCCGAACGGATTGGCTTCCCGGTCGTGGCCAAGCTCGTCAGCCGGACCCAGATCCACAAGTCCGAGGTCGGCGGGGTGCACGTCGACCTCGCCGGCGCCGACGCGGTCCGCGACGCCGCCGCGCAGCTGCTCGGCCTCGCCGACGACGCCGCGGTGATGGTCCAGCCGATGGTGTCGGGCACCGAGGTGATCATCGGCGGCTTCCGCGACCCCCAGTTCGGGCCGGTGGTTGCCGTCGGGCTCGGCGGCATCCTCGTCGAGGTGCTCGCCGACGTCGCCTTCCGCCTCGCGCCGCTGACCCCGCCGCAGGCCCAGGCGGCGCTGCGGTCGCTGCGCGGCTTCGCCGTGCTCGAGGGGGTTCGCGGCGCCGCGGGCGTCGACCTCGACGCGCTCGCCGAGACCGTCGCCGCGGCGTCGCGGCTGCTGGCCGCCGTGCCCGAGATCTCAGAGCTCGACCTCAACCCGATCATCGCCCGTCCCGACGGCGCCGTGGCCGTCGATCTGCGGGTCATCGGCGCCGGCGCGACACGGCGCAATGCCGAAACGGATTTGCTCGCTCGGAGCTAATGCGCGCGCCGGACGGTGGCCGTACGGTCGCCGCATTCAATCCCGCCGTACCCGGAGGTGAAGGCATGCTCGTCGCAGACCAGGAGATCCTGCTCCCCACGACGATGGTGGGCAACTATCCCAACCCGCGCTGGTACGACGGTCGCGACTTCTCGGAGATGCCGATCGGCGAGTTCTCGTACGATGGCACGCACAAGGAGGCCTTCGACGACGCAGTGGGCGCGATCGTCAAAGACCAGGAGGAAGCCGGGCTGGACATCATCGCCGACGGCAAGGTGTACGGGGGCGACAGCCCCTACGGCGAGATCGTCTATTACTACTGGAAGCGGATGAGCGGCAACCGGCTGACCGGGCCACCGATCGGCCTGCCGATCTACTCGACGCTGTTCGCGCCGACGATCGTCGGCGAGGTGCAGCGGATCGCGCCGTTCCACCTCGCGCACCTGCGGGCGATGCGCAAGGCCACGCGCAAGCCGATCAAGATCTCCTACACCGGCATCCAGGTCCTGGCGCTGGCCGCCAACGACGAGTACTACAAGGACACCGCCGCGCTCGCCCGGCAGATCGCCACGGCCTACCACGAGGACTTTCTGCGCCTCGCCGAGGAGGGGGTCGACATCATCCAGCTCGACGAGTTCGTCTGGCCATACGGGATGTCGGACTGGGAGGTCGAGGTCTACAACCTGGCCGTCGACGGCGTGCCCGGCGTGCAGTTCTGGACCCACACCTGCTGGGGCAACTACTCCGGAACGCCCGGCTACTTCCCCGACGACGGCGACAAGGAGAACGGCGCCTGGCTGCTGGACCGCCGGCCCCCCGACGCGCCCGCCCCCGAGCGTGCCCACGGGATCTTCCCCAAGGCCTCGGACGCGCACATGCACGTGCTCAACTACGAGCTCGGCCGCACCGGCACCGACGACCTGCGCCCGTTGCTCGACAACCACTGGGACCGCCCGTTCGTCGCCGGCGTCATCGACGTCAAGTCGACGATCACCGAAACCGCCGCGGAGGTGGCCGGCCGGGTGCGCGAGTACCTGAAGGTCGTCCCCGCCGAGCGCCTGGGGCTGACCACCGACTGCGGGATGATCAACCTGCCGAGGATGATCTGCCTCGGCAAGCTGCGCGCGCTGGTCGACGGGGTGGCGATCGTCCGCGAAGAGGTCTCCCAGGGTCAGCTGCCGACGGCGGCGCTGGCCTGACAACCACAAGGAGAGAACGCGCATGAGCACCACCGCATCCGCCGCCGGGCTCGAGGTCCGCAGCCCTTACGACGGAGCGCTCATCTCCACGCTCGAGGCCCCCGACGCCGACGCGGTGCAGCGGGCCGTCGCGGGCGCCGCCGCGGCCGCCCCGGCGATGGCGGCGCTGACCGCCGACGAGCGCTCGGAGCTGCTCTACGCCGCCTCCCAGCGGATCGCCGAGCGCACCGACGAGCTCGCGGTGACAATCGCCCGCGAGGCCGGCAAGCCGATCCGCGAGGCGCGCGCCGAGGCCTCCCGGGCCAAGTACGTCTTCCGCTGGGCGGCCGAGGAGACCAAGCGGATCGCCGGCGAGTGGCTGCCGCTCGACACCGAGGCGGGGCTCGGGCGCCGGGGCGGCCTCGTCCGCCGCTTCCCGGTCGGGCCGCTGCTGGCGGTGGCGCCGTTCAACTTCCCGCTCAACCTGGTGGCGCACAAGCTGGCCCCCGCGCTCGCCGCCGGCAACCCGGTGATCGTCAAGCCGTCGACCCGCACCCCGCTGTCGGCGGTCGGTCTCGCCGAAGCGGTGTCCGCCGGCGGCGACTGGCCGGAGGGCGCGATCACGGTGCTGGCGGTCGGCGGCGAGATCACGTCGCGCGTCGCCGGCGACCCGCGGATCGCAGCGATCAGCTTCACGGGCTCTGACCGCGTCGGCTGGGAGCTGAAGGCCGCCAACCCGAAGAAGAAGATCACGCTCGAGCTCGGCGGCAACTCGGCGGTCATCGTCGAGCCCGACGCCGATCTGGAGTTCGCGCTCGCCCGGCTCGTGTTCGGGGCATTCGCCTACGCCGGCCAGGTCTGCCTCTCCACCCAGCGCATCCTCGTCGCCGACGAGATCTACGACGAGTTCGTGGCGCGTTACGTGGCCGGCGTGCAGGCCCTGGTCGTCGGCGACCCCCTCGACGAGAGCACCGACGTCGGACCGATGATCACCGCCGATGCGGCCGGCCGCGTACAGGAGTGGGTCGACGAGGCGCGCGACATGGGCGCCACCGTCCAGTGCGGCGGCAGCCGCACCGAGGCCCTGTTCAGCCCCACCGTCCTCACCGAGCTGCCCCACGGCGCGCGCTGCTGGGGGGAGGAGATCTTCGGCCCGGTGGTCTCGATCAGCCGCTACGGCGACTTCGACGAGGCGCTGGCGCTCGCCAACGGCACGCGCTACGGCCTTCAGGCGGCGGTGTTCACGCAGTCGCTGGACAAGGCGATGCGCGCGCACGAGACGATCCGCGCCGGCGGCATCATCGTCAACGACGCGCCCTTCTACCGCGCCGTCCAGATGCCCTACGGCGGGCTCGGGGACTCGGGCCACGGACGCGAGGGCGTGACGGCGGCGATCCGCGAGATGACCGAGCCGCGCCTGCTCGTCATCCCCCTGCCCGGCCGCTGAGCGCGCCCCCGTGGCTCGCCGACTCGTCGTCGTCGGGGGCGTCGCCGCCGGGCTCAGCGCGGCCGGTCGCGCGCGCCGGCTGCAGCGCGACCTCGAGGTGACGGTCTTCGAACGGACCGGCTTCTGCTCCTACACCGCGTGCGGCCTGCCGTACTACATCTCGCACGTCATCGGCGATCACGCCGACCTGGTCATGCGCACGCCCCAGGAGCTGGCCCGCGAGGGCGTCGACGTCCGCGTCCGGCACGAGGTCTCAGAGATCGACACCGCCAACCGCCGGATCCGCGTCTCGGACCTCGAGTCGGGATCCGAGTCGACGGTCGGCTACGACGAGCTCGTGATCGCCACCGGCGCATCGCCGATCGCGCCGGTCCCCGGCACCGGGCGCGACGGATCGTTCACCGTGCGCACGATCGAGGACGCCCTGGCGATCGACGCCTGGATCGCCTCGCGGCGACCGCGGCGGGGCGTGATCGTCGGCGGCGGATACATCGGCCTGGAGATGGCCGAGGCGCTCGGGGCGCGCGGGATCGCCACCACGATCCTCGAGCGCGAGGCCGACATCCTCCCGCTCGTCGATCCCGACGTGGCGGCCGAGGTCGTCGCCGAGCTGCGGCGCCACGGGGTCGAGGTCGTGACCGGCGCCGCCGTCGAGGAGGTCGAGGGCGACGGCCGCGTCACGGCGGTGCGCGCCGGCGGCCAGGCGTGGGCCGCGGAGATCGTGATCATGGGGATCGGCGTCCGGCCCGACGTCGCCGTCCCGCGGGCGGCCGGGATCCCGATCGGCCCGCTCGGCGCGATCAGCGTCGACCCGCGGATGCGCACGGGCGTCGACGGCGTCTGGGCGGCGGGCGACTGCGTCCAGACGCGCCACCTCCTGCACGACGGGCCGGCCTACATCCCGCTCGGGACGACCGCCAACAAGCAGGGCCGGATCGCCGGCGCGAACATCGGCGGGCTGCACGAGGAGTTCGGCGGCGTCGTCGGCACGAGCGTGCTGAAGGTCTGCGACCTCGAGGTCGGCCGCACCGGGCTGACCCTGCGCCAGGCGCAGGCGGCCGGGCTCGACGCCGCCGCCGGCACCGTCGAGCACAAGAGCCGCGCGGCCTACTACCCCGGCGGGCGGCCGATCACGGTCAAGATCGTTGCCGAGCGCGGGACCGGCCGGCTCCTCGGAGCGCAGCTGGCCGGCGGCGAGGGGGTGGCCAAGCGCCTCGACGTGATCGCCGCCGCGCTGCACGGTGCGGCTACCGTTGACGACGTGGCCGGCTTCGATCTCAGCTACGCGCCCCCCTTCGCCCCCGTCTGGGATCCGCTGCTGCTCGCCGCCCGCCAGGCGGAGAAAGCCCTGTGACCGCCGGACCCGCCGGCGCCGACTTCCTCGATCTCCCGGCGCGCGCGGCCAAGCCCCGTCGGGTCGGCATCACCCACGCGCTCGATCGCGGGCTCGGCGTCGGCGAGCTCGAATCGATGCTCGGACAGGCGGGCCCGTTCGTCGACATCGTCAAGTTCGGCTGGGGCACCGCCTACGTCAGCCCGACGATCGCTGAGAAGGTCGCCTGCTGCCGCCGCCACCGGGTGCGCGTGTGCCTCGGCGGCACCCTGCTCGAGATCGCCGAGGCGCAGGGCCGGACGCGGCAGCTCGTGGCCTGGGTCCGCGAGCTCGGCGTCGACTGCGTGGAGATCTCCAACGGTGCCCTCGGCATGCCGGCGCAGCGCAAGCTCGAGCTCGTCGCGCAGCTGAGCGCCGACTTCACGGTGCTCGCCGAGGTCGGCTCCAAGCGACCGGTGACCCCGAGCGCTTCGGAGTGGATCGCCGAGATGACCGCCGACCTCGACGCCGGCGCAAGCTGGGTCGTCGCCGAGGGGCGCGAGAGCGGCAGCGTCGGCCTCTACGACGAGGCGGGAACGATCCGGCAGCCGCTGCTCGCGGAGATCCTCGCCGCCGTCGGGGGTGAGCGGGTCATCTTCGAGGCGCCCCGTCGCGAGCAGCAGGCGGTCCTCATCGGCCGCCTCGGTCCCGACGTCAACCTCGGCAACGTCGCGACCGATCAGGTGATCTCGCTCGAGACGCTCCGCGTCGGCCTGCGCGCCGACACGGTGTCGCTGTCCTGCTCGTGATCGCAGCGGTCGGGCGAACTTTCCCGCCGGCTTGACCAACCTTCGCCACCGGCCCGCGTTCCAGTACGTGTGGGGACCAGGTTGGCGTGAGTCTGACTGAGTCGACCGAGCTGGCTCGTTCGATCGCGCCGGGGCGCTCGGCGGGGGCGCATATCGCCCAGGGGGCAAGCAGGCCCCCTGGGCGCCAGTCTCCGGGGACGCGCCATGGGGGGGCGCGCCCCCGGTGCGGCGCCCCTGGTCGGGGATGATTTTCTCGCTACCGCGCTGGACTCTTGCGTGAAGATCGCGGACACTATGGGCCGAATGGGGGCGACTGCGCCAGCCGTGGGGTTCCGCCGGACGCTGGAGACCCGATCGGTCATCGGGCGGACGGACGCCGACCTCGTCTCTCGGGTGCGCGCCGGGGACGACACCGCCTTCGAGGAGATCTACGACCGCTACGCCCGGGGGCTGTTCTCCTTCTGCACGCACATGCTGCGCAGCCCCGAGGGAGCCGAGGACGCGCTGCAGTTGACCTTCGTCTCGGCCTATCGGGCCCTGCGCGATAACGACAACGAGATCATGCTCCGTCCGTGGCTGTACACGATCGCGCGTAACCGATGCCTCTCGGAGCTGCGCTCCGGCCACGAGACGGTCGACGCCGACGCGGACGAGATCGCCTCCGAGCGGGCCGCGTCCGACGGGCTCACCGATGTCGTCGAGCGCCGCGAGCAGCTCGCCGAGATGCTCGAGGACATGGGCCGGCTCCCCGAGGATCAGCGCGCCGCGCTCGTGCTCTTCGAGCTCGGCGACCAGTCGCACCGCGAGATCGCCTCGGTCCTCGGCGTCCGGCCCGGCAAGGTCAAGGCGCTCATCTTCCAAGCCCGCGAGGGACTGTCGCGCGGGCGCTCCGCGCGCGGCCACTCCTGCGCCGATGTCCGCACCCGCCTGGCCACGACGCGCGACGCGATCCGCGCGCGCAGCCTGACCCGCGCGCACATCGAGCGCTGCCCCGGCTGCGCCGCCTACGAGAAGGAGGTCCGCCGCCAGCGGGCCGCGCTCGCCCTCGTCCTCCCCGTGCCGCTCACCGGCGCGCTGAAGGCCACCGTCCTGCACTCGGCGCTGCACGGCGGCGCGATCGCCGGCGGGCTCGGCGCGGCCGGCGGCGGCTCGCTCGCCGCGGGCGCGGGCAGCGCGGGCGCGGGCGGAGCCGCGAGCGCCGGCGGAGTTGCGAGCGCCGGCGGAGTTGCGAGCGCCGGCGG
>JAFAYV010000083.1 GCA_019240115.1 Solirubrobacterales bacterium | reverse complement strand
GCCGGCTACGGGCTCTCGGTCACCGACCAGGTCCCCATCGAGCACGCCCCCAACCCCCACAACGAGGCCTACCTGCGCGCCAAGGCCCAGCGCCTGGGCCACACCCTGCACCACCAGGGGATGGCCCTCGACGAGGAGATGCTCGAGGCCGAGGCCCACGACGACCGCCGCAACGATGGGATCCCACCCACCCGCTGATCGAGGGGTCGCGCTCTGCGTGGCGCGCTTCTACGCCGAGCTCGCGCAGCGGCTGGAGTCTGGCGCCCGCGGGGCGCTGTCGGAGGCCGGCGTCGCGACGGTCGCGACCTTCGACGTGCCAGGCGCGTTCGAGCTCCCGCTGCTGGCCAAGTACGCCGCCGAGTCCGGTCGCTTCGACGCCGTCGTGTGCCTCGGCGCGGTCATCCGGGGCGAGACCGACCACTACGACTACGTCTGCCGCGCGGCGAGCGACGGGATTCTCCGGGTCGCGCTGGACACCGGCGTGCCGTGCGGCTTCGGCGTTCTGACCGTGGACACCATGGAGCAGGCGCTCGCCCGAGTCAGCGGCGCAGACAAGCGCGACACCGGACGCCACGCCGTCGAGGCGGTCCTCGCCGCGCTGCGGGGCCGCGACGCGCTGCTGGAGCGCCGGGGGACCGCCGGGTTGGCGAGCTGAAGTCCGGCGCCGGCCAGCCGAGGCCGCCGGGGGACCGCTGGGTTCGCGAGCTGACGGCCGGCGCCGGGGTCAGCCGAGGCCGCCGAGCGCCGCCACCGCCTGGCCGCTGACCGCGTGCTGCTGGGGCGGCCCGATGCCAACGCCCCCCGACGACGGCGGTCCGGAGGGCCTCGGGGCGGGCTTGGGCTTCGGTGGAGCCGTGGTTGTCGTCGGGGTCGTCGTCGAGGGCGGCGCGGCGCTCGTCGTGGTCGTCGAGGCGCGGCCGCTGTCCTGCAGTGCCTCGTCGAGCAGCTGTTGGACGACCGCCGTCTGGTCGGGGATCTGCAGCCGCTTGCGCAGGACCGGGATCGCGCCCGACGGATTGCCGCTGAGCACCAGCGAGCGGCCAAGGTCGTAGAGCGCGTAGGCGTAGGTCAGGCTCCGGGGAGCCGCGGCGTCGGCGGCCGCGCGCAGCGTCGCGATCGCGCTCTGGTAGTCGCCGGCGAGCATCTCGCGATGGCCGGCCGCCTGCAGCGCCGCGGGCGACTGCGCGGCCGCCCGGGTCGCGCGCGGCCGGCGAGCGCGCGTGACGGGGCGCGACGGCGCGCTGGCCACCGCGCGAGAGCGGTTCGCCGTGCTCGGAGAGCCGCCCCTCCCAGAGAGCGCGACCGCGAGCCCGACGCCGGCGATCGCGGCGACGAGCGCCATCAGGGCGACCGCTCGGCCACGGCGCCGCGGGGCGGAGCGTCCGCCACCGCCTTGACGCGCGGACGCCACGTCGGCGGCGCGGCGCCTTCGCAGCTCGCCCCGCGTCCGGCGCGAGGCGCCGCTGGCGGGAAGCTCGGTCAGCGCCTGGCGCAGGTCGGCGACGAGCTCGCGGGCGCTGCTGGGGCGTTGCTCGGGCGCCTTGGCCATGCCGCGGCGCAGGACCGCGTCGACGGCCACCGGGAGGCTCCGGTCGCGCGCCGAGGCGCAGGGCGGCTCGTCGTGGATGTGCTGGCGCGCCTGCCCGGCGAAGTGCCGGGCGAGGAAGGGGCGCTCGCCGGTCAGCAGCTCGAACGCGACGACCGCGAGCGCGTAGCGGTCCGAGGCGCTCGTCGCGGGTCGGCCGAGCGCCTGCTCGGGGGACAGATAGGCGGCGGTGCCGAACAGCTCGTCGGCGGAGGAGATCGTCTCCTCGCTGACCAGCCGCGCGATTCCGAAGTCGCCGACGTGCAGGACCCGCGCGAGGTCGAGCAGGAAGTTGGCGGGCTTGATGTCGCGGTGGACGATCCCCTGGTCGTGGGCGTGGTCGAGCGCCGACGCGGCCTCGCCGAGCCAGCGCATCGCCTCGTGGCGGCGGACCGCCTCGATCCGGAGCGCGTCCGCGACCGTGCCACCGGGGAGGTACTCCATGACGATGAACGCGCGGCCGGGGTCCTCGCCGTCCTCGGGCTCGGCGTCGCCGACGTCGAAGACAGTGACGACGTGGGCGTGGGCGCCCACCCGGGCGGCGGCGCGCGCCTCGCGCTTGAAGCGGGCGACCGCGAGCTGGTCGTGGGCGAAGCGCTCGGAGAGGATCTTGATCGCCACCCGGCGGTCGAGCACGAGGTCCTCCGCGCACCACACCGAGGCCATGCCCCCGGAGGCGACGTGGCGACGCAGCCGGTACCGATCGGGCACCCGGGGCGCGGCGGGTGCCGATCCGCGTCCGGTCATCGATTGCGGGGCGCGTCGGAGGGGGTCAGGGCAGCGTCCTTCCGCCAGGTCGGAGCGCGAATGCTACGGACCTCCGGCGCACGATGAGCCCTCACGCCCGGGTCGTTGGATTCGCGAGGGGTCCGGCGCCGGAGGGGTCCGCGGACTCTCCTATACTTCCGCGCCCATGGCCAAGATCTGTCACGTGTGCGCCAAGGGACCGTCGTTCGGCAACAGTCGCAGCCACTCGATGGTCGCTACCCGTCGGCGCTTCGATCCCAACCTGCAGCGCGTGCGCATCGACGACGGCGGGACGCCGCGGCGCGTCTACGTCTGCACGCGGTGTCTGAAGGCCGGCAAGATCACCAAAGCTCGCTGAGGTGTCCTCGCCGGGGCGAGTGACCCACGAGCGGCGGGCCTCCGATCCGAGCCTCGTCCGTTTCCGCGCCCTGATCCGGGCGGGGCTCGCCGCGCTCGAGGAGCGACGCGACGAGGTCAACGACCTCAACGTCTTTCCGGTCGCCGACGGCGATACCGGCGACAACATGGTGCTGACGCTGCGCGCGGTTCTCGAGGAGCTCGACCATCTCTCCTCGGTGCAGGGCGGGGCGCTCGGACGCGACGAGATCGTCGCCTCCGTCGCCCGGGCGGCGCTGCTCGGCGCGCGCGGAAACTCGGGGGTCATCCTCTCGCAGCTCATTCGCGGTGCCGCCGAGGAGCTTGCCAGCCGTCCCGGCGAGCTGGTCGACCCCGTCCTCATCGGCGCCGCGCTCGCTCGCGCCGCCGACCAGGCCTACGGCTCGGTGCGCGAGCCCGCGGAGGGCACGATCCTCACCGTCGTGCGCGAGATGGCCCACCGCGTGGCCTCCGATCTCGCGCACATGGCCGAGCCGCGCCTGCGCGAGCACGCCTCGGCGGCCGAGCAGGACCTCGTCATCGCCGACGTCATCCAGAGCGCCCTGCGAGCCGGCGAGGACTCGGTCCGGCGGGGGCCCGACCATCTGCCGGTGCTGCGCTCGGCGGGCGTCGTCGACGCCGGCGGCTTCGGGCTCACCGTCCTGCTCGCCGGCATCCTCGGCGAGCTGCGCGGCACCGAGCCCCCGCGTTCCCCGGAGCCGGCGCCGGCCCGCGCGAGCCGTCCCGAGCACGCCTCGGCGACCTACCGCTACTGCACGAACTTCGCGGTCACCGGGCACGAGCTGACGCCGCGGGCGTTCATCGCGCAGCTCGAGCGGATCGGCGACTCGGTGCTGGTCGTCGGCGACGCCTCGACGCTGAAGGTCCACGTCCACACCGACGATCCCGACGCCGCGACGGCGCTGTTCGCCGCCGCGGGCGCGATCTCCCACCGCGACGTCACCGACATGCGCAGCCCCCGGTGATCCCGCGGGCCGGGCCAGGGCTGCGCCGCACCGTCGGCTAGCCCGGCGTCCGCGGGTTGCCGACCGGGACCGCGGTCATCATCGACGCGCCATGAGCAGCCGGATGACACAGGCGGCATCCGACTGGCGAGCCGGCCGGAACAGGACCCCGCCGACCCTGCCCGGTCTGGCAGCTGGACGACTCCGGCACGGGGTGGGCGGGTCCAGGTCGCGAGGCTGGATGCGCAGAGCAGGACGATTCGCACGGCGCGCCATCCGGCGAGGCAGGATGCCGAGCGCGCGCCTGGCGCGAACCCAGGCCAGAGAGGATGCCGAGCGCGCGGCAAGCCCGAGGGCGAGCGGATGCCAGGCGTGAGCGCGTTTGCCAGCTCACGGCCGCTGCATCCCGGCGAGCTCGCCGACGCGCCCGTGCGCTACCCGCGGCCGACGCGCCTGGCGCACCAGCTGTGCGTCGACGGCGCCAAATCGCGGGCGGCGGCCGCCACGCTCGGCCTGCAGACCGTCGGCGACCTGCTCGAGCATCTGCCCCGCGACCGTCGCGAGGCGCGCTGCATCGGCCAGCTCGTGGCCGGCGAGACGGCCACGGTCGTCGTCGAGGTGCGCGTGATCGCGGCGCGCTCGGTCCGCCGGCGAGGCATGCGCCCGCTCGTCGAGGCGACCGTCGCCGACGCGAGCGGATCGATGACGGCGACCTTCTTCAACCAGCCGTGGCTTGCCCAGAAGTACCCGGCGGGGACCCGCCTGGCGCTCCACGGCAAGTACGAGACGCGCAACCGCTTCCGCGTCCAGGGCCATGCCCGCACCGCCGAGGCGACCGCCGGCGAGACGGGGGTCGCGCACTATCCGGCGACCGAGGGGCTGACCTCGACCCAGATCCTCGCCCTCGTGCGCGCGCACGCCGACGCCCTGCAGGACGTCGGCGAGCCACTGCCGGCGATGCTCCGGGTCTCCGAGCGCCTGCCCGAGCGACGCGAGGCGCTCGCCGCGCTGCACTTCGACGCCGACGACGAGCACGCCGCCCGGCGGCGCCTGGCCTTCGAGGAGCTCCTGCTCGCCCAGCTGGCGCTGCTGCGCCGCCGCCGGCTGCGCGGCCGCGGGCGGAGCGCCCCCGCGCTCGACGGAGCGCCCGAGCGCAGCCGCCGGTGGCTCACCGAGCTGCTGCCGTTCGCTCTGACCGGCGACCAGCGCCGCGCGATCGAGGAGATCGACGCCGACCTGGCCCGTGCGCGCCCGATGCAGCGGCTGCTGATGGGCGAGGTCGGCTCGGGCAAGACCGTCGTCGCGCTGCACGCGCTGCTGCGCGCCGTCGAGCAGGGCCATCAGGGACTGATGATGGCTCCCACCGAGGTGCTCGCCGAGCAGCACTTCGCCACCATCCAGGCACTGATGCCCGGCGAGGCGGTGGCGATCGGGCTGCTGACCGGATCGACGCCCGCGCGGCGACGCGCGGACCTGCTGGGCAAGCTCGCCACCGGAGAGCTGTCGCTCATCGTCGGGACCCACGCCCTGATCGAGGATCCGGTTCGCTTCGCCGCGCTCGCCGTCGCGGTCATCGACGAGCAGCACCGCTTCGGGGTGCGCCAGCGCGCCGCGCTCGACGCCAAGGCGCCCGCCGGCCAGGGCCCGCACATGCTGCACATGACCGCGACGCCCATCCCGCGCACCCTCGCGCTCTCCCACTACGGCGACCTCGACTTCACCGTGCTCGCCGAGCTGCCCCGCGGCCGCCAGCCGATCCAGACCTTCGTCTGCTCCACCGAGCGCGAGCGCGCCCGTGCCTACGATCGGATCCGCGAGGAGCTGCGCACGGGGCGCCAGGCGTTCGTCGTCTGCCCGCTCGTCGCCGAGTCCGAGCTGATGCAGGCCCGGGCGGCGACCGCGGAGTTCGAGCGGCTGCGCGGCGGCGAGCTGCGTGAGTTCTCGGTGGCGCTCCTGCACGGCCAGCTGAGCGCGCACGACAAGCACGACGTCATGGCGCGCTTCGCCGCCGGCGAGGCCGACGTCCTCGTCGCGACCTCGGTGATCGAGGTCGGGATCGACGTGCCCAACGCGACCGTCATGCTCGTCGAGGACGCCGATCACTACGGCCTCTCGCAGCTGCACCAGCTCCGCGGCCGGATCGGGCGCGGCGAGCACCCGTCGCTGTGCCTGCTGTTCGGGGCCAAGGGCTCGGCGCGGCTGCGGGCGCTGGCCCGGCATTCGGACGGGTTCGCGCTCGCCGAGGTCGACCTCGAGCTGCGCGGCGAGGGCGAGCTCGTCGGCACCCGCCAGAGCGGCATGGCGCAGTTCCGGATCGCCGAGCTGCCGCGCGATCGCGAGCTGCTCGAGCGCGCGCGCCTGCGCGCGGAGGCGATCGATGCCGCCGACCCCGAGCTCGAGCTCGCCGAGCACGCGCTGCTCGGCGATGCCCTGCGCGGTCTCTACGGCGCCGAGGCGGGGGCTCCCATCCGGGCCTGATCGGTTGTGGCCGAGCTCGAGCGCGAGCGTGCCCCAGTTCTGGCTCGTGAAGGCCGAGAAGGTCGAGCCCCGCTGGGCCGGAACGGCGGCGTAGACCCCGGCGCTGCCCGTGGTGGTCTGGGCGTCGCCGTTGGGTCGCGGCCGGGTTCGAGCTGACCACCGCGGTGGTCGTGCTGTTGGCGCCGAGCCGGACGAGCTGGGCCGCGGCGAAGCTGCCGCCGGCCTGCCCGGGTTGATCGTCAGCGAGCCGGTCCCGCTCGCCGTCGAGGAGCTGGTGAAGGTCTCGTCCCACTGGTAGGTGGTCCGTGAGCCCCGGATCTAGTTCTGGGGGCCGAACACCCGATCGGTGATGGTGCCGCCGGTGAAGGTGGCGCCGCTCAGGGTGGCGGTGATGCTAACCGCGACGGCGGTGTTGATGGTGGCGGTCGCCGGCGCGGCGATGGCGGTGGTGGTCGCATGGCCAGCGTGACCGTGCCTTGCAGGGTGTGCAGGCGTCGCCGCGCCTCCGCGCCACGCCTGGGTCCGCCGGTCGTCGCCGACCGCCGTGACGTTTCCTGATCGGCACAATGCGCGAAGGCCTTTGAACCAAACGTCCAGCGGAAAGGGGGTCGGTCGCGCGGTGCGGGTCGTCGGGGGACGACACGGCGGTCGGACGCTGATCGCGCCTCGCGGCGCAGCCACCCGCCCGACCTCGGACCGGGTCCGCGAGGCGGCGTTCTCGATCCTCGGGGAGCTCGACGGCCTCGACGTGCTCGACCTGTTCGCGGGCTCGGGCGCGATGGCGATCGAGGCGCTGTCCCGCGGCGCCGCGCGCGCCACGCTCGTCGACTCCTCCGACGCCGCCGTCGCGGCGATGCGGCGCAACCTGGCGACGCTGCAGATCGAGGCCGAGGTCGTGCATCAGCCCGCACTGCGGTTCCTGCAGCGCGCACGCCACGCCGCGCGCCAATACGATCTCGTCTTCCTCGACCCTCCATACCGCCACGGCGATCGGCTCGCGGCGGACCTCACCCGGGCGCTTTCACCGGTGCTCGCGAGTGGATCCCGCGTGCTCGCCGAGAGCGACCGCCGCCGTCCGCTCGAGCTCGGCCTCGAGCTCGTCGACCGGCGCCGCTATGGCGACACCCTGATCAGCATCCATGACGCCCGATAACCGCACCGCCATCTGCCCGGGAACCTTCGACCCGGTGACCTACGGCCATCTCGACGTCATCGGCCGCGCGTCCAAGATGTTCGAGACGCTCGTCGTCGGGGTCGTCAACCTCCCGTGGCGCAAGGGCAGCACGCTGTTCAGCACCGAGGAGCGGATCGCGTTTCTGACCGACGCGACCGGTCATCTGCCGAACATCGTCATCGAGCCCTTCAGCTCGCTGCTGGTGACGTTCGCGCGCGATCGCGGCGCGCTGGCCATCGTCAAGGGCCTGCGGGCGATCTCGGACTTCGAGTACGAGCTGGAGATGAACCAGCTCAACCGCTATCAGGCGCCGGACATCGAATCCGTTTACCTGATGGCGTCGCCCAAGTACAGTTTCATCAGTTCAAGCGGCGTCAAGGAGCTCGCGACCTTCGGGGGGGAGATCGAGGATCTCGTCCCGGTCGAGGTGGCGCGGCACCTGAAGGAACGACTCGGACGCTGACGAAGATAAGGCAAGCGCAATGGATGTTCTGGTACTGATCGACAAGCTGGACGACCTCGTCCACAACGCCAAGCCGGTCCCGTTGACCGACCAGGTCCGCGTCGATAAGGAGGAGATCTACGACATCCTCGACCAGATGCGGGCCACGATCCCCGAGGAGATCAAGCAGGCCCGCTGGATCGTCAAGGAGCGACAGGAGATGCTCGCCGAGGCCAAGCGCGAGGCGGAGCGGATCGTCAAGGAGGCGCGCGAGCGCCAGGAGCGGCTCGTCTCCGACGAGGAGGTCACCAAGCAGGCCGAGCGCGCCGCCGAGGACATCATCGAGGACGCGCGCGGCCGAGAGCGTGAGATCCGGCTCGGCGCCGAGGACTACGCCGATGAGATCCTCAACACGCTCGAGGTCAACCTGAGCAAGTTCATCGCCGCCGTCCAGCGCGGCCGCGATCGCCTGGCGGGCAAGGACGAGCCCGCCGAGGTCTCCTAGCCCGTCAGCGGGCCTCGGCGGGTCGCCTCGCGGGGCCCAGCGGGTCGCCTCGCGGGGCCCAGCGGGTCGTCAGCGGGTCCGGAACTCGCTCAGGCCCTCGGGGGGCTCCTCGGTCACGTCGACCGCGTTGACGTCCGCGAGGGCGGGGCCCTGGCGGCAGAAGTCGATCACGGCCTCCACCGCCGCCGCGGGACCCTCGAG
The DNA here is from genome assembly GCA_019240115.1 of Solirubrobacterales bacterium. Taxonomy (GTDB): domain Bacteria; phylum Actinomycetota; class Thermoleophilia; order Solirubrobacterales; family Solirubrobacteraceae; genus Palsa-465. The sequence continues at coordinate 6,332 of JAFAYV010000083.1, read as the reverse complement.
CACCGCCTCGACCGCGCCGTCGTCGCGGTTGGTCGCCCATCCGGCGACCCCCTCGCTCTCGGCCTTCTCGCGCGTCGAGTCGCGGAAGAAGACGCCCTGGACCTTGCCGGTGACCGTGATGCGCCGGCGGACGATCGGCTCGCTCATGCGGGCATTGTCGCGGGTTTGCGGGTCTTTCCGTCCGCAGGCCCCGCGATGCTGTGCGACCTCATGCAGGCACTGTGGCTGACCATCGGCGTGCTCATCGGCGCCGCGCTCGTATTCGCGGCGCTGGCGCCGCGTCTGCGCGCGCTCGCAGCGCAGGCCTCGCGCGGCGGCGAGCTCGACCGCGAGCTCGTCCAGGCGCGGTCTGATCTGGCCCACGAGCGCGACCGCGCCGCGGAGCGGCTCGCCGACCTCCACGATGCCCAGGAGCGGTTGTCCGCGTCGTTCAAGGCGCTGAGCGCCGAGGCGCTGCAGTCGTCGATGGGACAGCTGACCGAGATGGCCCGCGCCCAGCTGCGCACGGCGCAGACCGAGGCGCACGGGGACCTCGACAAGCGCCAGCAGGCGGTCGAACAGCTGGTGGCCCCGCTGCGCGAGCAGCTCGGTCGCGTCGACAGCCAGTTGCTGCGCCTCGACCAGGAGCGTCGGGAGTCGCGGGGCCGGCTCGAGTCCCAGCTGCGCACGCTGAGCGAGACCGGCGACCGACTCCGGGTCGAGACCGGCGCGCTCGTCACGACTCTGCGCAAGCCCAACGCGCGCGGGCAGTGGGGGCAGATGACCCTGCGCAACGTCGTCGAGGCGGCCGGGATGCTGCGCCACTGCGACTTTCAGGAGCAGACCTCCTACGCCGGGGACGAGCGGACCCTGCGTCCCGACATGGTCGTGCGGATGCCGGGCGGCAAGCACGTCGTCGTCGACGCCAAGGCCCCGCTGCAGGGCGTGCTCGACGCGCACGGCGCCCGCGACGAGGCCGAGCGCGATGGGCACCTGCGCGACCACGCGCGGCTGCTGCGCAAGCACGTGCGGGCGCTCGCCGACAAGGCCTACTGGGACCGGCTGGAGACGACCCCCGACGTCGTCGTCATGTTCCTGCCCGGCGAGTCCCTGCTCGGGGCGGCGCTCGACGCCGACGCCGCGCTGCTGCAGGACGCGATGGCCCTGCGCGTCCTGATCGCCACGCCGACGACGCTGCTGGCGATGCTCCACGCGGTCGCCTACGGCTGGCAGCAGGAGCGCGTCGCCGAGTCCGCCCAGGCGATCTCCGAGCTCGGCCGCGAGCTGCATGGCCGCCTCGTCAAGCTCTCGACCCTCCTCGGCACCCTCGGAACCCGGCTCAACGCCGCCGTGCGCGCCTACAACGAGACGGTCGGCTCCTACGAGGCGCGCGTGCTGCCCGGCGCCCGGCGGTTCGCCGACCACGGCGCGGTCGCCGAGGGCCGCGCACTCCCCGAGCTCGAGCCGGTCACCGAGTCCGCCCGCCCGGTCCACGTCGCCGAGCTCCAGCTCGACCTCGACGGCGCCGTCCCGGAGCCGGTGCGCCGCGGGCGTCTGCGTGCCGCGGAGTAGCGCGGCAGCCGGTCGGCCACCCGGAATCGACGGCGCGCCGCGGAGCAGCCGGGGCCAGCCGGTCGCCCGTCCGGAATCGACGGTGCGCCGCGGAGTAGCCGGGGCAGCCGAGCGCCCGTCCGGAATCGACGGCCACGGCTGGCGAACCGGCGTGTAACCGACGCTCAGCGTCGGTTACACGCCCAGGTTCTGGTACCCCTCCTCGGTTCCGAGCTCGGGGGCCGTTGAGACCCTGCCCTTGTGTGCGCTGACACCCACCGACCACGCACCGAGCCTCCGGGGAACGCGGGCAGGGGGCCTCGACGACCCCCGGGACGCGCTGCCGAACCGCCCGCCCCGAACCACCCCGAACCACCCCCGAGCCGTCGGCCCCGCTACGAGGGCGGCCCGGCCGTCACCCGTGGCCGTTGCGCGACTCCCACCACCTGACCAGATCGTCGATCTGGTGGGGCAGGGGATCGGCCGACGGCTTGCGGTGGCGCACGAAGAACAGGGCGTCGTCGATGTCGAGCCCCTCGCGCACCGCGACCACCCCCGCGGCGACCGCGGCCGAGCGCTGCCAGCCGGCGCGACAGTGCACGTAGCTCGACATGCCGGCGTCGAGCCAGCCGGTGACGAGGCGGACCGCGGACTCGAGCACCTCCGCGGGGAGGTGGCCGAAGTCGACGAGGTTAAGTCGCTCCTCGAAGATGCCGCTGGCGGCGTAGGCCGCGAGCACGTGGTCGTGCTGGCCGGGGGAGTACTCGTCCTCGCTGACGAGGTTGAGGACCCGGCGCACGCGCAGGCCGGCGAGCGTGTCGACGTCGTGGATGTCGAGCGGGAAGGCGCCGATGACGAGACCGTCGTAGACCTCGGCGAGCCCGTAGCTGTCGAACCATTCGGACATCGTCAAGGCATGATGGCCGGTTTCGCGCATCGATAGGCTAGGTTCGTGGCGCCGGCGACCGACAGCTTCGATCTGGCGGGGCTCCGTCTGAGTTCCGGGGAGGGTCGACGGCTGCATCTGGAGGTGGCGATCGACCCGTTCGAGCTCGGGGGCGAGCGCTATGTCCTGCAGCCGCCCAGCCAGCCGGTGCGCCTCGACGTCTCGCGCACCATCGGCAACGGGTACGTGCTGCGGCTGCGCTTCGTCGCGCGGCTCGGTGGGCCGTGCATGCGCTGCCTGGCGCCGGCGACGCCCCATTTCGAGGTCGATGCCCGCGAGGTCGCCCAGCCGGGAGGGGGCGACGAGCTCGAGTCCCCGTACGTGACCGGCGACGAGTTGCACCTGCGCGACTGGGCGCGGGACGCGCTGGCGCTCAGCCTCCCCACGCAGCTGCTCTGCCGGGCGCAGTGCGCCGGGCTGTGCGCGATCTGCGGGGCCGACCTGAACCTCGCCGCATCCGACCACGAGCACGCGAGCGAGCCCGATCCCCGCTGGGCCAAGCTCTCCGAGCTGCGATTCGAGTGACCCACGCCGGCGGGCAGGATTTCGGTGCTGACCGCAGAAGTGTTGCTGACCAAATGTTCGGGGCGTTTCGGAGCTGGATCGGATGACAGGCGGCGAGGACTCGGTGCCGCGCCGTGCCGGCGCGGCCTCGGCGGGGTCCGCTCGCGCGCAGGCGCCGGCGGCGGCGACCGCGATCGCCGAGCTGACGAGCCTGACGCTCGGCCGCCGGCCGCTCGCCCAGCTCCTGCAGACGATCGCCGGAGCGGTCGTCGGCCACAGCGGCTGCGCGACGGTCTCGGTCGCGCTGCTGCGCACCGGCGGCGAGGAGTACGAGGTCGCCGCGGTTGTCGGCGAGCGCGAGGACCTTCTCGGCCAGGCCAGCCCCGCCGCCGCCTGGCAGACGCTCCTCAGCGCGGGGTCCAAGCGGCGCGGGGTGCACTGCATCCGGGGCGGATCGGTCACCGACGCCGACCTCGAGGCGGCGCTCGGGCGCCAGGCGCCGCGGTCACGCGCCCCCGGGGCGGGCGACGTGCTCATCCTGCCGATCGCCGGGCCCGAGGGCCGCTGCGCGGCGATGGTGTGCGCCACCGATCCGGTTGCCGATCCCGCCTCCGGCGCCAGCGACCCGCGTCCGATCACCGACGCCGATCGGCGCCAGCTGACGGCGATCGCCGAGCACGCCGCGCTGGCGATCGACGCCCTGCGCCAGACCCAGGCGCTCGACAGCGCGCTCGGACGCGAGGCGCACGACACCGCGAGGCGGCGGCGCGGCGCGGAGGAGCTCGCCTACATGGCCTACCACGACGCGCTGACCGAGCTGCCCAACCGGATCATGGCCGAGGAGCAGATCGAGCTCGCGCTCGCGCGAGCGCGGCGCAACCGCGGCTCGGTCGCGCTGCTGTTCGTCGACCTCGACGGCTTCAAGGAGGTCAACGACACGCTCGGCCACGCCGCCGGCGATCAGCTCCTCGCCGAGGTGGCGACCCGGTTGCGAGCGGTGCTGCGCGGCTCTGACATGCTCGCGCGCCAAGGCGGCGACGAGTTCCTCGTGCTGCTCGCGGATCTTCCCGCGGACGCCGCGATCCCGGTCGAGAACGTCGCCGGCAAGCTGCTCGACGCGCTGCGCGAGCCCTTCGACATCGCGGCTCGCAAGCTGCGCTCGAGCGCGAGCATCGGGGCCGGCATCTATCCCGCGGAGGCCGACGACACCGAGGCGCTGTTGCGCATCGCCGACGAGGCGATGTACAGCGCCAAGTCGGCCGGCGGGGGGCGGATGGCCTTCCACCGCCGCTCGGACGCGGTGCTCTCGCGGCGCGCCAGCCTGTCGGTCCAGCTCCTGACCGCGATCCGCGAGGACGAGCTCGAGCTGCACTACCAGCCGGTCTGGTCGCTGAGCTCGCCTCGCAGTGTCATCGGGGTCGAGGCGCTCCTGCGCTGGCAGCATCCCCAGCACGGGCTCCTGCGCCCCGACGCGTTCATCAACGCCGCCGAGCAGAGCGTCGCCGGTGACGAGCTCGTCTCCTGGGTGCTCGCCGAGGCCTGCCGTCAAGCCCGACGATGGGCGCAGCGCGACCTGCGCCCGACGATCGGGATCAACGTCTCGCAGCAGCAGTTGCTCGCGCCGACCTACGTCGATCTCTTCCTCGGGACGATCGCCGGGGCCGACTTGCGCCCCGACCAGTTCGCGATCGAGCTGACCGAGTCGGCCTGGACGATCGACGCCGCCGAGACGCACGCCGTCCTCGGTCGCCTGCGTGAGCAGGGAGTTCGCGCGACGCTCGACGACTTCGGCGCCGGCTACACGACGCTGTCGCGTCTGCGTCAGCTCGCGTGCGACCTCATGAAGGTCGATCGCGGCCTGCTCGCCGCCGTTCCCGCCGACCCGGGCGCGACCGCCCTGGCCACGGCGGTGTTCGAGCTCGCCGCCGCCTCGGGCGCGCCGGTCGTCGCCGAGGGGGTGGAGACCGAGGACCAGGTGACGCTGCTGCGCTCGCTCGGCGTCGAGCACGCGCAGGGGTTCCTGTTCGGCCATCCGCTGACCGGCGACCGCCTGAGCGTGCTGCTGTCGCGCCATCGCCCGGCCGACGCGTTCCCCGACGGCCAGCCCGTGGCGGACATCACCGCCCGGGCCGCGACGCCCAGATGACCGGCGGCCCGCCTGCTAGCCTGCGGCCCTCTCATGGCCGTTCCCAAGCAGAAGCAGTCCCACGCCCGCACCTCGCACCGCCGCGCCCAGCACAAGCTCGGCGCGCCGGTCTACAACGAGTGCCCGCAGTGCCACAGCCCACGGCGCCCGCACCGGGTGTGCCCGAACTGCGGGAGCTACCGCGGACGCGCGGTCATCGCCGAGACCGGCCAGCAGTCGGGCTGAGCCCACCGATGGTCACCGTCGCGGTCGACGCGAGCGGCGCCGACCTCGGCCCCAAGGAGGTGGCGGCCGGCGCGGAGCGGGCCGCCGCCGGCGGTATCGGCGTGATCCTGTTTGGGCCGCGCGACGAGATCGGCGAGGTGCCGGGCGTCGAGGTCGTCGACGCCGCGGTCTCGATCGCCAAGGCCGCCGATCCCGCGCATGCGGTCCGCTCGACGCCCGAGGCGTCGATTGTCCAGGCAGCGCGCGCGGTCGCCGACGGTCGCGCGCAGGCGCTCGTCTCCGGCGGCTCGACCGGTTCGGCGCTCGCCGCCGCACTGTTCAACATCCGCCGGGATCGGGGGATCCACCGTCCGGCCCTGGCGCTCCCGCTGCCGATGCTCGCCGGTCCGCCGGTGCTGCTGCTCGACGTCGGCGCCAACGTCAGCTGCCGGCCCGAGCATCTCGTCCAGTTCGCCCACATGGGCTCGGCGTTCGCCGCCGCGGTGCTCGGGATGTCGAGCCCGCGGGTGGCGCTGCTGTCCAACGGCGAGGAGGCGGTCAAGGGCACGCCGGAGCTGATCGCCGTGCATGAGCAGCTCGCGGGGGCCGCGGGGACCGGGCTGAACTTCGTCGGCAACGTCGAGGGGACCCAGATCGTCGACGGTGCCGCCGACGTCGTGGTCATGGACGGCTTCACCGGCAACATCACCCTCAAGCTGATCGAGGGCGTATCCGGACGGACGATGCGTGCGATTCGCGACGCCGCGATGAGCTCGTGGCGGGGGAAGCTGGGAGGGCTGCTCCTGGGGCCGGCGATACGCGACCTGCGCGCGCAGATCGACCCCGAGGCTCCGGGCGGCGCCTACATGCTGGGCCTGCGCCGCCTGGGCGTGGTGGCCCACGGACGGTTCACCCGGCGAGGCTTCGCCCGTGCCATAGCCGTGGCGGCCCGGGGGGTGGAGGAGGACGTGGTGGCGCGCACGCGGGAGGCGCTGCTCGAGG
>JAFAYV010000086.1 GCA_019240115.1 Solirubrobacterales bacterium | reverse complement strand
GGCGGCGGCCGGGGCCGCGGCGGTCACGGCGCCGGCGGTCGGGGCGGCGGTCCGCGCCGGGGACGAGACGCTGGTCTGACCGGAGCGAGCGGGCTCGCTCCCGGCGGCGATGCGCGACGCCGGGGACGCCGCCGGATGCCGCGCCGGACGGCCGCCTTCGGAGCGCGCGAGCTGGTCGACGTACTCCTGAAGGTCGTGCAGCGCGCCCTCGGCCTCGTCGGCGCGGTCGCGCAGCGCGGCCGTCTCGCGCGCGTGCGCGAAGAAGAGCAGGGTGAGCAACGCCAGGCCGATGACCGCCGCGAAGCCCGCGTCGCTGCCCACCGACGAGACGAAATGGTGGACCGAGAGGGCGTACGGAATCTCGTGCATGGTGAGGGGTGCCAGTCTACGGGGCGGGGTGGGCGGGTTCCGGGGCACCCGCGGCTCGGGTGACGCGCGCACCGGACAGCTCGGCGACGTGCTTCGCCAACGCTGCCGCGTCCCCTTCCAGCACGAGGAGGTTGATGTCGGCGAAGATCCGCTCCACCCAATCGGGGTCGAGCGGGTGGTGGTCGGCCCGCAGGATCCGCTGCGCGGGCGTCGGCTGGGGCCGCTCGTGCGCGCCGAACAGCTCCTCGTTGAACTTCTCGCCGGGCCGCGCGCCGACGATGCGGATCGCGATGTCGCGCTCGGGCTCGAGGCCCGACAGGCGGATCATCGTCTCGGCGAGCTCCATGATCCCCATCGCCTGGCCCATCTCGAGCACGTAGATCTCGCCGCTGGCGTCGCCGAGAGAGCCGGCGCGGATGATGAGCTGCACCGCTTCGGGGATCGTCATGAAGTAGCGCTTCATCCGCTCGTCGGTGACCGTCACCGGTCCGCCGGCGGCGATCTGGCGGCGGAAGATCGGCACGACCGAGCCCGACGAGCCGAGGACGTTGCCGAAGCGCACGGTCGCGTATCGGGTGCCGGGATGGCGCGCCGCCTCGGCCTCCACCGCCCACTCGGCGAGCGCCTTGGACGCGCCCATGACCGTGGCCGGCTTGACGGCCTTATCGGTCGACACGAGCACGAAGTTGGCGACGTGGAGCTCGCCGGCGATCCGGGCGACGAGGCGGGTGGCGAGCGCGTTGTTGCGAATCGCCTCGACCGGGTTGGCCTCCATCATCGCGACGTGCTTGTAGGCGGCGGCGTGGAAGACGATCGCCGGCCGGTGCTCGGTCAGCACCTCGCGCATCCGCTCCTCCTCCCGGCAGTCGGCGAGGACCGGGACGGCGGTGTGGACGTGGCGATCGTCCTCGAGCTCGCGGCGGATCTCGAACAGGTTGTCCTCGGCGTGGTCGACGAGCACGAGCTTCGCCGGCCCGACGCGCGCGATCTGCCGGCTCAGCTCGGCACCGATCGAGCCGCCCGCGCCGGTGACGAGGACGACTCGCCCGCGCAGGTAGACGCCGACGCGCTCGAGCTCCTCGCGGACCGGCTCGCGGCCGAGCATGTCCTCGACGCGGACCTCGCGCAGCTGCCGGGTGACCTGGAGGTGGCCCGAGCCGTCGCGCAGCAGCTCGAACACCGTCGGCGTCGTGCGGACCGGGATGCCGCGGTCGCGGCAGGCGGTGACGACGCGGGCGCGCAGCGTGCCCGGCGCCGAGGGGATCGCGATCACGACCTCCTCGGGCTCGACCTCGTCCAGGACGCGCGCGAGGTCGGCGTCGGTGGTGGTGCCCAGCACCTTGAGGCCGTGCTCGTCCTTGATGCCGAGCTTGCGGGGATCGTCGTCGAGGAAACCGACCGGGCGCAGGTTCAGCGTGGGATTGCGCATCAGCTCGCGGACGACGAGCCGGCCCCCCTCGCCGCCGCCGATGACCAGGACGTTGCCCGCGTTGCCGCCCGAGGTCAGCGAGCGCACGCGGCCGTCGGCGATCAGCTGGACCGCGAACCGCGCCCCGACGAGCAGCGCCAGCGCGAGCAGGAAGAAGAGCGCGATGACGCTGCCGGGCAGGGTCACCGGCGTCGCCGGGCTGTGGCG
>JAFAYV010000078.1 GCA_019240115.1 Solirubrobacterales bacterium | reverse complement strand
GGGGCTGAGGACGCCGATGTCCCGAGACGATCTCTCGCTCAGCGAGGCGCGGCGTATCGCGCTGGCCGCGCAGGGTTTCGCCGATCCGCGACCCCGCGGGCCGGTCACTGCGCGGCACATCCGCAGGGTGCTGCAACGCATCGCGATCCTGCAGATCGATTCGGTCAACGTCTTCAGCCGCACGCACTACCTGCCGGTGTTCTCGCGGCTGGGGCCCTATCCCCGTGACGTGCTCGACACCCTGACCGCGCACACCGCGGCCCGGCTGCGCCGACGCGAGCTGTTCGAGTACTGGGCGCACGAGGCGTCGCTCGTGCCCGTCGAGTTGCAGCCTCTGCTGCGCTGGCGCATGGACCGCGCGAGCCAGGACGCATGGGGCGGCATGCGCCGCATCGCCGAGAACCGGCCGGAGTTGCTCGACGACGTGCTGGAGCTCATCGCGCAGCAGGGTCCGCTTCGCGCGAACGAGACCGGCGTCCAGCGCCCTGCCCGCAGGCCCGGCGAGATGTGGAACTGGCACGACGGCAAGATCGCGCTCGAGTACCTGTTCTGGGCGGGGCGGATCACCGCCGCCCGGCGGATCAACTTCGGCCGCCTGTACGACATCCCGGAGCGCGTGCTGCCGCCGGCGGTGGTCGCGGCGCCGACCCCGGATCCGGCCGACGCCCAGCGCGAGCTCGTCCGGATCGCGGCGCGGGCGCTCGGCGTGGCCACCGAGCCCGACCTCGGCGACTACTTCCGTCTCCCGCGCGCCGACTCCAAGGCGCGCGTCGCCGAGCTCGTCGCCGCCGGCGAGCTGCTCGAGGTCGCCGTCCGCGGGTGGGTCGCGCCCGCCTACCTCCGGCCCGACGCGGCCCGCCCGCGTCGCATCCGCGCCCGCGCCCTGCTCTCGCCGTTTGACCCGCTCATCTGGTTTCGCCCCCGCACCGAGCGCCTGTTTCACTTCCGCTACCGGATCGAGATCTACGTTCCCGCCGCCCGGCGCGTCCACGGCTACTACGTGCTCCCGTTCCTCCTCGACGAGGCTCTCGTCGCCCGCGTCGACCTCAAGTCAGACCGCCGGCGCGGCACCCTCCTCGTCCAGGGAGCCTTCGCCGAGCCCGGCGTCGACACCACCCGCGTCGCCTCAGAGCTCGCCGCCGAGCTCCAGCAGGTGGCTCAGTGGCAGAACCTCACCGCCGTCGAGGTGCGCCCGCACGGCGACCTCGCTCCGGCCCTCGCAGCAGCCGTGTGACGCCGCGAGCGCCGGGACGCGACGTACCGCCGCTCGGAGCAGCGCGTTCATCGGGGCGCGACGCGTGGCCGGGGCCTGAAGAGACACAAGCTGCTCCGAGCAGGGCACGTCGATCCCGCCGCCGCCTGGGCCCCGGCGCCCGCGAGCGCCGTGGGAGGCGCCGCCGCGGACGCCTCGACGAGCGGGAGGGTCGCCGCGGGGCGCGAGCCGGCCGGGGCGCCGGACGGTCGCGGGCCGCCGCCCTTGTGTCGCCGGCGCCCCGGACTCCGTTGCGCGTCACCTCTGAACGCGGGCGGCGGCCGCGAGCCGCCCGGGCGCGCCGGCCGGGCCACGGAACGCCGGCCGAGCCCGCTCCGCCTACGAAGCGGGCGGCAGCGCCTCGCGCGCCCGCTCCGAGGAGGAGCCGAGCTCCCCGGCGGGCGGGCCGGCGAGCGCCTTGCGCGAATAGCGGGCGATGAACTCCTCGGTCAGCTCCTGCGCCTCGGCGTCGGGGCGCTGGTGCATCGGCGACTTCATCAGGTAGGAGCTCGGGCCGTCGAGCTGGCCGGCGAGCCCGTGGTTCAGCGCGAGCTTGCAGCAGCGGACCGCATCGGTGACGATGCCGGCGGAGTTGGGCGAGTCCCAGACCTCGAGCTTGAGCTCGGCGGTCAGGGGCGCGTCGCCGAACGCCTGGCCCTCGAGGCGGATGTGGGCCCACTTGCGGTCGGTCAGCCACGGCACGTAGTCCGAGGGGCCGACGTGGACGTCGTCGGCGGGGAGCTCGTGGCCCATGATCGAGGTCACGGCGTTGGTCTTGGAGATCTTCTTGGACTCCAGCCGCTCGCGCTCGAGCATGTTGTAGAAGTCCATGTTGCCGCCGACGTTGAGCTGCGAGGTGCGCAGCAGGCGCACACCGCGGTCGTGGAAGAGCCGGGCGAGCTGGCGGTGCACGATCGTCGCCCCGACCTGGGACTTGATGTCGTCGCCCACGATCGGCAGGCCCGCCTTGGTGAAGCGGCGGTTCCAGTAGGCCTCGCGCGCGATGAAGACCGGGATGCAGTTGACGAAGCCGCAGCCGGACTCGAGGATCTGCTCGACGTACCACTTGGTCGCCTGCTCGGAGCCGACGGGGAGATAGGAGACGACGACGTCGGTGCGGGTCTCCTGCAGCACCTCGGCGATGTCGACCGTCGAGCCCGACGCCTTGGTGATCTTCTCCGACAGGTACTTGCCGAGGCCGTCGTGGGTCATGCCGCGCATCACCTCGACGCCGAGGTGGGGGACCTCGGCGTCGAAGCGCAGCGTGTTGTTCTGCCCGGCGAAGATCGCCTCGGAGAGGTCCTTGCCGACCTTGTCGGCGTCGATGTCGAAGGCGGCCGAGAACTCGATGTCGCGGACGTGGTAGCCGCCGAGGTCGACGTGCATCAGCCCCGGCACCTGCTGTGCGGGGTCGGCGTCGCGGTAGTAGTGCACGCCCTGCACGAACGAGCTCGCGCAGTTGCCGACGCCGATGATCGCGACCCGGACCTTCTCGTGCTGATGCCGCGCGTTGCCGTTCGTGGAGCCGGTGGTGGTGCTCACGGAATGTCCCTCCTGGTACGTGGGTTCGCCGTCAACGCGGCGAGCGCGAGGCGGGGTGTCCCAGGTACGCCGGCGGAACGCACCCGTTACAGGCGGGTGAGCTCACGACGCACGTGCGCGATCCGCTGGGCGACCGTGAACAGGCTGAGCGCCGCGAGCACGTAGACGGCCGGCGCGAGCAGCTCGAAGTGGCCGAGCGAGGCGCCCTTGGCGAAGATCAGGCCCGCGGAGAGGATGACGACCCGCACCGGCCGGGTGGCGAGGCCGACCGTGCACTGCACGCCGAGCGCCTCGGCGCGCGCGCGCGTGTAGGAGACCATCAGCGACGCCAGCACCGCGATCACCACCGCCGCGACGGCCGCCTGGTCGTGGCGGGAGGCGAAGTAGGCGGCGACCGCGGTCAGCACGATCCCCTCCTCGAGCCGGTCCAGGGTCGAGTCCAAGAACGCCCCGAACTGGGTGCCCTTGCCCGACATCCGCGAGTAGTGGCCGTCGAGCGTGTCCATGATCGAGCCGATGACGAACGCGAGCCCGGCGAGGAAGAACAGCCGGTCGACGACGAGTGCGGCCGCCACGAGGTTGAGCACGAAGCCGGTCAGCGAGATCGCGTTCGGCGTCAGCCGCGACTCGATGAGCCGGTCGCGCATCGCCTCCTGCGCGCGCTGCCCGTTGCCGCGGGAGCGGGGCCGGCGCTGCTTGGGCGGGCGGGGTGAGACCGCGGAACTGGGCTCGGGCATCCGCCCGTACAGCGTAGGTGACTAGGCCGTCGCCTGGCCCGCCGAGCCGGCCGCGGCCCGCCGGCGCCGGTAGAACGCCCAGGCGTCCGGCCGCGCCCGCGCGAGCAGCTTGGCGGCCGCCAGCGCCGAGATCACCGCCGTCAGGGCGCCGAGGAACACGTCGGTCAGATAGTGGTTGCCGGTGACGATGACCACGAACGCGATGAACACCGGATACACGCACCAGGCGATCTTCGCCGGGCGGGGCCTGACCAGCCGGGCCATGGGCAGCCCGGTCATGAGCGCGAAGCAGACGTGCATCGACGGAATCGCAGCGTAGAGGTTGAGCAGCGCCGAGCTCGGGCCCTGCTCGGCGGTGACCCCGGTGAACTGCTGGATCGCGTCGGTGAAGCCCCACTCGGGCATGAGCCGCGGCGGCGCCGTCGGATACACGGCGTAGCCGACGAGCGCGATCATCATCGCGATCATGAACATGTTGCGCACGAAGTAGAACGAGTCGTTGCGCCGCATGTAGATGAACAGCAGCGCGCCGATCGACACGGCGTAATGAGCGTTCAGGTACGTCCAGTCGGCGATGTCCATGATCCAGTGGTCGCCGAGCGCCCAGGCCTGCACGCTGGGCTCGACGAACACGTGCAGCGTGCGCTCGAGATCGATGACCTTCGTGGCGTTCCACGACGCCCGCGCGACGTCGTTGCCATCGACCAGGCCGCGGACGATCTGGTAGAGCAGATAGGTGCCGACGAAGAGCAGGACCTGGCGCAGGGCGTCGCGCCAACCCCTCGGCAACAGGCGGTGCTCGGTGGCTGCGAGCGCCCGGCGCATCGGGCCATCGTATACCCGCGGATGTCGAGTTCCGGTTAGCTTCCGGCGGCCTCAGTCGCACCGCGGCGACGTCGCCCCGATCCGTCCCAGCGCGAACCGGGCGACGAGCACCACCGGGCCGGCGCGGCGCAGCGTCAGCCGCGTGTAGGGGCCGGCGGGCCCGACGCAGCCCGAGCCGCGAGCGAGCGCCCAGTACGGCGTGAAGCGCACGTGCAGGAGCACCGAGCCCGCCGAGCGGGCGCGCAGCGTCACCGTGTCGGGGCCGAGCCGGATCAGGCGAGCCACGCCGGTCGCGATCGGCTCGGCGTCGAGGACCCGATAGACCCGCCAGTGGCGCGAGCGCATGACGAGCTGCAGATACGGCAGGCCGTGGTCGATCAGCGCCTCCTCGGCCTGCGCCGAGTAATCCAGCGGCGCGTCGGGGGCGGCCACGAAGCGGATCGCGTTGTCGTGCAGCCATCCCTCGTAGGAGGCCGCCGTCAGATGGCCCGAATAGAAGATCGGGTTGTCGGCCACGTCGAGCTGGCGCTCCCAGCCACGCGCGATTGCGAAGTGCGAGGCCACCACCCACGCCTCCCAGTGAAATCGCGTGAACGGGATCTCGGTGCGAAACGGAGCGGCGTCCACCGACGCGCGGCGCAGGAAGCGCAGCAGCGGCTGGTAATAGGCGGCCGACGCCGACGGATCCCCAGACGCCGAGACGACGTCGCGGACGGGCGCCGCCCACCCGAGGTAGAGCAGCGGCAGGATCGCCAGCGCCAGCAGCCGCGGACGCCGCCCCCACCACAGCAGCGCCGCCACCGGCGCGGCCAGGAACGCCCCCAGCCGGGCGGCGGTGCCGCCGATCGGCGACGGCACGAGGTACACGACGACCAGCGCGGCGGCGTAGACGAGCAGCCCCGCGCGCAGCCGCGCCGCCGCCGGCGGCAGCGTGCAGAGCATGAGGCCGACGGCGACCAGCAACGGGAGCATGGTGGCCAGGCCGAACGGCTCGACCCCGCCCTCGGGAAACGCGATCGACAGCGATGCGACCGGGAGCAGAGCCGCGACCGCCACCGTCGCGCCGGGGATCGCCGCGATCAGGCGCCGCCGCGCGACCAGGTCGCCGGCGGCCAGCCCGGCGGCGGCCAGCCCGGCGAACAGGGCGGCCACCGGGCTGCACAGCGCCGAGAGCACGGCGAGCCCGCACGCCGCCGCCCGCCAGTCGCGGTCCAGGCAGACGATCGCGCCGAGGGCCGGCAGCACGCCGAACGCGAACGCGAGCCGGCCGGTGTACAGGTCGATCGCGGTGGCGGCGCCGAACAGCAGCGCTCCGAGCGTCGCCCGCGAACCGAAGTGGCGCCGCGCCAGCGGCTCGAACACCGCCGCGGTCGCGGTCGCGGCCAGCGCTCCGGCGAGCTGGGGGGTCAGCAGCGCCGACGCCGCCGGGAACAGGATGCTGTAGCTGACGATGTGGTGGCCGGAGTACCAGAGGTTGTTCCACAGGCCGAACCCCTCGTCGCGGAACAGCTGGGCTCGGAAGAGGTGATCGGCGAGGTCGAGGCTCGGCGGCTTGACGATGACGTAGGCGGCCGCGAACACCGCCGCGACGAGCGTCGGGGCGAGGCGGTGCAGCCAGGTCGGCGGCGGGGCGAGCACCGATCGACCGGCGGGGCGGGGAGCGATCGCGGTCATGCGGCGTCGCGCGCAAACCGCGCCAGCTCCTCGGCGACCTCGGGCCGCTGCAGCCAGGGCCAGTGGCCGGCTCCCGGCACCCGACGCACCGTCGCGTCCGGCAGTCGCGCCGCGTAGGCGTCGGCGAACCTCGGCGCCAGCCACGGATCGGCCTCGCCCCAGACGATCGTCACCGCCCGGCGCATCGCTTCGAGCTCGGCGCTCGCGGACTCAAGGTCGGTGGGGCCGGCGCTGCGCAGCGCGCGCAGGATCGCTCGCTGGGTGCCCTGGTCGAGCTGGTCCCAGACCGCGTCGACGCGTGCCTGGGGCCAGACGGCGTCGTCGGCGGCGGCGGCACGCAGGCCGCGGGCGAGCATCCGCCGGGTGATCGAGCCCATCAGCACCTCACCGAGGGCGGGTCGGCGCAGCCATCGCGCGATCGCCGGGTAGGCGAACCCGGGCAGCAGCGGGAGCGGGGCCACGACCGTCAGCGCGGTCACTCGCTCGGGGCGGCGGCAGGCGAGCAGCAGGCTCACCGCGCCGCCCCAGCCGTGCCCGACGAGCGCCACGCGCGGCAGCCCGGCCGCCTCGAGGAAGCGCTCGAGGAACGCGACGTGCCCGTCGAGGCTGTAGTCGAGGTGGCCGCCCTTGCCGCTGCGCCCGAAGCCCGGGAGGTCGACGGCCACGCCGCCGGCGGTGGCCAGCAGCTCACCGAAGTCCGCGGAGCTCGTCGGCAGGCTGTGGACGAAGAGCGCGGGTGGGGGCGTCTCGCCCGCGGGCGCGCTGCGGTAGAAGACGGGCGATCCGGCGAGCTCGATCGTGTGCTCGTCGATGCTCACCGCCTGGCGAGGATAACGTGGGACCGTGCCCGCAAAAGCGGACCCGCCCACCCCGTCGACCCCGCCCACCCCGCGTCGCGTCCGCTCGATCCGCCGGCGCCTGCGGGAGGTCTACGGCACACCGGGCGCCGCGCCGCACGGCTGCCCGATCGCCGAGCTCGTCCTGACCGTCCTCTCGCAGTCGACGAACGACCGCAACCGCGACGTGGCCTACCTGCGCCTGCGCGAACGCTACCCCGACTGGGAGGCGGTTCGCGATGCGCCGGTCGACGAGATCGAGGAGGCGATTCGCCCCGGCGGCATCTCCAAGGTCAAGTCGGCGCGGATCCGATCGATCCTGCGGGCGATCACCGAGAGCCGCGGCGAGCTCGACCTCGACTGGCTCGCCGACGTCCCGGTCGCCGAGGGCCAGGAGTTCCTCACCGGGCTGCCCGGCGTCGGGCGCAAGACCGCCGCCTGCGTCCTGCTGTTCGCGCTCGGCAAGCGCGACGTGCCGGTCGACACCCACGTCTCGCGCGTCGGCAGCCGCCTCGGCCTGTTCCGCCCCAAGGCGACTTTGCACGAGATGCACGACGCGATGCTCGAGCTGACCCCGCGCGGAGCCGAGCTCGAGCTGCACATGAACCTGCTGCGCCACGGTCGCCGGACGTGCCACGGGCGCAAGCCCGAATGCGGGGACTGCGCGCTCTCCCGAATGTGCCCGAGCGCGGGGCGGCTCTCGTAAAGGCGGGCGTGGTACCTGCGCAGCCGCACGTCACAGATCTGCTAGCCTAGGGCTAAGATTTTTGCACCCTCTCAGGAGTAGACAGCACATGGCTAGGACAATCGGTATCGACCTCGGCACGACCAACTCCTGTATGGCCGTGCTCGAGGGCGGCGAGCCGACGGTCATCGAGAACGCCGAGGGTGGTCGCACGACCCCGTCGGTGGTCGCGTTCACCAGCGGTGGTGAGCGCCTCGTGGGCACCGTCGCCAAGCGCCAGCAGGTCACCAACCCGCAGAACACGATCTTCTCGATCAAGCGCTTCATGGGCCGCAAGGAGGCCGAGGTGCGCGAGGAGGAGTCGATCGTCCCCTACAAGGTCGTGTCGGGCCCGGGCGGCGACGTCCGCGTGCAGGCCGGCGACAAGCAGTACTCCCCGCCGGAGATCTCGGCGATGATCCTCGGCAAGCTGAAGGCCGATGCCGAGGCGTACCTGGGCGAGACCGTCGACAGCGCGGTCATCACCGTCCCGGCGTACTTCAACGACGACCAGCGCCAGGCGACCAAGGACGCCGGCAGGGTCGCCGGTCTGGACGTCAAGCGGATCATCAACGAGCCGACTGCGGCCTCACTGGCCTACGGCCTCGACAAGGAGTCCGACCAGACGATCCTCATCTTCGACCTCGGCGGCGGCACCTTCGACGTGTCGGTGCTCGAGATCGGCGACGGCGTATTCGAGGTCAAGGCGACCGCCGGTGACAACCACCTCGGCGGCGACAACTTCGACAAGGCGCTCGTCGACTGGCTGGTCAGGGAGTTCAGGGCGTCCCAGGGCATCGACCTGAGCGCCGACCCGATGGCGCTGCAGCGGCTCTACGAGGCCGCCGAGAAGGCCAAGATCGAGCTCTCCACCACCCAGGAGACCCAGATCAACCTGCCGTTCATCACCGCCGACGCCTCCGGGCCCAAGCACCTCGACATGCGCCTCACGCGCGCCAAGCTCAACGAGCTGACCTCCGACCTGCTCGACCGCACGGTGGCCCCGGTTCGCCAGGCGCTCGACGACGCCAAGGAGAAGGGCGCGTCGACGATCGACCACGTCGTCCTCGTCGGCGGCATGACCCGCATGCCCGCCGTCCAGGAGAAGGTCAAGGAGCTGACCGGCAAGGAGCCGCACCGCGGGGTCAACCCCGACGAGGTCGTGGCCGTGGGTGCCGCCATCCAGGCGGGGGTGCTCGCCGGCGACGTCAAGGACGTCCTCCTGCTCGACGTGACGCCGCTGACCCTCGGCATCGAGACCAAGGGCGGCGTCATGACCAAGCTGATCGAGCGCAACACGACGATTCCGACCCGCAAGTCGGAGGTGTTCTCGACCGCCGAGGACAACCAGCCGTCGGTCGAGATCCACGTCCTGCAGGGCGAGCGCGAGATGGCGACCTACAACAAGTCGCTGGGCAAGTTCCAGCTGACCGGCATCCCGCCGGCGCCGCGGGGCATCCCGCAGATCGAGGTCGCGTTCGACATCGACGCCAACGGCATCCTCAACGTGTCGGCCAAGGATCTGGGCACCGGCAAGGAGCAGAAGATCGAGATCCGCTCGGGCTCCGGGCTGTCTGACGAGGAGATCAAGCGGATGGTCTCCGACGCCGAGTCCCACGCCGAGGACGACCGGCGCGCTCGCGAGCTCGCCGAGGCGCGCAACAACGCCGAGAACGCCGCTTACCAGGCCGAGCGCCAGCTCAAGGACCTGGAGGATCAGATCGACGCCTCCTCAAAGCAGGAGATCGAGACGGCGATCAAGGCGGTGCGCGACTCGCTGACCTCGCAGGACCCCGACGACCTGCGGGCCAAGACCGAGGCGCTGCAGTCGTCGTTCCACAAGGTCTCCGAGGCGATGTATCAGCGCGCGCAGGAGCAGGCCGCGGCCGATGAGGCGCAGGGCGCCGAGACCGACGGCGCCTCGTCGACAAACGGCGCCTCGGCGGAGGAGGACGTGGTCGACGCCGAGGTCGTGGACGAAGGGAAGTAGTCGATGAGTCCCGATCCCACCAACGGCCCGGGAGCGCCCGAGGCAGAGCTGCCCGAGGCGCCCCCCGGAGCCGAGGAGGGCCACGACGCGCCGGCCCCGGGCCAGACGCGACAGGGGGGCCGCGAGACCGCGGCCCCCGAGGTCGCGGCCGAGACTGCGGCCCCCGAGGTCGCGGCTGAGGTCGCGGCCGACGTCGCGGCCGACGAGGGCGCCGACCTCGCTTCTGGGCGGGCGTCGGAGCCCGAGCCCGCCGAGGCGTTCGCCGAGGCGGGCGCCGAGCTCGAGGCCCTGACCGCCAGGGCGGCCCAGGCCGACGAGTACCTGGCGCTCGCTCAGCGCACCCAGGCCGACTTCGAGAACTTCCGCAGGCGTGCCGCTCGCGACGCGGCGCTGGCGCGGGAGCGCGGAGCCTCGAAGCTGGCGACGGCGCTGCTGCCCGCGGTCGACAACCTCGAGCGCGCCCTCGCTCACGCGCCCGAGGCTGACGACGATGGCGGGTTCGTGGCGGGCATCAAGCACGTCCACTCCGATCTCATCGCGGCGCTGAAGACCGCCGGCATCGAGCGCTACTCGCCCGAGGGCGAGGCGTTCGATCCTCAACTGCACGAGGCCGTCGCCCAGCAGCCCGTCGAGGGCACCGAGCCCGGCACCGTCGTCGAGGTCTTCCAGCGCGGCTACCGGATGGGCGAGACGGTCGTGCGTCCGGCGCGCGTCGTGGTCGCCGGCTAGGAGGGCGACGTGGCTGATCGTCCCGACTACTACAAGGTCCTCGGCGTCGGCAAGAACGCCTCCGAGGACGAGATCAAGAAGGCCTATCGCAAGCTGGCGCGCAGGTACCACCCCGACGCCAACCCCGGCGACCGCAAGGCGGAGGAGCGTTTCAAGGAGATCTCGCAGGCCCACGACGTGCTCTCGGATGCCGACAAGCGCAAGGCCTATGACCGCGCCACGGGACCGTTCGGCACCTTCACCCAGGGCGGTGGCGGCTTTGACCCGAGCGCGTTCAGCGGCGGCTTCGGCGACATCCTCTCCAACCTGTTCGGAGGCGCGGCCGGTGGACGCGGCCAGACCGGGTCGGTCCGCGGCGGCGCCCGCCAGCGCCCGGCCCGCGGACGCGATCTCGAGACCGAGGTCTCGCTGACCTTCGACCAGGCGGTCAACGGTGCCCAGCTGCCGCTCGCGGTCCCGACCTCGGAGCCGTGCCCGACCTGCCAGGGCACCGGCGCCAAGCCCGGCACCGTGCCCCGGGTCTGTCCGGTCTGCGAGGGTCGCGGCGTCGAGGCTCAGAGCCAGGGCATCTTCTCGATGTCCCAGCCCTGCTCCAACTGCCACGGCAACGGCACCGTGATCGACGACCCGTGCCCGACCTGCCACGGCTCCGGGGCCCAACGTTCGGTTCGCCGCATGCGCGTCAACATCCCCGCGGGCGTCAAGGACGGGAGCCGCATCCGCCTCGCCGGCAAGGGCGAGCCGGGCCTGCGGGGCGCCGAGCCCGGCGACCTGTTCGTGATCACGCGCGTTGCCGAATCCTCCGTGTTCAAGCGCGCGGGCGACAACCTCGAGGTCGAGGTCCCGTTGACGATTCCCGAGGCGCTCCAGGGCGCGATCATCGAGGTGCCGACGCTGCACGGCCGCAAGCGCCTCCGCGTCCCCCCCGGGACCAGGCACGGCACCGTCCAGCGTCTGCGCGGCGAGGGCCCTTCCCGATTGAACGGCAAGGGCCGCGGCGACATCCACTATCGCTTCGTGCTCGACGTCCCGAGCTCGCTGTCGGCCGAGGAGGCCGAGATCGTCGACCGGCTCTCGCAGGTGATGAACGGCAATCCACGGGCGCGCCTGTTCGACGGCGACAAGGAGCCCGCGGGGAGCGCCGTGTGATGGCCCGCCGCGTCCGCACCACCACCCGGGTACAGGTCGCCTCCGACCGCGGCGTGTTCATGATCTCCGTCGCCGCCGAGCTCGCCGAGATGCATCCCCAGACCCTGCGCATGTACGAGTCGCGCGGGCTGATCGAGCCGCAGCGCTCGCCGAAGGGCACCCGCCTGTACTCCCAGAAGGACGTCGACCGGCTGCGGCGCATCCAGGAGATGACCGCCGAGCTGGGTATGAACCTCGCCGGGGTCGAGCGCGTGTTCGAGCTCGAGCGGCAGCTCGAGACGATGAGCCGCAAGGTCGCCGTCCTGGAGAAGCGCGCCGCCGAGCTGACCGCCGAGGTGGAGCGGCTCGAGGCGGTGCGCCGCGAGCTGCGCGCGGAGATCGTTCCCTACGTCGGCGGCGGCGAGCTCGTGCGCCGCGCCGACCTGCCGCGCCCGGCGCCGCGGGGAGAAACCCGCGCGAGCTGACGCCGGAACGGAACTTTTCTAATACCTCCAGAAAGTTGTGTGATACTCCGCTCGTTCTTTGAGCGGAGATCGACGGGTTCGGGGGATCGATGCAGGAGATGGGCCACGAGAGTGCGACACCGGCGGCGGTCACACGCGGATCGCTGTTGCGTCGCGTCGCGACCGGAGTCGCCGCGGTGTCGGCCGGCGGAGCCGCTGCGGCGGGCTTCGCCTCGGCGAGCGGGCGCCCGCGGCTGACCGGGCGCGATCGGCAGGTGCTGGAGTTCGCGCTGACCCTCGAGCGTCTGCAGACCGAGTTCTATGCGCAGGCGCTCGCCGCCGGCAAGCTGACCGGTGAGACTCGCCAGTTCGCCCAGATCGTCGGCCGCGAGGAGCGCGCTCACCTGAGCTACGTCGAGCGCGCGCTGGGCACGGGGCCCCAGAAGCCGGCCACGTACGACTTCGCCCGGTACCTGACCGGCAACGACGCGTTCATCGGCGGCGCGATGACCCTCGAGCAGATCGGCCTCGCCGCCTACAACGGCCAGGCGGGCAACGTCAGCCCGCCGATCCTGGCCGGGGCGGCCCGGATGATCTCGGTCGAGGCGCGCCATGTCGCCTGGGCGCGCGGGCTCGCCGGCCAGGAGCCCGCGCCCGATGCGACCGACACGCCGCTCAGCGCCGAGGCCGCGACCCAGGCGATCCAACCCTTCCTCGCCTAGTAGGAGCCTGCATGCACACGCTCAGCCTGGCCGACATCGACGTCGACGGCGCGCTGCGCGAGACCGCCGGTCGACTGCCCACGCGCTCGGAGTTCCTCGTCGGCGGCGGCCTCGCCGCGGCGGCGGCCCTGCTCGTTCCCGGGGTCGCCGGCGCGCGCGCGAAGCGCTCCGACGACGCAATCCTCAACTTCGCGCTCGCGCTCGAGTACCTGCAGGCCGCCTTCTACACCGAGGCCGAGCGGGTCGGCGCGCTGTCGGGGCCGCTCGCCGAGCAGGCGAAGGTCGTCGGCGCCCACGAGCGCGCTCACGTCGCGGCGTTTCGCGAGGTGCTCGGCCGCGCGGCGATCAAGCGTCCGCAGTTCGACTTCCACGGCGTGACCGACAAGCCCGACTCGTTCCGCGCCACCGCGGTCGCCTTCGAGGACCTGGCGGTCGGCGCCTATAAGGAGCAGCTGCCGAAGATCAGCTCGCCGCAGTACCTGGCCGCCGCGGTCTCGATCCACTCCGTCGAGGCTCGGCACGCGTCCTGGATCCGCCGCCTGGCGGGCATCGTGCCGGCGCCGACGGCGTTCGACGAGCCGACGAGCGACGGCCAGACCATCCACATCGTCAACTCGACCCAGTTCGTGACCCTGCACGCTCCGGAGACGACCGCGCACCGTCCGCCGGCGTTCACCGGATAGCCGTGGAGCGAGCTCGTGATCAGGGCTGCAGGCAGGCGGATCGGCTGGCTGCTGGCGCTGGCGGCCGTCGTCGTCGCGGTGGGGATCGGCCTGCTGATGGCTCCGTCGGACCGGTCGGTGTCGCACAGCAGCGGCTCCCCCGTCCCGGCGACGGACGCCTCCGCCCGGATGCTGCCCCCGCCGGTGACCGGCTTCGCGGTCCCCGAAGCCCGCGAGCTCGGAGGTCAGGCTGACGTGACCCGGTGGGCTCCGGTGCTGCGTAGCACGCAGGCGCGCCAGCGGCCGAGCTTCACCAGCCCGGCGGTCGTGTCGGTCGGGCGAGTCACCCCCGAGGGGACCACGAACCTCGTCGACGCCGAGGGCGAGGTCACGCGCGGCGGCACCACCTGGGTGCACGCGCGCCTCGCGGTGCTGCCCGACGGCCGAACCGGCTGGCTGCCGCGCAACGCCCTCGGCGGCTGGTCGTTCGTCAGCACCCGCGCGGTCATCGACCGCGCCCACCTGCAGCTGACGCTCTATCGCAACGGCATGGTCATCTTCCGCGCCCCGGTCGGCATCGGCCAGCCCGGCACGCCGACGCCCACCGGCCAGTTCTATATCCGCGATCGCCTGACCGCGTACGCGAGCCCCGTGTACGGTCCGCTCGCCTTCGGCACGAGCGCCCGCTCTCCGTACGAGACCGACTGGCCCGCGGGCGGCTTCATCGGCATCCACGGCACCGATCAGCCGAACCTCATCCCGGGCCGGATCTCGCACGGCTGCATCCGCCTGCGCAACGCGGCGATCACCCGGCTCGGGCAGCTGATGCCGGTCGGCACCCCGGTGACGATTCAATGAGGCGTCGCGTCCTGATCGTCTGCCTCGCGCTGCTCGCTCTGGGCCTCGCGACCGGGGCGGCGGCGGCCACCCCGCCGAAGAACTCGCTGACCACGCAGTTTCCGCTCGGCCACCAGAAGCTCTGCTGCGCCAAGCCGAGCTCGCGCAGGGGCGGCACGGGCTCGGGCGCCCGGACGGCGCACCCGGGAAGGGCGCGCCCGGCCTCGGCGCCGGCCTCCTCGACGCAGCGCGCCTCTCACACCCCGGGGGTCAACCTCATCGCGCTCCTCATCGGCGGCGGGGTGGTCCTGGCGCTGCTGACGCTGCTCGGCCTGCGCGAGCTGCGCGACCGCGACGCCGCGGCCGCCGCGAGACCGGCCGCGCCCGAAGCCGCGGCCACCGCGCAACCGCACGCGCCCAACGCCGCGCCCGCCGCGCAACCGGCGGTGCCCGCCGCCGCGGTGCCAGCCGCCGGCGACGACCCTGACGAGCCGGACGAGCCCGAGACGACGGTGCTCGGCGCCGCCGACGCTCACGACGCCCTCGACAACGGCCGGCCCGAGCACGCCCTCGACAACGGCCAGCCCAAGCACGCCCTCGACGATGCCCACCCCGGCGTCTTCGCGGGGGCCGCCGAAGCTGATGAGGTTGATGACGAGCCCGAGCCGGTCGTCGACGAGGCCGCCGAGGCCCACCACCGCGAGGAGGCCAACACGACCAGTCCCGAGGACGACGATCCGCTCATGGCGCTGACGCGCGAGCTGCTCGACCGCACCACGTCCCCCGACTTCGCCGCCGCACTCCCCGGCTCGAGCGACGCCGACGCCGACGCCGACGCCGACCCCGACACCGACACCGCCTATCAGCTCGGCCTGTTCCTCTACAGCCGCGGCTACCCCGAGGGCGCCGAGACCGCCTGGCGGCAGGCCGCCGGCGCCGGGCACGCGAAGGCGGCGACGCGGCTCGGGATGCTGCTCGAGCAGCGGGGGGAGCTCGACCAGGCGCGGGAGGCCTACGATCGAGCGGAGCGGAGCGGGGATCCGGCCGCCGCCGGCCTCGGCGCCGCGCTGCGCCGGCCGAACGGCGGCTGACCCGCTGACGCCGAGCGCGCGTCGCCGGCTTGCCCCGATGAACTCGCGAACCTACGGTAGACTCCTATCACCTAAGCGCCGTGCTGTCGTCGAGGCGCCGCGCCGGGGTGAGCAGGTCCGGCCGCGCCTCGGGTAGCTCGCGCTCGACCACTCGTCCCCGTGAACCTCACGACTTCGATCCTGGGCAGCGCCGGAGCGGTCTTGGTGGGGCTGACTGTCGCTGGCCTGCGCTGGTCGCGGGAGCAGGAGGGCAAGGGCGGCGAGGATGATGCGGCGTTCGCGCCGCCACTTGTCCGGCAGCCGTCTGCGGTTCAGCCCGGACTCGCCCCTCCGGTGAAATGGGTCAGCGCCACGCCGGAGGCCGGCGCGCCTCCGGCGGCTGACGCGGAGCCCGAGCCCGTTGCTCTGGACGCGCCCGGCGCGGAGCCCGAGGCCGTTGCTCTGGACGAGCCCGGCGCGGAGTTCGAGCCGGCTGCTCTGGACGCGCCCGGCGCGGAGTTCGAGCCCGTTGCTCTGGACGCGCCCGGCGCGGAGCCCGAGGCCGTTGCTCTGGACGAGCCCGTTGCTCTGGACGCGCCCGGCGCGGAGCCCGAGCCCGTTGCTCTGGACGCGCCCGGCGCGGAGCCCGAGGCCGTTGCTCTGGACGAGCCCGGCGCGGAGTTCGAGCCCGCGCGCCTCGACGCCCACTTCAACGATCGCCACGCCGAGGAATCCGCCGCCCTGGCGCCCGCCGATGAGGATCCGCACACGAGGCTCACGCGTGGGCTGCTGATCAACCATGCCTCGTCCGACCTCGGCGCCGGCATGCAGCCCTCCGCCGAGGGCGGCTTCGACGGCGACACCATCTATGAGCTGGGACTGTTCTTCTACAGCCGGGGGTATCCAGGCGGAGCCGAGACGGCCTGGCGCCATGCGGCGGCGGCAGGGCACGCTCAGGCGGCGACTCGCCTGGGGATGCTGCTCGAGCAGCGCGGCGACCTCGACGCGGCTCGCGAGGCATACGAGCATGGCGAGCGAGGCGGCGATCCGGCCGCTGCCGGTCGCGCCGCTGCGCTGCGTCGTTCCGACCCCGCCTGACGCAGACGCCGACTGACCCTACGGTATCCCAAGCGTCGGCATCGACGACCGGTCGCCGGCTGCCCCCGTCGGGTCGGGAGTGGGTGTGCAACCATCACCACATCGGGTGGAGCGTCGGGGCGGTACGCGCCCCCGAGCGGGCGGTCGAGAAAGGAGCGGCGGTGAGGCACCGGGGAACGAGATACGTCGCGTCTGGACTCGTCGCTGCCATGGTGACCCTGCTCTCGCTCGCGGCGTCGGCGCTCGCCGCCGGCCCGGCCGCCCGACCTGCGATCGTCGGCGCGGCGTCGCGCTCGGTGCGGCTGTCGCTCGTGCTGCCGCTGATGACCGACACGGCGGGGCTCGCCCGGCTGGCGACGGCGATCACCACTCCGGGGTCGCCGATGTATGACCACTACCAGTCGATCGGCTCGCTCGTTCGCCGCTTCGGCGCCCCGGCGCCCGAGCGCGCGCGGGTGCTCGCCTACCTGCGCGGCGCCGGCGCGACCGGGGTGAGCATCGACCGCAGCGGGCTGTTCGCCGACGCGAGCATGAGCGTCGGGCAGGCGCACCGGATGTTCGGCGTCGGCCTCGCCGACTTCCGACGCGGCGGCGCCACGGTGGCGCGCTACGTCGCGCCGACCTCGGCGGTGCGGATCCCCGCCGCACTGCGCGGGGCGGTCACCGGAGTCGTCGGCCTCGACACGCTGGCGCTGACCTCGCCGCGGCCGTCGTCGGCGTCGTGGGCCGCGAGCGCGCTGCCGCCGGGCCCGGGCCCGGCGTTCGATCGGCGGGGCGCCGGGCCCGGCGTCGTGCCCTCGGGCTACCGCGACCGCAGCGGGACGCCGAGCGGCTGCCCGCCGGCGCTCGCCGGCCGCGGCTTCACGCCGAGCCAGTACCTCAACGCCTACGGTTACGGCCCGCTGTTCTCCGCCGGCCTCACCGGCGGCGGCGAACATGTCGCGCTGATCGAGATCAACGGCTACAAGCCCGCCGACATCGCCACCTACGCCGCGTGCTTCGGGATCCCGGTCCCCCAGATCAGCACGCATCGCTTCGGGCTGAGTCACCTGGCGGCGCCGGGCGGGGAGACGACGCTCGACCTCGAGGTGTTGAGCGGCGCCGCGCCGGGCCTGAGCGGCATCGACGTCTACGAGTCCAGCCCGCACGCGTCCGACGTGCTCCGCGCGCTGACCGTTCCGGTGACCCGTCCCGATCCCCCCGCGGTCATCTCGGCCTCGCTCGGCGACTGCGAGCGCGACACCAAGCTCGCGCTCGGCGGCAAGGGCATCGCGACGGTCGAGGCCTCGTTGCAGATGGCGGCGGCGCGCGGGATCTCGGTGCTCGCCTCCAGCGGGGACGCCGGGTCGTCGGCCTGCCTGGACGAGCACGGTGAGCCGATCCCGGTCAAGGCAGTCAGCTTCCCGGCCTCGTCCCCGTGGGTGACCGGCGTCGGCGGGACGAACTTCCGTCTGAACCAGTCCAACGACATCCTCGACCAGCTCGTCTGGAACGATCCGACCGGCGCCACCGGCGGGGGCAACAGCCGGCTCTTCAGCCGCCCGCCGTGGCAGAAGAACTTCTCGCGGACCGCGTACCGCGCCGTCCCCGACGTCTCGATGCTCGGCGATCCCGCGCCCGGCTACCAGATCTACTGCTCGGTCCGCGGCGAGTGCGTCAACGACGAGAGTCCGAGCCCCTGGGTCGCCTTCGGCGGCACGAGCGCCGGCGCTCCGCTGCTCGCCGGCGGGCTCGCCGACGTCGACGAGGCGCTCGCCCACCTGGGCCGTCGCAGCCTGGGCCTGGCCAATCCGGTCTTCTACCGGATCCACCGGGGGCCCTACCGCTCCGCGGTGTTCTACGACGTCACGCGCTTCAACAACGACTACTTCGAGCTGTTGACCGGCGGCCGCGTCAGCCTCGGCTGCTGCGATGCGCGCTACGGCTACGACACGGCGTCGGGCCTGGGGACGGTCAACCTCTCCGCGCTGGCGACGGCGGCGGCGACGGTCGTTCCCCACGGCTGATCCGGCCGCGCGAGGGCGACCGGCCGGCCCGGAACCGCGCCGGACCTTGCCTGCCGCGGTGCGAGATGCGATAATCTAAGTCGCAAACACTGAGATCCTCACCTTCGGAATCGCTCATGCAACCAGATCGCTTCACCATCAAGTCCCAAGAGGCGCTACAGGCCGCTCAGCAACTGGCTGCCGGGCGGCGCAACCCCCAGACGACCCCCGAGCACCTGCTCACCGTGCTGCTCGAGCAGGACGGCGTCGTCGCGCCCGTCCTGCGCAAGCTCGGCGTCGAGCCGGGTGCGGTCCGTGCCGCGCTGACCCCGGCGCTCGAGGCGCTGCCGACGCTCTCGGGCGCCGGTGGCGAGGCCCCCGCCGCCGGGTCCTCGGAGCTCGTGCAGATCCTGCGCGCCGCCGAGTCCGAGATGCGCGACCTGCGCGACGAGTACGTCTCCACCGAGCACCTGCTGCTCGCGCTCGCCGGGACCCGCCCGCCCACCCGCGCCGGCGACGCCCTACGCCGCAGTGGAGCCTCCCGCGACGAGCTGCTGCGGGCGCTGACCGAGGTCCGAGGCTCGCACCGCGTGACCGATCAGAGCCCGGAGGAGAAATTCCAGGCGCTCGAGCGCTACGGGCGGGATCTGACCGAGGCCGCCGCCCAGGGCAAGCTCGACCCCGTGATCGGGCGCGACGACGAGATCCGTCGCGTCATCCAGGTGCTCTCCCGCCGCACCAAGAACAACCCGGTGCTGATCGGCGAGCCCGGCGTCGGCAAGACCGCGATCGCCGAGGGCCTCGCTCAGCGGATCGTCTCCGGCGACGTCCCCGAGGGGCTGCGCGACCGTCGCGTCGTCGCGCTCGACGTCGGCGCGCTCATCGCCGGCTCCAAGTACCGCGGCGAGTTCGAGGACCGGCTCAAGGCCGTCCTGCGGGAGATCGCCGACGCCAACGGCACCGTCATCCTCTTCATCGACGAGCTGCACACGATCGTCGGCGCCGGCGCGGCCGAGGGCGCCGTCGACGCCGCCAACCTGCTCAAGCCGATGCTCGCCCGCGGCGAGCTGCGGGCCGTCGGCGCCACGACGCTCGACGAGTACCGCAAGCACATCGAGAAGGACGCCGCGCTCGAGCGCCGCTTCCAGCCCGTGTACGTCGGCGAGCCGAGCGTGCAGGACACGATCGCGATCCTCCGCGGGCTGAAGGAGCGCTACCAGGTCCACCACAAGGTCCGCATCCAGGACTCGGCGCTCGTCGCCGCCGCGACCCTCGGCCACCGCTACATCGCCGACCGCTTCCTCCCCGACAAGGCGATCGACCTCGTCGACGAGGCCGCCTCGCGGATCCGGATGGAGATCGACTCCAAGCCGACGGAGATCGACGAGGTCGACCGGCACATCATGCAGCTCGAGATCGAATCGGCATCGCTCGGTGACGCCGACGACGACGATCCCGGCACCGCCGCGCGCCGCGGCCAGCTCGAGCGCACCCTGGCCGAGGAGCGCGAGCGCTCGGACGCGATGCATGCCGAGTGGCAGCGCGAGAAGGCGTTGGTCGGCGCCGTCGCCGACGCGCGGGAGAAGCTCGAGCAGGCGCGCACCGATCTCGAGCGCGCGCAGCGCGAGTCCGACCTCGGCCGCGCCGCCGAGCTGCAGTACGGGACGATCCCCGAGCTCGAGAAGGCGCTGGCGGCGGCCGAGCACGCCGAGGCCGACGCCGCCCCCATCGCGCGCACCTTCCTGCGCGACGTCGTCGACTCCGAGGACGTCGCCGAGATCGTCGCCACGTGGACGGGCGTCCCCGTCGCCCGGCTGATGGAGGGCGAGATCGAGAAGCTCGTCCACATGGAGGACCGGCTGCACCGCCGGGTCGTCGGCCAGGACGAGGCCGTCGAGGCCGTCTCCGCGGCGCTGCGCCGCTCCCGCGCCGGGCTCCAGGACCCCGATCGCCCGATCGGCACCTTCCTCTTCCTCGGCCCCACCGGCGTCGGCAAGACCGAGCTCGCCCGCGCGCTCGCCGAGTTCATGTTCGACGACCCCCTCTCGATGGTCCGCATCGACATGTCGGAGTACATGGAGAAGCACTCCGTGTCCCGGCTCGTCGGCGCGCCTCCGGGCTATGTCGGCTACGAGGAGGGCGGTCAGCTGACCGAGGCGGTCCGCCGCCGGCCCTACTCGGTGGTCCTGCTCGACGAGATCGAGAAGGCCCATCCCGACGTGTTCAACGCGCTGCTGCAGGTGATG
Organism: Solirubrobacterales bacterium; assembly: GCA_019240115.1. Lineage (GTDB taxonomy): Bacteria > Actinomycetota > Thermoleophilia > Solirubrobacterales > Solirubrobacteraceae > Palsa-465. The sequence continues at coordinate 21,015 of JAFAYV010000078.1, read as the reverse complement.
GACGACGGCCGCCTGACCGACGGCCAGGGCCGCACGGTCTCGTTCAAGAACGTCGTGCTGATCATGACCTCGAACATCCCGGGGGGCCGCGCCGGGGTGGAGGCCAGCTTCAAGCCGGAGTTCGTCAACCGCCTCGACGACATCGTCGAGTTCGCCCCGCTGACCCGGGACCAGATCGGCTCGATCGTCGACCTCCAGGTGGCGACCGTGCTGCGCCGGGTCGCCGAGCGCGAGATCGCCGTCGCGCTGACCGACGAGGCCCGGACGTTGATCGGCAACCTCGGCTACGACCCGACCTACGGCGCGCGCCCGCTCAAGCGCGTCATCCAGAAGCGCCTCGTCGACCCGCTGGCGCTCGCCATCCTCGAGGGCCGCTTCGTCGCCGGCGACACCGTCGCGGTGGACGCCGGCGAGGGCGAGCTGACGCTCGAGCGGTCGCCGTCGGCCACGCCGGTCCTCGCCGCCTGAGCGAGCGAATCCCACGCACCGGCAGCAATGCTGGCGGTGGCCCGCGCAGGCAGCGGTGGAGGGGCCTGTCCCGCCCCGGACAGGCCCCGAAACCGCGCCCTGTGCCGCCGTGCCCCCCTGCGCCCCCACAGGCTCACCAGCGTGCCGTTGTGTTCGCTGCTGTAGATAGAAACGCGGGCGAAGCGCGAAGGTTGGTCAAACCTCGGGAAAGCTCATCGGCGCGTCACGCGTGGTCGTCTGACGACCGCGCGGAGCGAGCACCGGTCGATCGGGTACAACCGAAGCGGACACGACCGAGGAGATCCCGCGCGATGCCGACCTACATCATGCTCACCCGCCTGAGCCCCGGCGGCGTGCAGACGCTCAAGAACAACCCGCAGCGGATCCACGAGGTCAACGACGAGATCGAGCAGCTCGGCGCGAAGGTGACGGCGCAGTGGGCGACGCTCGGTCAATGGGACTTCATCAACGTGATCGAGGCGCCCGACGAGCAGACGATGGCCCGGGTGTCGCTCGAGATGGGTTCGCGCGGAACCGGACGGTACGAGACGCTGCCCGCGATCCCGATCGACGAGTTCATCTCGCTGCTCTGACGTGGCCGGCCCCGACCGCGTCCTCGTCGTCGGCGCAGGTGCGCGCGAGCACGCGTTGATCGACGCGTTGGCCCGCTCGCCGCGCGCCCCCGAGCTGCTGTGCGCGCCCGGCAACCCGGGCATCGCCGCCGCCGCCCGGCTCGTCGAGCTCGACGTGCAGGACCCCGAGGCGATCGCCGCCGCCGCCCGCGCCGAGGACGCGACGCTCGTCGTCGTCGGCCCCGAAGCACCCCTCGTCGCGGGGGCCGGCGACGCGCTGCACGGCGTCGGGATCGCGTGCTTCGGCCCGTCGGCGGCCGCGGCGCGGCTCGAGGGCTCCAAGGCATTCTGCAAGGAGATCATGGCCGCCGCCGGCGTGCCGACCGCCGCCTACTCGGTGGTGCGGGATCCGCAGCAGGGGATGGTCGCGATCGAGCGCTATCCGATCGTGCTCAAGGCCGACGGGCTCGCCGCCGGCAAGGGCGTGATCATCGCCGCCGACGCGGCCCAGGCCCGGGCCACGCTCGACGACCTCCTCGTGGGCCGGCGCTTCGGGACCGAACGGGTCGTCGTCGAGGAGTTCCTGGAGGGCGAGGAGCTCTCGCTGCTGGCGCTGTGCGACGGCGAACGCGCGCTGCCGCTCGCCTCCGCCCAGGACTACAAGCGCATCCGCGACGGCGACGAGGGCCCCAACACCGGCGGGATGGGCTCCTACTCGCCGGTCCCCGCCGTCGACGAGGCTGCCGCCGCCGAGCTGTGCGCGGCCGTCCATCAACCCGTGCTCGACGAGCTGGCCCGTCGCGGCACGCCGTTTCGCGGGGTCCTCTACGCCGGGCTGATGATGACCGCCGCCGGGCCGCGGGTGCTTGAGTTCAACGTGCGCTTCGGCGACCCCGAGTGCCAGGCGATCCTCCCGCGCCTGCGCACCGACCTGCTCGACCTGCTGCAGCGCGCCAGCCGCCCCGGCGGGCTCGCCGACGTCGAGCGCCTGGACTGGAGCCCTGAGACCGCGGTCACCGTCGTGCTCGCGTCCGCCGGCTATCCCGATGCCTCGTCGAGCGGGGATGTCATCTCGGGGCTCGAGGCGGTCGATCCGGCGGTCCTGATCACCCACGCGGGGACCGCCCGCGACGGCGCCGGTGCGCTCGTGACCGCCGGCGGTCGGGTGCTGAGCGTCACCGCGCTCGGCGACGACGCGGCTGCCGCCCGCGCCGCGGCATATGCTGCAGCCGACATGATCGAGTTCGACGGCAGACAGCTGCGGCGCGACATCGCGCTGCGGACGGCGCGATGAGCCTCGAGGAGCCAGAGCGGCCTCCCGTGGCGCCGGTCGAGCCGCTGCCGCAGTTCGCCGCCGACATCGAGGAGCTCGACGTCGACGCGCCGCGGGTGGCGATCCTCATGGGCTCGGAGAGCGACATGCCCGCGATGGAGAAGGCCGAGCAGGAGCTGACCAAGCGCGACATCCTCTCCGAGATCCGGGTGATGTCGGCGCATCGCCAGCCCGACGTCGTCGCCGACTACGCGCGCAACGCCCAGCTGCGCGGCATCCGCGTCATCATCGCCGGCGCCGGGTTGTCCGCCGCTCTCCCGGGGGTCGTCGCCGCTCACACCGAACTGCCGGTGATCGGCGTGCCGTTGACGAGCCGCACGTCGGTCGCGGGCGGCCTCGACGCGCTGCTGTCGATCTCCCAGATGCCGCCCGGGGTCCCGGTCGCCTGCGTCGGCGTCGACAACGCCCGCAACGCCGCCGTCCTTGCGGCGCGCATCCTCGGCGCCTGACAGATCGCCAGACGCGCCCCGGATGGTCCGGAGCGCGTCAGCTCGAGGGCATCCGCGAAGACTATGCGGCGGACGCGCACGGATCCGGGGTCGCCGGATGCGTCAGGTCCTGGATGTACTGCGCGATGACCGCCGCGCTGGTACGGCGACGGCGGGAGGCGTTGATCTGCGTGTGCGTGTCGGCCATCTCAACCTCGATCGACGATTCCTTGTACGATGCCTGCCGTACATTAGCAGATGTTCGACGGGCGTCGTACAATGCTTGCGAAGCGGCTATATTTGTGAAGACGTCATGTCGATCCATGTCACCGAACAGATCGCGCATCCGAGCTGCGAGGAGCTCGAGCTCGGCGCGGTGCTGCACGCGCTGTCGGACCCGGTGAGGCTGTCGATCGTCGCCGAGCTCGCACGCTGCGATGGCGAGTGCACCTGCGGGAGCTTCGCGCTCCCGGTGACCAAGTCCACGTGCACGCACCACTTCAAGGTGCTCCGCGAGGCGGGGGTCATCCGCCAGCGCCAGTCGGGGACGACGCGGCTCAACCAGCTGCGCATCGCCGACCTCGAGACCCGCTTTCCCGGGCTGCTGGGCACGATCCTGCGCTCCTCCCGCGGGTGATCGCGCGCTACACCCGCCGCGAGCTCGCCGACGCCTGGTCTGATCACGCCCGCTTCGAGGCCATGCGCCGGGTCGAGGTCGCGGCCTGCGAGGAGATGGAGGGGCCGGCCGCGGCGGACCTCGAGGCGATCCGCGCCGCGACGTTCACCGTCGCGGCGGTCGACGAGCGCGAGCGGGTCACCGACCACGACACGGCCGCCTTCGTCGACGTCCTCGCCGAGTCGGCCGGGCCGGCGGGACGCTGGATCCACTACGGGCTGACGTCGTCCGACGTGCTCGACACCGGGCTCGCGCTGCAGATCCGGGCCGTCGGCGAGCTCATCCTCCCCGACGCGCACCGCCTCGTGGCCGCGCTGGCCCGGCGGTCCCGCGAGCACGTCGACACGCTGTGCGTCGGGCGCACGCACGGAATCCACGCCGAGCCGACGACGTTCGGGATCAAGCTCGCGGGCTTCGCCTTCGAGGCCGCGCGCAACGCGCAGCGGCTGCGGGGCGCCTTCGCCCAAGCGTCGGTCGGCGCGGTCAGCGGCGCCGTCGGCACCTACTCGGCGACCTCGCCGGAGTTCGAGGCGCGCGTCCTGCGCCGTCTCGGCCTGCGCGGCGAGCCGGTCTCCACGCAGGTCGTCGCGCGCGACCGCCACGCCGAGCTGCTGCAGGCGGTCGCGCTCGCTGGCGCGGGGCTCGAGCGACTGGCCACCGAGCTGCGCCACCTCGCGCGCACCGAGGTCGGCGAGGTCTCCGAGCCCTTCGGCGCCGGCCAGAAGGGCTCGAGCGCGATGCCCCACAAGCGCAACCCGATCAAGTCCGAGCAGATCACCGGCCTCGCCCGCGTGCTGCGCGGCAACGCCTCGGCGGCGCTCGAGGACGTCGCATTGTGGCACGAGCGCGACATCTCCCACTCGTCGGTCGAGCGGGTCATCCTGCCCGACTCCACGACCCTGCTCGACCACATGCAGCGCCGGATGCTGCGTCTCGTCGACGGCATGGTCGTCGACGCCGCGCGGATGCGCGAGAACCTCGAGCTGACCCACGGCGCACTCTTCTCCCAGCGGGTGCTGCTCGCGCTCGTCGCCCGCGGCCGCGCGCGCGACGACGCCTACCGGATCGTCCAGCGGCTGGCCCAGCGGGCGATCGCGCAGCGCACGCCGCTGCGCGAGCTGCTCGCCGCCGACCCCGCCGGGGCGGGCCTGCACCTCGACGCGATCTTCGACTACGCGCCGTTCGTACGCCACGCCGCCGAGGTCGTCGGCCGCCTTGACGCGCTCGCCGACGAGGTTCGGGACGCCGGCGGCGGGGCCTGCGAGCCGGCCAAAGGTATGATCGTCGGCGATGAGCTCTGAACGTGGCGAGGGCTGCGGAGAGGGAGTCGGTTACGCATGAACGTGTCCCGCGCCCCGCTGCACGGCGTTCTTGTCGTCGCGGTCGAACACGCGGTCGCCGCGCCCCTGGCCACCCGCCATCTCGCGGACCTCGGAGCGCGCGTCATCAAGATCGAGCGTCCGGGCGGCGGCGATTTCGCTCGTTCCTACGACACCAAGGTGCGCGGCATGTCAAGTCATTTCGTATGGCTGAACCGCGGCAAGGAGAGCGTCGTTCTCGACGTCAAGGACGCCGACCATCGCGCCGTGCTGGAGCGGCTCCTCGACGAGGCCGACGTCTTCGTCGAGAATCTCGCTCCGCGTACGGCGGAGCGGCTCGAGCTGGCTCCTGACCTCGTTCGACGGGAGCGTCATCGCCTCATCGCCTGCTCGATCTCCGGCTACGGCGAGGGTGGACCCTACCGGGACGAGAAGGCCTACGACCTGCTCATCCAGTCCGAGGCCGGGGTGACCGCCCTCACCGGAACCCCGGAGGCGCCGGCCAAGGTGGGGATCCCCGTCGCCGATATCGGTGCCGGCATGTACGCGTTCAGCGCAATCCTGGCCGCGCTGTACACGCGCGAGCGCACGGGTGAGGGCGCGAGCTTGGGCGTATCCCTGTTCGACGCGCTGGCCGAGTGGATGAGCTACCCGGCCTACTACACGCGCTACGGCGGCCAGGCGCCCGTCCGGGCGGGGCTCAGTCACGCGGCGATCGCTCCGTATGGCCCGTTCCGGGCGCGCGGCGGCGAGGAGATCGTGCTCGCCGTGCAGAACGATCCCGAGTGGCGGGCGCTCTGCCGCGAGGTGCTCGAGGAGCCGCAGACGGCCGACGATCCACGCTTCGTCACCAACGACGACCGGGTCGCCAACCGGGTGGCGGTTGATGAGCTGCTGGGCGAGAGCTTCGCGCGGCTGACGGTCGATGAGCTGCTGGAGCGGCTCGCGCGCGCGCGGATCGCCGTCGGGCGACTGCGCACCGTGGAAGGGTTTCTGGAGCATCCGGCGATCGTGGAGCGCGACCGCATGACGAGCGTGGACTCACCCGTCGGGGAGATCCAGGCCGTGTTGCCGCCGATCGACTGGGTCGGCCAGGACCCTCAGATGCGCGACGTGCCCGCGCTGGGCGCGCACACCGATGCGGTGCTCGCCGAGTTCGCCGCGGATCACCCGCGAGCTCACGCCGGCGTGGGCGACCGCTGATCAGCGGGTCCGACGCCACTGCGCCGGACCCTGCTCGTACAGGTCGCCGCCGGCGAGATCGTTGACGACCATCACGGGGAAGTCGGTGACCTGCATGCGACGCACCGCCTCGGAGCCGAGATCCTCGTAGGCGATCGTCTCGCTGTGCGTCACGCATCGGGCCAGCAGCGCCGCCGTGCCCTCGATGGCGCCGAAGTAGACGCAGCCGTGCTCCAGCATGCTCGCTTTGACCTCGGGTGAGCGGCGGCCCTTGCCGATCATCCCGGCAAGTCCCCGCTCGATGAGCAGCGGCGAGTACGGGTCCATCCGCGAGGCGGTGGTGGGGCCGGCCGATCCGATCGCCCGACCGGGCCGGGCCGGCGTGGGGCCGACGAAGTAGATGACCTGGTCGCGCATGTCAAACGGCAGTTGGCCGCCCGCCGCGATCGTCTCCGCAAAGCGCGCGTGCGCCGCGTCACGCGCGCTGTGCAGGGTGCCGCTGAGCAGGACGCTGTCACCGGCTGCAACGTCGGCTAGCTCCTCGCGCGCACACGGGATCGTCAGCGAGATCACAGCTCGATCTCGCGTACCCGATGTGAGTGGCAGTCGAGGTTGATCGCGACGGGGAAGGCCGCGATGTGCGTCGGGAAGGTCTCGACATGGACAGCGAACGCGGTGACGGTCCCCCCGAAACCAGCCGGGCCGATCCCGGTGGCGTTGATCGCCTCCAGCAACTCCTGCTCGAGGGCGGCGATCTCGGGATCCGGGTGGGGCTCACCGGAGGGACGGGTCAAGGCTCGCTTGGCCAGAAGCGCCGCGCGTTCGAATGTCCCGCCGAGCCCGATGCCGACGGTCACCGGAGGGCTGGCGCTCGGCCCGGCCCGCTCGATGGTCTCGACGACGAACTCCTTCATCGCGCCGACGCCCTCCGCGGGGGTCAGCATCCGCAGGGCGCTCATGTTGTCGCAGCCGGCGCCCTTGACCAGGAGCGTCAGACGCACGCCGTCGCCCGGCACGAGGTTCACGTAGACGAACGCAGGAGTGTTGTCGCCGGTGTTGCGACGGTCGACCGGGCTACGCACCAGGGAGGCGCGTAGAAAACCCTCACGGTAGCCCTCCGCGACTCCCTCGTCGATCGCCGTGTTGAGATCGCCGCCCACGAACCGAACGTCCTGTCCGACGTCGAGGAACACGACCGCGTAGCCCGTGTCCTGACAGAACGCGACCCGGTCGGACCGCGAGACCTCGGCGTTCTCCAGCAGCCGGCAGAGCACCTCGCGGCCGACGGAGGAGCGCTCCCGCTCCACCGCGCGCGCAATTGCTTGCAGATGGTCGTGTCGCAGCTCGTGGTTCGCGGAGATGCACAGCTCTCGTACTCGGTCCTTGACGACCGCAACGTCGACGTGTCGCGGCTCCGCGACGGGTGGGGGAGGCATCCGCACGGGCCTCCCAGTCATTCGATCTTCACGCAGACGTTCTTGGTCTGCAGGTACTCGTCGAGGGCGGCCAGGCCCTTCGCACGTCCGATCCCGCTCTTGCGGTAGCCGCCGAAGGGCAGCTCGATGCCCCCGCCGGCGCCGTAGTGGTTGACGAACACCTGCCCGGTTCGCACCGCGCGCGCGACGCGATGGGCGCGGCTGAGCTGCTCGGTCCAGATGCCGGACACGAGCCCGAACTCCGAGTCGTTGGCGATGCCGATGGCCTCGGCCTCGTCGGAGAACTCCATGAACGCGACCACGGGGCCGAAGATCTCCTCGCGCGCGACGCGCATCTGTGCGGTGACATCGCCGAGCACCGTCGGCTCCACGAAATAGCCCGCCGGGGCGTTGCCCGGGATGCCGCCGCCGCTGAGGACCCGGGCGCCGTCCTCGCGGGCGGCGTCGATCGCCTCCAGAACCCGTTCCTGCTGCACGCGAGAGATGAGCGGGCCCATGTCGGGCCCGTCGTGGGCGGCTCCGAGCTTGATCTGCGCCACCGCGTCCAGCAGCTTTCCCCGCAGCTCGGGGGCGACCTCGCGGTGGGCGAGGATGCGCGTGCCCGCCGAGCAGACCTGCCCCGCGGTCATCAGGGAGGTCGCGACCACGGCGGCGACCAACGCGTCCAGGTCGGCGTCCTCGAACGCGATCTGGGGGGACTTGCCGCCGAGCTCCAGGGTGACGGGGGTGAGCTGCCGCGCGGCGCCGCGCATGATCGCCTGCCCGGTCGGCAGCGAGCCCGTGAACGTGATGTGGCGGACGCGCGGATGGGCGACCAATGCCGCCCCGGCCTGCGGTCCGGTGCCGGTGACCACGTTGATCAAGCCGTCGGGGGCGCCGGCCTCGATGATCAGCTGGGCCAGCCGGATCGCGGGCAGCGGCGCCTGCTCGGCCGGCTTGACGACGACCGCGTTGCCGCAGGCCAGCGCCGGCGCGACGCTGCGAGCGGTCAGCTGCAGCGGGACGTTGAACGGCGGGATGACGGCGCACACCCCCCAGGGCTCACGCTCGGTGTAGTCCACGAAGTCTGCGCCCAGGGGGATCGTCTCGCCGTGCAGCTTGTCGGCGATCCCCGCGTAGTACTCGAGGTAGCGCGCGGCGGTCTCGACGTCGCCGGCCGCCATCCGGGTGGGCAGGCCGGCGGTACGCTCGTCGAGCTCGACGAGCTCATCCGCGCGGGTGCGCACGAGCGCGGCGGCGCGGTACAGCAGCGCGGCGCGCTCGCGCGGAGCGGTCGCCGGCCACCACGCGTCAAAGGCGGCCTCGGCGGCGCGGACCGCGCGATCGACGTCGCGCTCGCCGCCGGCGGCGACCCGGGCGATGACCTCGCCGGTCGATGGATCGTAGGTGGGGAAGCTGCCGCCGTCCGCAGCGTCGACCTCATCGCCGCCGATGAGCAGGCCGGCACGCTCGGGCACGACGGTCGTCACGGCCCGACCTCGATCCCCTCGTGGCAACGTTGACGGTTCATCATTGCCTCCCTCTCAGCGGGCATTCTCTTCAGGGGAAGCATCATGGTAGATGGCCAACGCGTCGACGGGCAACCCGGGCGACGAGGCCGTCGCTACCGGTCGCTAGCATCGCGCTCGTGGCTGCCGCCCTCTCCGACCTGACGCTGCTGGCGTCGGGCAAGGTCCGCGAGATCTATGAGACCTCGCCCGGCGAGCTGCTGATCGTCGCCTCCGACCGGATCTCGACCTACGACGTCGTGCATCCGACGCCGATCTCCGGCAAGGGCGCGGTGCTGACCGGACTGTCGGCGTTCTGGTTTGAGCACACCCGGGACCTCGTCGCCAACCACATGGTCTCGGTCACCGAGCGCGTTCCCGAGCCGGCGCGCGGACGCGGGATGCTCGTGCGCAGGCTCGAGATGCTCCCCGTCGAGGCCGTCGTTCGCGGCTACATCACCGGGTCGGGCTGGAAGGACTACCAGGCGACCGGCAGCGTGTCCGGGATCGAGCTGCCCTCCGGGCTGCGCGAGTCCGACCGCCTCCCCGAGCCGCTGTACACCCCGAGCACGAAGGCCGACGTCGGCCACGACGAGGCGATCGACTTCGAGGGCACGGTGGCGCTCATCGGCGACCGCGCGATGGCCGAGCGGGTGCGCGACGTCGCGCTCGAGGTCTACGCCCACGCCGCCGAGCACGCGCGCGAGCGCGGGATCATCCTCGCCGACACGAAGTTCGAGTTCGGCCTCGACCACGGCGGCGTGCTGACGATCGGCGACGAGCTGTGCACGCCGGACTCCTCGCGCTTCTGGCCCGCCGACGGCTACGAGGCCGGACACGGGCAGCCGAGCTTCGACAAGCAGTTCGTGCGCGACTGGGCCTCCGGCACCGGCTGGGACCGCAACCCGCCCGCGCCCGCCATCCCCGACGAGGTGGTGGCCGCGACCCGGCAGAAGTACGCCGAGGCCTACGAGCGGATCACCGGCGCGCCGCTCGATGACTGGCTGCGGCGCACCGGCGCCGCCTGAGGTCGCGGCGATGCGCGCGCGGGTGCTGGTCAAGCCCAAGGCCGGGATCCTCGACCCCCAGGGCCAGGCGGTGCAGCGCGCGCTGCCCGCGCTCGGGTTCACCGGCGTCACCGACGTCCACGTCGGGCGGATGATCGAGCTCGACGTGCAAGACCCGGCGCGGCTGCCCGAGATCTGCGAGCGGCTGCTGACCAACCCGCTCATCGAGGACTACGAGATCGTCTCCGCCGACCCCCCGGCGCCGACCACCGCCTCGGCGTGAAGTTCGGGGTCATCCGCTTCCCCGGATCCTGCGACGAGGTCGACGCCCAGCTCGCGTGCCAGCGGGTCGGCGAGGCCGAGATCCTCTGGCACGCCGATCGCGACCTGCGCGGCGTCGACGCGGTCGTCGTCCCCGGCGGCTTCTCCTACGGGGACTATCTGCGCGCCGGCGCGATCGCCCGCTTCGCGCCGGTCATGGTGGAGGTGGCCGAGTTCGCCCGGGCCGGCGGCCTCGTGCTCGGGATCTGCAACGGCTTTCAGGTGCTCTGCGAAGCCGGCCTGCTCCCGGGGGCGCTGCTGGACAACGCGAACCTGCGCTTCGTCTTTCGCCAGGTGTCGCTCGTGGTCGTCAGCTCCGACTCGCCGTTCACGCGCGCGTGCGAGCCCGACCGCCCGCTCTCGATCCCGGTCAAGCACATGACCGGCTGCTACTACGCCCCGCCGGAGCTCCTGCGGGGCCTGCAGGAGCGCGATCAGGTGCTGCTGCGCTATGCGCCGGGACACAACCCCAACGGCTCGCTGCGCGACATCGCCGGGGTGTGCAACGCGGCTCGCAACGTGTTCGGCCTCATGCCCCACCCGGAGCACGCCGTCGATCCGCTGACCGGATCGATCGACGGGCTGGCCATCTTTCAGTCGATCCGCGCCGCCGTTGCCGACCGTCTCGCCGTCTGATCAGCGCCACCGGCAGCTCGGGCTGACCGACGGCGAGTACGCGCTCATCGTGCAGCAGCTCGGCCGCCATCCGCGCGACACCGAGCTGGCCATGCTGTCGCTGATGTGGTCCGAGCACTGCGCCTACAAGCACTCGCGCACGACCCTGCGCCGCCTGCCGACCGAGGGTCCCGCGGTGCTCATGGGCCCGGGCGAGAACGCGGGCGTCGTCGACGTCGGCGACGGGCTCGGGGTCGCGTTCAAGGTCGAGTCCCACAACCACCCCTCCGCGGTCGAGCCGTTCCAGGGAGCGGCCACCGGCGTCGGCGGGATCCTGCGCGACATCTTCGCCGTGGGGGCGCGACCGATCGCCGTGCTCGACTCGCTGCGCTTCGGCGAGCCGACCTCGGAGCGCTCGCGCTATCTGCTCGAGCAGGCGGTGGCCGGGATCGCCCACTACGGCAACTCGGTCGGGGTGCCGACGGTCGGCGGCGAGATCTACTTCGAGGCCGCCTACGAGCAGAACTGCCTGGTCAACGCGATGTGCCTCGGCCTCGCCCCGATCGGCCGGCTCATCCGCTCGGCGGCGGCCGGCCCGGGCAACGTGCTCGTGCTCCTCGGCGCGCTGACCGGCCGCGACGGGATCGGCGGCGCCTCGGTGCTCGCCTCCGCCGAGCTCGGAGAGGGCGACGCCGCCAAGCGCCCGTCGGTCCAGATCGGCGATCCGTTCGCCGAGAAGAAGCTGCTCGAATGCTCGCTTGAGCTGCTCGAGTCCGAGCTGCTCATCTCGCTCCAGGATCTCGGCGCGGCCGGCCTGACCTCGGCGGCCTCGGAGATGGCCTCGGGCGGCGGCGTCGGCCTCGACATCGACTGCGACCGGGTGCCCCTGCGCGAGCTGGGCCTGGCGCCGTTCGAGATCATGGTCTCCGAGTCCCAGGAGCGGATGCTGTGCGTCGTCGCGCCCGACCGCGTCGCCGAGGTCGTCGCGGCGTGCGAGCGCTGGGAGACGCGCGCCACCCCGATCGGCGAGGTCACCGACTCGGGCCGGATGCGCGTCCGCCACGCCGCAGAGCTCGTCGCCGACCTGCCGGTGTCGATCCTCGTCGACGACTGCCCGGTCTATGATCTCGCGCCCACCGAACCCGTCGGCGTGTCGCTCTATCCCGCCCCACCGGCGACGCTCGCGCCCGACGCCTCGGCCGCCGAGACGCTGCTCGCGCTGCTGGGATCGGCCAACCTCGCCTCTCGGCGGCTCGTCTACGAGCAGTACGACCCGATCGTGCAGTCGCGCACGGTCCGCCGTCCCGACGAGGCCGACGCCGCCGTGCTGGCGCTGCCGACCGGCGAGGCGCTCGCGGTGGCGATCGACGGCAACGGCCGCCGGGTGGCCTGCGACCCGCGCGCCGGTGCCGCCGAGGCGGTCTACGAGTGCGCCGCCAACCTGACCTGCGTCGGCGCCACCCCCCTCGGCCTGACCAACTGCCTGAACTTCGGCAACCCCGAGAAGCCCCACGTCGCCTGGCAGCTGACCGAGGCCGTCGAGGGGATCGCCCAGGCCTGCCGCGCGCTCGGCGTGCCCGTCGTCGGCGGCAACGTCTCGCTCTACAACGAGGCGCCCACGGACGCGATCTACCCGACGCCGGTGATCGGCATGGTGGGCCGGCTGCCCGACCCCGCCCGCGCCGGGCGCCTGCGCTTCGCCCGCGCGGGCGACGCGATCGCGCTCGTGGGGCCGTTCGCTCCGACGCGCGCCGGGTCCGAGGTCGCCAAGCTGAGCGGCCACGAGCTCGCCGGACCCCTGCCGATCATGCAGACAGCGGCGGTCCGTGACGCGCAGGACACGGTTCGAACGATGGTCAACGCCGGCGCGCTGCACAATGCCCACGACATCGCCGAGGGCGGCATCGGGGTCGCCCTCGCCGAGTGCTGCGTCGCGGGCGGCATCGGTGCCCGGGTCGCCCTCCCCGCCGGCCTCGATCCCTTCGCGGAGGCGCTCGGACAGGGGTTTCTCGTCTCCGGGCCCGACGTGGCGCTGACCGGTCTGGCGATCATCGGGCGAGTCGGCGGCGACGCGCTCGAGCTCGAGGGAGTCCTCACCGTCGCCGTGGCCGAGCTCGCCGCCGCCCGCGACGGCGGACTCGCCCGGTTCCTGTAGCCGCGGTGCTAGCGTCGGAACGCCCGATGGAGCATCGCCTCGACCATCGTGACGGTCCGCGCGACGAGTGCGGCGTCTTCGGCATCTACGCGCCCGAGCACGACGTCGCCCGACTGACGTACTTCGCGCTCTACGCGCTCCAGCACCGCGGCCAGGAGTCGGCGGGCATCGCCACCGCCCACCGGGGCGCGAACATCATCGCGATCCGCGACCAGGGGCTCGTCTCTCAGGTCTTCGACGACAACACGCTGCGCTCGCTCGTCGGCGACCTGGCGATCGGCCACGTCCGCTACTCGACGACCGGCTCCTCGGAGTGGGAGAACGCCCAGCCGATCGTCCGCGACGACCGCCGCACGCTCGCGCTCGCCCACAACGGCAATCTCATCAACGCCGTCGAGCTGCATGCCGAGCTGCGCGGCGCCGACGTCCCGTTCCGCTCCACGTCGGACTCCGAGATCATCGCGGCGCTGCTGGCGACCCATCCGGCGCAGCGGATCGACGAGGCGGTCGCCGACGTGCTCCCCCGGCTGCGCGGCGCCTTCTCGACGGTCGTCATGACCGAGGAGGCGGTCGTCGCCTTCCGCGACCCGCACGGGCTGCGGCCGCTGGCGATCGGCGTGATCGAGGGTCTCGGGGGTGGGGAGGACAGCTATTGCGTGGCCAGCGAATCGTGCGCCTTTGACCTCATCGGAGCCCACTACCTGCGCGACGTGGAGCCCGGCGAGGTCGTGACGCTGTCGGCTGCCGGGCTGCGCTCCCGCCGCGTCGCCACCGACCAGCGCCGCGCGTTCTGCGTGTTCGAGTACATCTACTTCGCGCGCCCCGACTCGCGCATGGCCGGCACCGTGCTCCAGGTCGCCCGCGCGCGGATGGGGGAGATCCTGTGGCGCGAGGCACCCGTCGACGCCGACGTCGTCATCCCCGTTCCCGACTCGGGCAACGCCGCCGCGCGGGGGCTCGCCCGCGCCGCGGGGCTCCCCCAGGACGACGGCTTCATCAAGAACCGCTACGTCACCCGCACCTTCATCCAGCCTGGCCAGGAGCTGCGCCGCCAGGGGCTGCGCCTGAAGTTCAACCCGCTCCGCGAGGTCGTTGCCGGTCAGCGCCTCGTCGTCGTCGACGACTCGATCGTCCGGGGCAACACGACCCGGCAGATCGTGCAGATGCTCCGCGAGGCCGGCGCCGCCGAGGTCCACCTGCGGATCTCGGCGCCCCCGATCAAGCACCCCTGCCACTACGGGATCGACATGTCGACCCGGGAGGAGATGATCGCCCACGGGCGCAGCGTCGAGGAGGTCGCCGCCGAGATCGGCGCCGACTCGCTGCACTACCTGTCGCTCGCCGGGGTCTACGAGGCCGTCGGCGCCGCCCGCGAGCACCATTGCGACGCCTGCTTCTCGGGCGAGTACCCGCTGTCGGGCACCGAGGACGCGGCCGGCAAGTACGCGCTCGAGCTGCCGCTGGTTCGCGCCTGAGCTGACGCCGGGGGCGGCGGTAATCTCCGCCGCCCGATGGACCCGCGCGACGCCCTTCGCCAGCTGTTCGGCTTCGCCGACTTCCGTCCCGGCCAGCGCGAGGCGGTGAGCGCGGCGCTCGCGGGGCGTGACGCGCTCGTCGTCATGCCGACCGGCTCAGGGAAGTCGCTCTGCTACCAGCTGCCGGCGCTGATGGGCGACGAGCTGACGATCGTCGTCTCCCCGCTCGTGGCGCTCATGCACGACCAGGCGACCGCGCTCGCCGCGATCGCCCCCGGGCGCGTCGAGCTCGTCAACGCCCAGCGCGGCCACGAGGCCAACGCGGAGGCGCTCGCCAGAGTCCGCGCCGGCGGGACGCGCCTGCTCTACGTCGCGCCCGAGCGCTTCGGCGCGCCGACGTTCGCGCGCGCGCTGCAGGGGGCGCGGATCGGCCTGTTCGTCGTCGACGAGGCCCATTGCGTCTCCCAGTGGGGCCACGACTTCCGCCCCGACTACCTCACGCTCGCCGACGCCGCCGATCGCGTCGGCGCGCGGGCGACGATGGCGCTGACCGCGACCGCCACCCCGCGCGTCGCCGACGACATCGCGCGGCGGCTGCGCCTGCGCGACCCGGTGCGGATGACGACCGGGTTCGAACGCGAGAACCTCGGCTTCGCGGTCGTCGCCTGCGGCGGCGGCGCGGACAAGGAGCGGCGTCTCGCGGCCGCCCTGTCGGGCGACGACGCGCTGCCGGCGATCGTCTACGCCGGCACCCGGAACGCCACCGAGGAGCTCGCGGCCCGGCTCGACGCCGAGCTGGGGTCCGGAGTCGTCGCCTACCACGCGGGGATGCCCCGGGCCGCCCGCGCCGCCGCCCAGGAGCAGTTCATGAGCGGCGAGGCCGCGGTGATCGTCGCCACCAACGCGTTCGGGATGGGGATCGACAAGGCCGACGTTCGCACCGTCTGTCACGCCACCGT
This sequence comes from Solirubrobacterales bacterium, assembly GCA_019240115.1. Lineage (GTDB taxonomy): Bacteria > Actinomycetota > Thermoleophilia > Solirubrobacterales > Solirubrobacteraceae > Palsa-465. The sequence goes on along the minus strand of JAFAYV010000078.1, from coordinate 5,582 downwards.
CCCCGGCTCGCTCGAGGCCTACTATCAGGAGGCCGGCCGCGCCGGTCGTGACGGTCGCCCGGCGCGCTGCCTGCTGTTCGCGCAGGCGCGCGACAAGGGGCTGCACGTGTTCTTCATCCAGCGCTCCCGGCTCAGCGATGACGCGTTTGCGCGGGTCGGGGAGCGGCTGGCGAGCCAGACGACTCGAGCCCCGCACGAACAGACGAGGCTGGATGTCGAGTGTGCGGGAGGCTCGAGGGGCATCGACGGCCGCTACGACGTCGCGCTCTCCGAGCTGACCGGCGCGGCGGCGCAGCGCGGCCGCGGTGACATCGACACCGTCCGCGCGGTCATCGGCCATCTCGCCCGCGCCGGCGTGCTCGCGCCCGCGCCGGCGCCGCCCGATCGCGCGGTCGGCCAGATCACCGGCGGCTGGGACCGCGCTGCCGCGGCCGAGTGCCGGCGGTCGGCCGCGGACGCCGAGCGCGCGCGGTGGGCGCAGTACCGCGCGATGTGGGAGTACGTCGAGGAGCGACGCTGTCGCCGCGGGGCGCTGCTGCGCTACTTCGGCGATCGCGCGGCGCCCGCGCCGAGAGTGGCCTGCTGCGACGTCTGCGCTCCCGAGCTGGTGGCCGGGGCGGCTTCCGGGGGGGCGGCTTCCGGGGCGGCTTCCGGGGCGGCCTCCGGGGGGGCGGCCGGCCGCCGTGGGGGGGCCCGGCGATCGGGCAGGGGCGCCCGGCGCTCGGGCGGCGGGGCGGGCGGGGCGGGCGTTATCGACGCCGCGGGCGACCTCGCTGCAGCGGGCGTTATCGACGCCGCGGGCGACCTCGACGCCGCGATCGTGTCGACCGTGTCGCACGCCCAGCCGCCGGTCGGGCGCACGCGCGCGGTCGAGATCCTCCGCGGGGGACGCTCCAAGGTCGTCGCCCAGCACGCCTACGACGGGCTGCCCGCGTACGGGGCGTTCTCGCACCTGCGCGCCGACGAGGTGCTCGGCCGCGTCGACGAGCTGCTGGACGCCGGGCGGCTGTGCTCCACCGGCGGGCGGTTCCCCAAGCTGCGGGCGGCATGAACGTCGGTGTCCTGGTCTCGGGCACCGGCACGAACCTGCAGGCGCTGATCGATCGCGTCCACGGTCGCGGCGGCGTCGCGCTCGTCGCCGTCGCCTCCGACAGGCCGGCCGCCCCGGCGCTGTCCCGCGCGCGCGACGCCGGGATCGCGACGGCGACCTTCGCGCGGGACGCGTTCGCCGACCGGCCCGCCCGCGACGCGGCGATCGCCGACTGGCTGCGCGAGCGCGGCGTCGAGCTCGTCGTGCTCGCCGGGTACATGCAGCTGCTCGATCCCGCGTTCCTGCGCGCCTTCCCCGAGCGGGTGATCAACGTCCACCCCGCGCTCCTGCCCGCGTTCCCGGGCCTGGGAGCGATCCGCCAGGCGCTCGAGTACGGGGTCAAGGTCTTCGGGGTGACCGTCCACTTCGTCGACGACGGGGTCGATTCGGGGCCGGTGATCGCCCAGCGCGCGCTCGAGCTCCCCGACGCCGTCGACGCCGAGGAGATCGCCGATCGGCTGCGCCCGATCGAGCACGAGCTGCTCGTCGGAGCGGTCCGAGCGCTCGCCGCCGGCGGAGTCTCGCGCGATCCCGACCACGCGCGCCGGGTCGTCGTCGGTCCCGGTACAGTCGATCCCATGGACGCTGGCGCGCAGATGAGCAGCCCGCTGGCGGAGGACATGTTCCCGGCCGGGCCGCGGGTGCGGCGCGCACTGCTCTCGGTGTCCGACAAGACGGGGATCGTCGAGTTCGCGCGAGGTCTCGCCGAACTGGGCATCGAGCTCGTCTCCACCGGCGGGACCGCCGGCGACCTGACCGACGCGGGCTTGACCGTGCGCTCCATCTCGGATCTCACCGGCTTTCCGGAGATCATGGACGGCCGCGTCAAGACGCTGCATCCCAAGCTCTACGCGGGCCTGCTCGCGGTCCGCGACAACCCGGCGCACAACGAGGCGGCGCAGGAGCACGGGGTCGAGTTCGTCGATCTCGTCTGCGTCAACCTCTATCCCTTCGAGCGCACCGCCGCGCGCCGCGGCGCCACCGACGACGAGGTGATCGAGCACGTCGACATCGGCGGTCCGACGATGATCCGCGCCGCCGCCAAGAACCACGACTACGCCGCGCCGGTGGTCAGCCCCGCCGCCTACGACGCGGTCCTCGACGAGCTGCGCGAGTCCGACGGGCACCTGTCGGCCGGCACCCGAGAGAGCCTCGCCAGCGAGGCCTTCGCCTACACCGCCCGCTACGACACGGCGATCGCCCGCTGGTTCCAAGAGCGCCGCGAGGACTTCCCGTCGCTGTTCGTGCGCGCGTTCGAGAAGGTGCTCGAGCTCCCCTACGGCGAGAACCCCCATCAGCGTGCCGCGTACTACGAGCAGGTCGGGGCGCGCACCCACGTGCTCTCGATGGTCTCCCAGCTCGGCGGCAAGCCGATCTCGTTCAACAACCTGCTCGATCTCGACGCCGGCCGCCTCCTGCTCGCCGAGTTCCAGATCCCGGCGTGCGTGATCATCAAGCACAACACCCCCTGTGGCGTCGCCGTCGGCGCCACCGCGTTGGATGCCTACCAGCGCGCGGTCGCGTGCGATCCGATGTCGGCCTTCGGCGGCATCGTCTGCCTGAACCGCAGCATCGATGACGAGCTCGCCGCCGCGCTCTCAGAGCAGTTCGTCGAGGTCCTGTTCGCCCGCGGCTATGACGAGGCGGCGCTCGCCAAGCTCGCCGAGAAGCCGAACACGCGCCTGCTCGACGATCGCGAGCGCCGCGTCCCCAACCTGATCGAGCCCCATCTGCGCCAGGTCGTCGGCGGCCTGCTCGTCCAGGACCGCGACGCCGACCTCGAGGAGCGCGCCGAGATGCAGGTCGTCACCGAGCGCCGCCCGACCGAGACCGAGTGGCAGGAGCTCTCGTTCGCCTGGCGGACGTGCAAGCACGTCAAGTCCAACGCGATCGTCATCGGCGCCGATCTCGGCACCGTCGGGATCGGCGCCGGCCAGACGAGCCGCGTCGACGCCGTACGCCAGGCGCTTGAGAAGGCCGGCGACCGCGCGCGCGGCGGCGTGCTGGCCTCCGACGCCTACTTCCCCTTCGCCGACGCGGCGACGCTCGCCCTCGAGGCCGGGGTGACCGCGATCATCCAGCCCGGCGGCTCGATGCGCGACCACCTCACCGTCGAGGCGGTCGACGCGGCGGGCGCGGCGATGGTGTTCACCTCCCGTCGCCACTTCCGCCATTGAGCACGGCCGACCGCCTGCCCGGCGATCCCTCGTCGCCCTGGGAGCGCGAGTACGGCTTCAGCCGCGTCGTCGCCGCCGGGCCTTTCGTGCTCGTCGGCGGCATGACCGCGAGCCACGAGAACGGCGTCGTCATCGGCGAGACCCCGTACGAGCAGACCGTCGAGATCCTGCGCAAGACCCGCCACGAACTCAGCCGCGTCGGCCTGGGGGTGGCCGACGTCATCCAGAACCGCGTCTACGTGACCGACATCTCGCGGGCCGATGAGGTCGGGCGCGCCCACGGCGAGGTGTTCGCCGGGCATGGCCCGCTCATGACGATGGTGCAGATCGCGGCGCTCATCGACCCGCGGATGCTGGTCGAGATCGAGACGGTGGCCTTCCGGAGCTGCTAGCGCATGGCGCGGTCGCGGCGCGTGCAGCGAGGTCTGCGGGATCGTCTCCTCGTCGGCTTCGGTGTTGCCCTTGGGATCTGGCATGGGTCGCTCCGTTGCCGCGGCGAGAGCTTGAGGGGGCGGTGATGAACGACTACTCCCTGAAACCCGGCGGCACCCACCGCATGCCGGGTCGGGCAGTGGGCGAACCGAGCGGGTCCCGGAGAGTTCTCGGAGCAGGTCGCCGGGGATCACCCGTGCGACAAACCCGCACCCGCCGCCGCGATATGTCGCATCGGAGGCGCTGAGCGCAGCGAGACGGGAAAATCCGGAGGCGCTGTGCAGGTTTGTCGCGCTGGGACCGGCCTGCGCGACCGCGCGGCGCCGCTCCGCCGACCGCCATTTCCGCCGTGCGCGATCATGAACCGCCCGCCGCTGTAGCTCAGCTGGTAGAGCAGCGGACTTTTAATCCGTGGGTCGTGGGTTCGATCCCCACCGGCGGCATTGCGAAGGCGCTGGAGATCAGGCACTTCTGGTCCGCGCGTAGTACGACAGGTCCTCGGACTTTGTCCCAGACGTGTCGCGGGGATCGGGCACCATCGCCGCGTGAGCGCAGCTTCCGGGATCCCGACCGGCTCGGTGCTTCGCCGCGAAGGCACGCGGCGCGCGGTCTGGTACGCCCCCGATATCGGCTGGCCGACGGTCGCCAGGTCCAGAGGAAGATCGGACCGGCGTGGACAGAGCGGGGACCCCGGCGGACGGCTACTTCGCGAAGCGCACGGCCGAAGCCAGGCTGCGTGAGCTCCTCCACGGGGCCGGCCGCGCGCCGAGTTCCGCGTGCCCCGGCGTGGCGTTCGACGAGGCGGCGGCGGAGTGGCTGCGCTTCATCGAGGAGGACCGCGAGCGCAAGCCCTCGACGCTGACCGACTACCGCAACGTGCTGCGGTCCCGGCTGCTGCCCGCGTTCGGCGACCGCCCGCTCAAGGCGATCACGCCGAAGGACATCGAGCAGTGGCGCCGCTCGCTGACCGGCCTCTCGAACCGGGCGAAGACCAAGCCCCTGATTCAGCTGCACGGCATCTTCCGCCGGGCGCAGACGGTGCGGGGAGTCGCCGCCAACCCGCTCGCGCGCGTCGAGAAGCACCCGATGCGCTCCAGCGGCGACATCCAGGTGTTCTCGCCCGAGGAGGTCTGGGCACTCGTGCGCGCCGCCACGTCGCAGCTCGACGGGGCGATCTTCCTGACCGCGGCATTCACGGGCCTCCGCCTCGGCGAGCTGCTCGCGCTGCACTGGCGCGACGTCGACTTCGCCAGCGCGACGATCCGCGTGCGCGCGTCATGGGCCGGCGGCGTGCTGACGACGCCGAAGTCCGGCAAGGTCCGCGCGGTGCCGTTGGCGCCCGACGTGGCGAACCGCGCTCGCACAGCTCGGCCGACGCGAGCACTGGACCGGCGACGACGACCTGGTGTACGCCTCGGAGACCGGCGCGTATCTCGACGGCTCGGCGCTCCGCCGCCGCTACAAGGCGGCCCTCGCTGCGGCGGGGCTTCGGCCACTCCGCTTTCACGACCTGCGGCATACGTTCGGCACCCGGATGATCGCCAAGGCCGACATCCGCCGCGTGGAGGAGTGGATGGGCCACGCCGACATCAGACCACGATGAAGTACCTCCACTACGCCCCCCGCGACGAGGACGCCCGCCTGGTCGCCGAGGCGTTCGCGCTTCCCGAGGCCGCCAGCGCTGATCCGATCGGCTCATGACACGAAATGCAGCGATTTGCAGGCACTCGTCTCAAGACGTCCCAAGACGGTGTGCCACGAACGCTGAAGGAGGAGCCATGTAGAGGGCTCATCACACAGGCGGTGCTGTGCGAGAGATGGAGGATCGTCGGCCCTCCAGCGTCGGCCTATGGGGGCAGGCGCTAAACCGCCCTGATGCTGCG
>JAFAYV010000056.1 GCA_019240115.1 Solirubrobacterales bacterium | reverse complement strand
TCGAGCGCACGCTCTACAACGCCTTCCTCGTGGGCCTCTCCCGCGACGGCCAGGGCTTTGCCTATGTCAACCCGCTCCAGGTCCGCGAGCGTCACCGGGACGCGGCGGACCGGGGGGCGCGCCGCCAACCCTGGTACCGGGTGGCGTGCTGTCCGCCCAACGTGATGCGACTGCTGGCCAGCCTCGAGCATTACCTGGCCACCGCCAGCGCGACGGGGGTGCAGCTGCACCAGTACGCCCCCGGCCGCGTCGCCAGCCGGCGCCCGCGCTGCGGACCGGTCGCCCTCGAGATCGAGACCGAGTACCCGTGGCGCGGGCGGATCACGGCCAGCGTGAGCGACACCGGGAGAGACGAATGGGAGTTGCGCCTGCGCGTCCCCGCGTGGAGCCCGGTCGCCGAGCTGACCCTCAACGGCGAGCCGATCGAGGCGGCGCCGAGATCTGGCTATGTGAGCGTGCAGCGGGCGTGGCGACCCGGGGACGAGGTGGTGCTCGAGCTCGACATGACCCCGCGACTGGTGAGGCCACATCCCCGGATCGACGCCGTCCGCGGCTGTGCGGCGATCGAGCGTGGCCCGCTGGTCTACTGCATCGAGCAGGTCGACCAGCCGAGCGGGATGAGCGTCGACGATCTGCGAATGGACGCCACGACGCTGGTGCGAGAGTCGCTACCCGAGGACCCCTTGCCGGATGGGGTGGTGTTGCATGCCAACGCGGTGCACGCTTCGGGCGGCGAGGGCGCCTGGCCGTACACGAACGGCGCCTCGACGTGGACGGCAACCGGGTCCGCGGAGATCACCGCGATCCCGTACGCCTTCTGGGGCAACCGGACGCCCGGACCGATGCGGGTGTGGATCCCGCTGGCCGACTGACGTGCGACGGGCGCTGGTGATCGCGCTGCTCGCCTGCACGCTTGCGGCCGGCTGCGCGGCCGGCGGTCAGAGCTCGGCCACGACGACGCTCACGCTGTGGGCACGCAGCGACGAGTCGGCGTTCATCTCAACGGTCGTCAAGGCGTTCAACCAAAGTCACTCCAGCATCCACATCAAGCTGACGATCATCCCCGTCAACAACTTCGTGCAGAAGTTCGGGATCGCGGTGGCGGGGCGCTCGGGCCCGGACCTGGCGTCGATCGACGTCGCCTACATGCCGCTGTTCGCCGAGTCCGGCGTGCTCTCTGACCTGACCACCCGCGCCCATCAGCTCAGCTACTTCGACCAGTTCGATCGCTCCCACATCAACAACTCGACCTATCGCGGACGGCTCTACGGCCTGCCCTTCAGCGGCGACGCCTCGGTGCTCTTCTACAACACCCAGCTGTTCCGCGCAGCGGGACTCAACCCGAATCAGCCACCCAAGACCTGGGCGCAGATCGAGGTGGATGCGCGGCGGGTCACGGCCAGCGGCAACGGCCGCACCGGGTTCTACTTCTCGGGTGACTGCGGCGGCTGCACGGCGTTCACCTTCCTGCCCTACATCTGGGCCAGCGGCGGCAACATCCTCAGTGGCACGCCCGCCGATCAGCGCCCGACGCTCGAGCAGCCGCGGGTCGCGGCGGCGCTGCGCTTCTATCGCACGCTCTGGGTTCACCATCTCGTGCCCGCGGCCTCTCAGAGCGACAGCGGCACGACCCAGTTCACGCCCTTTGAGAGCGGCAAGGTGGCGATGTTCGCCACCGGCGGCTTCGGGGTGCAGACCCTGCAGCAGGATGCCCCACACCTGCAGATGGCGGCCACCCCGCTGCCGGGAGAACAGGGGGGATCGGCCTCGTTCGCCGGCGGCGACGCCATCGCTATCGCGAAGAGCTCTCACCACCAGCAGGCGGCATGGCAATTCGTGGCATGGGTCACGTCGGCCGCAGTTCAGCAGCGTTATTTCGGCAACGTCGGGGTGATCCCGATCCAGCGTGATGTCGCCTTCCGCGATTACGCCCCACGCAACCGGATCTACCGTCTGCTGGCCAACGCGCTGTACACCGGCAAGGCGGTCTACAGCGTCCAGGAGAACGCGCTCATCAACGACCCTACCGGTCCGTGGGTGACGATGATCGACGATGCCGTGTTCGCCGGGCACATCCAGAGCGCGATCACCCAGGCTCAATCGAGCATGTCAAGCATCCTGAGCCGCGGCTGATGGGCGCGGTCCCCGCATCCGGACGCTCGTTGGGCGGTCGCGCTCGGCCCCGCCATCGTCCCCGCGCTCGCACGCTGCGCCGGCGCCGTGCCCTGATCGGTCTGCTCCTGGTCTCGCCGGCGCTCGCCTTCGTGACGGTCTTCTTCCTCGTCCCGCTCGTCCTGATGATCTGGATGTCGCTTCACCGCTGGCCGCTGCTCGGCCACACGAGCTGGATCGGGCTTGGCAACTACCGCGCGATGGGGTCAGACCCGGTGTTCTGGCGCAGCCTCGGCTTCACGGTCGAGTACACGGCGATCGTCACGCCGATCCTGATCGTGCTCGGATTCGGACTGGCCCTGCTCGTGCGCCGCCGGCGACGAGGCGTCGGCTTCTTCCGGACCGTCTTCTTCATGCCCTACGTGATCGGGTTTGCGGCCGCCAGCTACCTGTTCGTATGGCTGCTCAATCCGGACGTGGGGCTGCTCGACAAGACCCTGCAGAGCCTGGGCTTCACGAGCTCGCCGGTGCAGTGGCTGTCGACGCGGACGCTGGCGCTGTTCGCGGTCGTGTTGATGATCGTGTGGAAGACCGTCGGCTTCACGATGCTCCTGTTCATGGCCGGGCTGCAAGGGATCCCTGAGGACGTGCACGAGGCCGCCTCGGTCGACGGCGCCAGCCGCTGGACGACCCTGCGGCGCGTAACCCTGCCACTGCTGCGCCGCACGATCGCGCTCACGGTGATCCTGGCGGTCGTGGGGTCGATGCTCGCCTTCGACCAGTTCTACATCATCACCAACGGCGGGCCCGCTAACCAGACGCTGACTGTCGTCTACTGGATCTACAACAGCTCGTTCGTCAACTTCCAACTGGGGTACGGGGCGGCGATGTCGGTCGTGCTCATGTTGATCCTGATGGTCATCACCGCGGTTCAGCTCTACCTGCTGCGAGACCAGGCCGAACGATGACCGCCGCGACCGCTCCCACCGATCGGCGCGCCCCGGGCAGGCCCCGGCGCCGGTCGGCGCCGCGCCAGGCGTTGCCCGACGTCGTGTGGTGGGGGATCTGCGGGCTGGTCGCGATCATGTTCCTGTTTCCGCTGGCCATGGTGCTGTTGACCGTGCTCAAGACCTCGAGCGAGGCCGCTGCCACGCCGCCGCACTACCTGCCCCATCACCTCTCGGGGCAGAACTTCCGGGAGCTGGGCGATGCCGACATCTGGCGCTACCTGCTCAACAGCTCTGAGGTGGCCCTGGGCACCGTGGTGGGAACGGTGATCCTGGCCACGCTCGGCGGCTACGGCTTCGCCCGGTACCGCTTCCCGGGCCGCTCGCTGCTCTTCCTGGGGACGCTGACGACCCTCATGGTTCCCTTCCAGGCGCTGCTCACGCCCCTGTACTCGGTCCTGATCTTCCTGGACCTGCAGAACTCGCTGGTGGGGCTCGCGCTCGTGTACATCACCTTCCAGCTCCCGTTCGCGCTGTTCGTGATGCGAAACGCCTTCGCCGAGATCCCGCAGGAGATCGAGGACGCGTCCGAGATGGACGGGGCATCTACGCTGACCACCCTGCGTCGGGTGATGATCCCGGTGGCCATACCGGCAGTCGTCACCGTTGCCCTGTTTGCCTTCTTCTCGGCCTGGAACGAGTTCCTAGCCGCGCTGATCTTCCTCTCAGACCAGTCGCGCTACACGCTGCCGGTGTATTTGACGACGCTCGTCACGGGCCGACTCGGCGCCATCAACTGGGGCCTCCTCGAGGCCGGCGTGGTTGTCACAATCGTGCCCTGCCTGCTCATCTTTCTGCTCCTGCAGCGTTACTACATGCGCGGCCTGATGTCGGGCGCGGTGCGGTGACCCCAAGAGTCACGGTGAGGCAGCAGACGCGGTTGTGGACGACGCCGGATCCAAACCGCGAACGGTCAACCGGACCGTCAGCTGCTAACCCGTCAGCCGCGGCGCCCCGGCGGCGCGCAGGATGCGGTTCTGATGCTCGGTGATCCTGTAGTAGAAGACGAGCTGAGTCACGATCAGGAAGCCGAACGGGAACATCAGCAGGAAGGCCCCCGTCGCGTTCAGGCGCTGCTGGTGGGGAATCCCGGCGACCGCCTCGGCGCGAGCGATCCGCTGCGTGAACCCGTGCAGGGAGAGCACATTCGGAATGCCCAGGAGCGCTGCCCCGAAGATCCACGCCGCGAGCGACTTGGCTGGTCGCGAGGCCGACAGCTGGGGGTCGCCACGCCCGATCCCGACATGCTGAAGCTCGGCATTTAGCTTGTAGTACCAGACCATCGGATAGATGCCGAGCGTGAGGAAGCTGAGCAACAGCCCGACGCCGAAACTGCGCACGCGCCCCCTCGCCTCGAAGCTGTCGAGAGCGAACTCCTCTGCCGGCGCGGCCAGCCGACCGTCGGTGGTGATCACCGGCGGATGGGCGACCTGGGGTCCGGCGCCGGGTTCGACGATTGCCATATCAACTCCCTGATGTCAATTGCTGCGCTTCCTGTCTGTCGATAATCGGCAGGCGACGCAGTTAGTTGAGCCGATGAGCGGATCGCGAGGAGGGCGCGGCCACGCAGGCGTTGGATGACGAACAGCGGCAGCATTCGCGAGCTCGGGAGCCCCGCAGCGGCTGCAGACCGCTCACGTCTGGAGCGGATGTGGCCGCTATGCCGTGTCCGAGGCTGGTCGGCCCGCGAAGAGACCCTGACCGCGCTCAGCCGCGTCGTTTGGCCGCCAGCACGGCTTTACAGCTGGCCACCGACAGGAGCGACGCGATCGAGGCCGCCGACAGAATCGAGGCGATCGACCCGGCCGACCCGATGGAGCCGACTGACGCGATGGAGCCGATCGAGCCGATCGAGAGGGCAGACCCGACCGAGCCGATCGAGAGCACCGATCCGTTGCAGCCGACGCACAGGACCGAGTCCTCGGACCACACCGCCCATCGACTATGCGACGACGCCCTCACAGCCTCAATCGTACGCAGGAAGTGCTGACGCGCGCGACGCGCTCCGGCCCGTGGTTCTCAGCGCATCGTCTCGGCCGGGCGACACGACATACAGGCTGGTCTGCTCACGGGCATAGTCGCCCGGCGGCGCCCTGGGTTCGCGATCGCCTCGGCAGTCGGCGGCGCCATGCTCGTGGCCGCCCGAGCCGTTCAGGGGATCTTCGGCGCGATGCTCGCCCGGCGGCGCTGAGCGCGTTGCAGGTTCGCCTCGCAGTGTCGGCACAGTCGCTGCGCAACGCGGCCGCGTTGGCGCCAAGAGCCGAAGTGGACGTCATACGGGCGTTGACCCGCGCCCAGGATCCCGACCGTATGTAGGCACGCAGACGCCGGCAGGTGTGGTCCGCACCGACGCCCGGTATCGTCGCCCGAGCTGATCGCCGATGGGCTACCGAGGAGGAGCAGTGTTCAAGCGAATCTTTGAGTTTCTCACGCTGAAGTGGCTATGGGATCGTCGTCGGAGTCCCCGCGGCCGCCGGACGGGACGACGCAGGCGATAAGCGGCGCCTGAATCGCGCGGCTCGGGTTCTTGTGAGGTAACGACCGAGCCGCTAGAACGCGAGCATCTGGCGGTGGAGGTCAAGTAGACCGGGAGACCCCCGCTCGTCGAGCGCGTTCGGCGCGCCAGAGGCGTCGGCGTAGACGTGCAGGAAGGTGTATGAGCATCGGTGCAGCTTGACGTTGGCCATCGAAGGCAAGTTATGGAAGGCCTAGGTGATCGGTGGCCCCGACGCGCTGAGGGTTATGCCGGGACGCTGGGGGCGCCGCTCGCCCGACCCGCTCGGCGGCCACCGGACGGCCAACGCCTCGGGCTGACCCGTCGACGTGAGACGCCGGGGGACGTTCGGTCCAGCGCGCACGTGTGGGCACGCCACTCAACCTGGTCGTCGAGTCTCGGAAGAACCATGCCTGCGTCGTGGCGCCGGAGCGCGTCGCTGATCAGATGGTCGACCAGGTGGGGGTTCTTGGGCAGCGCCGGGCCGTGCAGGTAGGTGCCGATGAGGTTGCGGTAGACGCAGCCCTCATGACCGTCCTGAGAGTTGTTCCCCTGGCCGACCACGACCTCGCCGAGCGGCTGCGCGCCCGGGTGCAGGTAGGTTCGGCCGCCATGGTTCTCGAAGCCGACCAGGTTCCGGTCGCCCCAGCGGAGGACGAGGTTTCCGACCGCACGGACCTCGCCGGCTTGCGTGATCGTGTCCAAGCGCGCGCCGATCTCGGCCGCGCGATGGACGGTGTGAGCGTCGAAGATGCCCAGCCCCGGCAGGTCCGTGCCGTCGGCGGTGCGGTAATAGTGGCCAAACAGTTGATAGCCGGCGCAGATCGCCAGGCCGGCCGCACCGCCCTCCACCGCACGGCGGATCCCCGGACCCTTGATCTCGATCAGGTCCTCGCTGATCAGGCGCTGATGCGAGTCGGCGCCGCCGCCGATGAGCAGGAGGTCCACCCCGTCGCCGTCGACGACGGCCCCGAGGTTGAGCTCGAGCACCTCGGTGTCGATGCCACGCCGGTGGCAGCGCTGCAGCAGCGCGACGAGGTTGCCCCGATCCCCGTACTGGCTCATCACGGTCGGGTACAGGTGGGCGATCGTCAGCTTCATGCGGCCGCGAGCGCCAACTCGACCTGTTCATAGAACCGCGGGACGTATCTCCTGGCCGCGAGGTTCTCGCGCAGCCTCCACATCGCCGTGTAACTGGGCAACACATACAGCGTCGCTCCAGGAGGAGTGCGCTCCACCGCGCGCCAGAACGCCCGCACGACATCCTCCTCCACGACCACCGTACGGTCGGTCGGGCTGCCGGACCCGGGATCGCCGACCGCCATCCCCGCGTACTTGAGCCGCAGCGCCAGGTCGTGAGCGCGCTCGCCGGCCGCCATGATGAACTCTACGCCGTCCTGGGCGCACAGCTCCAGGTCGACGTCCCAGATCCAGGAAACGTCACGGCCGTCCGGGCCGTTGTCGTTGAGCGCCAGCAGCAGGTGAACGGGCTCGGCCTGACTCTCGTCGAGCACGAGCCGCAGCGCCTGATTGAAGCCACTTGGATTCTTGACCAGCAGCAGGCAGACCAGGGTGTCGCCCACCCGGAAGCGCTCCAGCCGACCGAAGGCGCCGCTGGCGCCCGCCACGGCCTCCTCGATCACGGCCGGGTTTATCCCCAGCGCACTGGCTCCGGCGATCGCGCCGAGGGCGTTATAGGCGTTGAACAGCCCCGGCAGCGGCACCTGAAACACCCGATTGCCGACCGCGGTGCTAGCTTCGAGCTCCGTCCCCTCTAGGGCGGAGAGCTCGACGCGCCAGCCGGCCACACGGGGAGCGGGTCGTCGCCAGCCGCACTGCCCGCAGCCGTAGTGGCCGAGGTGCGCGTAGAAGCTCCGCTCGTAGTGGAGGTCTGTGCCACACCGCGGGCAGCGGCGCGAGTCGGCGGCGTGCTCGAGCCCACCGTGGGCGTGGCGCACGTCCTCGAGCCCGTAATACGCGACGCCTCCTGAGACCTCCTCTCCGAGGTATGCAACCTGTGCGTCGTCGGCGTTGATCACGAGCGTCGCATCCGCCGGTAGCCGCCGCAACGCCGTAGCCCACAGACGCGCCACGAAGTCCACCTCGAAGTAGCGGTCCAGCTGGTCGCGGAACAGGTTGGTGATCACCACCAACCGGGGACGAAGCGTATCGATCGCGCCCGGCAACGCGCCCTCGTCGACCTCGAAGATCCCGATGCTCTCCTCCGGCACGTCGAGATGCCCGGCCCGGCTGGAGTGGTCGAGCAGAACCGTGGCGACGCCGCGCAAGAGGTTGGATCCTTCGCGGTTGGACAGGACGGTCCAGCCGAATCGGCGAGCCACGTCGGCGAGCATCCGCGTGGTCGTCGTCTTTCCGTTGGTGCCGGTCACCAGCACGCAACCGTGGCCCAGTTCGCCGGCCAGCGCGCCCACCAGTCCCGCGTCGATCCGCTGCGCGAGGAGTCCAGGAAGGCTCGTGCCGCCGCCGCGTCCCAGGGTCCGCGACAACCAGCGCGCCTGCGTGCCGACATTGACGGCGGCGATCCGGGCCAGCGGCGGGTGCACCTCAACCGCCAGCCGTCGGTGGCTTCTGCATGATCAGGGAGAGCCAGTATGGCCGAGCGATCAGGTCGATCACGTGGCACTGTTGCTCGAACGGAAGCATCTTGACGCGGTCGACGAACTCCAGGTTCGTGGAATGGTGTCCGATGTCCAGTGAGATCTCGTTGTCGTAGTAGTCGGTCAGTCGCCAGAGCGTCAGCTCCTCCTCCTGGCACCAGCCCACCAGCTCGCGCAGCGGCAACCATCGCTCCCACACGTGCAGGAACTCGTCGACCACCCAATCGTCATCGCCGAGGTCGACTGGCGGGGCGGTGTAATAGTTCTTGAAGTTACGGTCGCCGCTTGCCCACTCGCGGACCACGTCGATCTGCTCCTCCAACTGCGATAGGTCGGCGTTGACCGTACGGACGACTTCCTGCTGGATCCGGCGCTCCCAGTTACCGTAGTAGCCATACACCCCGATCCGGATGTATCCCCCCGGCTTGAGCGCCCTGCAGAGCCGGGAAAAGCCCTCGCGTGAGTCGCCCAGGTGGTGGATCGTGCCCCAGGACAGGATGTAGTCGAAGCGCTCTTGCACATCGAGAGACATGATGTCCCGGACGTGCGCCTCCGCGTTGGCGACCCCCTCGTCGTGCGCAGTCTGATTTGCCCGGTCGACCGAAGCCTCTGAGAGGTCGTAGCCGATCAGTGTGGTGTCCGGGAACTCCTGCGCGTAGTCGAGCAGCATCAGTCCCGTTCCGCAGGCGATGTCACCGAAGGTCTTGCCGGCAGGGTCGACCCCGTGCTCCTCCAGGAAACGCCGCATGTACGCGGCGTGGCGGCGATAGGAGTGCCGGCGCTGCAGGGGCGGGAACGGGTGATGCAGGTACATGTCGTGTACCGCAGCGGTGACCTGGCGGGTCGACGCGAGTCCGATGCCGGCGCCGACGGGATCAGAGCCGAGGAGGGGGCGGGCGGTGATGGGCATGGCTGCGGTATTCGCCGGTCAGTCGCGAACTCCTTGCGGCTCGGTCCGGCAACCAGAGGGACTCGCGCCGAGGTCCGGGTGGCGCTGGAGACCCACATCTTCTGGGGCGCTGCTTGGCCTGCCGGCGCGGGAACGCCACGTGCGCGAACGGCTGCGCGTCGGCTTCACGTGGATGACTGTCTGGACAGGCTGGCGGGGACGAGCGCGTCAGCCAGCCGGCCGAGGCCGAGGCCGAGCAGCGTCGGCGACGAGCAGGCCGGGCGCGAGCGCAGAGCATGAGCGATGGGCGGTACTGGGGTCGAACCAGTGACCTCCTGCTTGTAAGGCAGCGGCGGGGCGACCCGCTGAGTTGTGTACGCAGGGATTCTCCTGCTCTGAATCGTTCTCGGACCCGCTGCGAACTGCCGTGTTGGGAACACGCTGGGGAACACACGACCGTAGACTGTCGATATGGACCTCAAGCAGGAGGACGTCTCCGCCGGTCATCTGCAGGTCATCGGCGACCGTGGCAGCCGCCGCTGGCGGGCATTCTGGTGGGATGCGGACGGCAAGCACTTCCCGGGTGCTGGGGCCGGCGTGGGTGCACAGCTCGTCCAAGCGCACTGCCCGGGGCGCGACGGTCTGGCACGCGGGTGACGGCACCAAGCCCGACCCCTCGTATCTGACCCCACGCGAAGCCCAGGCCGAGCTGCGGCGGCTTCTCGAGCACGACGCCGCCAAGCGCCCCACCCCCCGCACGCCGGCTGGGGCCGCGATGACGTTCGCCGACGCGGCCGAGGCGTGGCTGGAGCACGGGCAGCGCAAGCGCAACCTCAAGCGCTCGACGGTCAAGGACTACCGCCAGGCCCTCGACGCCTATCTGCTGCCCGCGACCGACGACAGGTCGGCGGCGACGCCGTACCGTCGCCCGGCGTTCGCATCGACGCCATTGCGCGACCTGCGGGCAGTCGCGGTCAAGCGCTGGTATGACGAGCTTCCGTACGGCCGGACGACCGAGAAGCTGCTGATGATCGTCCGCGCCGTGTTCGCGCACGCCCGCGCTCCGGGTGGGTCGACGGTGATCCGACCTCCACGGTCGACCGCCGACCCGTGCGCTACAGCGGCGACTACGACTACTACTCCCGCGAGGAGATCGACGCCCTCGTCCGCGCTGCCGGGTCAGAGCAGGACGCCGCGATCTACCTGACCGCCGCGATGACCGGATTGCGCCGCGGCGAGCTGGTCGCGCTGCGCTGGCGCGACATCGACTTCCCCGGCCAAGCGATCCGCGTACGGGCCAACTACAGCTACGGCCAGCTTGTGACCCCGAAAGCGGCAAAGTTCGCACCGTTCCCACGGTCCCCGCCGTCGCGAGCGCGCTGGCGCGGCTCGGGCAACGCGAGCACTTCATCGCCGACACCGATCCCGTGTTCGCCGGCACCACCGGCGGACACCTCGACGCCAGCGCGCTGCGGCGCCGCTACGGCGCCGCCGCTGCGCGTGCCGGCCTTCGCCCCCTCCCGTTCCACTCGCTGCGCCACCACTTCGGATCCGTCGCGGTCAACCGCGCCAGCCTCACCCAGGTCCAGGCCTGGATGGGCCACTCCCACATCCAGACCACCGCCCGCTACCTGCACGCCAAAAGCCACGCCAACGACGCCGCCCTACTCGCCGACGCCTTCACCACCGACGCCGCCGCCGACCTCGCGCCGAACGTCGCCTCGTGAAATAGCGCGAGACCGTCCGCCTCATCGAGGACGACGGCTGGGAGCTCGCCCGCCAACGAGGCAGTCATCGCCACTACGCTCACCCGACCAAGCCCGGGCGGGTCACCGTCGCCGGGCACGGCAACCAGGACGTGCCGCGCGGCACCGCGGCCAATATCCTGAGACAAGCCGGTCTGAGCCGACCCAAGCGATGATCCGATGAGCGAATACCTGGTTGTGATCGAGCATGAAGGCGACAGCTGGGGCGCCTATTGCCCTGACCTTCCCGGCCTCGGCGTTGTCGCCGACACCCGCCAAGAAGCCGAACAGCTTATCCGCGAAGCCATCACCTTCCACCTCGAAGGCCTCCGCGACGCCGGCGAACCGATCCCCAAGCCGGCAGCGGTCGCGACCGCCCTCATCGAGGTTCCCGCCGCCTGACCCGCGTTGCGGGTCTGTGAGATCAGCCGCTTGAAGCACCTCGCGACGAGAAGAGCAGGACCGCTCGCGATTGGCGAACATGCCGCCGCGCGTTTAGAGCGCGTTCGGCCGAGCACGTCGTCCCCTTTCCTATCGCAGCATCCGTGGTAGTCCGAATTGCGGGAAGACGCTGCTGTCGGCGAACCAGGTGATCGCGGAGATCAGGTCGCCCTCGAGCGTGATGACGAACAACGCGTACGGCCGGGCAATATCGGTCTGTGGGGACGGCAGGTAGCAGGCAAAGGCCGGCTGGCCGTTCGCACGTGTCGGCACCAGCCGCATTGAGCCGCGCGCGACCTCCCGCCCGCGGAGGAACGTCCCGATTGCGGTGGGGCCTTGGTACTCGTAAGGCTCGGGCGGCATCGTCACCCAGGCGTCGTCGGTGAGGAGAGCGACCATGCCGTTGATGTCGCCCGCCTCGACGGCATCGGCGAAGCGCCCGACGATGTCCCGCTCGCGCTTGGAGTTTGGGAGCGGCGCCCGTTCGCGCCCAGCGGCCGGTAGACGCGACTCGAACGCCGCGCGCGCTCGGCGCAGCAGGTTGTTGACTGACGGCTCGGTGGTCTTGAGCATCTCGGCGACCTCTCCGGCGCGGAACCCGAGCACATCGCGCAGCACAAGGACAGCGCGCTGCTGCGGCGGCAGGTGCTGAAGGCCAACGATGAATGCCAACGCGACCGCTTCCTTGGTTTCGTAGCGCACGTCCGGTCCGGGAGCCTCGTCAGGGATGCCTTCCAGCAGGACGTCGGGGTAGGGCTCAAGCCAAATCGGCTCGGTACGGCGTGTCGGCTCGGGCACGGCAGTCATGCGTTGCAACGCTTCCAGGCGCCGTCGGCTCGCGCGGAGCGCATCGAGCGAGCGATTGGTGGCGATCCGATAGAGCCAGGCACGCACCGATGCGCGTCCCTCGAACTGCTCAAGGCTGCGCCACGCGGCGAGCAAGGTCTCTTGGAGCAGGTCCTCGGCGTCCTGTACCGAGCCAACGATCCGATAGATGTGAAGCTGCAGCCCCCGCCGATACGGGTCGGTCAGCTTGCGGAACGCGTGCTCGTCGCCGCCACGCGCGCGGGCGAAAGTCTGCTCGGTCACCTGCCCATCCTCGCATTGGCTCTTCCTTTCATCCGCATCACGACTAATGACGTCGGGGCGGCTTGAAAAACGCCGCTCAGTTTTCGTCGCCGCTGACGCCTCAACAAACGCAACGAGCAACGGTCCAACTAAAAGGAAAGCCGAGATGGGGAAGATCGTTATCAGCGAGAACGCGTCGCTGGACGGAGTCGTCAAAGACCCCGCCGGTGACGAGGGCTTCAGGCACGGCGGCTGGGTTGGCCGGATCACCGACCGCCCAGAAGTAGGCAAGCTCGCGCTCGACGAGGCGCTGGGCGCAGAGGCGTTCCTACTGGGTCGCCGGAGCTATGAATGGTTTGCCGCCAAGTGGCCGTCACGCGGTGGCGAGTTAGCGGACAGGTTGAACAGCATGCCCAAATACGTCGTCTCCTCGACCCTCGAAGACCCGGACTGGAACAACTCCACGGTCCTAGGCGGCGATGTCGTGAACGAGGTCGCGAAGCTCAAGCGGGAGATAGACGGGAACATCGTCGTCCCCGGCAGCTTCCAGCTACTGCGCACGCTGATGGAGCACGACCTCGTCGACGAGCTACGGCTGAAGATCTTCCCGGTCGTGCTCGGCACTGGCGAGCGGCTCTTCGGCGAGACCAGCGACAAGAAACCGATGCGCCTCGTGGAGACCCAGACCCTCGATGAGGGTGTCGCCTACCTCACCTACGAGCGCGTCCATGACACCTAGCGAGCCCGGGACGACACCAGCGATTGCACCGGCACCGCGCAGCCATACTCATTCCGGGGCGAAAGACGCATCACATCGGTCTACCTGCAGGGAATCGACAGCCCCGAGATCATCGACACGATCCACTCACGACCCGCGCCGGTGATCTCAGCCTCGGCCGGGCTCACAGATCGATAGACACACCCGGGCAACAGCGGCCCTCAACGAAGGCCTGCAGCCCCCGTGCCCGCGCGAAGCAGGACGACCGCCGCCAGCGGCTAGATATGGCCGGCGAGGTGAAAGCAGGTCCAGCTCGCTGCGGCTGCCTGTCCGTATCGGGAAGGCCGCCGCGGCGCCGGAGTCAGTGACCGCACCGCGCGCCAGTGGGTTGGCCTGGTACGGGGCCGAGCGCCTCGCCGGACGCCTGGACCGAGTCGTCGCCGCGGGTGAGCCATAAGCTGCGCATCGTTTGCTTCACCGGGTCGAAGAACCTCCTCGGGTCTCAGAAATCGCCATCAACTGATCCGTCGCAGCGCGTCCGGGGTGAGGTCGGCGAGCGTCGGATAGCCGTCGACGGCCATGATGAGATCCGCCTCGGCGAGGATCGAGCGCAGCACGTGGACGACGCCGTCGACGCCGCCGACCGCGAGGCCGTAGGCGTACGGGCGGCCGATCCCGACCGCCGCGGCGCCGAGCGCGCAGGCCTTGATGACGTCGGCGCCGCTCGTAACGCCGGAGTCGAACAGCACGGGGAGCCCATCGACGGCCTCGAGCACGCCGGGCAGGCACTCGAGGCTGGTCAGTCCTCCGTTGGCCTGGCGGCCGCCGTGGTTGGAGAGATAGATGGCGTCGGCGCCGTACTCCTTGGCGCGGCGAGCGTCATCGGGGTGGCAGATGCCCTTGACCATCAGCGGAAGCTTGGTCTGCGAGCGCAACCACTCGAGGTCGTCCCAGCGGAAGGGTCCGCCGAAAATCGGCAGCGTGCGGATGAACTTCTCGACGGGATCTTCCCCGGGCTCAAGGCCGCGGCGGAAGACCGGGTCGCTCGTGTAGTTGGTGAGGCAGTCGCTTGGAACCTGCGGATAGTGAGCGCCGCTCAGGTCGCGCGGCCGCCAGCCGGTGACCCAGGTGTCAAGTGTCACAGCGATGCCCTTGAGGCCGGCGGCCTCGGCGCGCTGTACGAGGCTGGCGCCGAGCTCGCGGTCTGGCGGGGCGTAGAGCTGAAAGAAGCCGGGGGTGTCGCCAAGCTCAGCAGCGACGTCCTCCATCGGATCGGCTGAGAGCGTCCCAGCGAAGAATGGGACGCCGGTCTGCGCGGAGGCGCGAGCGCACGCGAGGTCGCCATGACCGTCTTGAGCGCAGACGCCGATGACCCCGTTCGGCGTCATGAAGATCGGTGAGGGCAACTTGATTCCGAACAGCTCGATGGACATATCGCGCTCCTCGGGCGCGACCAGCATGCGCGGGTAGAGGCCCCAGCGCGTGAAGGCCTCGCGGTTGGCCCGCTGGGTGTGCTCGTCTCCGGCGCCGCCGACGACGTATCCGCGCACCTTCGGCGGCAGGGTTGCCACGGCCTTCTCCTCGAGGTCCGAGAACCTGATGGGGTATGGCGGCGCATGGCCGTGCAGCCCCCGGTCATACAGCTCGTTCTGGTAGTCGGCGAAGCTGCCATCCGGATGTCCGGACTCGTAGTCGGGGAAGCTCATGGCGGCGATCTACCCCAAACGCGAACCGCGAAGCAGCGCCGGCACGTGCGGGGTTCGCGCCCGGACCACCATCTGGCTGGCGCATCGTCAACACGCCTATAAGCACGTAGACCTGTCGCCGAGCCGCTCATGGCGTAGCAAACGCGGACCCGGGAATCCGGGAGCGACCGTCGATTGCGACAGGAAAACGGTCCCGGCGGTTTCCGTCGGCGCGTCGAGAGACACACGAACCCAAAGGGGTCGCGGTTCGCCGCGCTGCAGGTGCCCCGACCTGGGCATTGAGCTTCAGACTGGGCGTCCGGTGACTCTCGCAATGAGTCGTGACCATGCGAACTGCTTCTGAGGGCGGGGCGACCCGACCGGCGGGCGGTCGCCTCGGGCGGTCGCGGAAGCAGGGGAGGGCTCTTCTTGACCGTCGCACCCGCTCATCGCCCAGAAGCAGGAGCCTGCCCGCCGACGCAGACCAGTCCGCAAGCCTGCTGCTCTCACGAACCTACACACTGTCGACGCACACCCGACGCGTCTGCATAGACAGCGTGATCTCCGCCGGGCCACGTGCCGCGACCCCTTTCGCGGTGGAAGCAATCATCACAAGCGCAGCTGCGGGCATCGGATACCGCTCGCCAATTCGGCGATCGCTTTCATGGTTGAGGCGCTCGACGCGCGCCAGCTGTTCCGCGAGGAAGCGATCGCGAGTAACGAGCTGCGCTCGCGATTCCCTTGCCCCGCGACAGCGATCGCGCAGGTGAGACACCGCCAACGAGGGCATCGACGACGCGTCGATCTCCGCTGGCACGACCCTCCCTTCCCGACCGCTTGGACGTCTTGGGCGCACGTTTTCACAGAGCCACGCAGATGCACTCTCAAGCGATCCGTGGAACACGACCTGCCTCGAGTTGGAGGCATCGGAGGAGCTACCGGAAGACGAGCACCGAGACTCAGGGAACATTCGTGGGGAACATGCTCGAGTGATCCTCCGATGTGATGCCCGTGGAAACTGTCGATCTGCGGCGCAAAGTTCCAGTGGGCGGTACTGGGATCGAACCAGTGACCTCCTGCTTGTAAGGCAGGCGCTCTGACCAGCTGAGCTAACCGCCCGTCGGCGGTGGATGCTAGACCGGCGGGCGCCGGCGAGTCCAGGCGACGGCGACGCTCTGCCCGGCGAAGAAGCGCTCGCGGGAGGGGGTGATCGTCAGCATCGCCGGCGCTCTGTACATGAGGCGGCGACGACGGAGGGACGATGCGCGAACTGAGCAGGGAGTCCGAGGAGGTGACGATCGTGGCGTCGCTCCAAGAGCTGCGCCTGCTGTTGGGGACGCTGAACGAGGCGCTCAACGGTGCGTTTGCGATCCCGGACGAGGACTGGGATGACCTGATCGGACAGCCGACCGGACGGGCGAGCGAGCTGGCGGACCGGCTGGCGGAGATCCTGGAGCGGTGAGCGAGCCGCGGCGCGTGAGGCCGCTCGCGGCGTATCTCCGTCCGGGTCCTGATCAGCGGCGCCTGCTCGCAGCGATGAGCAGCGGTCACGCGCGAGGCAAGCATGGAGCTGGCGGACGGTCGATCTCGCGCAGTCCCGCACCGTCACGCCTGACCGGACGATGTCGCCGTCGGCCCGCGGGATCGCGTCCGCGGACCGGAGGCCGACGCGGGGCGAGCGGGGGCTGGGCATCTGAGCGACGCTCAGCGTCGCTTTCTCGACTCGGCCCTGAGGTCGAGGCGTAGGTCATTCGTCCGTGATCAGGCCCGGGGCGGTTGCCATGCGCCAGCCGTCAGGCCGAGGGTCGCCGGAGGCATCGGGCGAGACGCGCGAGAGTGGGGCCCGAGCCGGGATGTCCACCTAGTACCGTCACGTCGCGTGAGGGACTTCGGCTTTGACCCGCAGCGCGCGTTTGAGCAAGTCAAGCGGCTGGCCGCCGACGCGCCCGCGCAGCTGGCCGGCGGCTTGCATCGCGCCGTGCGCGAGGTCCCGCCCGAGCGCCTCGAGCAGGTGATGCGCTCCCCGGCCAGGCGCCCGGTCCTCGACGGGATCTTCTGGCAGATGCCCAAGCAAGTGGATCCGACAGCGGCCAGGGGTCTGACGACCGTGATCCGATGGGACATCACCGGTCGCGCCGACGGCGAGACCGACAGCTATCGGCTCGAGCTCCAGGACGGCCGGGCGCGCTCCATCCGCGGCAGCGCGGGCGAGCCGCCGCGGCTGACGGTCACCATGGACGGGGTCGAGTTCCTGCGCCTGGTCAGCGGCAACCTCGACCCGATGCAGGCCTACTTCAAGGGGCGGATCCAGATGTCGGGCGACATCATGGTCGCCGCCAAGCTCGCCCAGCTGTTCCGCCTGCCCGGCGCCCGAGACGGCGGCGACCCGCCTCGCTGAGCACGCCTCGTCGACTCTATGCTCGGGCGGTATGCCCGCCGCCGCCCCCGCGATCCAGCTCGAGGGCGTGACGAAGCGCTTCGGCGAGATCGTCGCCGTGGATGGTCTCGACCTTGCGGTCCCGCCCGGCGTCTGCTTCGGCCTGCTCGGCCCCAACGGCGCCGGCAAGTCGACGACGATGAGGATGCTCACCGCCCAGGCCCTCGCCACCGAGGGCTCGATCCAGGTGCTCGGCTACGAGCTCCCCGGCGAGTCCAAGGCGGCGCGGATGGAGATGGGCGTCGTGCCCCAGCAGGACAACCTCGACGTCGAGCTGACCTGTCGGCAGATCCTCGGGGTGTTCGCGCGCCTGTACCGGGTGCCGCGCGCCGAGCGCCAGGAGGCGGTCGAGCGCGCGCTCGACATCGCGAACCTCCGGGGTCGCGCGGATACGATCGTCCGCGAGCTGTCGGGGGGCATGCGGCGGCGGCTGCTCGTCGCCCGCGGGCTCATCCACCGCCCGCGGCTCGTGCTCCTCGACGAGCCGACGGTCGGACTCGATCCCCAGGTGCGCCAGGAGCTGTGGTCGCTGATCGACAGCCTGCGCTCCGAGGGCGTCACGCTGCTGATGTCGACGCACTACATCGAGGAGGCCGAGCGGCTGTCGGACACCGTGGCGGTCATGTCGGGCGGGCGGATCATCGCGCAGGGGACGCCCGCCGAGCTCGTCGGGACCCACGCCGGCCGCGAGGTGCTCGAGATCTACGGGCCGCCGGACCGGCTGACCGCGGTCGAGAGTCAGGCCATCGCGCGCGGCTGGCGCCATCGCCGCAGCGGCCCCGCGCTGGCGCTGCTCGGCGCCGAGGGGCTCGACGGTGAGGCGCCCCAAGGAGTGCGCCGGCCCGCCAACCTAGAGGACGCGTTCGTCGCGCTGACCGGACAGGAGATCGAATGAGCGCCGACACGGCGGTGCCCGCCCCGCGCCGGCGCGATCGCGTCCGCCGGCTCAGCCGCCTGGATCCGGCCGCGCTCGCGGGCGTGATGATGCGCGACGTCGTCCTGTTCCGGCGCTATTGGAAGGCGACCACGTTCTCCTCAATCGTGCAGCCGACGATCTATCTGGTCGCGTTCGGCGTCGGCTTCGGCTCACTGGTCTCCCACGTCGGCCACGTGCGCTACGTCCAGTACGTGGCCACCGGCGTGGTGGCCACCGCGGTGCTGTTCTCCTCTGCGTTTCCGGGCATGTTCAACACGTTCATCCGCTGGCAGTACCAGCGCACCTACGACGCGATCCTCGCCGCGCCGGTCGACGTCGAGGAGCTCGTCACGGCCGAGATCCTGTGGGTCTCGATCCGCGCCGGCGTCTACGGCCTCGCCCCACTCGTCGTCGGCTTCTTCTTCGGACTGCGGCCGCACCCGGGGATGCTCCTCGTCGTGCTGATCGGCTTTGTCACCGGCTTTGGCTTCTGCGCCTTCGGCGTCCTGATCGCCGCCATCGCCAAGACGATCGACAACTTCAACTACGTCACCAGCGCCGTGCTGACGCCCATGTTCCTCGTCGCCGGCACGTTCTTCCCGATCTCCACCCTGCCGCACGGGCTGCGCACGATCGCGCAGTTCAACCCGCTGTATCACTGCGTGGCGGTGGTTCGCGACGTGTCGCTGAACACGATCGTGACCGCCGACCTGCTCCACGTCGCGGTGCTGGTGCTGTGGGCGCTGCTGATGTGGCGGCTGGCGATCTGGCGCCTGCAGGGGCGGCTGATCGACTGACCACGCCGGAGCGGCGGCCGAGGCGCGCGGGCGGCGCCGATCAGCCGCCGTTGCGCCGCGACCAGTGCTGGGCTGAGACCTGCGCCTCGGCGAGCTCGAACGTCGTCTTGTAGGCGGTGAACTCGACCTCCCGGTTGACGGCGTAGAGCGCGTTCGGCGCGCACAGGAACAGCGCCTTGGATTCGTCGTAGCAGTAGCGATCGATCTCGCCGGCCGCCGTCTGGGCCTCCTCGGCCGAGGTCATCTTGACCAGCGCACCGAAGCGCCGGTTGAACTCGGCGTCCGGGGGACCGGCCCTGAACGCGCCGTCGTCGCCGAAGAACTCGCGGTGCATCACGGCCGGCGGCAGGTCCGAGGAGAGGTCGAACCACGCGTGGATGAGAATGTCCCACGGGGGCGTCAGCTTCTTCTCGATCAGCGTCAGCGAGCCCGGCACGATCTCGTCGTCGCCGACGACGATCACCTCGGCGCCGATGCCGAGCGCGTCCTGCACGTCGGCGGCGATCATCGCGGCGATGCCCTCGAACGGGGCGGGCGTCGCGATCGTGACCGCGCGGCCCTCGGACCACCCGGCCTCGTCGAGCAGCGCCTTCGCGGCCGCGGCGTCGCGAGCCCGCGGCTCCGCGCCGGACCCGCCTCCGGACCACGGCGGCGTGAGCGCCCCCAGCGGCCGGGCGTAGCCGGCCAGCGCCTCGTCGACGATCCGGTCGCGATCGACGGCGAGGTTGAACGCCTCGCGCACGCGACGGTCGGCCAGCGGGCGATCGGGGTAGGTGTTGAAGATCCCCAGCAGGACCCGGTTGGCCTCGATCGTGACCAGCTTGGCGTACTGCGAGGACTCGACGCGCTGCGCGTCGGCGGGCGAGACCTCGGTGACGATGTCCAGCACGCCGTCCTGATCGCACACCGCGTCCAACGCCTGCTCGGGCGTCACGTCGTTGACGAACACGACCTTCTGCAGCTGCGCGACGCGCGGGGTGTTGTGATCGGTGTTCGCCTCTAGGACCACCCGATCGGTCCGGTCATCGCCGGTGATGACGTTCGTGGCGACGAAGTCGGGGCGCACGCGCTGAATGCCCATGACGGTCTCGATCGTCGAGAAGCCCTCCGTCAGGGTGAACGGTCCGGTGCCCCACGGGCCCGGTGCGTCAATCGCTCACCAGTGACCTTCGCCGGTACCGATTCTCTGGTACCCGAAGCCGTACTCCCTCCAGAAGGCGGGGGATGCGATGTGAAAGCCGCGGAACTTGCCGAGGATGAGCCCGTCGGGCTCGGGAAGCTTGAACACGCACGTGAGCTCGTCCTCGACCACGCACTCCGCCTCGGGATGGAAGTTCAGATAGGTGCCCGGAGGGTGCGGCGCCGCCCACCTCTGCACCTCGTCGAAGTTCTGCTTGATCGAATGAGCGGTGCAGGCCACGCCGTCCTGGAATCGCGCGCCCTCGCGCACCTTGACCTCGAGCGTGAGCTCGTCGCGCCACTGCGCCGACTCGGCGAGCGCCATGACGATGTAGCCATCCGGATCGGTCCGGATCGGCTCCTCCATGGTGTTCCAGGTGATGAACAGCCAGTTCAGTGGGTGCGGGTCAAAGACGTTGATCGTCCCCACCGGCGCGACCGCGGTCGTGGTGGCGGGGGTAGCGGTGTCGGTGGCGGACATGGGCGTGACGATACCCAGAGCGTCAAGGGTTGCTCAGGGGTTGCACGCGATCCCGAGCACCCGTGGCGCCACCGGGTAGATCCGCGCCCCCGCCGGAAACGGGAAGCCGCGGCAGCGCTCGACGATGAAGCCGGCATCGACGATCGCCGCCACCGTATCGCGGTCGGTGTGACAGCCGCCCATGGTCCGCGACCAGAGCCCGTCGATCCGGGTCTGCCAGCGAGCGAATCCCGGGCGGCGGGAGCGCACGTGCTCGTAGAAGCGCAGCTCGCCGCCGCGCCGCAGCACCCTGCGGAGCTCGCGCAGCGCCGCTGCCTGGTCGGGCACCGTGCAGAGCACACCGCAGACGACCACGACGTCGGCGGCGGCCGTCGGCAGGCCGGTCGCGGCGGCCGTGCCGTCCAGCACCCGGACCGGCACCGGCGCGGCCGCGGCGGCCTCGACCGCCTGCCGACGCAGATAGGGCTCGGGCTCGACCGCGATCAGCTCGGTGACCGTCGCGCGGTAGTGCTCGAAGCTGATGCCGTTGCCGGCGCCGACCTCGACCACCTTCCCGCGCGCGTCGGCGAGCAGCTCGATCCGCAGCTCGCGCTCGCCCTGGCCCCGGTCGCGCCCGCACAGGTGATGAAACAGCCGCGCGAACAGCGGATTGGAGACCTCGGCGCTCACCGGGATACACGCTAGTTCGTCGACGGGGACCTGATCACCGCCGGACCGCAGTCGCCGGTGCAGTTCGCCCGCGCCGTCCTGCGACGCCTCGGGCTCGCGTCCGAGCGGACGCTCGAGGCCTACGAGGGCGTCTTCTGGGGCGGGGACCCCGAGGCGTTCCCGGTGCTCATGCAGGCCGCATGAGCACGATCCCGCCCCGCGATGCGTGGCCGCCGCCACCGAAGCACACCGCGGAGGGGGCTGCGCTCACTCGGCTCGTCGTGACCACGTTGCGCCTGCACGCCGCGTTCATGGAGGCCGCCCAGGACCTTGCGGCCGAGGGTGATCTGACGCCGGCCTGGTGGCAGGTGCTCGGCGGCGTCCTCGACGCGCCCCGCCCGGTCGCCGAGATCGCGCGGCGGATGGGGATGACGCGTCAGGGCGTGCAGCGCGTCGCCGACCTGCTCGTCGAGCGCGGCCTCGCCGAGTACCGCCCGAACCCCGCGCATCGCCGGTCCAAGCTCGTCGCGTGCACCGAGCCCGGCTACGGGGCGATCCGGCAGGTCACGATCGCCAAGCACCCGTGGTCGGACCGGATCGGGGCGGCCGTCGGGGCCCGCGAGCTCGAGCGGGCGTCGGGGGTCATGGAGCGGGTGATCGCGGCCCTCGAGCGGTGATCGAACCCGACGCACCGGGAAGACGGATGACTATGCACGAGTTTGTGATCCGAATCCTTCAGGTTTCCGTAACATCGCACATACTCGGTCGTCAGCGCGGCCCCGGGACCCCGGACCCGAGTCGACGACTCCATCGCCACACAGGAGAACAGGGATGGACGATTTCACTCGGCGCGCCTTCGTGAAGGGCTCGGCCGGCGCGGCTGCCGGCGTCGCGACCTGGGGCGTTCTCGCCGTCGGCGACGCCGCCGCGGATTCCGCCAAGCATCACCCCAAGCGCAAGCATCACCCCAAGCAGCAGCATCACACGCAGGCCAAGCCGGTCGTGGCCTACGTGCGCAACCACCAGACCGGCGAGGTCGCGCTCATGTCGGGCGACCGTGAGTGGGTCGTCCGCGACCGCCAGCTCGCGGCGCAGATCGTCCGCCACGCCCGCTGACCCTTTCTCGACCTCGGAGGTCAATCACATGTCTTCGCACCGCGAGGCGCCCGCGAGCAGTAAGGACCCGGTCGCCGACAACACCGACACGTACGCGTTCGTCTCACCCGACGATCCGGGCACGGTCACGCTGATCGCCAACTTCCTGCCGTTCGAGGCGCCGTTTGGCGGGCCCAACTTCTTCGAGTTCGGCGAGGACGTCCTGTATTCGATCTACATCGACAGGACCGGCGACGGTGTTCCCGACGTCACCTATGACTTCAGCTTCGACGTCGAGCTCGTCAACCCGAACACGTTCCTCTACAACACGGGGACGATCGACTCGATCTCGAGCCCCAACTGGAACCGCAAGCAGTTCTACTCGGTGACGCGCAACGGGTCGGTGCTGGCGTCGCACGTGCCGTGCCCGCCGTGCAACATCGGCAAGTTCTCGACGCCGAACTACGTGGCGCTGGCCAACGAGGCGATCACCCCGCTCCCCGGCGGGCGGACGGTGTTCGCCGGCCAGCGCCTCGAGGGGTTCTACATCGACCTCGGCGCCGTGTTCGACCTCGGCGACCTGCGGCCGTTCGAGAACCTGCACATCGGCGGGATGGCCAAGTACTTGGGCGTCAACGCGACGCATGACTTCAGCGTCCACTCGATCGCGCTGAAGGTCCCCAAGTCCGACCTGACCGGCTGGGGCACGCCGACCGATCCCGGGGATCGCCGATCGGTGGTCGGGGTGTGGGCGTCGGCCAGTCGCTACCGCTCGACGATCCGCGACCCGTGGGGCGCGACGCCGGGGACCGTGCAGGAGTCGGGCAGCTTCGTCCAGGTCTCGCGCCTGGCCAACCCGCTGTTCAACGAGGTCATCGTGCCGATGGGCCGCAAGGACGAGTGGAACGCCCTGACGCCGGCCCAGGACTTCGAGTTCCTGCAGTACGTCCAGCACCCCGAGTTGGCCAGGCTGCTGCCGGTGCTGTACCCGGGCGTGTTCCCGCACCTCGCCGGGCTTACCGCGGCGCGAGCGGACCTGGTGGCGATCCTGCTGACCGGGATCCCGTCGGGCCTGATCCCCGGGTTCCAGAACTACACCGGCTCCACGTACGCCGACGAGTTGCGCCTGAACATGGCCATCCCGCCGTCCAAGAGCCCGAACCCGCTGGGCCTGCTGGGCAACGACCTGGCCGGCTTCCCGAACGGCCGGCGGGTGTTCGACGACATCACGTCGGTCGAGCTGCGGGCGATCGCCGGGGCGACGTACCCGCTGGTTGACCACAGTTACACGCCCGACGCGGCGGCGTCGCTGCTCACCGACGGCCTGGACCCGAGCTCGACCAGCTACCTCAGTCAGTTCCCGTACCTCGGCACCCCGCAGAGCGGCTATGACACCGCGCCGCTGTCGACCGTGTCGGCCGGCGCATGACCGACCCGGGCGAACAGCCGATCCCGGCGGCGCCGAGCGCCAGCGTCGCGCTGGACATCGGCGCCGGCCGGGGGGCGCTGGTGATCTACCCGGACGAGCGCTACCGGGGCCGAGAGATCGAGATCGGCCCCGCCGACGCGGACGGTCCGCGCGTGCACACGGGGGTGCACGACCGCACCACCGCGTCGGGCGCGGTGCTCACCGCGATCTTCGGCAGCCTGGCCGCGGGCGACTACGTGATCTGGCGCGACGCGACGACCCGGGGACCGGAGGTCACGGTGCCCGAGGCGGCCGTCGCCGAGATCGCGCTGTCCTGACCGCACGCTCGACCGACTGACGAGCGCCGGCCCGATCACGGGTCGGCGCTCAGTGGTGAGCATTGCGCCGGCCCGTCACGGGTCGGCGCTCAGGGCGGCGATCCCGGGGGCGTGGGCGGCGGCCCGCACCCGCGACGCGGCGTCACGCTCGCCGTCCAGGTAGCCGCGCAGGAACGCGACCGACACGCGCGCGACGATCGACAGCTGCGGCTGCTGCGTCGTGTACGGCGGAAGGTGGCCCGCGCCCAGCAGCGCCAGGAGGAACTTCGGACGACGGGCAAGCGCGAACGACCGGTCGGTGAACCGCGGCGGATTGATCGTGTCCGCCGTGCCCTGCGTGGCCAGCAGCGCCGGTCCTCCGCGCGGGAAGCGAAACGGACCGTGCGGCAGGACGGCGCCGGACAGGATCACCGCCGCCCGTACCCGGAGATCGCGGTAGCCGGGCACATATGCCGTGAACAGGGCGGTCTCGCCGCCGTCGGACTGACCGCTGACGGCGATCCGGCGAGAGTCGATCATGCCCTGCAGCAGCGAGCCGCGGCGCCGCGACAGCCCGAGCAGCGAGGAGATCACGAAGCGCATGTCGCGCGGCTGGTTGACGAGGTCGTCCTCGTCCGGGCCACCGGGCGCGTTGGCGTTCTCGAGCGGGAAGATCGGGGCCGCGACGATGAACCCGGCGCGGGTCCACGCGCGCAGCAGCGCGGCGTATGGCCGCGGGGTGACGGCGAACCCATGGCCGAACACGACGAGGCCGAACGGCCCGGCGGCCCGGTCGGGCGCCGCCCCGGTCCGATCGGTTCCCGTGGCCGGCCCGAGCGCGGGATAGCGCACGATCGTGGTCACCGGGCGGGGCACCAGGCGACCACCGGGAAGCCGGATCCGCCGGCTGTGATCGACCAGACGCAGGATCCGCTCGCCGACGGCGAACGGGGCGCCACCGGCCGACGCCGAGCGTCGCACCGCCGGCCACCGCGCAACATCTGACGACTCCGAGCGCCGCTCCGCCGGCCGCCGCGCGGCGAGCACCTCAGCGCGGACGCGCTCCCGCGGCGCGGCGGCGACGACGCCGCAGCCGCTCGCTGCCCCGAGCACCGCCACCGCGGCCACGCCGGCGGCGACCGCGCGGCGCCGGCGCTCAGCGCAGGTAGACGGCGAAGAAGTCACGATCGTCGGGCGTCAGGTAGCGCAGCGGCGAGCGGTCCATGTCGGCCAGCAGGTTGGCCGGCTGGCGCGCGCCCCGATGCCGGTAGGTGATGAAGCTCGTCCACTCGGCGTTGATATCGAGCTCCATCGCCCGCACCGCGCCGGCGCGCTGCAGGATCTGTGCCAGCGAGGACACCGTCTGATCGTTGGCGGCGGCGTAGATCAGGTCTCCGTGGCGGTCGATGCCGACGCCCGAGCGCCACACCAGGACCGCGTTGCCCAGCGTCGCGCCCCACTCGGGCCCGTCGGAGAGGTTGGGGTTCAGCTGCCCGTGGTCGACGATCAGCGGGAGGTTCTGTCGCGCGAAGACGATGCCGCGCGGCGCGGTGGCCGGACCTCGCCAGGCGTCGATGTTGATCCGCCCGTTGCGGTGGCGGACGATCGTCGCCACCCCGGACTCCAGCGGCGCGTACGTGTGGCCGCCGGCGGCGAAGCCGCCCCCCGAGTCGCTGAGCTTGAAACCGCTGTTGAACGTGGCCACCAGACGAGAGCGCTTGTTCGGCGGCACCTCCATCGGACCGCGGGACGGGAGGTCGACGGCCGGCTCGACGCTGCCGGGGTACAGCGACACGCTCGTCCGGTGCGTGTCGATCCACGCCACCCCGGCGACCAGCTGGGGGTACGCGGGCTCGGGCCGGTAGCTCGTGATCAGCACCGGCGGACTCCCAGAGGCGCCGGCGAACGTCGGCCGCCACACGCCCTCGCCCGGCAGTGCGGGACGGATGACGGGACGGATGCGCCGCGGTCGGTACGCGTGGGACACTCGCCGTCGGTGGACGCGGGCCCTTGGCTCGCCTCCCGCCGCCGACCTGGCTCGCGCCGCCGGACCGGTCCCCGCCGGCTCGGCTCCCGCCTGATGGGGCAGCGCGCGCAGCGCCGGTCCGCCCTTGGCTGGCGCGGTGAGGGTGTAGTAGAGGTTCTCGACGCGGTTGACCAGCGAGCGGGCCCCGTTGTCGCGGAGCCACTCGACCGTGCGGATGCCCACCGACGTGTCGGACCGCTCGGTCAGCGCGCCTGCATAGGAGATGAGCGCCGGGACCAGGCACAGCAGCGCGGCGATCGTCGCCGCCCGGCGAATCCGTCGACGCGGGAGGCGGCGTCGGCGCGGGGACGGCAGCCGGAGACGCGACGACCGCGGGGGGCTCGTGGTCGCCATCGGGACCATGCTGCCACAGGCGCGCGACGACCTCCTAATCTTACTGAAATCTTGAGAATCTCCTCATGGGCGCGACAGGCTGGGTTGAGGCGCCCGGCCTAGCGTCGTACCGCGATGTCGGCCTCCCGACGGCCCCTGCCCGAGCGCGGGCTCGCCGACGCCCCGCCCGTCGCCCTGCCGGTCGTTCACCGGGGCCCGTTGCGCGCGGCCCTGGTCACCGCGCGACCGCGCCAGTGGATCAAGAACGCACTGGTGGTCGCCGCGGCCGGCGCGGCCGGGGCGCTCGGGCGCGCCGACGTGCCGCAGCGCGTGCTGATCGCGTTCGCCGCGTTCTGCCTGCTGGCCTCGGGCATCTACTTCGTCAACGACGTCCGCGACGCCGCCGAGGATCGCCAGCATCCCCGCAAGCGCCGCCGGCCGGTGGCCGCCGGCCAGCTCGCGCCCCGCCCGGCGCTCGCGATCGGGATGGCGTCGATGTGCGCCGGGCTGCTGGCCTGCCTTGCGCTCAGCCCGCTGCTCGCCGTGGTCGCCGCCGGGTACCTGGCCCTGACGATCAGCTACACGTTGATCTGGCGGCACGTGCTGTTCTGCGACCTGATCGCGATCGCCGGCGGCTTCGTGCTGCGCGCCGTCGCCGGAGGGGTCGCGGCGCCGGTCGAGCTGTCGCGCTGGTTCCTGCTCGTGGTCACGTGCGCGGCGCTGTTCCTGGCCGCCGGTAAGCGCTACGCCGAGCGCTTGCGCCCGCCGGCCGGCGGAGTCGCTCGCCGCCGAGTGCTCAACCGCTACTCGCTGGCGCAGCTGCGCGGGATGCTCGTGGGCTCCGGGATCGGCGCGATCGTCGCCTACGCGATGTGGGCGCTGGCGGTGCCGGCCCGCCACGGCGATCCCTGGCGGGAGTTGACGCTGATCCCGTTCTGCCTGGCGCTCGGACGCTATGGCCAGGTGGTCCGGGCCGGCGGCGCCGAGGCCCCCGAGGACGTGGTGCTCGGCGACCCTCCGCTGATCGTGGCCGCGGGAATATGGCTGGTGCTGTTCGGGCTGAGCGTGCATGCCGCCGCGTGAGGCGTGCATGCCGCCGCGTGAGGTCGCCGCCGCCGGACCGTCGCCGGTGTCGCGTCCGCTCACCGGATGGGGGGGCGGACCGGCGGCGCACGCGTGGGTCGTGCGACCGACCGACGCCGACCAGCTCACGGCGGCCCTGCGCCGCGCGCGTCCCCCGGGCGCGATCGCGCGCGGGCTGGGCCGCAGTTACGGCGACGCGGCACGCCTGTCCGGGGGCCTGGTTCTTGACGCGACCGGGCTCCGGGGCTGGACGCTCGCCGCCGACGCCGGACAGGTCACCGCCGCCGCCGGCGAGACGATCGCCGGCCTGCTGCGTGCACTGGCGCCACGGGGCTGGCTGCTGCCGGTGGTCCCCGGCACCCAGCACGTGACCGTCGGCGGCGCGATCGCGTCCGACATCCACGGCAAGAACCATCCGTCGGCGGGTAGCTTCGGTCGTCACGTCACCGCGCTCGGTCTGCTGCGCTCCGACGGCGAGGTGCTCGAGCTGCGGCCCGACGACGCGCGCTTTCACGCGACCGTCGGCGGGATGGGCCTGACGGGGGCGATCCTGTGGGCGACGATCGCCCTGCGGCCGATCGACGGCACCGCCCTGGCCGTCGAGGTCGCCCGCGCCGGCGATCTGGACGGCGCCCTCGACGCCCTGTGCAGCTGCGAGGCCGAGTACCGGGTCGCATGGCTGGACCTGCTCGGGACCACGCCCGGTCGGGGAGTCGTGACCCGTGCCCGCCACGTCGCGGGAGACGAGACACGGGTGCCCCGGCGCACGCGGTTCGACGTGCCGGCGGTCGGCGGCCGCGGGCTGCTGGCGCCGGCGGTCGGCCGCGCGTACAACGCACTGCGGTTCGCGGCGGCGCCCCGGCGTGGGAGGCGGCGGGACTTCAGCGGCGAGATGTTCCCGCTCGACGCGCTCGGCGCCTGGCCGCGGCTGTACGGCCGCCACGGGCTCGCCCAATACCAGTTCGTGGTGCCCGACGGCCGCGAGCGGGTCCTTCACGAGGCGATCGCGCGGGTGCGCCGTCATCGCGTCCCCTGTTACCTGGCGGTCCTCAAGCGCTTCGGCGCCGGTGGTCGCAGCCCCCTCTCGTTCCCGCTGCCCGGCTTCAGCCTGGCCATGGACCTCCCGCGCGCGGCGCCTGGCCTGGCCGTGCTGGCCGGCGAGCTGGACGAGCTCGTGGCCGCCGCGGGCGGCCGGGTGTACCTGACCAAGGACGCCCTCCTGCGCCCTGACGCGCTGCGCGCGATGTACCCGCGGCTGTCCGAGTGGCAGCGCACGCGGGCGGCGATGGACCCGGCCGGGATCTGGCGGTCAGACCTGGCGCTGCGCACCGGTCTTCTGGATGCCGCATGACGGTCCCCTACCGCGTGCTCGTGCTCGGCGGAAGCTCGGAGATCGGGTCGGCGATCGTGCGCGAGTTGAGCCGTGAGCGGCCGGTGTCGGCGCTGCTGCTCGGCCGCGACACAGACCGCCTGCGCCGAGCCGCGGCCGAGCTGCCGGCCGCCGACGTGGGGCGGGTCGACGCCGAGGAGCCGGAGACCCACGGCCGGGCGATCGACGACGCGTTCGAGGCACTGGGCGGGGCTGATCTGGTGGTGCACTGCGTGGGCGTGCTCGGCGGCCAGGCCGGCCTCGACGCCGACCCCGATGAGCTCGTCCGGGTGCTGCGGGTCAACTTGGTCGGCGCCGGATCGCTGCTCTGGCACGCGCTGCGCGCGCTGCGCCGGCAGGGGCACGGGACGCTGATGCTGCTCTCGAGCGTCGCCGGCGAGCGGGTGCGCGCCACCAACGCCCCCTACGGCGCCGCCAAGGCGGGCCTCGACGGTCTCGCCCAGGGGCTTGCCGACGGCCTAGCCGGGACCGGCGTCCGCGTGATCGTGATCCGGCCGGGCTTCGTGCACTCGCGGATGACCGCGGGCCTGGCCCCGGCGCCGCTGGCCGTGACGCCGGACGCGGTGGCCCGCGCGGCGGTCGCCGGGCTGCGCTCGGGCGCGAGCACGGTCTGGGTCCCGGCGTCGTTGCGCTACGTCATGGGCGTGCTGCGCCACCTGCCGCGATGGCTGTTTGCGCGGGTGGCACGGTGAGGGCGCTCGTCCTGGACGTCGCGATCGGCGTCGTGGTCGCCGCGATCGTGCTGTGGCTGTCGGCGGGGGTCGCCATCGCGGCGATGATCGCGCTGGCGGTGTTGCTCGGGCTCGCGCTGACGGTGGCGTGGGGTCGGCTGCGGCGCTAGCCGTTGCTCGAGCCGGTGCTGCTTGACCCGGTCGACCTCAGAGCTCCAGCGCCGGCCGCGGTTGGTCGCGTCAGGGCTGCGCCGGACCGACGGTCATGATCTGCAGGGAGAAGCGGACGACCCGCATGACGTTGTAGAGCCGTCGGGCGGCGGCGTGGGCGGCGGCGTCGGGATCCCCCGCCGCGATCGCCTCGACGACCTGCCCGAGCTCGGGGCTCGCCGGACTCTCGAGCGCGAGGTTGACGTCGTCGAGGTTGCTGGCCGCTCCGACGCGGATCGGCTCCTGGAAGCTGTGGTACAGATCGGCCAGCAGGGCGTGCCGGCGAGCTCGCCGATCCGCTCCTGAAGCGCGAGGTGGGCGCGCAGATACGCCTGTGGTCCTCCACCAGGGCGCGGAGGTCGCGATGGATCTGAAAGGAGAACGTGAACTACTACGTCATCGACGCTCACTGCCACTTCTGGGACGCGAGTCCCGAGAACTGGGTTCCGGGAGCCGAGGACGACGCCGAGGGATGATCCCCGACATCCACGTGAACGTGACCCCGCCCGCCCCGACGATCTGGCCGTTGGACAAGGACGCGTTCGATGTCTCTGACCTCGACCATGCGGCCACCGCCTACCGCGACCTGAACTTGCGCATCGCGGAGGCGGCCGACCCGTCGCGTGCCGCGCTCGCGGAGTAGCCCACCCGCGCGTCGATGACGATCGAGATCGCCAGGCAGCTCAACGAGCAGGGCCGCACCTGGGATACGCATCTGCGCGCGCTGCTCGAGGCGCGCGACCTCGAGGCGGCGTTGGCCTCGTTCGCGGACGAGCCCTCGGTCCGCTACGTGCCTTCGATGACCGGCGGATCGGGGGACGCGGGGGTGCGGAGCTTCTACCGCGACGCGCTGCTCGCCCACCTGCCCGATGACCTGGCGCGCTCCCGGATCTCGCGCACGGTCGATCAGTGGCGTCTCGTCGACGAGGCGACGGTCTCGTTCACGCACGACCGCGAGCTGCCGTGGCTGCTGCCCGGCATCGAGCCCAGCGGACGTCGGGCGGAGGTGCTGACGCTCACCGTGATCGACTACGCCGGCGAGACGATCCGCGCCCAGCGGATGCTGTGGGACCACGCCTCGCTGTGCGCGCAGCTCGAGCTCACGCGGCTCGGGGCACGGCCGGCGGCGAGCCGGTGAGGCGCAGCGGCGGCGACGGGTCGGCACCGCTCGGCACGACGGTTCCGCGCCGCCAGAGCGGGCAGTGAGCTGTCACCAATCCCGGAGGGAGCTCACATGCGGATCATCCAGGCCATCATCGACGCGCTCGAGGCGATCCTCGGCGCCATCGTCACCGTCATCACGCTGCCGTTCCGCGTCATCGGGCGGCTGCTCAGCGGCGATCGACCGCGAAATGGGCGCCGTTAGGGCAGCCGGAGCCTCACCGCGCCGGAGGAGCGATCGCGAACCGGGCGCGCTGATCGCGTTGACGCTGTCCGGCGGCGAGGACGCCCTCGGGCTCCCGCAGGACGGCCTGATCGACCATTAAACACGGGCGTGAGCCATGTGAAGCGGTGACGCCGGAAGGCGACGGTCGAGCTCGACGGCAGATGTATGATCCGCCGCGTGGAGGGGGACCGCTACACGAGCGCGGGCCGGTGACATCGCGCCCTAGGGCGTGGACCGGCCGCGGCGGCCTCCTCGCAGGGTTGCTGCTCGCGACGATGATCGCCGGGCTGTTGCTGCTTGCCGGCCCCGGTCGCAGCGGCACCGGATCGCTCGGATCACCGGCAGCCGCCCGAGCAAGTGTGTCCGCGTCGACGCCGGGCAGATCATCGCTGGGGCCCAACCA
Source organism: Solirubrobacterales bacterium (assembly GCA_019240115.1). Lineage (GTDB taxonomy): Bacteria > Actinomycetota > Thermoleophilia > Solirubrobacterales > Solirubrobacteraceae > Palsa-465. The sequence goes on along the minus strand of JAFAYV010000056.1, from coordinate 99,364 downwards.
GGCCACGGTGACGATCCCGACCCAGGAGAGCACGAGCGCCATTCCGCGCGCGTTCCTCGGATTGTCGACCGAATACGCGACGCTGCCCCTGGTCGAGCAGCACACCGACCTGTACGAGCGCGTGCTGGGGCTTCTGCACGTGCCCGGAGACGGACGGTTCGTGCTGCGCATCGGCGGCGACTCCGCCGACCACGCGATCTTCGACTCGTCGACGGATGTGCTGCCGCCGTGGGCGTTTCCGGTCACTCCCGCGCTGGTGGCGCGTACCGTCGGCATCATCAAGGATCTCCGGTTGCGGGTCATCCTCGACCTCAACACGATCTCCAGCACCCCGCAAGCGACCGCCGCGTGGGTACGCGCATCCCTACGCGCGCACATCCTGCCGGCCGGCAGCTTCGCCGCCTTCGAGATCGGCAACGAGCCCGACATCTACAACCGCAAGGCGTGGGAAGGCGACCTCCTGGCCGCGAACCCTCCGTCGGCCCTCAGACGCGCCGCGCTGAAGCCGGTGCGGCTGCCAAACCGGATCACGGCTTCGAGTTACGCGCGGACCTACGCGGCGTTCGCGCGTGCGCTCGCCTCCGCGGCACCGGACGCACCGCTGGTGGCCCCGGCGCTCGCCGTGGAACGCACACACCTGTCGTGGATCGAGACGCTGCTGCATCGACCGCATCCGGGCCTGCGGGTGATCACCGCCCACGTGTATCCCTACTCGGCCTGCGCCAAGCCCGGACAGCCGATGTACCCGACGGTGCCGAAGCTGCTCAGCGACAACGCCACAGTCGGAATGGCCAAGACGATCGGACCGTCGGTTGCACTTGCCGGCAAGGCGGGCTATTCGCTGAGACTGACGGAGATCAATTCGGTGACCTGCGGCGGAGTGAAGGGAGTGAGTAACACCTTCGCCACCGCGCTGTGGGCCCCGGATGCCCTATTCGAGCTGATGCGCGCCGGCGTCGGAGGGGTCAACCTGCACGCCCGCGTCCAGTCGATCAACGATCCGTTCTACTTCACCTCGCAGGGGCTGCAGACGCACCCACTGCTCTACGGGATGCTCCTCTTCACGCGCATGCTGGGCGCCCACGCCCGACTGGTCCCCGTACAGCTGCACACCTCGCGGACGCTGCACCTCAAGGTGTGGGCGGTGAAGAAAGGGGCCACCACGCTCGATACGCTCAGCGTGATGGTGATCAACAAGGGACGTAGTTCGGCGCGGATCAACCTGCACCTGCCCACGCGCAGCATCGCCTCCGTGCAGCGCCTGCTGGCACCGTCGGCGTCGTCAACCTCGGACGTGACGCTGGCTGGCCAGCAGCTCGACGGGCAGGCGCAATGGCAAGGAAGGACGCAGACGGAGACCATCAGGCCAACCGCGAGGGGGTATCTCCTGAGCGTCAGGGGCCAGAGTGCTGCGCTGCTGACGGTTCACGTCGGCGCCGGCACCCTGGCGGCTCCGCCCATGCTGACCGCGGGGCCGGGGACGCTGTTCGGCTACGAATGAGGCGGCGGGCTCGCCACCGCGTGCCCGTCGACCACGAGAACCGCCACATGGACGCCGAGGCGGAGCCTCATCGCCCGTATCCCGTGTCCCGTAACAGGTCTTGCGGGAGCCGCGGTCGGGCAGCGCAGGTCCGCTGAGGCCCACGGTTTTGGGATCGGATCGCGGGGTAATCGGTCTACACCGACTGTTTGAGGGAGCGAGGTGCATCGGATGTCGACCGTGCTGATCATCGTGATCGTCGTGGTAGTGCTGCTCATAGTGGGCGGGCTGCTGTTGACGCGCTTGCCCAGGGCGCGGGAGCGTGCCCGGGTCCAAAAGCGAGAGCGTGAGCTCGAGCATCGACGAGAGCGGGTCGTCGACGAGCAGCGGGACGAGGCGGCCGGCCGGGAGCGGCAGGCAGAGGTCGCTGAGCAGCGCGCCCGCGTTGCCGCGCAGGAGGCCGAGCGCGAGCGCGCCGAGGCACAGCTGGCCGAGGAGAGGGCCAAGCTGCACGAGGCTGGCCTCGCAGACCACGAGTTGATCGATGAGGATGAGCGCCGGCGCTTCGCGGGCACGTCGGCGGTCGAGCCTCCTCGAGAGGACGCATCCTCGACCGCGGGCGCGCCGGGACGCGAGCGAACGGATCGCGCGAACGCGGGCGCAGTCGGCTCCGGGCCGGACGAGGTCACGACGCGCCAGCGAGCCGTGAGCGAGTCAGACGATGATGTGCAGCGTCCGCGCACGACCGCCTACGAGGAGGGTAAAGCGGCGGCGCGCGACCCCGCGCGCAAGGAGGATTTCGAGGCCGGACGACGTCGCGAAGAACGCCGTTAGCGACCTTCGAGGCACGAGCCCGGGAGTATCGTCAACCTGCGGCCAGACGCTGGCCTGTGCTGGCCCTGAATGGGATCGGAGAGCCATGGCCACCTACGTCGTGCTGATTGACTGGACCGATCATGGGGTCCATAACTTCAAGGACACCGTCGATCGCTACGAAGCGGCGCAAGAGCAGATGCGGGCGCTGGGAGCGCAGTTCAAGGACGCCTATTGGACCCTGGGAGCCCACGATCTCGTCACCATCGTGGAGGCGCCAGACGATGAAACGCTGGCGGCGGGTCTCTTGGCCGCCGCTGGCCAAGGCAGCATCCGCACGACAACCCTGCGGGCCTTCAGCGCCGACCAGATGCGGGGTGTGATCAGCAAAGCGGGCTGAGCACCGACTCGCGAGGCTCGGTGAAACAAAGGCGGTGACGACCAACCCGATCCATCTAGGGCCGGCCAAGCTCCCCGACAGCCCGCCGAAGCCCGCCACGGGTCACTCTCGGGCCAGCGTCGCGGCGATCGCCGCCGAGGACGGCGCAACGAGTCGAGGTCGAGGGCTCGACGTTCACGCTCGAGCTGCCCACGCTCGACGGCCAGCCATGCCGAGTGCGCGGTTGCGTGGACAGCCCGCCTGGCCACGGCGGGGCCGGGCCAGGCGGATCCTAGTGGTGCTTTCCGGCGTCCCGGCGCGTCAGCTTCCGATCGTGAACCTCACACTCACGACGTTCGAGATCGGCTTCTCGGCTCCGGTCACGGTTCCCGGCGCCGTGCCCGCGACGACGTAGGCGGTCAGGGTCGTTTGGCTGCCCTGGCCGAAGGCGCCTGGCTTGCCGACCTGCCAGTCGGCGATCACCTGCGCGAGGCCGTGGCTGCGCGCGACGTCCGTGAGCTGAAACACGCCAGCGAGGTTGGTCTTTGGCCCGCCGAGCGCTGCCGGCGTGGTGGATAGCGTGACGACGAGTCCCGGGGCGTCGGGGTCCGGCTTTCCCGCCCCGAAGGTCGCCGCCGGCGGGCCGTTCACGCCGGGCTTGTAGCCGTTGGCGGCCGACAGGTCGGCGTTGCCGTTGGCGTTGCGCGCCAGCAGCGCGAGATCGACGTTGAACACACCCCCGGCGCCGGCGGTGTCACCGGGACTGGGGGTGACCGCGAGGAGCTCGATCGGTGGCTTGTAATGGGCCCGAGCACGGTGGCCAGAAGCGGCGCCGTGGGATGCCAGCGCGGGCGAGGCGAGGCCGAGCGCGAGCGCTGCCGCCCCCGTCAGCCCGACCGCCGCACTTGCGACGCTCCGCCGGCTTCCCCGCGACGCGCCGACGTCGCCGTGACTTCGATGAGGCCTCGTCCTGTGCAGCATCTGCAGTCCTCTCTGTAGTGGATGAGTCCGACAACGCTGATACGGGCGCTCCCGCTCGACGTTCGCGACGGCGTGGCGTGTCGTACCTGCTCAGGGAGCAGACGGCCCTTGCGGTCGGCGGGGCGCGGGTGGGCGCGGTGATGGTGGCGATCAGGCCGTCGGCCGACCCCGCTGGGTGGCTGCGGCGGCCGAGGGGCTCGACTCCGCCGTCGGGAGTTCTCATGTCCTCGCCGAGCGCAACGCGCGGGCCACCATGGCGCCGAGATCGAGGAGGATCCGCCGGGCCAGGAACGGCTCACGCGCGGCCAGGGACTCGAACGCGTCGTAGCCGAGCCGGACCAGCTCGCCGTCGTCGATCGCGCGCGCGGTGGTGGCACAGCGGTCGCCGTCCAGGAACGCCAGCTCGTTGAGCGGCGCCGGCGCGTCGAGCGTGGCGAAGGGACCGCGGCCCGAGCTCTGCTCGAGTCGTCCGACCGTCAGCAGGTAGAGCGCGCGGTCTGCGTCACCCTCGGCGAAGATCGGCTCTCCGGCGCGCACGTGCCGCGTCTGCACGTAGGACAGCAGGACGTCCCATTCCGCCTCGGTGGCGTCGTCGAGGAAGCCCGTCGGGGCCGCCTCGGGCTCGCTCGTCCCCGGGTAGATGAAGAAGTGGGTCGTATCCACGACGGTCGTCACCCCCCTCCGACGCCGACGACGCTGATCGAGGACAGCGAGCGCCCGCGGCCCAGGCGCTCGAGCGCGTTCCAGCGCCCGGCGCGCAGCGCCTCGAGCACCGGGGCGACATCCCAGCCCTGCTTGACCGCGCTGGTCACGTGGGCGACCTCCGCGGAGTACCCGAGCAGGATCGCGCCGATGATCCGGCCCTCGGAGATCACGAGCTTGCCGTAGCGCAGCGCGTTCTCGTCCTCCTGGACGAGGACCTCGTCCGCCTCGGAGCGCGGCTCGATCTGTCCTATCGAGGCCAGATCGACGCCCACGACCTTGAGCACGGTCACCGGCACGGTTCCCTGGTAGGGGCTGGTATCGGCGAGGACGGCCGCCTCGGCGGCGACCCGCGCCTGCTCGACGGCGGCGGGCCACAGGCCGGCGATCTGGCCCTGGAACTCCGCCACGTCGCCAGCCGCAAAGATGCGTTCGTCGCTGGTCCGCATGTGCTCGTCGACGATCACCCCCCGGCCGGTCTGAAGCCCCGCCGCCTTGGCGAGCTCGAGGTTGGGCGCGATACCCGCGGCGGCGATGAGCACCTCGGCCTGAGCGGTCCGCGCGTCTTTAAGCACGACCTCACCGAGCCGGCCGTTGTAGGACACGGCATCGGTCTCGGCGCGGGTCCAGATCGAGATCCCCAGTCCCTCGAGGTAACGCTGGAGCAGTTCGGCCGCCCGCTCGTCAAGCTGGCGCCGCAGCAGGCGCTCGGAACGCTCGAGCACGATCGTCGACAGCCCGAGCTTGTGCAGCGCGTAGGCGGCCTCGAGCCCAAGCAGGCCGCCGCCGGCGACCACCGCACGCTGCGCTTGGTGCAATTGGGCAAAGGACCGGATCTCGAGCGCGTCGTGCGCCGAGCGCAGGACGAACGTGCCCGGCGTGCCCCAGCCGCCGATCGGCGGCACGAAGCTCTGGCTGCCGGTGGCCAGGATCAGGCGGTCGTAGGCCAGCTCCTCCCCGGTACCTAGCGTCACCTTTCCGGCGTCGCGGTCGATCGCCTGCGCGCGCGTGTTCAGCCACTCGGTGATCGAGTGTGACTCACACCACGAATCCGGGTTCAGGTACAGGCCCTGCATCGCCGAACGTCCGTAGATCAGCCGCGTGATCGCCATCCGGTTGTAGAGCTGGTGGGTCTCGTCGGCGACCGCGTCGATGGTGCACTCCGGGTGGTTGCGTCGCACGTAGTCGGCGGCGGTGATGCCGGCGATGCCGTTGCCGATCACCACGACCCGCTCGACGGAGCGGTCGAAGTCCAGCCGCAGGAGCTGGCTTGGGCTCAGCTCCTTGCGCTGCTCGGGCGTCAGCGACACCGACACCGGCCCCTTGGCCCGACAGCAGCACGCCATCCGGGTGTTGTCGGCGAGGCCGAGCCGCTCCAGGGTGGCACGCTCGTCGTCGCCGATCGAGGAGAGATTGTCCATGCCGGCGACGATCGCGACCGGGTCGGCTCCGCAGACGCCCATCCGGCAGCCGGCCTCGATGGCCAGTCCGTTGGACTCGGCCGTCTCGAGCAGCGTCGAGCTCGGATCGGCGACGATGCGCTGCTCGTCGGGGAGGAACGTGATCTCGGGGTTGCGGAGCTTGGCGGCGGAGTGGCTGATGATCGAGCGCGCGCCGGCGCCGCCCACCGGCTTGGGTCCGCCGGCGCGCTCGACGAACGCCCGCTCCTTCACGTAGGTGCGCACGACCCAGAACAGCGTCAGAGCGAACACGACGACGCGCGCGGCCCACGTCGCCGCGCTCGGGGGCGCCTGGCCGACGATCGCCTTGTAGATGACCGGGAACGCGAACCAGTAGAAGATGTTCAGCGCCGCCGCGGCCCACAGCGTCGTCAGCTTGTGGGTCGTGATGGGGACAAACGCGTCGAGCACGACGAACGCCAGGGCGCTGACCCCGACGTAGAGGGCGATCTGCCCGTACATCGCCGGGACGGTGAGCGGCGGCACGTCCCCGACCTTGAAGAACCCCAGGATCAGCCCGGGGAAGGCCGCGACGAACGCCTTGCGACCCGCGGACCAGTCGGGATCCTGATCGTTGAGGTCGGCGAGATAGGCGACCTTGGGATTGAAGTCGTAACAGTTCTTCGTGCACCCGACACATGGCTGACAGTGACTGTTGCCGACCAGTGCGAACGGTGTCTGACCATAGATCCGCTGCACTGGTAACAACGGGCAGATCGAGCTGCACCAGCCGCTCTTGCCCTTGAGGAACATCCCGCCGGTGAAGCCGCCGAGCAGCGCGAGCAACAACAGCCCGCCGCTCCCCGGCCCGTTGGTCTGCATCCCGAGCTTGCGGACCGTGATGAACACGACGAACAACGTGATGGAGATCAGGTAGCCGTAGCGTTTCAGCCACGCCGGCGCCTCCAGAGCCCGCGTCCACCCAAGCACCCGCGGGGTCTGGTTGGACGCCGCCAGCGGACAGATGTTCCGCCACAACCCGGGAGCGACGAAGAAGAGGATCGGCAGCAACGGGATGCCGATCCCCCACACGATCCGCAGTCCGGTCCGGGGGGCCAGGAAGCACAGCGCCGCGACGACGAGGGTGGCCACGACTCCGGCGCTCCGCACCATCCACCACGCGCGGATCGAGAGCACGGACGGGATCTGGGTGTAGTTGGGAAACGGCGGCAGCTCGGCGCGCTTACCGCGGTTCTCGCGCCAGCGCGCCCCGATGCCCGGCCGCCGCTCGCGCCGTCGCGCCCGCGCCACCGGACGGCTGTCTCTGATCGTGAAGCCGCCGTCGGCCGCGGCGACGACCTCGAGGATCGTGCGGCCGACGGTGATCTCGTCGCCGAGGTCGATCTTGCGGGCCTTGCGGATGCGTCTGCCGTTGACGAACGTCCCGTTCGTCGATCCCAGATCCTCGACCCACACCTGGCCGTCGGCTTTGACGACCACGCGGGCGTGACGGCGCGACATCCGCTCGTCGTCGAACTCGCCGTGCTGTTCGGTGCCCCGTCCCAGCGTCAGCTCATCGCTGAAGCTCAGCGTCTCACCTGCGTCGCCGTCCGCCCTCAGCCGAAGGTAGGCGACGGGCATGACTACCCCCCTGCACCCCGGTCCGGTGCCATCGCGCGAGCGAGTCTATCTTCAGGCCCCCCAATTGGCAAGGAAATTCAGGCCGCCCAATTGGCAAGGAAATCGCCGTCGCGCGAGCGATGGGGGCACCGACGCCTGACGGGCGGTACCTTTCCGACGTGGACCGTTACCTTCCGATCGCCGAGCACGGCATGATCGGCGACCTGCACACGGTCGCGCTCGTCGGCACCGAGGGGACGATCGACTGGTACTGCTGTCCGAGCTTCGACTCGCCGAGCGTGTTCGCGGCGATCCTCGACGCCGACCGCGGCGGGCGCTTCAGTCTCACGCCCGCCTCGGAGAGATGGACGTCGAAGCAACTCTACTTCCCCGACACCAACGTCCTCATCACCCGCTTCCTGACCGCCGAGGGGGTCGGGGAGGTCGAGGATTTCATGCCGGTCGGGGAGCTGCGCGGCGGCGTCCATCGCCAGCGGTTGATCCGCCGCGTCGTCGGCGTGCGTGGGAGGATGCGCTTCGAGCTCGTGTGCGCGCCCCGGTTTGACTACGGTCGTGACCATCACTCGGTGCAGCGCCATCGCCACGGAGTGCTGTTCGAGGCCTCCGACCTGCGGCTCGCGCTCGAGACCGACGCTCCGATCGACGTCCGTGACGGGGACGTGCACGCGACGTTCGAGCTGTCGGCGGGGGAGAGCGCGACGTTCGTGCTCGAACGCGTCGGCGACGACCACGAGCCGCGCGCGCACGGCCCGGAGGAGATGCGCGAGCTCGTCGAGGGCACCGTCGCCTACTGGCGCGATTGGCTGTCGCGGTCGCGCTACCGCGGCCGCTGGCGCGAGATGGTGCACCGCTCGGCGCTGACGCTGAAGCTGCTGACGTATCAGCCGACGGGAGCGATCGTCGCCGCGCCCACCACGAGCCTTCCCGAGGTGCTCGGCGGGGAGCGCAACTGGGACTACCGCTACACCTGGATCCGCGACGCCGCCTTCTCCCTGTATGCGCTGCTGCGGCTGGGCTTCACCGAGGAGGCCGCGGCGTTCATGCAATGGCTCACCAACCGCTTCTCGGCCGACCGCTGGGAGCGATCGGGGCCGCTGAACGTCATGTACGGGATCGACGGCAGCCGCGAGCTCCCCGAGCAGCTGCTCGGCCATCTCGAGGGCTACCGGGGATCGGGCCCGGTACGGATCGGAAACGAGGCCGCCTCACAGCTCCAGCTCGACATCTACGGCGAGCTGGTCGACTCGATCTACCTCTACAACAAGTACGGCAAGCCGATCTCACACGATGCCTGGGAGGACCTCAGCCGGATCGTCGAGTGGGTCAGCGACCACTGGGACCAAGCCGACGAGGGCATCTGGGAGACCCGCGGAGGGCGCCAGCCGTTCACCTACTCGCGGCTGCTCTGCTGGGTGGCGCTCGAGCGCGCGCTACGGATCGCCAACACCCGCGGCCTCCCCGCAGACCGCATCGGCTGGGGTCAGGCGCGCGACCGGATCTACCGGCAGATCATGGCCCGGGGCTGGCATCCGACCCGCCAAGCGTTCGTCCAGCACTACGACACCGACGTGCTCGACGCCTCGCTCCTGCTCATGCCGCTGGTCAAGTTCCTGGCGCCGACCGACCCGCGGTGGCTGTCGACCCTCGACGCGATCGGCGAGGAGCTCGTGTCCGACTCGCTCGTGCACCGCTACAACGTCGAGGCCTCTCCCGACGGCCTGCGGGGCGCCGAGGGGACCTTCTCGATCTGCACCTTCTGGTACGTCGAGGCGCTCGCTCGGGCTGGACGGCTCGACCACGCGCGACTGGTGTTCGACAAGATGCTCACCTACGCCAACCACCTCGGCCTGTACGCCGAGGAGATCGGCCAGACCGGCGAGCAGCTGGGCAACTTCCCCCAGGCCTTCACCCACCTCGCGCTGATCAGCGCCGCCGTCAACCTCGATCGCCAGCTGGGGTAAGACGCCGCCGCGGCGGGCGCGCGCGAGGCGGTGGTGACCGCGATCGCGGTGACAAAATCGGTTGTGCCCACGCGGCCCCGAGGAGTACCTTCTGCTCGTGGGCATCGATCAGCGGACCGGGGATCGACTGGCCGGTTATGTCCTGGGCGAGCGCATCGGCCGGGGCGGCATGGGCGTCGTGTACCGCGCCACCCACGTCCATCTCGGGCGCGAGGTGGCGCTCAAGCTCCTGGCTCCGGAGCTCGCCGGCGAGGAGGATTTCCGCGAGCGCTTCCTGCGAGAGTCGCGCCTGGCGGCGTCGCTCGATCACCCGAACGTGATCCCGGTGTACGACGCCGGCGAGGTCGACGGGACGCTGTACATCGCGATGCGGTTCGTGGAGGGCACCGACCTTGCCGAGCTCCTGCGCCGCGAGGCGCCGCTCGCATCCTCCACGGCGCTGTCGATGCTCGATCAGGTGGGTGCGGCGCTCGACGCCGCGCACCGGCGCGGCCTCATCCACCGCGACGTCAAGCCCGCGAACGTGCTGATCACCTCGGGGAACTGCTACCTGGCCGACTTCGGGCTCACCAAGCGAGCGAGCGCGACCGACGCCGCACTGACGCGCACGGGGATGTTTCTCGGGACCGTCGACTACGTCGCGCCCGAGCAGATCGAGGGCCGGGAGATCGATGGCCGCGCCGACGTCTACGCGCTCGCGGGCATGCTCCACGAGTGCCTGACGGGTGCGCGCCCGTTCCCCAAGGACTCCGAGCTGGCGATCATCAGCGCCCACCTCCGCGATCCACCGCCGCGACCCTCGGCGCTGCGTCCCGAGCTGCCCGCGGCGATCGACGAGGTCGTGGCGACGGGGCTGGCGAAATCCGCTGACGACCGTTACGCGACGTGCGCCGAGTTGCTCGCCGCGGCCCGCGGCGCGCTGGGAGCGTCCGCTTCTGAGGCGGCGGAGGCGATCGGGGTGGATCGTCAGGCTTCGGTCCCGCCCCGCCGAGGAACGCCCAACCGCCCGGCGGCCGCGACCGTGGGGGCGAGCGGCGTCGCCGACGACGGGCGGACCGTCATGGACTCCCGCCGCCGGCGACCCGGGCGGCGGGTAGTCATCCCCGGGGCAGCAGCGCTGTGTCTCGCCGCGGTCGTGGCGGCGATCATCGTGCTGAGTTCGGGTGCCACGCACACCCGCACGCCGGCGAAGCCCTCCACCAAACTGGCCGCGGCCGCCCACCCGTCGGCGGCGACGCCGGCCGCCCACGTGGTCGGCAACCCCATCCAAGTCGGCCAGGCCCCCACCGGGATCGCCGGCGACTCCTCGGTGCTGTGGGTCGCCAACTTCCAGGCATCGACAGTCACCCGCGTCACTCCCAACGGGAAGGTCCGGACCGACATCGCATTGCCGCCCGCCCCGTTCGCGGTCTTCAAGTCCGGCAACACGTTCTGGGTGTCAAGCGCCGACGCCGGCGTGGTGACGCCGATCAGCGTCGCGTCCGGATTGCCGGGCAAGCCGACGCCCGTCGGGAGCAAGCCGGAGTGGCTGACCGGCGATCAGAACGCGTTGTACGTCTCCAACGTCGCGTCGGACACCGTCAGCGTGATCAACGCCCGCACCGGGGCGCCGATCGGTTCCCCGATCCGGGTCGGCAACGTTCCCCGCGGCATCGCCTTCAGCGGCTCCGCGGTGTGGGTCGCGGACTCAGACGACGACAACGTGGACCGGATCGTCGACGGTCAGGTCATCAAGTCGATTCCGGTCGGTCACCGCCCGATCGGCGTGGCGTTCGGCGCGGACGCCTTGTGGGTCGCCAACGAGAACGACGACACGGTCTCGCGCATCGATCTTGCACAGGACACGGTCAAGGCGATCAAGGTCGGCAAGGCCCCGTTCGCGATCGCCTTCGGCCTGGGGTCGGCGTGGGTGACCAACAGCGGCGACAACACCGTCACCAGGCTCGACGCCTCCACGGGAGATCCCGTCGGGCCCCCGGTAGCGGTCGGCCAGGATCCGACCGGCATCACCGTCATCGGCGACGGGGTGTGGGTCACCAATCGGCGCTCGAACACCGTGCAGGAGATCGAGCCGTAACGACCGTCGGGGATGGCCATGTCGACGACCTGCTCCGGCGCCGCTCCGCGTGAAGCGAACGGCAGGGAGGATCCTGAACGTCAGGCACACCCGCCGGACGGTTCACCTCACTCGGCTCCGACGCTCCGTGCGGCTAACCTCACCGACACACACGGTCATGTGTCTCTGCCGTGTCACGATGGCAGTGTGGCTCACGACTGGGCAACTGCTTGGGGTGGTCATCAAGATGTTCTTGTCGTCCTCGTGACGGTTGTGCCTCGGTGTCGCCCCGTGTCACGGCAGTGCAGCGGGCGCGGCCACATGAAGCCGCTCGCCACCGGTCAAACCTGGCCATGAGCATCGCGACAACGTGAGCGTCGGGTCGAGGACCGCCAGGATGAGCTTGCGTCCGATCGTCGGGATCCAGGGACCACAGGAGGCGACCCCGACAAGCTCGCCATCGGCCGGGCCAGCGAGGTTCTAGACGCTGCTGGGCGACTGACCGCCATCAGCCAGAGCGAGGTCAAAGTGCCCCACGAGCAGTCGCTACGGGCCTGGCCACGGAGCCAAGACCGCGGACTCCTCGCCCAGCAGCGCGCCACCGAACGGCTCGGGCGAGACGAAACCTTCGGCTGGAGGCCGTAACGCAACGACCGATGCGAGGCCGGCCGGCCGCTCGATCGCAGACGCGAGCGCACGATGACCCGACCGGATCACTGCCGGTTCTCGCTGGACCGTAGAACGCTCTCAGCCGATCAAGGGCCACGGCGGGGCCGGCAGCGCCGACCTCGAGCACGTCGCCGATCGCGGCAACCAACTGCCTGGCCTCCCGCGCGTGAACGTGACGATCAGCGGGCTCGAACAGCCCATAGCGGACCGCGACGCCATGGCGGCTTTGCGGATCGCTGCCGGTCCGACTTCGACGGTGATCCGACTCCCGATTGTCGTCACTTCGATGGTCATACGCACGCCCCTCATCGGTGTGGGGCTGCAGGGCGCCTCCCTGCCTCGACTTCGGCAGCGCCATGCGCGGCCCGGCGAGCAGTCAAGGGAGCCCACCTAGGCGCGCGATCGAGAAGGCCCGACCTTGACGGAGTTCCCTCCGTCTCACGCACCGCTGAGCGCGATCCGGCGGTATGAACAATTTTGCGAACCCCCGGTGTGAGTGTTGGCGCTGAAGGAGAGCTAGGAAGGACGACCGCGAGCGGGTGAGTGTGCGGTTCGTACCCATCCGCGGTACCCACGGGGTCCGGACGAGCATCGCGACCAGCGATAACGCATGCGAATCGCTTTTTGTATGGAGCGAAAAATCTGTGAATACCCCCAGCCGGATTCGAACCGGCGATTTCCTGCGTGAAAGGTGTGCGCGGATGACGGTGGATAACGGTCAGATCGCGCTACCCGCCGCGGTCACGGGGTTCTCATTGCACGCTGCGGGTGCCCCGCGGGCCGGCTGACGACAAGCGGAGCTTCCAAGACGCTTCCACACGAGCGGCCGCTCGATCCGATGCCGGGGCGTGCGAGACTTTCCTGAGGATGAGCCTCGACGAAGCACCTCATGTCACGCTCAGTGGCGACCGCACCGGCGACTACGTCGTCGTCGAGGAGCGAGACGACGGCGCCCTGGTGCTCGCCCCCGATGTGTCGGCGGCCGCGATCCTGCGCCGCCAGGGAATGAGCTCCGCGACGCTCGAGGAGTTTGAGGCCGAGTACGGCCCGCTTCAGCCGCCCGACGGCGAGGGGTAGACGGTGCCGCCGTCGCGGCGGTCCGGCATGACTCCGCCCATCGTCTTCGACGACGCCGCCTGGGCCACCGACATCCGCCGTGCGAGCCGTGAAGCGCGCCGTATCGCCGAGCGAACACGCGCAGTCTATGAGCGAGATGGGGTTCCGGTCGCCGAGCTGCGAAGCTGCGCAGCGGAGGGCCCAGACGGCACGTCGCTCGAACACTGCGTCAAGGTCTACCTGCCGCCACCCGTCGGGCCGCATGGGATGGTCTTTCGAATCGCACGGGATCGCGACGGCCGCCTGGCGCTCGCCTACATCGCATTCGGGCTGCGGCATCCGACCGCTGACATGCGACAGCCGTCGGTGTACGCGGTCGCGCACCGACGGCTGCACCTGGTCCCGGCTCGTGAGGGCTACGACCCCAGAATCTCGCTGAACTCGGCGACCATCCGCGACCGCCGCATCGAGCGCCGGCGAGCATCCGCAAGCTCCCGGACATAGACCGCGCGAGTCACGTTCGCGTCGCGGTGGCCGAGCAGGAAGGCGATCTCGTCGCGCTCTCGCCGGGCAGCAGCGCTCGGCTCGCGACGGTATGCCGGAAGCTGTGCATCGACGGCACAGCCCCCGAGGAACGGGCCGGAGCTTGCCGCGCTCGTCCGCCTCGTGCAGCACTGGAAATGTTGGCCGGTCAAGTTCGTCCCGGGCATCCCGCTGGGCCTTCCTCAGAGCACGCCCGACGTTGAACTGACGCGACGCTGCTCGGGTGCGAGTCCCGAACACGAAATCGGTCGGCTGTACGAAGCGGGCCGCGAGTCTCTGGCGGATGAGGATCACGGCGAGCTGGCGTGGGATCGGCACGGTGCGCGCCGAGCCGTCAGTCTTCGTCGGCTGTCGACGCCCTTGGCGGTCGACCTGCCAGGCGAAGCTGATCTCGGCCTCGTCCAGGTCCTCGAGCCTCATGTCCGCCCAAGTGAGCGCCAGGAGCTCGGAGACCCGGGCACCGGTGAGCGTCGGTACGCCGACATGCCGAAGCTCGTGCGCGATTTGGGGCAAGGCCGCGTGAAGCTCTGGCTCCGGCCCGAGCTCGATGCGTGGGCCAATCAGCGTCGCCGCAATCGAGGTCGGCCACGTCGAGGACGCTGACCCGTCCGGGGTCCTTGCAGAAGAGTGCCAGGGTGTTGTTCGAGCGAGCTTGCTCGGTCCAACAACACCCGCAACGTTCTCTGGATAGCTCCGAGCGAAAGCTTCCATCTGGCTTCCACGGCCACGACGAAGCCTGCGCTGGGGACTCGGCCACCGACATCAAATCGCCGTTATCTGCGGAGCCTGCCGTCATACCCCCAACCGGATTCGAACCGGTGATTTCCTGCGTGAAAGGCAGGCGTCCTGACCGCTAGACCATGGGGGCGTGCGCCGATTGTAGGCCCGGATCGGCGCGCCGACGGGAGAGCTGGCGGGCTGGCTCGTAGCGAGATGCACGCCGCCGCTTGAAGAGTCGTTCATGAACGGCGCCCGGGGTCCTGGTCGCCGATGGCGATGCCCACCGGGGCGCCCTGTCGCCCGGCGTACCGTCACCGCACGGTTTCCGCGACTGGCGCGACTCGGACGTGTCGGTCATGATGGCCGCATGGGCACGCTGACCTTCACCGCCGAGCTGGTCGGGCGCGGGCCCGCGGCGGCGATCGTGCTCGATGACGTGCAGGTGCACGAGCTCGGCGAGGGAGCCAAGCGCTTCCCGGTCCGGGCGACGATCAACGGCCATGAGCTGCGGCTCTCGGTGGCCCGGATGCGCGGTGAGTTCCTCGTCGGCCTCAGCAAGGCAAATCGCGAGGCCGCGGGCGTGGCGGCGGGGGATCGCATCGAGGTGACGCTCGCGCTCGACGTGGCGCCGCGCGAGGTGACGGTGCCGCCGGCGCTCGAGGCGGCGCTGCAGGCGGATGCGCAGGCCCGCGCCAGGTTCGAAGAGCTCGCGTTCACCCACCGCAAGGAGTTCGTCCGCTGGATCGAGGAGGCCAAGCGCGACGAGACGCGCGAGCGCCGGATCGCGAGGGCGCTCGAGATGCTGCACGCCGGCCGGACGCGCAGCTGAGCCGGGCGGCGAACGAGAACCTCCCGCGCGTTCGCCGAGAGCGGCAGCGCGGGACATTCTCCGATCCCGCGCGCCCGCGGGACAATCGTCTATGCGCGCAGCAGCCCGGCGCGCACCAGATCGGCGCGCAGCTCGTGGGCGCCGTGGAAGTGATGCGTGCGCATCCCGAGGCGCGCCGCCGCGGCGATGTTCGCGGCGGAGTCGTCGATCATCAGCGTCCGCTCTGCGGTCAGCTGAAAGCGGCGCAGCAGGAGCTCGAAGATCGCGGGCTCGGGCTTGATCACGCCCTCGCGCCCCGAGACGATCGTGCCGTCAAACCAGCCGAGGAACTCCCAGCGCTCGCGGCGGACGGGGTAGGTTTCGGCCTCCATGTTGGTCAGCGCGTAGCAGCGGACGCCGGCGCGGCGCAGCTCTCCGAGGATCTCAACGGACCCCGCGATCTGGCCGGCGATCATCTCCTCGCCGCGGCGCGACCACGCCCAGATGAGCTCGGCATGCTCGGGATGCCGCGCAGCGAGGGCCGCGCAGGACGTCGCCAGCGGGATGCCGCGATCGTGGTCGCGGTGCCACTCGAGCGTGCAGATCTCGCCGAGGAAGCGCTCCATCGCCGCCTCGTCGTCGAACAGCCCGCGGTACAGATACCTCGGATCCCAGGCGAGCAGGACGTTCCCGATGTCAAAGACGACGGCGTCGATCGGCGCGGGCTGGCGCTCCATCGGGTCAGATCCTGCCGAACCCGGCCCCGTCGGGGTGTGCTGAACTACATCGGCATGCCAAGGTGCGGCGCACGTGGGGTGGCCAGAGCGGCGATCGCCGTCACCGCCCTGCTGCTCACGGCCTGCGGAAGCCAGCGCGACGCGACGACCCGCTCGTTCCCGGCCGCGGCGGGCACGCCGCCGGCGGGGATCGGGCGGCCCGGCGCAGCCACGCCGGCGATCCGGGTCCGCTCCGCGTGGGTGAAGCTCGAGGTCCCGGCCGGCAATGGCGCGTTCCCGTTCAACCGCCCGCACCGGCTGCAGCTGCCCGTGGGCTGGACGGCGACGGTGTGGGCGCGCTACACGGGGCTGCGGCTGATGGCCTGGACGCCCGAGCACCACCTGCTGGCCAGCTCGCCCCAGAACGACGACGTCGTTGAGTTCGTCCCGGGCGCCAACCCCGCCACGGTTCCCGCGAGGCACGTCGTGATCACCGGGCTGCGCAGGGCGCAGGGTCTGGCCTTCGACCGCGTCGGTGGCCGAGAGGTCCTCTACGTCGCCGCGGCGAACGAGCTGGACCGCTACACCTGGGTCGACGGCCGGCCGACCGATCGCACGGTGCTCGTGCCGGATCTGCCCGATACCCAGCCGGCGCAGGATGACGTCCACGAGCTCAAGAACGTCGTCGTCGGCCGCGACCACACGATCTACGTCGACATCGGCAGCTCCTCGAACGCCTCTCCGCGCACCTCCTGGCACGGGACGCCTCGGGCGAGCGTCATGGCCTACCGCCCCGACGGACGGCGGCTGCGGGTGTGGGCGACCGGGGTGCGCAACGGCGACGGCCTCGCGTTCGCGCCCGACGGGACGCTGTGGACCGCGGTCAACGAACGCGACCAGATGCCCTATCCGTTCCATGGCCCCTACGGATCGGCGCACGACGCCTACGACCAGGTGATGCAGGCCTATGTCAACGAGCATCCCCCCGACGAGGTCGCGCGGCTGCCTCCCGGCCGCGATCTCGGCTGGCCGTACTGCGATCCCGACCCCGACGTCCAACCCGGCGTGCCCGGCGGCGCCCGGAACTACGGGGCGATGCGCTTCGACGTCGACCCGCAGACAAATGCCGGCTCGCGCCAGCTGAACTGCGCCAAGCTGACGCCGATCGAGCGGGGGCTGCCCGCGCACAGCGCCCCGCTCGGCTTCCACTTCCTGCTCGGCAGCGCGCTGCCCCAGCCCTGGTCGCAGGGCGCCGTCGTCGCCGCGCACGGCTCCTGGGATCGCCAGCCTCCGCGCTCGCCGCAGGTCTACTGGCTGCCGTGGGAGGCGCGAGCGCGAACCCTCGGTCCGGCGATCACGATCCTCACCGGCCTGCAGAATGCCAACGGCAGCCGCTGGGGCCGCACCGTCGATGCGCTCCCGGGCCCCGACGGCGCGCTGTACGTCTCCGACGACGCCGCCAACGCCATCTACCGGATCGTCCCGACCGGCGGGTCCTGAGCCCGCAGGCGCAGGACGCGGGAAGCTCGACGAGCGTGTCACCACGCCGGCCGATCGCCGCGCGGTGCAAGGTCGTCGCATGGACGGCCTCGACGTCACTCGGCTCGAGGTCGCCGATGCGACCACGACCGTCACCATGCTCACGCTCCCGGGCGGCCAGAAGCGGCGTCAGGGCCCGCCCGGCGGGACCGCGCGACCAGCCGGCGCTTCCCGACGCGCCGCCCGAGTAGCTGCCGCGTCGGCAGAGTTCGTATCGTGCACCCGCGCGGGAAGAGACCTGCGATCGCGGATGAGGCGCCCATGGCCGAGATGAAATGGTGGGGCTGGGGGCTCGAGGAGATCGAGTTCACCCACGAGGACAAGCCGGAGCTGGGCCCGTTCATCCGCCGGGTGCTCGGGATCGACGCCGACCGGATCGTCTCGCCCCCGCCGCGGTTCGAGGAGCTGACGGTGCCCGAGTCGCGGCTGCCCGACGACCTGCGCGCCCAGCTCGAGCGCGCGGTCGGTCCCGCGCACGTGTCCCGCGACGACCGCGACCGGGTCGTGCACGCACGCGGCAAGTCGCTGCGCGACATCGTGCGCCAGCGGCGCGGCGACCTGCCGCGGATCCCCGACGTCGTCGTTCGCCCCGGCGCGGAGGACGAGGTGGTGGCGATCGTCGCCGCCGCGGTCGCGCACGACGCGGTCATGATCCCGTTCGGCGGCGGCTCGTCGATCTCGGGCTCGCTGGAGGCGGCGCCCGATGAGGCCCGCCCGATCGTCTCGGTCGACCTCGAGCGCCTCGACCGCGTGCTCGACATCGATCGCGTCTCGGGACTCGCGCGCGTGCAGACGGGCGTTCCGGGCCCGCGCCTGGAGGAGCAGCTCGCCGTCCAGGGCTACACCCTCGGTCACTTCCCCGACTCGTTCACGCACTCGACGCTCGGCGGCTGGATCGCGACCCGCTCCTCGGGGATGCAGTCCGACCGCTACGGGGATGTCGCCGACCAGACCAAGGGACTGCGGGTCGTCACCCCCTCGGGGATGCTCGTCACCCGGCCGGTTCCGGCGACCTCGACGGGGCCGAGCGTGCGCCAGATGGTGCTCGGCTCCGAGGGGCGGCTCGGGATCATCACCGAGGCGACGATGGAGGTCCGGCCCCTCGCCGCCCGCCGCGTCATCCTCGGCTATCTGTTCCCGACATTCGCCGAGGGGCTGATGGCGATGCGCGACATCGCCGCGAGCGAATGCTCGGTCTCGGTCACCCGCGTCTCCGACGCGGCCGAGACGCGCTTCTCGTTCGCCACCCGCAAGGATCCGACGCTCGTCGACAAGGCGCAGTCCCGCGCGCTGCGGGCCTACCTGGCGCGCCGGGGGTTCGACACCGAGCTGATGGCACTCGGCTTCATCGGGTTCGAGGGCAGCGCCGATCACGTCCGACGCGAACGGCGCGCGGTCGGCCGCATCGTCAAGGCCCACGGCGGCCTGTGCATCGGCACCGGACCCGGCGAGCTCTACGACCAGAAGAAGTTCGACACCCCGTACATCCGCGACTTCCTCCTCGACCGCGGGGTGATCGGCGACGTGTCGGAGACGGCGATGCCCTGGAGCCGCCTGGCCCCCGTCTACGACGCGGTCTCAGGCGCCGCCCACGGTGCCTTCGACGAGCTCGGCGTTCGGGGCTACTTCATGTGCCACCTGTCGCACAGCTACCACGCGGGCGCCTGCCTGTACTTCACCTTCGCCTTCGCGCCCGCGCCGGGGGCCGGCATCCTCGAGTCCTACGACGTCGCCAAGACGGCCATCCAGCAGTCCTTCGTCGACGCAGGCGCGACGCTCTCGCACCACCACGCGGTCGGCACCGAGCATGCCGCGTGGCTGGCGCAGGACATCTCGGAGCCGGGCGCCGCCCTCCTGCGCGCCCTGTTTGACGGCGCCGATCCCGGCGGACACCTCAACCCGGGGAAGATCGTGTGAGCGACCGCGGCGTCCAACCGCAGGCCACCGCCGAGCTCGATGAGGCCTGGTCGCGGACGGCTCCCGCGCGCGCCGCGCGCGAGATCCTCGTCTGCGGGGTGCTCGCGCCGCTGATCGCGGCCTACGCGCGCCGCGAGGTGGTCGGTGCGCACCGCCTCGACGGCCTCCCCGCCCCGGTCGTCTTCGTCGCCAACCACTCCAGCCACGTCGACACCCCGGTGCTCCTGCGCTCGCTGCCGGCGCGCTGGCGCCGGCGGACGATCGTCGCCGCCGCGGCCGACTACTTCTACGGCTCGCGCGCGGTCGCGGCCGCGGTCTCGCTCGCGTTCGCGACGGTGCCGGTGCGCCGCGCGCTGGGCACCGGCGGCGCCGGCTCCCCGGCGCACATCGGCCCGCTCATCGAGGCGGGCTGGAGCCTGCTCCTGTTCGCCGAGGGCACCCGCTCACGCGACGGCCGACTCGGCCCGATGCTCCCCGGCGCGGCCGGGATGGCCGCCCGGCACCGGGTCCCCATCGTCCCCGTCCACCTCTCGGGCACGCGCGAGATGATGCCCAAGGGTCGCAACTGGCTCGTCGGACGGCCGCGCCTGCGCCGCGCCGACCGACCCACGATCGCGATCACGATCGGCGCGCCGATCGCGGTCGGACCCGACGACGACCGGCTGCAGGCGATGGAAGAGGTCCGGCTGTTCATGGCCGACTGTGGGGCGCTGACGACCCCCGATCCGCGCCTCGGCCTCCCCCGTGAGCCGGCGGCCCACAATCGGCCGCAGGCGCTGGAGGCCTCGGACTGAGCCGCGTCTTTGTCACCGGCGGCGCCGGCTTCATCGGCGGCGAGCTGACCGCGGCACTGCTCGCACGCGGCGACGAGGTCGTCGCGCTCGCCCGCACCGAGGCGTCCGCGGCGGCGCTCGGCGAGCGCGGCGCGATCGTCGTGCGCGGTGACCTCCTACACGCGGATGCCCTGGCGCGCGGCATGGGCGGCTGCGAGCTCGTCTACCACGTCGCCGGGGTCAACTCGCATTGCCCCGAGGATCCGCGTCGCCTGTGGCAGGTCAACGTCGCCGGCGCGCGCGAGGTGGTGCTCGCCGCCGCGGGCGCCGGTATCGGTCGCGTCGTGATGACCTCGTCGGCGGCGGTCATCGGCGAGGCCCCGGGGACCGTCGGGACCGAGGACTCGCCACATCGCGGGTGGTTTCTCTCTCTCTACGAGCGCTCCAAGCTCGTCGGCGAGCAGGCGGCGACGCGCGCCGCCGCCGAGCGCGACGTCGAGCTCGTGACCGTGCACCCGACGTCGGTCCACGGCCCGCCACGGGTGCGCGGCAACGGTGCGATCCTCATCGCCTACGCCAATCGTCGGCTGCGGGCGTTCGTCGACACCCACATCAGCATCGTCGACGTCCGCGACGTCGTCGACGCGCACCTGAGCGCGGCCGAGCGCGGCCGGCCGGGACGGCGGTATCTGCTGAGCGCTCCGGCGATCACCTCCTCGGAGGCGCTCGAGATGCTCGTCGCGGCGTCGGGCGTGCGCTACCCCGTGTGGTTCATGCCGCGCGGCCTCGCCCGCGGGGTCGCGACCGTCGTCGACCTCGGCCTGCGGGCGCGACGGCGGCGGTCGCCGGTCTGCCGCGCCCGGGTGGAGACGCTCCTCCACGGGCACCGCTACGACGGCACGCGGGCCGCGCGCGAGCTCGGGGTCAGCTACACGCCCCCGGCCGAGATCTTCCGCCGGACGATCGCGTGGGCGACCGACCAGGGACTGATCGCCGGCGGATAGCCGCGGTGCCTGGCGCGCGCACCGGCAGGGGTACGTCAGCTCCTGATCGGAGCCGCGCGTGGGTGTCGACCGGACCGGACCACCACCCCGCGCTTATACTCGACGACCCGATGAAGAAGATCCTCGAGCTCCTGCTGTGCATCCTGCATCCGGTTGCGGTGGTGCTCATCTGGATCAGCCTGCTCGGCGAGGAGATGGGCGGGGTGGCCAAGGCGACCTGGGCGGTGACGAGCATCGTGCCGCTCGTGCCGTTCATCTACGTTCTCACCGGCCACGACTTGCTCTGACGCCGGCGAGGCTCGCGCGGCCCGTCCAGGTAGCACCAGCCCCCCCGACTGGCGCCCCGGGTGCCCGGGGTTCAGAATCCGCTGAGCGATGGGGACCTCGACGCTGACCGCCGGGCCCGAGCCGTCCATCCGGCCGTGGGCCGCGGCGCTCGTGTGGCTGCGCGACCGCGACCCGGACCTCGTCGCGCTGCGCCGCGCGGTGCGCACCGCGATCGTCATGCCGGCGATGTTCGCGCTCGTTGACAAGGTCATCGCCAATCCCGCGATGGCGACCTTCGCCGCGTTCGGATCGATCGCGATGGTCCTGCTCGTCGACTTCCCCGGATCGATCCGCGAGCGCGTCACGGCGCAGGCGGCGCTCGTCGTCTGCGGCGGGGTGATGATCTGCGTCGGCACGCTTGCGTCGCGCACGCCGTGGGTAGCGGCGGTTGCGATGGGGCTGGTGGCGTTCCCGGTGGCGTTCGCGGGCGTCATCAGCTCGGTGCTCGCGGGGGCGACGACCTCGCTGCTGCTCAGCTTCATCCTCCCGGTCTGTCTGCCCGGATCGGCGTCGGCGATCCCCGATCGGCTCGCGGGCTGGGGACTGGCCGGCGTCGCGTCGCTGGTGGCGATCGCGGTCCTGTGGCCGGCGCCCCCGCACAACCCGATCCGCGCGGCCGCGATCCGCGTCTGCCGGGAGCTCGCCGCCCGCTTGCGCGCCGAGGTGGCCTACGTGGTCGGTCCCGACACGCCGGAGGCCCACGCGACGCTGACGACCGCGATCGCCGCGGCGCAGTCGGAGGTCGGCGCCCTGCACCGCGTGTTCTACGCCACCCCGTACCGTCCGACGCGGCTGACCGTCGATGCGCGTGCGGTCGTGCGCCTCGTCGACGAGTTGCGGTGGCTGAACGCGATCGTGCTCCGAGCCTCGCCGACGGTCCATCCCGCTCACGCCAACCCCCGGGCCTGCGAGGTCAAGAAGGCGGCCGCCGAGGTCCTCGAGCGCGCCGCGGAGCTGCTCGCCGCGCCGCGCCGGGATCGCGCGCCGCTCGAGCACGCCGCGCGCGTCCTCCGCGACCGCCTGCGCGAGCTCGAGCGGGCGACGACCGAGTCACTCGCGGCGTCGGCCGACGGCGATCCGGCGCAGCGCTCGCCCGCCGCGAGGGTCTCGGGACTGAGCCCGAGCTTCCGCGCCCAGGAGCTGAGCTTCGTCGTCGGCGAGGTGGCGGCCAACACCATCTACGCGGCCGCGGCCGAGCGGCGCAGCGCGATCGACCGCCTGCTCGGCCGGCCGCCGGTGGGACTGTCCGGAACGCTGAGCGCCGTCCACGAGCGGGCGGGGGCCTACCTGGAGCGCAACTCGACGTGGCTGCATAACAGCCTGCGCGCGGCCGTCGGCCTCGGGCTCGCGGTGCTCGTGGCCGACCTCTCGAGCGTGCAGCACGCGTTCTGGGTCGTGCTCGGCACCCTCTCGGTGCTGCGCTCCAACGCGCTGAGCACCGGGCAGACGGTCATCCAGGCGCTGCTCGGGACCGTCGCCGGCTTCGTCGTCGGCGGCGCGCTCGTCGTGCTCATCGGGACCGACACGACCGTGCTGTGGATCCTGCTCCCGTTCGCGCTGCTGCTCGCGGGCCTGGCGCCGGCGACGGTCTCGTTCGCCGCCGGGCAGGCGGCGTTCACGCTCGTGCTCGTGATCCTGTTCAACATCATCGCCCCCGCCGGATGGAGCGTCGGGCTCGTCCGCGTCGGCGACATCGCGCTCGGCGGAGCGGTCAGTCTCGCCGTCGGCGCGCTCTTCTGGCCGCGTGGTGCCGGCTCGCTGCTCGGCCGAGCGCTCGCCCAGGCCTACTCGGACTCGGCGCGCTACCTCTCCGAGGCGGTCGCCTACGGCGTCGGCCGCTGCGACGCCTCGGGCCCCGCGCCCGGAGCCCCGCGCGAGCTCGCGCTCCAGGCGGCCGCCGCCGCGCGCCGGCTCGACGACACCTACCGCGGCTACCTCGCCGAGCGGGGAGCAAAGCCGGTGCCGCTCTCCCAGGTCACGACGCTCGTCACCGGGGTCGCCGGGGTCCGGCTCGCCGCCGACGCGGTGCTCGACCTGTGGGACGACGATGGACACGGCGGCGGGGACCGCGCCGGCGTGCGTCGCGAGCTGCAGTACGTGACCGCGCGGCTGACGAGCTGGTACGACCAGTTCGCCGCCAGCCTCGCCGCAAGCACCACCGTCCCCGACGCGCTCGCCGCCGATCCGGTGGTCGACGAGCGCCTCGTCGAGGCCGTCGAACGCGACCTCGGCGACGACGGGCCGGCGGCCGCCATCGGCGTGCGCGTCATCTGGACCGGCGACCACCTCGACGCCGTGCGCCGGCTGCAGGAGGCGCTCGTCGACCCGGCGCGCGAGGCGGTCGCCGAGCGCGCGCTCAGCGTCGACGACATGTGGTGGCTGCGCCGCCGCGCGCGCCGCGCCGAGGTCGTGGGATGAGCCCGTTCCTGGAGGCCGACGCCGACCCCGACCCGCTGCGCCAGTTCGAGCTCTGGTTCGCCGCGGCGAGCGAGGCGGGCATCGCGTCGCCGGAGGCGGCGGCGCTGGCCACCGCCACGCCCGACGGGGTCCCCTCGGTGCGGATGGTCCTCGTCAAGGGCGCCGACGAGCGCGGCTTTGCCTTCTACACCAACTACGCGAGCCGCAAAGGCCATGAGCTCGCGGCCAATCCGGCGGCGGCGCTCGCCTTCTACTGGATCGCGCTCGGCCGCCAGATCCGTATCGAGGGCACGGCGGCGCCGATGACCCCCGAGGAGTCCAGCGCCTACTTTCACAGCCGGCCGCGCGGCAGCCAGCTGAGCGCGCTCGCCTCGGACCAGAGCCGCCCGGTCGCCGGCCGCGAGGTCCTCGAGCGCCGAATCACCGAGCTCGCCGAGCGCTACGAAGCGACCGAGGTGCCGCTGCCGCCGACCTGGGGGGGCTTTCGCCTGTCGCCGGTCACCTACGAGTTCTGGCAGGACGGCCCGTACCGGCTCCACGATCGGCTGCGCTACGAACGCCGAGCGGCGGCCGGGTGGGTCCGGGAGCGCCTGGCGCCCTGAGCGGTTATGAGTAGCGGTCGGCGACGGCCGCCGCGGGACCGAGAATCTGGTCCTCGGACTCCGAGGCGAACACGTGCAGTCCGAGCCGCTCGGAGATCTCGCGGCAGACGCTGACCCCGCGCACGCTGTTGCCTTCGGCGTCGAGACCGGGCGAGTAGACGGCGATCCCGAGCTTGCCGGGGACGACGGCGAGGATCCCGCCGCTGACCCCGCTCTTGGCCGGGACGCCGATGTCGTAGGCCCACTCGCCGGCGGCGTCGTACATCCCGCACGTGTACATGACGCTCAAGAGGTCGCGGACCCGCCGTTGCGGCAGCGTGCGCACCCCCGTCTGCGGGTTGACGCAGCCGTTGGCGAGGGTGGCCGCCATCACCGCAAGCTGGGCGCAGGTGACGCGGATCGAGCATTGGCGCAGGTAGAGGGCGAGCAGCTCCTCGACGTCGGCGTCGAGCATGCCGGCCGAGCGCATCAGATAGGCGGTGGCGCGGTTGAGGTCGGCGCCGCGCAGCTCGCGCGCCAGCGTCTGCTCGTCGACGTCGACGGTGTCGTCGCCGGCGTAGGCGCGGACGAGCTCGAGGATCCGCTCCATCTTGCGCTCGGGGCTCGCCCCGCGGACGAGGTCGGTGGTGACGAGCGCCCCCGCGTTGACCATCGGGTTGTACGGCCGGCGGTGGCGGTCGTCGAACTCGATCGAGTTGAAGGGGTCGCCGCTCGGCTCGACGCCGACGCGAGCGAGTACGTCCTCGCGGCGGTGGTCGGTGAGCGCGAGCGCGTAGGCGAACACCTTGGAGATCGACTGCAGCGGGAACGGGACGTCCTGGTCGCCGACCCCGATCAGCTGGCCGCGGACGGTGGCGACGCAGACCGCGAACGTGTCGCGCTCGGCGCCGGCCTCCTCGGGCGGGTAGTAGCCGCGCCCAGAGCGGTAGTAGCGGGCGAGGCGCGCCTCGTCGACCGGGAGGTGGCGCGCGTGCAGATCGGCGAGGCGCGCGGTCAGCAGGGCACGGAGTGCGGCAACGGGCACGGACGACATGATGCCGCTTTCTCGCGCCCGGCCGGCGGCGGCGCCGCGCGACCCCGATCTCCGTCGCTCGCCGTGCAGGCCCGCCGGCGGGGCGGCCTCACCCTCCGGAGGCGATCGCGTCCTCCCGGCCCGACGGGGCCCCCGAACCGACGAGCTCGCGGATCGAGGCCAAGCCCGCCGCCGCCAGCCGCCGGTCGAGCTCGCGGTTGATCCGCCGCGGCCAGGCGGGTCCGCCGTAGACGAACCCGGTGTAGGCCTGGACGAGCGTCGCGCCGGCGCGCACGCGCTCCCATACGTCGTCGGCGCTCTCGACCCCGCCGACCGAGACGAGCACGAGCCGGTCACCGACTCGACCGCGCAGTCGGCGGAGCACCGCAAGCGAGCGCGCCTTCAGTGGCGCGCCCGAGATCCCGCCCTCCCCCGGCGCCGGGTCGGAGAGGCCGGCGCGCGCCAGCGTCGTGTTGACCGCCACGATCCCGTCGAGGCCCGCGGCGAGCGCCAGGTCGGCGATCGCGTCGATCGCGGCGTCATCGAGGTCGGGGCTGATCTTGACCAGCAGGGGACGCCCGCTCGCGGCCAGCGTCTCGCGGACCTCGCCGAGCAGCGGCGCCAGGAGCTCGGCGCTCTCGAGCTCGCGGAGCCCCGGGGTGTTCGGCGAGCTGACGTTGACGACGACGTAGTCGGCGAGCGCGGCGAGCGCGGCCGCCGCCGCGCGATAGTCGCCGGCGGCGCGGGCCAGAGGCGTGTCGCGGGCCTTTCCGAGGTTGGCCCCGACCACGGCCGCGCCGTCGCGGCGGCGCAGCCGCTCGGCAACGACGGCGGCACCCGGGTTGGGGAAGCCCATGCGGTTGAGCAGCGCGCGGTCGGCGGGCAGGCGGCGCAGGCGCGGCGGCGGATTGGGCTCCTGCGCTCGCGGGGTGACCGTCCCGACCTCGACGAAGCCAAAGCCGATCGCCCCGAGCGCCGTAAACCACCGCGCACCCTTGTCGAGGCCGGCCGCCGCGCCGAGCGGGCTGGGAAACACGGTGCCGAGCGCGCGCACCCGGAGCCGTTGCCCGGGCGGGAAGCAGGCGCGTCGCAGCGCCGCTCGGGTCAGGCGGCCGGAGGCCAGGAGCGCGAGGCCGTCGAGGGCGAGCGAGTGGACGAGCTCGGGCGGGATTCGCCGCAGCATTCGGAAGGCGGTGCGGTAGATCACGGGCTGCGCCTCGCGGACACGGCGGCCACGCTAGCCGGCGCGGCGGGAGACGGCGACGAGGTAGCGGCAGGGTCGCGCCGTCCGGTTGTGGTACGTGCAGGGCGCGGGTGGGCCGAGCTGCAGGCAGTCGCCCGGCGCGAGCTCGTGCTCGTCCTCGCCGTGGTGGAAGTGCAGCCGCCCGCGCAGGACCCAGATCAGCTGCTCGAGGAACGTGTAGGCCTCGGCGGGGAAGGCAACCCGCGCCCCCGGGGGCAGGCGCACGTCGACGAGCTGGACGAATGCCCCCGGCGGCGACACCGCCCGTCGCGCGTAGCCGGTTTCGGGGTCGGTCCAGACCGACTGCTCGCGGGCCCGCACGAGCCGCCGGCCGTCGCCCTCGGCCTCGGCGATGAGCTCGGACAGCGTCATCCCTAGCGCGCCCGAGAGGCGCCCGAGCAGCGCCGCGGTCGGCTGCGCCTCGGCGCGCTCGATGCGGGAGATCATCGCCCGCGAGACGCCCGAGCGCCCGGCGAGCTGGGCGGTCGATAGCCCGCGGGCCATGCGGGCGCCGCGCACCGTGCGCGCGAGGGGGCCGTCGAGTGATGCTGTGCTCATAGTTTCCGGTTGGTCTACTATACGAGATGATGGTCGTGCGCGACGGCACCCCGGCCGATGCGTACGCCTGCGCGGCCATCTACGCCCCGTATGTCGCCGAGACCGCCATCAGCTTCGAGGCGGTCGCGCCCGACGCCGCCGAGATGGCCCGCCGGATCCAGCAGCTGTCGGCGTCGCACGCGTGGCTCGTGCTCGAGCGCGACCGGCGCGTCGTCGGCTACGCCTACGGCGGCCCGTTCCGCAGCCGCGACGCCTACCGCTTCGCCTGCGAGGTCACGATCTACCTCGAGCTGGGACTGCGACGCGCCGGCGGGGGCCGCCTGCTCTACACGGCGCTGCTGCAGCGACTCGCCGTCCGCGGCTACCGCACGGCGATCGCGGTCATCACGCTGCCCAATCCGGCCAGCCTCGGCTTGCACGCAGCGCTGGGCTTCCGGCCCGTCGGGACGCTCGAGCAAATCGGCTACAAGCACAATCGCTGGCACGACGTCGCGTGGGCTCAACGGCCCCTGGCCGCCTGAGGTCGCTCAGGTCGATATCTCGATCGGCGCCGTCGGACGGATCGCCTCGAGCTCGCTCATGGTCGCTTGTGCCTTCCTGGTGTCTCACGGTCTCGCCAGCTGACGCGAAAACCGCCCGCGGTGAAACAATCTCGGGCGTGAACTACGCCGAAGCACGCGAGATGTTCTTCGCGCCCCGGGAAGCGCCCGTGGCGCCCGGTCCCGCCGCGAGCCAGCGCTCGGAGACGCGGCTGCTGCGCGACGCGATCGAGCCGATCGCGGCGATCTGCTGGTGGGCGGAGCCCGCCTACGACGGCTATGCGGCGCTCGGTCTCGACTTCCTCGGCGGCTACGTGTGGTCGCGCGCGTGCGTCATGGGCGAACCCGACCCGGCAGTGGTGGCGGCCGCCTTCGCCGTGTTCGAGCCCGGCGCGCTCGGGCAGCTCTATGACGGGGCGCGGGAGACGTGCGGCCTCGCCGAGATCCGGCGCGCGCGCGAGACCGGCGCGGTCACCGGGTTGCGCGAGGCGCTCGGGTCGCCCGCCGAATGCGGGGAGGCCGTCGCCATCCTGCGCCGGGGCTCCGAGGCGATCGAGCCGGCCGGGCGGGCTCTGTTCGCCGGGTTGCGCGGGCTTGCCTGGCCGCGGGAGGAGCTCGGGCAGCTGTGGCACGCGTGCGTGATGCTGCGGGAGGCGCGCGGCGACGGTCATCTCGCGGCCTGCGTCGCCGCCGGCGTCGACGGGTTGCAGGCCAACCTGCTGACCGAGCTGTGGGTCGGCTACGACCCGTTCGAGTACACCGGCACCCGCGCCTGGTCGCAAGACGCGATGGACGCCGCGATGGCGGTGCTCGCCGAGCGCGGGCTCGTCGCCGACGGCGCGCTGACGCGGGAGGGGATCGAGCTGCGGGAGTCCATCGAGGTGGCCACCGACCGGACGATGGTCCCGGCGCGGGAGGCGATCGGCGACGAGCTCGCCCGCGTCGTCGACCTCGCCGACGGATGGGCCAGCCAGATCATCGAGCGCGGCTGGTTCCCGCCCGACCCGTTCAAGCGCGCCGCCGGCTGAGCCGGCCCCGTCAGGGGCTGATGATGACCTTGATCGCCCCGCTGCTCTTCGTCGAGGCGGTGTGGAACGCCTCGGCGATGTCGTCGAGCGCGTAGCGGTGGGTGACGAGCGGCTCGAGCTCGACCCGCCCGGCGCGGACGAGCTCCATGCTGCGCTCGTACTGGCCGCGGCCGCCGTTGCCGCCGATGCCGAACAGGGTCAGGGTCTTGGCCATCAGCGGGATGACCGGCAGGGGCGGCAGGTCGTTGGCCCAGCCGATGTGGGCGACCTTACCCTCCTTGCGCACGCAGTCGAGCACGATCTCCGACGAGGCGGGGAAGCCCGAGGTCTCGATGACGATGTCGGCGCCGGCGCCACCGGTCAGCTCCTTGATCGCCTCGACCGGATCGGTCTCGGCGACGTTGACGCAGTCGGTGGCGCCCCAGTCGCGCGCGATCGCGAAGGGCTCGGGGCGCGCGTCGGTGACGATCAGCCGTCCCGCGCCCGAGAGCGCGCACAGGCGCGTCAGGGCGAGCCCGATCGGGCCCTGACCGAGCACCACGACCGTCTCGCCGAGGCGGATCTGGAGCCGGTCGACGGTGTTCAGGCCGACTGCGAGCGGCTCGAGCAGCGACGCCTGCCAGGCCTCGACGCCGTCCGGCCGGGGCACGAGGTTGACGCGCGGCACCGCGACCTGCTCGGCCATGCAGCCGTCGGACCACAGGCCGATCAGCTTCTTGCGTGGGCAGTCGAGCAGGCGGCCGGCCGAGCACTCGGGGCACTCGCCGCACGGCAGCGACGGCTTGACCGCGACCGGGGCGCCGACGAGGTCGGGGTCGACCCCCTCGCCGACGGTCTGCACGCGCCCGGGGAAATCATGCCCGGGCACGCGCGGGAACGGCGTGTCGATCCGGCCCTCGTACTGGTGGGCGTCGGTGCCGCAGATCGAGGCCGACTCGACCTGCACGACGACCCAGCCCGGCGTGGCCTCGGGGTCGGGGCGCTCCTGCAGCTCCACCTGCTCGACGCCGGTCAGCACCGCGGCGCGCATCTCAGGCCCCCGGCATCGCGTCGCGATCGGTGAGGATCTCGACGGCCTGGTCGACATGGCCGGCCGCGTGCCCGAGGATCAGCGGCGTCCACTCGGCGACCGTCATCGTCCCGAGGTCGGGGATCTCGACCGCGCGTGCGAGCAGGTCATCCGCGGTGGCAGGGATCGAGTGCGCGATCGACCGCCGGGTGCTGTCGAGCTGGGCGAGCGCAAGCGCCACCGTCGGCGGCGGATATCCGGTCGCGTCGTGGCCGACCTCCTCGCGGAAGAAGAAGCGCAGCTCGGGGTCGTCGCGCAGGCGCTGCAGATCACCGAGCCACAGCACGATGCACACGTTGATGTGCGAGATCACCTGCGCGACGGTCCAGCCGCCGTCGCGGTGCGCGCGGTGCAGATCGGCGTCGTCGACGCGCTCGACGATCGACCGCAGCCGGCTCAGCGCGGCGCCGGCGTCGGCGACGGCAGCCGCCGTGGTCGTGGTCTCGGTGGTCATACTCGCCTCTCCCGTGATCGATTTCGCCGGAGCGTAATGCGCCGGACGAGGAGTGGGCGCTCTGGGCGTGGCACGAGGTACTGGCGCGGATCCCCGACCCGCATCCGTTCGCCTATCCCGAGCTCCAGCGGGCCTGGTGGGAGCAGCTCGGCTCTGGGCGGCTCGCCGTGCTGCGGCTCGCCGACGGGGACGAGCTCGTCGGCGTCGCCGCGCTGCGCTGCGACGACGCGGGCGTGGTGAGCTTCCTCGGCAGCCGCGAGGTCACCGACTACCCGGGACCGGTGGTCGCGCCCGGGCGCGGGGCGGTCGCGGCCCGGGCGCTGCTCGAGGCGCTCGGCGTGGCGTTCCCGGGGTGGCGCCGCCTGCGGGTCGACAACGCGCGGCCGCAGGACGGCTTCGCCGACGCGCTGCAGGCCGCGGCCGGCTCGGCGGGCCTCGGGGTGCGCGCCGGCGACGACGAGCCGGTGCCGGTGCTCGTCCTGCCCGCGAGCGTCGAGCGCTACCGCGAGGGGCTGCGCGGCCATCCTCGCCACGAGCTCGCGCGCAAGCGCCGGCGGCTGAAGCGCGAGCGTCCCGGGGCGGTGCTTCGCAGCGCCGACGCGGCGAGCCTGGAGGACGACCTCGCGACGTTCTTCGCGCTGCACCGGCGCGCGGGAGGGCCGAAGGGATCGTTCCTGTCGCCGGCGATCGAGCGGTACATGCGCGAGGTCGCCGCCGCGATGCTCGAGCGCGGAGTGCTGCGGCTCGACCTCCTCGAGACCGCCGACGCCGCCGACACTCCGCCGCTGGCGGCGACCCTCGGCTTTCAGACGCGGGAGACGTTCTACCTCTACAACATGGCCTTCGACCCGGCCGCGGGCGCGCTGTCGCCGGGGATCTGCCTCGTGGCGGCGCTCGTCGAGCGCGCCATCGGCGACGGGCTGGCGCGGTTTGACTTCCTGCGCGGCCGCGAGCGCTACAAGCTCGAGCTCGGAGGCGAACCGGCGCCCCTGCGCCGCGTCGAGGTGACGGCCGGATGAGCGCACCGGCGGCGGCGCTCGTGGTGGCCGCCCATGCCGACGACTGCGAGTTCGGCTGTGGCGCGACCGTCGCCGGGTGGGCGGACGCGGGAGCGGCGCTGACCCTGATCGTCGTCACCGACGGCTCCATGGGCTCGCACGACCCCGAGCTCTCCGACGCGGCGCTCCGCGACCGGCGCGAGGTCGAGGCTCGCGCGGGAGCGCGCGTGCTCGGAATCGGCGAGCTCCGCTTCCTGCGCCGGCGCGACGGCGAGCTGACCGAGGACCCCGAGCTCGTGCGCGAGCTGGCGGCGGCGATCCGGGAGCTGCGACCCGAGGTCGTGATCACCCACGACCCCTGGCGGCTCTACGACCTGCACCCCGACCACGCGATCGTCGGGCGGCTCGTCGTCGGGGCGCTGTTCGCCGCCCGGGAGCCGCGCGCCGCGCGCGAGCTCGCCGCGCGCGGACTCGATCCCTGGCGCCCGCGCGAGCTGCTGCTGTTCGGCGCCGAGGAGCCCGATCGGCTCGTCGCGGTCGCCGACACCGTCGAGCGCAAGCTGGCGGCGCTGCTCTGCCACGAGTCGCAGTTTCAGACCTCGTTTGCGATCGAGGCGCCCGGCGATCGCGAGCGGTTCGCGGCCGCGGTGCGCGAGCGCGCGTTGCGCGCCGATCCCGACGGCGGCGGCCCGTGCGAGGCCTTCCGCTGCCTCGCGCTGCCCGGCTGGTAGGCGCTCAGATGGAGCCGCTCGCGCCCGACCTCCCCGAGCTCTTGACCGCGACGCCGGAGGCGCTCGCCGGGGCCGACCGGATCGAGCTCGAGGGCGTCCGGATCGACGGGAGCGACGAGGGGGACGGCGCGGTGATCGCGGCGGCGCGGGTGCGCGCCCGCGAGACCGAGCTGCGCGGGGTCCGCTTCGACGCCGACGCGGTGCGTTCCGTCGAGCTCGTCGACGTCGTGCTGCGCGACTGCGAGCTGTCCAACCTCGTCGTCCGCGAGGCGCGGCTGCGCCGGGTCGACATCCGCGGCTCGCGGCTCGTCGGGATCGATCTCGGCCGGGCGGAGATCCGCGACCTGCGGATGGTCGACTGCTCGATGGCGCTCGCGACGCTCGCCGCCGCCACCCTGGGGTCGGTCGAGCTGCAGCGCGTCAACCTCTCCGAGTCGGTGTGGATGGACGCGGCGCTGCGCGGGGTGGCGTTGGTCGACTGCGAGCTTTCCGGGGCGGACTTCCGCGGCGCGTCGGTCGACGGCTTAGCGATTCGCGGCGCCACGCTCGAGGGGATCATCGGCGTCGCGTCCCTCCGGGGGCTGCGGATGACCTGGTCCGACGTGCTCGCCTCGGCGGGGGCCCTCGCCGCGGCGCTCGGGATCGGCGTCGAGCCCGACTGAGGGGACGCGAGGTCGCGGTCTAGTCGTCGGTGGGGAGCACGGTCAGCACGAGCCGCGCCGCCCCGTGGTGCAGGACGTTGTCGGCGATCACTCCCTCGGCGGCGGACGCCTGGTCGCCGGCGATGCCGAGGTTGACCGCGAACTTCGGGTGCGCCGAGCCGGCGACCTCGAGTCGGATCCGGTGGCCGGGCAGGATGCGCTGGGCCGTGTCCCACATGACGACCTCGATCTCGTAGACGGCGTCCGGCTCGACGGCGACCGGAGCCTTGTGCCCGTCGCGGTAGCGCAGCCGGGTCAGGCCGTCGCACAGCCGCTGCGCGAAGCCCGAGGGGTGGACGTCGAGGAGCTTGGCGGCGATGTCGGCGTCGGCAGCCGAGGTGGCGACGTGGGCGACGAGCGAGACGGGACCGATGACGTCGAGCGGCTCGGTGAGCGGCTCCGAGGTGTAGACGAGCACGTCGCCGCGGGTCTCGACCCCGGCGTAGTCGTCGGGGCCGCCGATCTGGGCCGAGAGGGCGGAGGTGATGAACGGCACCGGGCGGTCGGGGTCGTGGCGCAAGCGATCGGCGCCCGGCTCGCCGGCCGGCGGCGCCTCGAGCAGCCGGCCGTCGCCGTACCGCGAGTTGGCGCCGCGCCGGCTGTGCAGGTACCAGCTGCGCTCGCTACTGCCCGGCGGGGCCACGCCGCGACGTCGAGCCACCGGTTGGCGCCCATCAGGAACAGTCGCGCGGGCGCGGCGGGGGTCGCCGGCGCGCGGCCGCGCACCATCTCGTCGAGGAAGCCGGTCATCGCGCCGTAGAGGTCGATGACCGCGTCGGGGCCGAAGTCGACCTCGCCGAGCTGGTGGCCGGCGTTGACCCGATGGCTCCAGGGACCCATCAGCAGCCGTTGCCCGGCGCGGCCGGCGGCGGCCATCGCCGCGAAGTTCGCGGGCGTGCCGATCTCCTCGTCGTCGTACCAGCCCGAGACGTGCAGCACCCGGCAGGTCGACCTCGCCGATGCGGTGCTGATAGCGGACCGGCTCCCACCACTCGTCGAGCGTCTGGTGGCGGCAGTCCTCCTGCCGGCCCGACGAGTGAAAGCCCGCGGCCTCGTCGAGATCGATGAGCGGACGATGACGGTAGACCGCCATCCAGTCGACCGCCTCGGTGTACTGCATGGCTCGGCCGTCGGTCATCCGATACCAGTGGACGCGCATCGGACCGGGCAGCCCGGTGGGGTCCTCGACGAACGGGTCCGACGGGGAGACGAGGACGATCATCGCCGCGAGCGCGGGCGGGCGGTGCAGCGCGGTCAGCCACTGGATCTGCCCGGGGTAGCTGCCGCCGTAGGTCGCGACCCGCCCGTCGCACCACACCTGCGCGGCCGCCAGGCGATGACGTCGACCCCGTCGAGGCCGTCGTCGCGGTACGGGATGAACGTCCCATCGGAGTCGCCCCGCCCGCGCACGTCGACCCACACCGTGGCGTAGCCGGCGCGCGAAGGCGTCGGCGCGCTCGGTCGCCTTCTCGCTGCTGCGACCGTACGGCGTGCGCATGACGACCGCCGACGCCGGCCCACGTCGATTTCCACCCCGCCGGTCCCGCGCCCGCATCTCGGCGGCCACCCCGTGTCAAAGCCCGCACATGTGTCCCCAGGCGTGCAGGGTGGCCGCCAATAAGCCGGTCCGGCCAGACACTCCGGCTGCCACCCCGTGACCGAAGGCGTGACATCCGGTCGTCTCACCTCAGTCCGCGTCAGCCGAAACGCCGTCGGGGGAGCCGTCCTACAGCCGAGTAACGAGCGGCGGCCCGCCGCCGCCAGCAGACGATCCCGCCAGCGGTGGCCGCCGCGACCACCGCGACCACCGCGGCCGCCGGGATCGCGCGGCGCAGCAGCGCGCCACGGGAGATCTCGCCGAGGTCGAGCACGTCGGCGCTACGCCGCTCGCGCCGCGATGTGCCCCCCGCGCCGGCGGCGGCGCGACCGGCGCCAGCGGCCGCACGACCGGCGCCAGCGGCGGCACGACCGGCGCCAGCGGCGGCAGGACCGGCGCCAGCGGCGGCGAGGGCGGCATCGCCCGCGGGACCGGTCGGCAGCCGCCCGACCGGGGTCAGGTCGTAGGCCCCGAGGCGGGTTGGCGCCCGCTCGGGCACCGCGGTCGACCAGTCGATCGTCGGCACATCGGGGACGCCGCGAGGCGCCGCCCCGCTCGCGGCCGATCCGGGTCCCCCCGCGCCGCGACCCACCGCCTCGGGCCCGGCCGTCCCGGAGCCCGCGCCGTCGACAGTCGCCGCGTGCCCGTCAGCGCCCATCTCCTCGGCAAGCCCGGCGGCGAAGCGCTCCATCAGCTTCGCCGACACCTCCTGCATGACCCCGCGTCCGAACTGCGCGGCGGGCCCGGAGATCTGCAGCTCGGTCTCGACCTCGACGCGCGTCCCGTCGCCCGCCTCGCTCATCTCGGTGACGATCGTCGCCGCCGCGGTGCCCGCTCCGGAGGCGTCGCGCGCCTGAGCGCGTATCACCGCGCGGCGGGCGTCGGCGTCGGCCTCCTCGATCCGGACCGTGCCCCGGTAGCGGCTCGTCACCGGTCCGATGCGGACCGCCATCCGGCCGGTGAACTCGCCCCCGTCGCCGCCATCGAGCTCGGCCCCCGGCATGCAGGGCGCGACGCGCTCGAGGTCGAGCAGCACCGCCCACGCCTCGTCGACGAGCGCCGGGACGGTGAACGCGTTGCGGAGCTTCACGGGGGCGTCGCGATCATGAGCGCCCGCCGAAGGTCACGTAGAACTCGCGCTCGGCGCGCGACTGCGCGGTCAGCTCCTCGATGACCTCGCGCAGGCTCCGCCCGCCGGGACGGCGCTACTTGGCGACGACGACATAGGCCATGGTTGGTCTCCTTCATTGCCTCAGCGCGCCCCCGGCGAGCTCGGCCGCGGCGCGACGGATGGCGGCGACGATCTCGACGTAGGACCCGCAGCGGCAGAGGTTGCCGCCGAGCGCCTCGCCGATCTCGGCTTCGCTCGGGTCGGGGTTGTCGGCGAGCAGCGCCTTGGCGGTCAGGATGAACCCGGGCGTGCACCACCCGCACTGGTAGGCGTGGGCCTCGACGAACGCCCGCGGCACGGGATCGGCGCTGCTGAGCCCTTCGACCGTCGTCACCCGTCGCCCGGCGCTCAGCGCCGCGAGCATCAGACAGCCCGAGACCGGCTCGCCGTCGACGAGCACCGTGCAGGCGCCGCAGACGCCGATGCCGCAGGTCGCGCGCACCGAGCGCAGCCCCTCGCGGCGCAGCACCGCGAGCAGCATCTCGTCGGGCTCGCACTCGAGCCCGACCGACCGGCCGTTGAGCTCGAGCGCAACGTTCACGAGCGCTCCCGGCGGGCGTCGACGGCGGCGAGCACGCGCTCGGCCGAGATCGGCAGCTCGGCGACGTCCAGCCCGAGCGAGAACAGCGCGTTGCCGATCGCCGCGGGCACCGGCGGCAGCACGGTCTCGCCGAGGCCGTGCACGTCGGCGCCCTCGCGCTCGATGATCTCGTGCGTGAAGCGCGTCGGGAGATCGCCGGTCGCGGGCAGGTTGTAGTCCGACAGGTTGGCGTTGGCGACCTGCCCATCGGCGAACTCGATCGCCTCGAACAACGTCGTGCCCAGCCCCATCAGCAACGCGCCCTCGTTCTGCAGCGCCGCCCCCTCGGGGTTGACGATCCGCCCGGCGTAGGCGACGCCGTGGAGGTGGTCGACCGTCAGCTTGCCGGTCTCCTCGTCGACGGTCACCCGCGCGGCGGCGGCACCCTGATGCCAGTGGGTCGAGGCGATGCCCTGCCCGCTGTCGGGGTCCAGCCCGCCCTCGTTGCGGATCTCGCCGTACCCGCGCTCGTTGCTGTTCGTGCGCAGGTCGCGCACCGCCTCCTCGAGCGCGCGGCCCATCATATGGGTGGTGCGGCTCGAGGTCGTGCGAGTGTCGTAGGGCGAGGTGTCGGTGTCGGGCGCGGCGATCTCGATCTGCCCCGGCTCGCACCCGAGCAGCTCGGCGCCCAGAAGCTGCAGCGACCGGCGCATCCCCTGCCCCATCTCGGTGGCCGCGGTGTGGATGACGTAGCCGACGGGCGCGCGCTGCACCGAGATGGCGGCGCGGCTGGGGGTCTGCATGCCCTTGAGCAGGACGCACAGACCCTTGCCGCGGGGGTCGCGCTCGTAGTCGACGGCGTCGGCGGCCGCCTGTAGGCAGCGCTCGAACTGGACGTCGTGCATGACCTCGCCGGTGGCAAAGCGGTCGCCGTCGCGCAGGAGGTTGCGTCGTCGCAGCTCGAGCGGGCTCAGATCGACCTCGGCGGCGAGCACGTCCATCGTGCGCTCGGAGGCCCAGATCGACTGCATCGCGCCGTAGCCGCGATAGGCGCCGTTCGGCGGCAGGTTGGTGTAGATCGCGAGCGCATCGACGCGGACGTGCGGGATGCGGTACGGGCCCACGCCGGCGTAGCCGAGCTTGGTCGCCACGCCGGGGCCGCAGTCGGCGTAGGCGCCGGTGTCCACCCAGCAGTCGAGCTCCTTGGCCACGAGCGACCCGTCGCGCCGGGCGCCGAGCCGCACCCGAATGACCGACGGATGGCGGTTGAGCGTCACGAATTCCTCGGCGCGATCGAGGACGACCTTGACCGGTCGGCCGGCCTTGCGAGCCAGCGCCGCGAGCACCGCCTCCTGGCGGACGAACGTCTTGGCCCCGAACGACCCGCCCATCGTGCCGCCGACGATCCGGATGCGCTCCTCGTCGAGCCCGAACGCGACCGCCAGGTCGGCGCGGAGGTTGAACGGCGTCTGGGTGCCGGTCCAGATCGTCAACCGCTCGTCCTCCCACTCGGCGACCGCCGCGTGGGGCTCCATCGGCGCGTGCGCGGCGCTCGGGGTCCGGTAGGCGCGCTGGACGACGACCTCGGCGTCGCCGAACCCGGCGGCGACGTCGCCGTGGACGAGACGGAAGCGATGGCAGGCGTTGGTGCCGGCGAGCGGGCGCACCCCGATCGAGACCGCCTCGCCGGCCGAGTGAGCGCCGTCGGGATGCAGCAGCGGCGCGCCGGGCTCGACCGCCTCCACCGGGTCGTAGACAGCGGGCAGCTCCTCGTAGCGCACCTCGACCCGGTCTGCGGCCTCCCGCGCCGCCCGTGGGGTCGGCGCCGCGACCGCGGCCACGACATCGCCGACGTGCCGGGCCACCGCGGCGAGCACGTGCTCGTCGCGCACCTGGCAGCCGTAGCGCCGCAGGTCGGCGACGTCCTCGCCGGTCAGCGCCACGCAGTCGGCCCCCACCGCAGTCGCGTCGATCGAGACGACCCGGGCGTGGGCATGGGGGCTGCGCACGAACGCGGCGTGCAGCATCCCCGGGCGCTCGGCGTCGACGGCGTAGCGCAGCTGCCCGGTGACCCGCGCGTCGAGCCCGCTGGCGCTCACGACCCCGCTCCCCGCCCAACGCTCACGGACCCGCCCTCCGCCGACCCCTCACGAGCGTCCCTCCCCGCCGACCCCGCACGAGCGTCCCTCCCTGCCGACCCCGCACGAGCGTCTCTCCGCCGACCCCCCCGAGCTCCTCCAGCGCGCGACGCACCTCGACCGCGACGATCCGCCGCCGATAGCCGGCGCTCCCGCGCGCGTCGGTCAGCGGCTGCAGGCGCTCGGCGTAGCGGCGCGCGATCTCCCGCGCCATCGCGCCGTCGAGCGGTCCCTCGGCGGCGAGCGCACAGATGTCGGGGTAGTGCTGGGGCATCTCGGCGCAGGCGCCGACCACGACGCGCAGTGCGCCGCCGCTCCGCGCGGCAGCGACCGCGACACACGGCCGGTCCTCGCTGGAGCGCGAGCGGAACTTGCGATAGACGGCGCCGGGTTCGGCCGGCGGGACGCGGACCTCGGTCAGCAGCTCGTCGTCGGCGATGCACGTCTGATAGAAGCCGAGGATGAGCTCGTCGATCGCCACCTCGCGCTCGCCGGTAGGACCGCGCAGTACCGCCCGCGCGCCGAGCGCGCCGAGCATCGCGGGCGGGTCTGACGCGTAGTCGGCGTCAGCGAGCACGCCGCCCACGGTCGCCTGATTGCGGACCCGGGGGCTGGCGACGATCCCGAAGGCGCGCGCGAGCGCCGGCCAGTCGCGGCGCACCGTCTCGTCACGCTCGACCTGGCGGTGGGTGACCATCGCGCCGAGGCACAGCTCCCCGTCGCGAACGGTGATGCCGCGCAGCTCACCGACGGCGCGCAGCGACAGCAGGCACGTGGGACTCAGGAAGCCCTGGTTCATGAGGATGCCGAGGAAGCTGCCGCCGGCGAGCACCGTCGCCTCCGCCCCGCGCTGCGCGCGCACCTCGCCCGCCTCGGCCAGCGATCGGGGCTCCAGCCACTGCACCGCGCTCATGCCGGGCGATCGTAGAGGGGGTTCTCGGCTGAGGCGATGAGCGACGCCGGCGCGAGCGGGCGGGCGCTTGCGCGCTCGAAGTCGGCGGCCACGACGTCGGGGTCGACGGGCGCGAAGATCAGATCGGCGGCGGGATAGCCGAGGGCGTGGAAGGCGGCGTCGGCGGTCGCGGTGTCATAGGCAGTGCGCTGCAACGACACGTCGGGACCGAGGCGCAGCCAATAGGCGCCCGGCTCGCGCTCGTAGGGCCGGCCGATGCTCCCGGCGTTGATCATCCGCCGATGGCCGGCGCGGCGGTCGAACTGGCGGTGGGTGTGCCCGCCGACGAGGACGCGCGCACCCGCGTCGCGCAGGATGCGCGCCAGCCGGTCCTCCGGGGTCGCGGTCGTCACCCGCTCTTCGTCGCTGCGCGCGCTGCCGTGGCAGAAGAGCACCTCGCCGAGGCCGTCAACCTCGAGCGCCTGCAGGGGCGGCAGGCCGGCGAGGAAGTCGCGCTCGGTGGCGTCCAGGAACGTCGCCGCCCACGCGTCCCCGGCGTACAGCGGGTGATCGAGCAGCTCGGGTCCGATCGTGCCGTCGAAGCCCATGACGACGGCGCGGTCGGCGTTGCCGCGCAGCCAGCGCGTCGGCCAGGGCAACTCGCGAAGCCGGGCGAGCACCTCGCGGGGCATCGGGCCGGCGCAGACGTCGCCGCCGACGACGACGACGTCGGGCGGATTGTCGCGCAGCTGCGCGAGCACGGCATCGAGCGCCGGCACGTTGCCATGGATGTCGTAGAGCGCGACCACCGTCGCGTCCCTCTCCGCCATTGATCGATTATCTATGATTGGTCGTCGACCGCGACGACCGGGAGGGAGAGCAGGATGGTGCAGCGTTCGATGTCGCAAGCGGCGCGCTGATGCGCGCGCTCGTCGTCGTCGCGCCCAACGACTTCGCCGTCCGGGACGTCGAGCGGCCGCGGCCGCGGCGCTACGAGGTCCTGTGCCGGGTGCGCGCGACCGCGATCTGCGGCACCGACCCCCACATCATCCGCGGGGAGTACCCGGGCTTCTGGCCCAAGGAGTGGCCGCTGACCCCGGGCCACGAGTGGTGCGGCGAGATCGTCGAGCTCGGAGACGGCGCCGCGCAGCTCGGCTGGGAGGTCGGGACGCGAGTGGCCGGGACCTCCCACGCGCCCTGCGGCTACTGCGCCCGCTGCATCGAGGGCCGCTACAACATCTGCGAGAACTTCGGGATCGAGGATCTGCACGCCCAGTACGGGCACAACGCGCCCGGGGCCTACGCCGAGTACGTCGTGCACTCGGTCCGCAGCGTGTTCGCCGTTCCCGACGTGCTCTCCGACGAGGAGGCCGCGATGCTCGATCCGGCCGCGATCGCGCTGCACACGGTGCTCCGCGGCGGACAGCGGCCGGGCGACGCCGTCGTCGTCGTCGGCCCCGGGGTCATGGGCCTGCTCGTCGGCGA
This sequence comes from Solirubrobacterales bacterium, assembly GCA_019240115.1. Lineage (GTDB taxonomy): Bacteria > Actinomycetota > Thermoleophilia > Solirubrobacterales > Solirubrobacteraceae > Palsa-465. Next base: position 58,723 of record JAFAYV010000056.1, on the reverse strand, counting down.
GTGCGCGCGGGCGCTCGGCGCCGGCCGGGTGCTCGTCGTCGGCCGCGGCGCCCGCCTGCGCAAGGCGCGCGAGCTCGGTCACGAGATCGTCGACTTCACCCGCGGCGACCCGGTGGCCGCGGTGCGCGCGGCCACGGGTGGCTCCGGAGCCGACGTCGCCATCGAGTGCTCGGGCGCGCCCGAGGCGGTCGGTCAGAGCGTCGAGATGGTGCGCAAGGGCGGCCGCGTCGCGGTCGTCGGGATCCCGCTCGCCGACGCCCAGCTGCCGATGCCGCGGACCGTGCTCGACGAGGTCGACGTCGTCGGCGTGCGCGCGCTCGCCGGGGAGATGCCGCGCGCGATCGCGCTCGCCGCCAGCGGCCGGATCCGCCTGTCCGAGCTGATCACCCACCGCTTCGCGCTCGAGTCCTTCGCCGACGCGTACGCCACCTTCACCGAGCGCCGCGACGGCGCCCTGAAGGTCATCGTCCAGCCACGCCTGGAGGTCGCGGCATGACCGGAGCCCCGGTCCTGTGCTCGTGCGCGATCACCGGAGGCATGAGCGTGCCGGGGCAGAGTCCCGCCATCCCCGTCACCCCCGAGGAGATCATCGAGTCCGCGGTGGCCGCCCACGAGGCGGGGGCGGCGATCGTCCACGTCCACGTCCGCGAGCCCGAGACGGGCCGGCCATCGGCCGACCTCGGCCTGTTCAAGGAGGTGCTCGCCGGGATCGGCGAGCGCTGCGGGGCGATCGTGCAGCCGACGACCGGCGGCGGCGTCGGGATGACGATCGAGGATCGCGCCCGGGTGGTCACCGAGTGCCGGCCCGAGATGGCGACGTTCAACTGCGGCTCGTTCAACTTCGGGATCTTCGAGGTGCGCCACCGGCCCGAGATGGCCGAGTGGGAGACCGAGTACCTCGAGTCGACCAGGGAGTTCATCTTCCGCAACACCTTTGCCGACCTCTATCGCCTCTCGGAGCTGTTCCGCGAGGCGGGCGCCAAGCCCGAGTACGAGGTCTACGACGTCGGACACCTGTACAACCTGCGTCACCTGCTCGACCAGGGGCTCGTCGACACCCCGGCGCACATCCAGTTCGTGCTCGGCGTGCTCGGCGCCAACGCCGCCACCCTGGGCCAGCTGCTGCACATGCACCAGACGGCGGTGACGCTGTTCGGCGACGACTTCACCTGGTCGGCGGCCGGGGTCGGGTATCCCGGCCAGTTCCACCTCGCGGCGACGTCGCTCATGCTGGGCGGGCATATTCGCGTCGGGCTCGAGGACAACCTGCGGGTGACGGGCGGGCACCGCGCGGAGTCCAACGGTGAGCTGGTGGAGAAGGCGATGACGCTGGCCCCGCTGCTCGATCGCGAGCCGGTGGTCGGCGACGACGCGCGTCGGGCGCTTGGGCTCGGCAGCGCGCAGTGAACCCACGAGCGCAGGAGAGGGACAACCATGGCAGTGACGACGCGCGACGACGAGGTGCTCGGCACCAACTTCGGAACCGACGCGTTCCCGGTCCAGTGGCGCGAGGGTGAGCGCGACCTGTTCTGGATCTACGACGACCTGCACATCCCCAACCCGGTCTCGCCGCTGTTCTTCGACATCGGCGGCTGGTGGCTGAGCTGTGACCACATGTTCCGGCGCTTCGGCACACCGTTCGCGTGCGACTGGATCGCCAAGGAGGTCAACGGCTACGTGTACACGGCGGCGGTTCCCTGCGACCCCGAGCTGCACGCCGAGGCGACCGAGTACGAGAACCGCTACGTGCCGCGGGTGCCGCGCGATCCGGAGTACGCGGGCGAGATCGGCGCCTACCTCGGCGGCGTGCTGCCGATCTACGCGGCGAACTTCATCGACTGGTGGCGCGCGCGGCTGCGCCCCGAGATCGAGCGCAACTTCGCCTACCTCGACGAGTTCGACGACGCCGACGCCTCCCTGCTCGAGCTCGCCGTGCTGCTCGAGGACGCGATCGACATCCACGACCGCCACTGGAAGATCCACTGGATGCTGAACTTCGCCCAGTTCGCGTCGACCCAGAACCTCAACCAGGTGATCGAGGAGGTCGGCGGCGACCCGTCGCTCATGGGCCGCCTGCAGTCGAGCGTCGAGGACCGCAACTGGGACGCGATCGAGGACCTCTGGCAGGCCAAGGAGGAAGTCAGGTCCGACCCCGAGCTGCAGTCGGCGTTCGAGGCGGCGACCGCGGCCGAGGTCATGGAGGCGCTCGGCGGCTCTGACCGCGGACGGCGCCTGATCGCCGAGCGGATCGAGAGCCATCAGCGGACCTTCGGCTACAAGGCGCTGTGGTCGCACGAGCTCATGTACAAGCTGTGGGTCGAGGACCCGGCGCCGATCGTCGAGGCGATCCGCGGCTACGTCGCCACCGACTACGACTATCCGGCGAACCTGCGCGCGGTCTCCGACGATCTCGAGGCCGCCAAGCGCGAGGTCATGGAGGACGTCGAGGGCGAGGATCGCGAGCGACTCGCGCGCGCGCTCGAGCTGTCGCTGAAGATGAATCCGCTGACCCCGGACCACCACTTCTTCGTCGATCAGGGGACGAACGCGCGCCTGCGGCTCGTCGTGATCGCGATCGGGCGCAAGCTCGTCGAGGCCGGGGCGCTCGACGACCCCGAGGATGTCGTGTTCCTGCACTACAACGAGCTGCGCCGGCTGATGGCCGACCCTCGGGCGTTCGACGCGGCCGAGCTCGTCTCCGACCGCCGCGACGAGCACGAGGAGGCCTTCGAGCGTCGGGCACCGGCGTGGCTGGGCACCGCGACCAAGTCGGCGATCGAGTTCCCCTACGGCGGGCTGTGGGGCTTCCCGGATCGCTTCTACGCCGGCGAGCCCACGACGAGCGGGGAGATCAAGGGGTTGCCCGCGTCGCCCGGCGTCGTCGAGGGAACCGCCCGCTACGTCGCCGAGCTCGACGAGTTCGACAAGGTCCAGGAGGGCGACATCCTCGTCTGTCGGATGACCAACCCCGCCTGGGTGGTGCTGTTCACGAAGATCAAGGGTCTGGTCACCGAGGCCGGCGGCGCGGTCTCGCACCCGGCGGTCGTCGCGCGCGAGTTCGGGATCCCGGCGGTCGTCGGGACCGGCAACGCCGGCGAGCGGATCGCCACCGGCGATCGCGTGCGGGTCAACGGCGCCACCGGCGTGGTCGAGATCCTCGAGACGTGAGCCTCGTCCTGCAGTTCGCGGACGCCGACTGCGCCGAGGTGCGGCGCGCGGGCGGCAAGGGCGCGTCGCTGGCGCGTCTGGCCGGCGCCGGGCTGCCGGTGCCGCCGGGGTTCGTCATCCCAGCTAACGCGCTCGCCGACGCGCTGCCCGACGATGGGGCCGAGCTGCACGCCCTCGCCCGGCGCCGGGACGCCGAGGGCGCGCGCAAGCTGGTCACCGAGGTCGAGCTGCACCCAGCGCTGCGCGAGGCGGTGCTCGCGGCCTACGCCGCGCTCGGCGAGGACGATGCGCCGGTCGCCGTGCGCTCGAGCGCGTGCGCCGAGGACTCCGACGCGGCGAGCTTCGCCGGCCAGCAGGAGACCTTCCTGCATGTCCGCGGCGGCGATCAGGTGCGCGCCCGGATCCGCGACTGCTGGGCGTCGTTCTTCTCCGAGCGGGCGCTGTTCTACCGCGCTGAGAAGGGCTCGCTCGACGACCTCGGGATGGCCGTCGTCGTCCAGCGCATGGTGCAGGCCGACGCCGCGGGCGTGCTGTTCACCTGCGATCCCGTCCACAACCGCCGCGACCGCATGGTCGTCGAGGCGGTCATCGGCCTCGGCGAGGCGGCCGTCTCGGGCGCGGTCACCCCCGACCACTACGTGCTGCGGCGCGACGGCCGGGTGCGCAGGGCGCGGGTCCACGAGCAGCCCTACGCGATCGTCGCCGACGAGGCCGGCGGCGTGATGCGGCGCGAGCTGGCCCCCGACGAGGGAGGCGCCCGCAAGGTCGGCGACGACCTGCTCGCGCAGCTGGCCCGGATCGGCGACGAGCTCGAGCAGCAGCTGGGCGCGCCCCAGGACATCGAGTGGGCGGTGCAGGACGGCGAGCTCTACGTTCTGCAGGCGCGGCCGGTGACGACGTGAGCGAGCTGCTGCCCGCCGCCCGGGAGTGGGTCTCCGAGGTCCATCCCGACGCCCACCACCTGCTCGCGACCGAGGCCTGGCTCGAGGCGATCGCGTCCGACGCCGCGCCGCGGCTGCGCATCGCCGCGGTGCTGCATGACATCGAGCGCGCGTTCCCCGACCCCGATGCCGGCTGGGACAGCTTCCGCGACTGGGCTTCGCCCGTCTACAACCGCTGGCATCAGGACCGCTGCGCGCGCATCGCCGCCGACTGGCTGCGCGCGCAGGACGCCCCCGAGGATCTCGTGGCCGAGGTCGCCGGTCTCATCGCCGTCCACGAGGATGGAGGGTGGCCGCGGGCCGACCTGCTGCAGGCCGCCGACTCGCTGTCGTTCCTGGACACCATGATCGGGCTCGTCGTCGGCTGGGCGCGGCGGGGCGGTGACGGGCCGCGCACCGCGATCGCCAAGCTGCAGAGCTCGCTCGATCGCATCCATCCAGAGCTCGGTCGCGCGCGCGAGCTCGGCCGGCCGATGCTCGAGCGTGGGCTCGCCGAGGTGCGGCAGGCAACCGCGGCAGCGCCCGCCCGATGAGCGCGGCCGCGCCCGCCCGATGAGCGCGGCAGCGCCCGCCCGATGACCGGCGGGCGCGACCGCCTGCCCGGCGAGGGTGGCATCGTCTCGCCCGGGCAGCCGGCCGCGCGCGCCGCCGCGCCGACCCCAGAGCACGTCCGCGCCGCAGCGGCCCTCATCCGCGACGGCCGGATGTTCCGCCTGGCGCGCGAGCGGTTCCCGAAGATGCCGCTGTTCGCGGGCCATCCGACGTTCGAGGTCGTCTCCTATCGCACCCCGCAGGGCAGCCGGGTGACCGGCGACCACCACTGGGGCCTGCCCAACGACGCCTGCCTCGGCTTTATGTCCGAGCTGGTCATCGGGACGACGCACACCGGCGCGCACATCGACGCCCACGCGCACATGACCGTCGGCGACGAGGACCGCTGGCACGGCGGCTCGGCGCGCACCGAGCTCGGCGACTTCGGGCCCGTCCGCGGCGACGCGACCGAGATCCCGCCGCTGTGGCGGCGCGGGGTGCTCTACGACGTGCCCGGCCATCGCGGCGTCACCGCGCTGAGCGCGGGCGAGCCGGTGACCGGCGCCGACCTTCAGGCGATCGAGGCCGACACCGGCGTGGCCGCGGGCTCCGGCGACGTCGCGCTCGTGCGGACCGGTTACCTGGCCGGCTGGCCCGATCCCGAGCACCTGGCGGCGAGCCGCGGCGCCGGGCCCGACATCTCGGCGGCGCAGCTGCTGCTGGCGCGCGGCGTCGTGGCCACCGGTTCGGACACCGAGACCTATGAGGTCCAGCCCGCCCCCGACCGGGGCACCCCCGCCAACCCGCAGCCCGTCCACACGCTGCTGCTCATCGAGCACGGGATCTACCTGATCGAGAGCCTCGATCTCGAGGGGATCGCCGCGGCGGGCGTGCACGAGTTCCTGTTCGTGGCGCTGCCGCTGGCCATCCGCGGGGCGACGGGCTCGATGATCGACCCGGTAGCGATCACGTGACCGCGCCGCGGACGACGATCCGGCGCACCGTCCTGCGCGAGGAGGTCAAGTCAATCGTCGACGATCGCGACCGCGCGCACCGGGGCCGCGGTCGTACCGACCCACTTGACCGGCAGGACACAGAGCTGGAACCCGTGGGGACGTCCGATCTGCTCGAGGTTCATGAGGTTCTCGAGATGCCAGTACTCCTCGTCCCACATGACGCGGTGGGCCTCCCAGAACAGCCGTTTCTCGAACATCGCCCATACCGGGGGGTCGTAGGTGATCGCGTCGACGCCCATCAGGCGCACGCCCTGGCCGATCAGCCACCGCGTGGCGGCGGCGCTCATCCCGGGATGATCGGTGCGGTAGCGCTCCTCGGTGTTGTAGGCGCCGGCGCCGGTGTGGTTGAGGACGATGTCGCGTTCCCGCAGCGTGTACTCGATGCGATCGAGCTCGCGGCGGATATCGTCCTCGGAGATCACCTCGCCGGGGTCCTTGGCGGTGAAGTCGAGCAGCACCCCGTCGGAGATGCAGTACTCGAGCGGGATCGTCTCGGGGCCGCCGGCGTCGGGAACGATGTGCTTGCGGGCGTCGAGGTGGGTTCCGACGTGGTCGTTTTGGACGACCAGGTAGCTCGCGGTCAGCGAGGTCACGCCGTACTCGCTGGCGCCGATCCGATCGGCGAAGTCGGTGTGGCTCTCGTAGACGGTGATCGCCGGCGGGGGGACGCGCGGGAAGGTCAGCATGTCCATGTGCACGGGCATGGACAGATCGATGATGCGCCTCACGGCGTCGCCTCCTCGGTCGGGTGCATGTCACTGGCAGGCGGTCAGCCCGCCGTCGAGGGTCAGGACCTGCCCGGTGATGAACGACGACGCGTCGGTGCAGAGCAGCAGCGCCGCGCCCACGATGTCGTCGGTGTCGGCGATCCGATGCAACGGGATGCGCTCCTCGAGGCCGGCGCGGAAGTCCTCGTCGGCGAGCAGCTCGGCCGTCTGCTCGGTGGCCACGAAGGTCGGCGAGATCGCGTTGACGGTGATCCCGTGCTTGGCCCACTCGGTCGCCTGCTGGCGGGTCAGCGCGTCGAGCGCGCCCTTGGCCGCCACGTAGGCCGAGAATCCGTTGTCGATGCCGAGCTGCCCGCGGACCGAGGAGAGGTGCAGCACCCGTCCGCCCCGCCCGCCGGTGATCATCGCCCGCGCCGCGGCCTGGGTCGGCAGCAGCGCGGCGCGGAGGTTGAGGTCGAGCATCCGATCCCACTCGTCCTCGGGGTAGGACTCGGCGGGATACAGCGCGGACCCGGCGCCGCCGCCGACCGTCGTGACCAGGACATCGACGCGGGAGAAGGCCGCGAGCGCTGCGTCGGCGAGCCGGTCGGCGTCGGTGAGGCGGGTGAGGTCGCCGAGCACCGGGACGGCGGCGATGCCCTCAGCGCGTAGGCCGTCGCAGACGGCGCCGGTCCGTCGCTCGTCGCGGCCGTGGACGACGACGCTCGCCCCGACGCGGCCGAGCGCCTGGCAGATCCGGCTGCCGATCCCGCCCGTGCCGCCGGTGACGATGGCGACGCGGCCGGCGAGACGGAACCGGTGCAGCTCGTCGTCGGCGGAAGCGGGGGTGTCGGTCGCGGCGTCGCCCATGGGCCGCGATCATCGCAGCGCGGCCGGTCTGCCGCCCGTCCGACACGCCCGATGTGGTGCGTAGCCGCCTGCTGGCGCTTGACCGCGCCGGTCGGCGCTTCTAGCGTCGCCGGACGATGGCGAGGCGGATGACGCGCGCGGGCGCCTGAGAGGGCGATGGGCACGGACGCCGAGGCGAGGGTGCGCGAGCGCGTGCTGGCGCCGATGCTGCGTGACGCGGTGGCGCTCGCCGCCGCCGGCGTGGCCACCGCCGTCGACATCGACCTCGCGATGCGTCTCGGCGCGCGCCACCGCGAGGGGCCGCTCACGATCCTCGCCGGCCTGACGCGCGGCGAGGCCGAGGCGCTGCTCGGCGAGCCGCCGCCGAGCTGGGCGTCGGTCTCCGTCGACGGCGCCGCGCCGGCCTCGGACGACGAGCCCGAGGGCGGGGTGACGGTCGTGGGCAGCGGGTTCATGGGCGCGGGGATCGCGTACGTCGCGGTCGTCGCCGGGGTGCCGACGACGCTGCTCGCCCGCTCGGCGGCCGCCGGCGAGCGCGCCCGAGCGGCGGTCCGGCGCGATCTCGACGGCGCGGTGGCGCGCGAGCGGTTGACGGCGGCGCAGGCCGACGCCGCGGCGGCGCGACTGACGATCGCCACCGACGCGTCGGACGGCATCGCCGATCGTCTCGTCATCGAGTCGGTCGCCGAGGACCTCGCGCTCAAGCGGCAGCTGTTCGCCGAGCTCGAGCAGATCACCGCGTCCGACGCGCTGCTGACGACGAACACCTCGTCGCTGCGCGTCGCCGAGATCGCGGCGGCCACCCGGTGTCCCGAACGCGTCGCCGGGCTGCACTTCTTCAGTCCGGTGGCGGCGATGCGCCTCGTCGAGGTGATCGTGCCCGAGTCGCTCCCGGACGCGACCGTGGCCGCCCTGGCGGCGTGGGCGCGACGCCTGCGCAAGGTCCCGGTGCGCTCCGCCGATCGCAGCGGGTTCATCGTCAACCGGCTGCTCTTCCCGATGCTCAACGACGCCGTCCGGACCGTCGACGAGGGCCTGTTCACCGTGGAGGAGGTCGACGAGCTGCTGCCGCTCGTCGGCGGGCACCCGATCGGCCCGCTGGCCCTGCTCGACCTCATCGGCCTCGACATCTCGCTCGCCGCCGAGGAGGTGCTCGCCGCCGCCAACCCGGGCGACGCGCGCCTGGCCCCCGCCGACGGGCTGCGGCGGCGGGTGGCCGCCGGCCGGCTCGGGCGCAAGACCGGCCGCGGCTTCCACGACTACCTTGCGCGGCCCGACGAGGCCGCGCGGCGCAGGCACGCGACGTCCGGCTGACGCGGACCGATGCCGCGGACGAGCGCCGACACCGATCGCCGCAGCGAGATCCTCGCCGCTGCCGCGCGCTGCTTCGACGCCTCCGGCTATCACAACACCACGATCGACGACATCGCCGCCGCGGTGGGCGTCTCCAAGCCGACCGTCTACTACTACTTCCGCAGCAAGCACGAGCTCCTCTATCTGATCCACGACGAGATGCTCGACCTCGTGCTCTCCCGCCACGAGGCGCGCGCGCGGGAGGGCTTTGCCAGCCACAGCGCCGCGCTCGAGGGGCTGATGCGCGACGTGGTCGCGCTGACCGAGACACATCCCGGGCACCTGCTGATCTCCTTCGAGCACTACCGTGAGCTGTCGCGCGAGTTCAAGCCCCGGATCCGCGCCAAGCGCGACCGGTTTCGCTCGATCGTCCGCGAGGTCGTGCGCTCGGGCATGGAGAGCGGCGAGTTCATCGTCCAGGACGTGGAGATGACGACCCTGGCGGTGCTCGGGATGTGCAACTGGACGTATCAGTGGCTGCGCCCGGAGTCGCGCACCGCCGCCGAGGTGGCCGAGTCGTTCTGGCGCTTCACGATGCGGAGCATCGCGGTCGATCCGGTGGCTCAGGGCGCCGTCTGATCCGGCGCTCCGGTACCCTACTTACTGGTCAGTAGGGTCTGGAACCGCGAGGTGTGGATGGCAGGAGAACCAGCGCCGCTGGGGGGTGGCGGCGGAGTCGTTGCCGAGCCGGAGCTGCCGCGGGCGGCGACGGTACTCGTGGCCGCCCCGCACGAGCTCGTCCACTACGGGCTGGCGCTGATGCTCGGAGGCTCGCCACCCATCGCGCGCTGCATTCCGGCGCGGGACGCCGAGAGCGCGATCGCGCTGGCCGGGCGGCGGGCGCCGACGATCGCGCTCGTCGACATCAAGCTCGGGCCACCGGGCCCCGAGGCCGCATGCCTGGGGATCCGCGCCGCCGCGCCCGCGGCGCGCGTCCTGCTGCTGACCGCCGCCATCCACCTGCCGTCGCGCACCGTAGCCGGCCTGGGAGCGAGTGGCTTCATCAGCAAGGCGTGGCCCTCGCGGCAGATCCTCGAGGCGGTTCGGCTGGCCAGCCGCGGACAGCTCGCGCGCCCGCGCGCCGGGCGTCGAGCGAACGAGCTCACCGATCGTCAGCACGAGATCCTCCAGCTGCTCGCCGACGGCGCGACCAACGACGAGATCGCGCGCACCCTGCACGTTTCGCCGAACACGGTCAAGCAGCACGCCAGCGCGCTGTACCGCAAGCTCCACGCTCGCAACCGGGCCGACGCGATCGGGCGCGCCCAGGCGATGGGCCTGCTCGTCTGAGCCGCGTGCAGCTCGCCGGGCGCACCGTGCTGGTGACCGGCGCCGGGCGCGGGATCGGCCGGGCGCTCGCCCGCGCGTGCGCCGGCGCGGGCGCGCGCGTCGCCCTCACCGACGTGCTCGCCGACGAGCTCGACGCGACCCGGTCGGCGCTCGGCGAAGGGCACCTGGCGATCCCCTGCGACCTCACCGATCCGGCGGCGGTCGAGGCGATGGTCGCCGCCGCGCGCGATGGCCTCGGCGAGATCGGGGTCTGCCTGGCCAACGCGGGCGTCGCCGTCGGCTCCGATCCGCTGCAGACCACCGATGCGACCTGGGATCTCGCGTTCGCGGTCAACGTCCGCCAGCACGTGCTGCTCGCGCGGCTGCTGCTCCCGGGATGGCTGCAGCGGGGCGAGGGCTGCTTCGTCGTCACCGCCTCGGCCGCCGGGCTGCTGACCCAGATCGGCTCGGCGCCCTATTCGGTGACCAAGCACGCCGCGGTCGCCTTCGCCGAGTGGCTGTCGATCACCTACGGCGACCGGGGGCTGCGGGTCAGCTGCCTGTGCCCGATGGGGGTCGACACCGCGATGCTCGCCGCGGGGGACCGCGACGCGCTCGGCGCGCTCGGGGCCCGGGTCGTGCGCGCGGCCGGCGAGGTGCTCGACCCCGACGCGGTCGCCGCCGAGACGCTGCGCGCGCTGGACGACGAGCGCTTCCTCATCCTCCCCCACCCCGAGGTGGCGACCTACTTCCAGCGCAAGGCCGAGGACTACGAGCACTGGCTGAGCGGGATGCGCCGCGCGCAGGCGGCCGCGAGCTCAGACGTGGGTGACGACGAGCGCCGGAACCTCGGGCAGTCGTGACGCGGCGGTCTCGAGATCGGCTTGGAGCTCGCGCGCGCGCTCGCGCATCCGCTCGACGCTGTCGAGCTTGATCTGCTCGTAGCCGCGGACCATGTCGGGCAGGCGCGCGATCTCGGTGACCTGGGCGCGGGTCCGCTCGTTCAGGCGGCCGAGCGCCCGCTCAACGAGCGCGCGGTACTCGCCGACGAGCGCGCGCTCGAGTCGGCGCAGCTCGGTGCGCCCGAACGGGTCGAGCGCGGTGCCGCGCAGCCCGCGGGCGCCGTGCAGGGCGCCGAACAGCGGCCGCGCCGAGCGGCCGAGCGCGAGCTTGCGCTTCATCCCCAGAGAGCGCAGGACCGGCGGGTGCAGCAGGATCTGGACCTTGGCGTCGGGCCCGAACTCCGCCTCGCGCTTGGCCTGCTCGATCGTGTCGAGGTGCAGGCGGGCGACCTCGTACTCGTCCTTGTAGGCCATGAGCTTGTATAGGCCCTCGGCGTACGCGATCGCCACCGCCTGGGAGCCGTCGCCGGCGCGCTCGCGCTCGATCGCGGCGACGCGCTGGACCTCGCGCTCGTATTCGGCGGCGTAGGCGGCGTTCTGGTAGGCGGTCAGCTCGGCGACTCGGCGCGCGACGACCGCGTTGAAGGAATCCGGGGCGGCGGACGGTTGCGGGGGCGGCGGTTGCGCGGCGGGCCGGGCGGCCGCCGGACCGGCGGCCGCGAGCGCGGCGTGCAGCGCCGCGGGATCGGCGACCGCGGCGCGGCCCCACGCAAACGCGGCGAGGGTGGTCTTCACCGCGGCGCCGTTGAGCTCGATCGCGCGCTCGATCGCCTCGAGGTGCAGCGGCAGGCAGCCGTGCTGATAGGCGGCGCCGACGATCAACATGTTGGCCGCCATGTGATCGCCGAACAGCGTCTCGGCGATCGTCTCGGCCGGCAGTGAGATGAGTTCGTCGCCCCGGGTCGCACGACGGACGCGCTGCACCATCCGCTCGCTCTCGGGGATGGCCGCGCGGGGGTCGGTGATCATCTCGGCGGTCGGCGTGACATCGGCGTTGAGCACGGCGATCGTGCGGGCGTCGTCGAGCGCGGCGAGGGTATCGGCGGCGACCGCGCCGAGCAGGTCGAAGCCGAGCAGGACGTCGACGCTGCGCCGGGTGGCGCGCAGCTGGCCGGCGATCGCGGCGTCGGCGATCCGCAGGTCCGAGACGACCGGGCCGCCCTTCTGGGCGAGGCCGATCTGCTCGAGTCCGGCGGCGGCGCCGCCCTGCAGATGCGCGGCCATCTGCAGGATCGCCGAGACGGTTACGACGCCGGTGCCGCCGACGCCGGGCATCCGGACGAGCACGTCCGGGCCGACGCGGACCTCGGGGAGCGGGAGGTCGGTCGGCGGGGCGGGAGCGGTGCGTCGGGGCGCATCGCCATCCTTCGGGGTGACCATGACGAACGACGGGCAATCCCCCTTCAGGCAGGTCCTGTCCTGATTGCAGGAGCTCTGCTGGATGCGGGTCTTGCGCCCGAACTCGGTCTGCACCGGCTGCACCGACAGGCACGAGGACTGCTCGCCGCAGTCACCGCAGCCCTCGCAGACGCGCTCGTTGATCCAGACGCGCTCCGGCGGGGTCTCGAGCTTGCCGCGCTTGCGCAGGCGGCGCTTCTCGGTCGCGCAGCGGTCATCGTGAAGCAGGACGGTGACGCCGGCGATCTGCGCGAGCTCGCGCTGGGCGGCGTCGAACTCGTCACGATGGCGGACCTCGGCGATCGGGTTCAGCGTCACCCCGCGGTAGCGCTCGGGCTCGGGGGTGGTGACGATGACGCGCTTGACGCCCTCGGTCGCGAGCTCGTCGATCAGCGCCGGCACCGGCAGCTTGCCGGCCGGGGTCTGGCCGCCGGTCATCGCGACGGCGTCGTTGTAGAGCAGGCGATAGGTCAGGTTGACCCCGGCGGCGATCGCGGCCCGGATCGCGAGCGAGCCCGAATGGTGGAAGGTGCCGTCGCCGATGTTCTGGATGAAGTGGGGCTCGGCGCAGAACGGCGCCAGCCCGAGCCACTGCACGCCCTCACCGCCCATCTGGGTCATGCCGAGGCGCTGCCCCCGGCGCTCGGCGGTGTCGACGACCACCATGGCATGGCAGCCGATGCCGACCCCGACCAGCTGGTCGGCGGTGGCCCGGGTCGAGACGTTGTGCGGGCAGCCCGAGCAGAAGTACGGCGTGCGCCGGGCGTCGCCGTTGACCGGAGCCGGGAGTGCGGGTCCGGGGCGCCGCCGCGAGACGTCGGGGATCGATCCCGGGTGCAAAATCGTCACCAGCGCGTCGGCGACGTCGTCGGCGGTCAGGGCGCTGCGGGCCGACAGCAGCGGGCGGCCGTCGGCGTCCTCCTTGCCGACGATGAGCGGCTCGTGCGGCTGGCGGTAGAGCGCCTCCTTGAGCTGGGTCTCGACGAACGGCAGCTTGTCCTCGATGACGAGCACCGTCTCGAGGTCGGCGCACAGGTCGCGCGCAGCGTCGCGCTCGATCGGCCACGGCATGCCGAGGCGGATGAGCCTGATGCCCGCGGCGTCGAGCGCCGCCGCGTCGAAGCCGAGATCGGCGAGCGCGCGCTGCAGCGACGCATAGCCCAAGCCCGCCGCGGCGAGCCCGATCCGGGGCCGCGCAGGCTCGAAGTCGATCCGGTTCAGGCCGGTCCGCCGGGCGTACTCGTGCACGAGCTCGAGCCGGTCGGTCATGAGCGCGAGCTCGGCGTCGAGGTTGGAGGGCGGCAGCAGGACCGGCGCCTGGCGCGCCGCCGTGTCGCCGAGGTCCGGGATCTCGTCGGCGGCAACGCCGGCGGCGACCGTCGCCGAGGCATCGGCGATGTCGGCGACGAGCTTGAGGCCCGTCCACAGGCCGGCGCAGCGCGAGATCGCGACCGCGTGCAGTCCGAGGCGGAGGATGTCGCCGACGTCGGCGGGCGCGAGCAGAGGCATGACGAGGCTGCGGCAGATCGGCTCGCACGAGCTCGGCACCGTCGAGGACTTGCTCGTCGGATCGTCGCCGATGAGCGCCACGACGCCGCCGAGCGGCTGCGTGCCCGAGAGATTGGCGTGGCGGATCGCGTCCGCGGCGCGATCGAAGCCCGGGTTCTTGCCGTACCAGAAGCCGGTCACGCCCTCCTTGCGGGCGCCGGCGAGCTGATGCAGCAGCTGGGTGCCGCCGACCGCGGTCGCGGCCAACTCCTCGTTGACAGCGGGCTGGAAGACGACGTCGGCGGGCGCGAGGTGGCGCTGGGCGCGCTGGAACTCGCGGTCCAGGCCGGCGAGCGGCGAGCCCTGGTAGCCGCTGACGTAGACGCCGGTGTCGTAGCCGCGGCCGGCGTCGAGGCGCCGCTGGTCGAGCGTCAGGCGGACGAGCGCCTGGATGCCGTTGATCAGGATCTGGCCCGACTCGGCCGTGTACTTGTCCTCGAGCGTGGTCTGCGGATGCGCAAGCTCAGCGATGCTCATGAGGCCCTCCGATTTCCGGTCCCAACGGCAGATCGCCGACGCCATATGTTCTGACCGCTCCGATGGCCGCGCAAGCATGTCGCAGCAATCGTTCACAGCGCGCATGATACCTGCGCCGACATGCCGGTCAGAGCGCGGAAAGTTGCGCGGCGCGCGGAAGCGACGTATCGTCGCGCCGATGGCGGAACGCGTCACCATCGACGACGTCGACCGGCGGATCCTGGCGCTGTTGCGCGAGAACGCGCGACGCACGGTCGCCGACATCGCCGAGCACGTCAACCTCTCCCCCGCGCCGGTCAAGCGCCGGATCGACCGCCTCGAGCGCACGGGCGTGATCACCGGCTACTCGATCGAGGTGGATGAGGCCCAGATCGGCCCCACGATCGACGCGTTCACCGAACTGCGCTTCTCCGGTGACACCGACCTCGAGGACATCGTCGCCGCCCTGAGCCGGGTGCCCGAGGTCTCCGACGTGTTCACGATCGCCGGCGATCCCGATGCGCTGCTGCGCATCCGGGTGCAGGACGTCCCGCATCTCAAGGAGGTCGTCAACGTCGTGCGCCGCGTCGGCAGCGTCACGGCGACCAAGACGCTGATGGTCCTCGACCACTGGACCCGCCCGACGCCGCCCTGAGCCGAGACGCCACCTCGGGCGAACGCCGAGCGGCGGCAACGACACGCGCGGGACGATCGTCAGCCTGAGCTCGATGGTCTGCGGCGGCCGAGGGTCGGCGGCGAGGATCGGCGTATGGTATGCGTGTCGCATGACCGATGATCGCAGTCGCGATCCCGCCCATCCGCTCGTGACCGATCGTCATCGGGCGACGGTCGTGGCCGACATGCGCCGGCTCGAGCGGCGCCTGCTGCAGATCGGTCCGATGTCCGAGGCCAAGCTGGCCGAGGCGGTGCAGGCCGAGCGGTGGCGCGAGGGCACGTTCGAGGAGGCGGTCCGCGAGGGCGTGCGTCAGGGCCGCCTGCGCAAGCTCGCCCTCGGCTGGATCGAAGCGACTCGTCTCTGACCCGCGAACCCCTCCCGGGTCGCCGGATCGACCGCGACGAAGGCGCTTACAGGTCGCGACCCGCGTCGACGTTCATGATCAGACCGGTCACCCGCGCCGCCTCGTCGCTCGCGAGGTACACGGCCGCCGAGGCGATGTCGTCGGGTTCGATCGTCGCCCCCAGCGGCAGCTGCGAGCTCAGTTGGGCGACCACGTCTGACCCCGGCTCGGCGAAGTGGAACTCCTGCAGCATCGGGGTCGCCGACGGTCCGGGGTTGATGACGTTGACGCGGATCCGGTCGGGGGCGAGCTCGAGCGCGAGCGCCCGCGCGAGGCCGTTGACGCCCGCCTTGGAGGCGACGTAGGCGACGAGGCCCGGCCGCGCCCGCCGCGCGGCGATCGAGCCGGTGGCGATGATCGAGCCGCCGCCGCCCGCGCGCATCGCCGGCGCCGCCGCCTGGGCACAGAGGAACAGCGCCTTCAGGTTGACGTCGATGATCCGGTCCCACTCGGCGACGGTGATCTTCGCCAGCGGGGTCACCGCCTCGGGCACGCCCGCGTTGGAGAACAGGACGTCGAGCGAGCCGAGCCGCTGCACCCCAACCTCGACCATCCGCGCCACGGCGTCCGGATCGGCGACGTCGACGTGCGCCGCGACCGCCGCGTCGCCGAGACCGGCGCATGTCTCGCGCGCCGCGTCGGCGCTGAGATCCGCGACGACGACGCGCGCGCCCTCGGCCACGAACCGGCGTGCCGCGGCCCGTCCGAAGCCGCTGCCGGCGCCGGTGATGATCGCCGCCTTGCCGGCGAGGCGTCCCCGGATCATCGCAACTCGAAGTCGCGCCACGGGGGCGCGTCCGCGGGCAGGATCTCCACCCACAGGGCGGCCACGCAATGCGGACAGACGTACTGGCGGGCGACGAGCTCGTCGGGCAGCTGGACGAGCGGGCCGAGATCCCGGGCGGCGAGCGCGACCGTGCCCGCCAGCGCGCGCCAGTCGCCGCGAACCGCGCCGAGCTCGGCGTCGCAGTGGGCGCAATACGCCCCCGGCGGGGCGGTGGGATCGTTTGCCGGGCGGAAGCGCAGGCTCTCCCCCCACCGGTCGGCGGCGATCGGCATCGGCGGGGTGGGCGGGTCTGGTGAGCCCGCAGGGGCGACCATCGCGGCGCGGCGTGCCGAGCGGATCTCGTCGCGGCGCCGCTCGGTCCCGTCCGCATCGACCGTGCCGTCGCTGACGACGACGCCGTAGATGCGCCGAGCGACGTCGTCGGAGACCGCGCCGGTGCGCAGGTCCTCGCGGACGGCGTCGGGGTCGCGCAGAATCGGGTCGCCGTAGCCGCCGCCGTTCTGCAGTCGGACGTTGACGATCTCGCCGGGCCTGATGACCAGGCCGGCGTTGACCCCCGGCAGCTCCTCGTAGTCACCGCGCACCGCGTCAAGACGTTCGATCGTCGTACCCCGCCCGAGCTCTGAGAGCGCGTCGGCGCCGCGCACGATCTCGAACCGCGCGCAGGAGCCGGGCAGGCCGCCGAAGATCCCGGTGCGATTGGGCAGCTTGGTCCCGTGGGTGGCCATGACCCCCGAGACCTCGTCGGTGTCGATCGGCGTCATCGCGAACTCGATCCCGTTGCCGCCGCGGTGGCGCCCGGCGCCGCCGGAGTCGGGCACCTCGCGCCGCCACAGGTACAGCAGCGGCTGGCCGACCTCCTGCTGCTCGACGTCCTGGGTGCCGCCGCCGAGGATGACCATCGCGCCGCCGGAGTCGACGCCGTCGCGATCGCAGAACGCCGGGCCGCCCCACAGCAGCGAGTCGAGGTACATCGCGGCGAACGGCTCGTCGTACTGGTTGAGCCCGCCGAACTGCGCGAGCTGCCACGAGCCGTCCCCGGGACCGAAGGCGAGCCCGCCGTAGCGCTCGGAGAACGAGACCATCTTCGTGATGGCGCCCGCGGCGGCGTTCATCGCGACCCAGTTGGCGGCCGCGGCGCCGCCCGAGACCGGCATCGGCGAGACGGCGGTCACGCATCGCCCATCCTGCGCGACGACCTCGACGGGTCGCATCAGGCCGTGGTTCCACGGCACCTCGGAGCCGAACAGGCAGAGCATCAGCGTCGCCACGGCGCCGACCGTGCCCGCCCGAGTGGCCATCCCGTACCCCGCCGATTCCGGGTCTGACCCGTCGAAGTCGAACACGAGCCGGTCGCCGGCCTTCGTCATCCGGCAGCTGATCGTCAGCAGCTCGGACTCCCTGGAGTCGGCGCCGGCCGGGCGGTCGAGCCACGCGATGTGCTCGAACTCCCCGTCGGGCAGCGTGGTCAGGATCTCGCGCAGGGCGCGTTCGGAGGCGTCGATCGACTGGCTCATGACGCCGGCGACGGCGTCCGCGCCGTAGCGGTCGCAGAGCTCGTGCAGGCGCTCGGTGGCCACCCGCAGACCCGACAGGAACGCGGTCATGTCGTTGGCCACCGTGAACGGCATCCGCGTGTTGTTGGTGATCATGTCCCATAGCTCCTGGTTCAGCGTGCCCCGACGCACGATCCGCCCGGGCGGGATCCGCAGCCCCTCCTGGAAGGTGTCGCTGGCGGTCGGGCACCAGGAGCCGACATCGGTCCCGCCGAGGTCGACCTGGTGGGCCATGCAGCCGATCCAGGCGACGAACCGGCCGTCGTGGTGAAACGGCGCACAGAACTGGACGTCGTTCTGGTGCTCGGCGGCGATGTAGGGATCGTTGATGATGAACACGTCGCCGTCGGCGATGTCATCGAAGCGCCGCAGGAACTCGCGGATGGCCATCGAGCCGGTGTAGACCGGGACGAGCAGGTAGACGCCGATCACCGCCATCTCCCCCTCGGCGGTGTACAGGCCGAAGTTGTAGTCGGTGGCGTGCACGACTGGGGAGCCCGAGACGTGGATCATCGTCGCCGAGCCCTCCTCGTTGATCGACCAGAGCTTGTGGCGGATCACCTCAAAGGTGACCGGATCGATCGTGGCCGCGACCTCGGTGGTCATGCTGCCCTCCGCGGGGTGATGACGACGTCGCCGTAGTCATCGACGACGGCCGACTGCTCGCGCCCGACGACGACCGTGGTGTCGGGCATCTCGATGATCGACAGGCCCGCGAGCTCCAGCCCGGGACCGAGCGCGGCGTGGGTCACGACGCGCGCATCATGCCACTCGCCGTCCTGGAAGACCCGGCGCCGCGACTCGCCGCCGCCCCCGTCACCCGACCCCGCGCCGAGCGGGCGCGGCCGCGGGCGCTCGGTCGGCACGGTGGCCACGACGCGGAAGGTCGTCAGCTCGACCCCGGCGGCCTGAAAGGCCGATCCCTCGCCGAACCGCGCCTCGTAGCTCTCGATGAACCGCCCGACGAGCGCGCGAACGCCGTCGTCATCGACCGGGCCATCCGGCACCGGCACGCTCAGCACGTGGATCTGGAAGCGGAAGCGCATCTCGACGAAGCGGGCCATCCCCACCCGCTCCATCTCGCCCCCGGCTTCGCGCAACCGCGCCTGCGCGCGCTCGGCGAGCCGCGCGAAGCGCGCGTTGATCTCCGCCGCCGACAGCGCGGTGGCATAGTCCTCGGTCCCCGGCGGGCTGATGAGCGGATCCGAGACCTCCTCGGCGGCGGTCAGATCGCACACGGCGATCCCGAACGCCGAGTGCACCGCGGCGGTCAGCGGCACGACGATCTCGGCGGTCGCGAGCTCGGCGCCGTAGGAGAACGCGTGGCTCGGGCCCGCCCCGCCATAGGCGTAGAGGACGAAGTCGGTCGGGTCATAGCCCTGCTCGATCGTCGCGGTGCGGATGAGGTCGGCCATGCGGGCGTCGATGATCGTCTTGATCCCCTCGGCGGCCGCCTCGACCTCGAGCCCAAGCGGACGGGCGACGTGGACGGCGATCGCCTCGCGCGCCGCCTCCACGTCGAGCGCCAGACGGCCGGCGAGGAAGTTCTCGGGATTGATGTACCCGAGCACGAGGTCGGCGTCGGCGACCGTCGGCAGCGCGCCGCCGCGCGCGTAGCACGCCGGCCCGGGCACCGCCCCTGCGCTCTGCGGCCCGACGCTGAGCAGACCGTGGGCGACGCTCGCGATCGAGCCCGAGCCGGCGCCGACGGTCCGCACCGAGACCGAGGGCAGCGCGAGCTCGTGGCGCCCGACCCAGGTCGAGTTGGCGATGTGCGCGGCCCCGTCGAGGACGAGGCCGACCTCGAAGCTCGTGCCGCCCATGTCGGTGGCGATGATGTTCTCGTTGCCGCGCAGCTCGCCGAGGTGCTGGCAGGCGACGATGCCGCCGACCGGTCCGGACATGATCGTCGAGGCGGCCTCGCGGTCGATCTCGGCGACGCGCGCCAGGCCGCCGTTGGACTGCATCAGCAGCGGCTCGCCGGCGAGGCCGTGGTCGCGCAGGGTCGTCTCGAGGCTGCGTACCGCGCGGCGCAGCACCGGCCGCAGGCTCGC
The DNA here is from genome assembly GCA_019240115.1 of Solirubrobacterales bacterium. Lineage (GTDB taxonomy): Bacteria > Actinomycetota > Thermoleophilia > Solirubrobacterales > Solirubrobacteraceae > Palsa-465. The sequence continues at coordinate 39,088 of JAFAYV010000056.1, read as the reverse complement.
GTTGACCGCCACCGTGACCGTGCGCTGGTACTCGCCGAGCCGGGGCAGCAGCTCGCTCGACAGCGTGCACGGGACCCCGGGCAGCTCCTCGGCGACGAGCTCACCGATCCGGCGCTCGTGCGCGGGGTTCTTGAACGCCCACAGCAGCGATACCGCGATCACCTCGGCGCCGGCGTCGGCGAGCTCGCGCACTGCGGCCCGGGCGCCGTCCTCGTCGAGCGGCTGCACGACCCGACCTCGGTAGTCGACGCGCTCGGAGACCTCGCGGATCATCGGCTTGGAGACGACGCGGTCCTGCTTGACCATCGAGCGGAAGTTCTTGATCGCGTCCTCGTCGAGCCCGAGCGACTTGAACCCCCGCATGATCGCCAGCGTGTCGCCGAAGCCGCGCGTCTGGATGAGCCCCACCCGAGCGGTCGTGCGCTCGAGCATCGCGTTGGTGGCGACCGTCGTGCCGTGGGCAAAGCGCGCGGCCCGGCGCAGGAGGTCGCCGACCGGCGCGCCGGCGTCCTGGGCGGCGAGCTCAAGCGTGGCCAGCACCCCGGCGGCGGGATCGTCGGGCACCGTCGCGGCCTTGTAGCGACGGATCGACCCGTCGGACTCGATCATCACGGTGTCGGTGAACGTGCCGCCGATATCCGAGGCGACGAACAGCGGGGTCATGGACGATCTGCCTCCTGGTTGAAGCGGGCAGGTTGCGAAGTATGCGCGACCACGGACGCGTCGATCGCTGCGGTCGCTAACACCGCCGCGCGATTACGGCATGATGGGCCCGGATCACCACGAGAGCAACGCAGCTGTGGCAACCGCCGAACGTCACGTGATCCTGTACGGGTCCCCGGACAACGCGGTGAAGACCGGTGCTCAGGCTCTCCGGGAGGCCGGCTTCATCAACATCCAGACGGGCGTTGGAACCGTGTCGGGGCAGAAACGGCTCCTGTTCGAGGCGCCCTGGCGTCAGGTCACCCTGACGGTCACGGCGCAGGACGAGACGTCCAGCGTCAGGATCCTGGCTGACGCGGACCGACCAGACCTCCTCGGTCTGGCCTCGCGCTCGGCGCGGCGCATCGCCGACCAGGTCGCTACCGCGCTCGGCGGCTGATCGTCGCGGCGCCGGTTTACTCCTCGACGACCCCCAGGCGGCGGCGAGCTGCACCGAGGTCAGGCGGCGAGCGGCACCGAGGTCAGGCGGCGAGCGAGCGCTGGCCGCTGCTCACGTCCTGGCGGCGAGGTTGCCCGGCGGCGGTGACGGCCTCGCGGCGGCGGTTGACGTTGAGCTTTCGTAGGGTGAGATGTCGTCTGCGCGATGTCTACGTTAGGCGGCGTGAGCACGTCCCCGCTCGGGCTCTGACTTCCCGCCCGCTGGGGCTCAGCGCCTGATTGGCGGGGGTGCGTTCGCGTAGCGTCGGTCCTGGCCCAGGAGTCGACCCACGGCGCGGAGAATTGGGAACACCACCACGCGGACGGGTGCCGGTAGGTCGCCCTGCGCGAACTCGGTCCGGTAGCGGGCGAGCAGGTAAGCCACGTCGAACGGATTCGGGCGGCCGCGGCCCCGCCGCATCGATGCAAATGCCTCGGTGAGGACGTACTCGAGGTTGGCTGGAGGACTCACCCATCCCGAGCATCGAAGTTCCCCGTTGCCGGCGTTCCAAAAGCGATGCATCTGCCCCCGAGCGAAGGTGACCATTTCTCCCGGTCCAGCGAAGCAGTCCGGCCCACCGGCGACGCAATAGCCCATGCGGCCCTCCTGCACCGTCAGGCTTTCCTCCTGGAGGTAATGCACGTGCATCGGCGGACCGCTGCCCGGCTGCACGCGATTTTCGAGCTCGAGCAGCTGACGACCGTCCGCGTCGTGTCGCACGCCAAGGAACGTGAGCAGCTCGCCGGCGCCGTTGTCGATCGCGCGCGGGTAGCCGCTTGCGTTCGTGTTGGTCGCGCTCTCCCTACGCAAGGCGGCGTCGGCGTTGCTGGTGACGATGGATGACATGCTGCTCCCCTCGGGTCGGTGGATGCATATTTCGGTTGCTATAAGCTGATTCTACCCAAAGTATGGCTATTCTGTCAAGCGTGCCTAGAGCGCGTATCGATCGCCGCGAACGGATGGCCCAGCAGACCCGCGGGGACATTCTCCGCGCCGCCCGCGGCTTGTTCGCTGAGCGTGGTTACGCCGCCACGTCGATCGACGACATAGCCGACGAGGCCGGTGTCGCGATCCAGACGATCTACGCTCGGCTCGGCTCAAAGCGCGGCATGCTGCTGGCCCTCATCGACCTGATCGACGAGGAGGCAGGCGTCGGGCCGCTCGCCGAGGAAGTCACGAGTGCCAGGACCGCGCTTGCGACGCTACGAGCAGGCGTGCGCGTGACCAGAAGCCTCCACGAGCGATGCGGGGACATTATCGAAGCGCTCACCACCGCCGCCGGTGCCGAGCCCGAACTCACGGATGCCGTCTCTGAGGGACAACGACGCCACCGGGAGGGAGCCCGCATCATCATCGACCACATCCAAGAGCTAGAGGGACTGAGACACGACGTACCGCCCGAGCGAGCGCAAGCGTTGTTCGCGCTCACCACCAGCCATGAAGCGTGGCGAGAGCTCATCCGCGGCTTTGCTCTTGACTGGGGTCCGGCCGAAGACTGGCTCGTCGACGCGCTATCCCGGGCGCTCCTAGCGCGCCAGCACAAGAAAAGCGCCAACACGAACTAGCCGGCCGACGTCCCTCCCCCTCGCGGCCAACGCATCGGCCAGGCGCGGAACCCGCTCAACTGCCCGCAGACTCGCTCCTCGCAACGGGCCGAAGCAGCACCGGACTGCCGGATCCACGCAATGCGGACGTCCGCTCGCGCTCGGGTCGTGCTCACGGCTCACCAGGACGTGATCGGTCATGGAGACAGTTCCTCCACGACTTCGTAGGAGCCGTCGAGCAGCACCTCGTGGACGTGCGGGTCGATGCGCTTGACCTGGGCGCCGCGGGCGAGGCGCTGCTGGGCGTCGCGTAGTTGCTCAAGGGTGCCGTCGAGGAGGCCGAACGAGATCACCACGTCGGGGTCGGAGATGTCGCGGCAGTGGTAGATCCGCGTCCAACCGGTTGGCGCGTGGCCAGGATCCCAAGCCGCGCGAAATGTGTCGTAGAGGCCCGGCTTTAGGCGCCGGGCCGTGAGGGTGACGATCATGGCCGCGCCTCGAGCACGATGTTGAACGGGGCGGCGGAACCGGGTGAAGCCGCCTGCGGTGACGACCTCGCGAAGCCGCGCCTCTCCGGCCTGGGCGCCGAGCGCGAGACGGCCGTTCTGAGAGAGCGAGTTCGGGGTGCAGAGCATCGTCGAGAACGCGTAGTAGGCGCGGCCGACCGGGTTGAGGTTGTCCTCGACGCGGTCGCCGGCCTGGGGTTCGACGATCATCCACGCCCCGTCCTCGGCGAGGGCTTGGCGAACGTGGCGGGCGACGGCCACCGGGTCGCCCAATGTCGTGCAGGCAGTCAAAGCAGGTGACCAGGTCATATTCCGAGCCGGGGGATCCGTCGGCGGCGGTGACTTCGAAGCGCAGCCGGGTCAGCGAGACCGGCGGCGCGCCGACGGGCATTCTGACGGTCACGGGCGGGATGACCATGACCGGCGTCCTCACCGTGACCGGCGGCGCGACGTGGACGGGAGCGGGAAGCTTGACCGGCGGCACGACGGGCGCCGGGCTCAGGGCCGGCGCCGACGCGGCCGGGGCCCGCGCCGGGCGGTGTGGCTGCGGCGCCGGAGCGCTCGGCGCCGCGGACGGCGGGCGCGGCGCAGCCGGCCCCGGGATCGGGACCCACGAGGCGGGTGCGGAGGGCTGCATGACCGGGGCCGCCGCAGTCGGCTGCGGGCTGGCCACCGGAGCGGACGGCTCAGGCGGCGCGGCCGGCGCGCTCGGCGGGACTCGGAGCGCTCGGGCGTGCCGCACGACGAGCTTCACGACCGGGCGGTCCGCACGCCCGCACGGTGGTCGTCTGCGGTGATCGCGGCGCGAGGCGGGCGGCGTGAGCGGCGGCCCTCGGGCTCTCAGCGTTCCTGCGGGTGGTTCTCAAACCACGCTGTCAGCTGTGGCTTGATCGCTGGGGCGATCACGGCGGGCACCAGCAGCGGGAGCAGGAGCAGATGCAGCCAGTCCCACAGGGTGTTGCCGGGAAAGCCCGTCCAGCTCCAGCCCGCCAGATAGCCGCCGAGCACCGCGACGAGCAATGCGCTGCCCGCGGCCCCAGCCGCCACGGCGTGGCGGCGTTGCCACGGTGACTGGCGTTCCAAGAGCACCGGCGTGAGCGCTACCGCCAGCGGCAACGCGGCCAGGTTCAGCCAGTCCCACAGCTTGTTGCCGACAAAGCCGGTCCACGCCCACGGGATCGTGTAGCCGGCGACCACCACCCCCACAAAGCATGCCAGCAGCACGCCGACGGCGGTCAGGCTGCGACGGCCGAGCGCGGGCCGGTGTCGCGCCCACAGCGTGAGCAGGATCGCGGCCACGGGCAACAGCAGCAGATGCAGCCAATCCCACAGCGTCGCGGTGTCTCCGTCGATGCCCACCCAACGCCAATGGCGGGCGTAGCCGCCATAGCCGACGATCACCACCGCCACGACCGCCACCACCGCCAGCCCGGCGCGGCGGGGACCGAGCGCCGGGGCAGGCTCGGGGTCCTCGGGCAGATGCGAGTCAGAGTCAAGCATCACGGCCTCGCTGATTATCCGGGTCCCGATCGCCAGCGCCGAGGCTGGGGTCCAGGGCCGGGGCCAGGACGCCCGGTGGCGTCCCGGCCCCTGCGGTGGATGCTCTGAAAACCCGCGGGCGATCAGGGCTGCGGGGTGGCGAGCAGGCCGTCGGTGTTGCCCGCCGAGTCGGGTGCTGGAGCGTGTCGGGCTGCGCCCGGCGCTCAAGGTGGTCCGCGACGGCGGCACGATCAGCCGGGTCGGCGCCCCGCAGTACGACGAGGTGCGAAGAGCGGCCCGTTGCCACGGCGCTGGGACAAGCCCTTCGGGGCTCGCTGACGCGCCCTCGCTGTGCTCGGGTTTCGGCCCATCCGACGCCTGCGGCACTCGCCGCATGAACAGCGCCGCACCCCGCAGGTCGGCCAGCGCACCGAGCCGGGCCGCTACACCATCACCACCGGACAGCGGATCCTTTACGCGCGCGGGAGCCCGGCTGGCCGGCACCCCGGCGACAGGCTCAGCCGAGCACGCCTGCCCGACCCGGTGACGACTTGATCGGCGTGAGCCACAGTCGCGTGCGAGAAACGGTCGCGGGCCGCGGCGGGTCTGCGCGCGGTCCGCGACCTTCGGGGGGAGGATCCCGGATGGCAGTTCGGGATCAGGCGGGGCTGGGGATCAGGCGGAGGCTGGCACCGGGTCGCGGCTGTTGGCGTTGGGGTCGCCGGTCTGGGTGCTCTCGATCGTCTTGGTGTCTTTGTCGGTGCCGAGGGTGATCTGGACGTGGCGGGGCTTCTTCTGCTCGGGCTTGGGGATCCTGATCTCGAGCACCCCGCGGTCGAAGTGGGCCTGCACGTTGTCGGGGTCGACGCCGTCGGGGAGGGTGAGCGAGCGGGCGAAGCTGCCGAACGCGCGCTCGATCCGGTAGTAGCCCTCCTCGTGCTGATCGTGCTGGGCCTTGCGCTCCCCGGAGATGGTGAGCACGTTGTTTTCGAGCTGGATGTTGACCTCCTCGTCGGAGAGGCCGGGCAGGTCGGCGCGGAGAACGTAGTGGTCGCCGGTCTCGACGAGGTCCATCGCCGGGACCCAGCGCCGGCTGGGCGCGCCGCCGTGGCCAGCCGGGGCGGGCTGATCGAAGAACGTGTTGAAGAGCCGGTTCATCTCGTTCTGGATCGTGTTGAGCTCAGCGGCCGGCTCCCAGCGAATCAGTGCCATGCGAACCTCCCTTGACGAGAACGAATGTTGTTCACCATGGGTAATAGATCTCAGTCGGCGGCTGTCAAGTCTTCCCTTGGACGCGGACTCTGAGAGTGACGGCGCGGCCGTTGTAGAGCAGGGTGATCTCGTCCATGTGCTCGAGCCCTGCGGGGAGCACGATCGTTCGTCCGTCGCCGTCTGTCAGCGTGAGCGGGCGGCGTGCGAGGTGCCGGCCCTCGCTGGGTGAGAGTTCCAGAATCCCGCGCTGGGCGGATCGCTGCACGCCCGAGGAGCGCGCCCTGGTGGGCGGGCGGCCCGGTGCCGGTTGCTGGAGGGTCTGGTCATAGCGGGCTCGCCGGCTGGGGTCGTTGAGGATCGCGTAGGCGCGGGCGAGCTCGGCGAAGCGCTTGGCCCCATCGGGGCGGGAGTTCAGATCGGGGTGATGCCGGCGCGCGAGGCGCCGGTATGCCCGGCGGATCTCGCGCGCGGACGCGCTGCTTGGGATTTCGAGCATCGCGTAGTGATCGTCGCCCATCACCGACCGCCGCGAGCGCGGTCCCGACCAACGCTATGGTCGGGCCGGCGCCCACGGCATCCTCACGGGCGCATGTAGCAGTGGCGCAAACGGGCTCAGCGCCCATCCTGGCTGCGCGCTCCTTGCCTGAAGCGTGGGTGGCGTGCCAGCGGCCCCGCTCTGCCCGGGGGCCAAGGCGAGATCGTTCAGCCCGCTCGCGAGGGCGAGGGTAAGGAAGGTCGCCAGCACGGCGCCGAGGACCGTGACGGTCGCGGCGCGGGGAAGATGAGGACGAGGGAGTGCGTGCATGCCGTTCACCTCCAGCCCGGCATTTGTTCTCTGGTCGGCTCAATAGGCCGCAGCGGCCGCCCGTCAACCCGGGACGGGCCGGCAGTTAATCGTGCCTGTCGCGGCTGGCAGCGGCGCGAAGCTTGCCGAGCGCGCGCTGCTCGATCTGTCGCACCCGCTCGCCGCTGAGCCCGATCTGCTCGCCGAGGTCACGCAATGATTGCTCGGGGCCGCCGAGGCCGTAGCGGGCGCGCAGGATCATCCGCTCGCGACCGTTGAGACTTCCCAGCAGCGCCCGGATCTGCTCGATCTCGGAATGATCCAGCAACTGCGCGTAGGCGTCGGCCGCCAACGGGTCGGCAAGCAGCTCACCGAATGCGCCGAGCTCGCCCTCGGCGCCCTGGACGGGTTCTTCCATCGATTTGGGGACGCGCTCGAGCGCGAGCATCTCCCCGACCTGGGCGTGGGTGACGCCGGTGCCGGCGGCCAGCTCGTCCCCGGTGGGCTCGCGGCCGTGCTCGGCGAGATAGTCGCCGTGGACGCGCTTGAGCTGCGAGAGCTGTCGCAGCGCCCGGTCTGAGAGCACCATGGGCCGGGTCAGCTCGGCGATCAGCTGCTGCATCGCCTGGCGCACCCACCACGCCGCATACCCCCAGAACGGCACCCCCACGCTCGGGTCATAGCGCTCCAGGGCACGCAGCAGCCCGACGACGCCCTCCTGCATCAGCTCCAGGCGCGTGATCGTCTGCGACCCGCGGTACACGCGCGCGATCCCGGCGATCAGCGGCAGGAACGCCTCGACCAGCTCCTCTCGCGCACGGCGGTCCCCGGCCTGCGCGGCCTCGATCAGCCGCCGCTCAACCGCCGCCGGAAGCCGCGGGCGGTCACCCAGCTCGCGCAGGTAGCCGGCCGAGCTCGTCTCGCCCCCGGGCCGGCGCTCAGCCAGCCCGACCGCCAGATCCTGGTCAAGCTCACGGGCCTCAAGCGACTGGGCCTGCAGCAGCTCGCTCTCCTCGTGGGTGATCTGGTCGGGTTGTGCGGCCATCTCGTCTAGGTCGTGCAGCATGTGCAGCGCGGCGCCGTTCGCGACCCCGCCCAACATGACCGCCACCCGCTCACGATCCAGTGCCTCGGCCGGCGCGCCGCCGGCCGAGCACGATGTTCGCACGAGCATCGTTCAGGCGCCCGGCCGGACCTGGGGCAACACGACCGCGCGATGCGCCGGCGAGATCAATCCCCGCCGCACCCAGCCGATCCGCCAACGACGACGAACAGACATACGAACGCTTCACCTCCTTGCCGGTCGTCCACCCGCGGGGCTGGAGAGACCGCGAGGGAGGTGGAGGCGCGGGACCGCCAACTGAGCCTTGATCCAAGGCGGTAGGTGCCGAACTGTCAGGCAAACCTCGCGCTACGGGCCTCGGGCCTCCACCCATCAGATGAGCCGCTGCTTCTATGTCAAACTCTCCGAGCGCTGTAATAGGCCACCATGCGTCACTGTCAACCCCTCGCGTGAGAACTGGTCGATCGTTCTCGGCGAACCAGCCTTCAGCGTCAGGGCGGTGCCGGGCTCACCGCGGCGACAGTCCGCAGAGGCCGTCTACCGGCTCGTGCGCCGCCACGCGATCGCCGTCGGCGTCCCCAGCATCGGAGGAGCCACAACGGCATCTGCATATTCGAGCGCGACAGGCCGCCGATATCGCCGGCACCCGCCTCGGCCGGGGCTACAGCGAGATCGCCCAGCCCGTCAGCGCCCGCGAGTCGTCGTCCACCAGCCAGATCACCCACGGCGAGCCGCAGACCTGACGCCGGACAGGCGTCGCGCCCTGGTGTGGCCGAGCGGCGGCACCCCGAGCTGATGGCAGATCGCCCGCGCCCGGGGACGGCTCGAAGCCGAGCCGGCGATTCGGCGTCGCGGGCCTCGGGCAAGAAGTACACCGAGCCGACGACCGGCTCGACGGCCGCGGCGAGCGCCCGCGGCCGCAGGGTTACGTCCGAGCTGCGCGCGGTCGCGGTCGCGTCGCCTCCCTCGGCGCACCGATGCGTCCCACAGTTCCCGGGCTAAGCTCGCCGCCATTCCCGGCCGCGCCCCGACGATCGCCCTCGTGTCCTGGCACACGTCGCCGCTGGCGGCGCCGGGCTCGGGCGACGCCGGCGGGATGAACGTCTACGTGCGGGAGATCGCACGCGCGCTCGGGGACGCGGGCGCGCGAGTCGACATCCTCACCGCCCGACCCGACGTCGTGGTCCCGCTCGTCACCGCGTTGCACGAGCGGGTCCGAGTGCTGACGCTCCCGCGCGACGGCGGGCTCGAAGTGGCGCTGCCGCGCTACGACGTCGTGCACTCCCACTACTGGCAGTCGGCCGCGCCGGGGCACGTCCTCGCCGAGCGCTCGGGGGCGCGCCACGTGCACACCTTCCACACCTCGGGCCACGCCAAGAATGCGTCGCTGGCGCCGGAGGACGTCGCCGAGCCCGATCGCCGGCTGCGCACCGAGCGCGAGATCGTCCGCGACGTCGACGCGGTCATCGTCTCCACCGAGGACGAGCGCGCCCAGACGGTGTCGCGCCTGCAGGCCGAGCCCGGCCGCGTGCACGTGATCCCGCCGGGCGTCGATACGCGCCGCTTCACGCCGCGCGACGCCTTCCCGGCGCGGGCCGCGCTCGGGTTGCGCGACCACCGCGTCGTCGTCCACGTCGGGCGGATCCAGCCGCTGAAGGGGATCGCCACCGGCATCCGGGCGCTGGCTCAGCTCGGCGGCGAGCTGCCGCGGCGGTGCGCGCTCGTCGTCGCCGGCGGCCCGAGCGGTCCTCGGGGGCGGCGGACGCTCGCGACGCTGCGCGACGAGGCGCACCGCCTGCCCGACGGCATCGAGGTCCGCTTCGTCGGGCGCTGCGCGCATCGGGCGCTGCCCGTGCTGCTCGGGGCCGCCGACGCCGCCGTCGTGTGCTCGCGGTCGGAGTCGTTCTGCCTCGCCGCGCTCGAGGCCATCGCATGCGGGCTGCCGATCGTCGGCACCGCGGTCGGCGGTCTGCCGAGCTTCGTCGCCGAGGGCGAGAGCGGCTACCTCGTGCCGGGTCGCGCGGAGGCGTTCGCCCCGCGCTTGCTCGACGTGCTGACCTCGCCCCGGCGCCGGGCGATGGCCGCCGCCGCGACCGAGTCGGCTCGGCGCTTCTCGTGGCCGCGAACGGCGCGTCGGATCCTCGAGGCGTACGACATCTGATAGACCGCAGTTCGTGGTCGCCTACTCGGATCGCCCGTGGCTGACGGCCTACGACGACGGGATCCCCGCCGAGGCCGAGGTCGAGCACCCGACGGGCCTGGCGATGTTCGAGGCGGCGCTCGCGCGCGGCGCCGAACGCCCGCTCATCCACTACTTCGAGTCGACGCTGACCCTTGGCGAGGTCGATCGGATCGCCGACGCACTCGCTGTGGCGCTGCGCGATCTCGGCGTGGCGCCGGGCGACCGGGTCGCGGCGTATCTGCAGAACGTTCCCCAGTTCCTGTTGACGATGCTCGCCGCCTGGAAGGCGGGCGCGATCATGGTCTCGATCAACCCGATGTGGCGCGAGCGCGAGATCGGGATCGTGTTCGCCGACTCGCGGGCGAGCGCGCTCGTGACGCACGAGTCCCTGTACGGCGAGGTCGCGGCGTCGGTCGTGCCCGAGACCGACGTGCGGGCCGTGGTCACGACCTCCGAGCTCGACTTCCTCGACGGCGCGGTGCCCGACCTGCTTGCCCAGGTCAGGCGCGAGCGCCATCCCGACACCCACGACCTCGTGGAGCTCGTCTCCCGGCACGACGGCCAGCGCTTGGATCCGCCGGCGCTGCACGGCGACGACGTCGCGTTCTTGACCTACACCTCGGGCACGACCGGACCGCCGAAGGGCGCGATGAACACGCACGCCAACGTCGCCTTCACGAGCGCGATCTATCGCGACTGGATGGACCTCGAGCCCGACCGCGACGTCGCGTTCGGGATCGCGCCGCTGTTTCACATCACCGGCCTCATCGGGCACATCGGGATCGCGCTGCTGACTCCGGTGCCGCTCGTCCTCGGCTATCGCTTCGATGCCGCCGAGACGCTGCGGCTGATCGAGCGCCACCGCGCGACAACGACGATCGGGGCGATCACGGCGTTCATCGCGCTGATGGAGCATCCCGACGCCGCCACCCGCGACCTGTCCTCGCTGCGCAAGGTCTGGAGCGGCGGCGCGCCGATCCCGGTCTCGGTCACCCGGCGCTTCGAGGAGGGCTTCGGCGCCTACATCCACGGCGCCTACGGCCTGACCGAGACGACCTCGCCCGCGCACGTCGTCCCGCGCACGCGCCGCGCGCCGGTCGATGCGAAGACGGGCACGCTCGCCGTGGGGGTTCCGGTGCAGAGCACGATCGCCCGCGTACTCGACGACGATGGCCACGAGCTGCCCGTCGGCGAGGTCGGCGAGATCGCGGTCCGGGGCCCGCAGATCGTCGCCGGCTACTGGAACAACCCCGAGGAGACCGCGAACGCGATGCCCGGCGGCGAGCTGCGCACCGGCGACGTCGGCTTCATGGACGGCGACGGTTGGTTCTACGTCGTCGACCGCAAGAAGGACCAGATCAACGCCGCCGGCTACAAGATCTGGCCGCGCGAGGTCGAGGACGTCCTCTACGAGCACGCCGCGGTCCGCGAGGCCGCGGTCGTCGGGGTCCCCGACGCCTATCGCGGCGAGACGGTCAAGGCGTTCGTCAGCCTCCAGGGCGGCAAGTCAGCCGACGCGCGCGAGCTGATCGAGTTCTGCAAGGCGCGGATGGCCGCCTACAAGTACCCGCGCCAGGTCGAGCTGCTCGACGACCTGCCCAAGACCGCCACCGGCAAGATCCTGCGCCGCGAGCTGCGCCAGCGATAGTGGCCAACCGCCTCCGAGAGGGCCTGGCGTGACCGATCTGCGCGGACGGTCCCTGTTCATCTCGGGCGCCAGCCGGGGCATCGGGTTGGCGATCGCGGTCCGTGCCGCCCGCGACGGGGCCAACATCGCCTTCCTGGCCAAGACCGACGAGCCCGATCCGCGGTTGCCGGGCACGGTGCACACCGCGGCCGCCGAGATCGAGGCTGCGGGCGGGCAGGCGCTGCCCATCGTCGGCGACGTGCGCGACGCCGACGCCGTGCGGGCGGCGGTCGACCGGGCGGCCGAGCGCTTCGGCGGCATCGACGCCTGCGTCAACAACGCGAGCGTGCTCAACCTCTCGGCGACCGCCGAGCTGGCGGTCAAGCGGTTCGACCTCATGCAAGCGGTCAACGCCCGGGGGACGTTCGTGCTGTCCCAGGCGTGCCTCCCCCACCTGCGCGCGTCGCGCCGCGGGCAGATCCTGACCCTGTCGCCGCCGCTGAACCTCGCGCCGCGGTGGCTCGGCGCCCACCCCGGCTACATGCTCGCCAAGTACGGGATGACGCTGCTGACGCTGGGCTTCGCCGCCGAGCTCGCCGATGACGGGGTGCGCGCCAACTGCCTGTGGCCGCGGACGATCATCGCCACCGCGGCGGTGCGCAACCTGCTCGGCGGCGACGCCGCGACCGCCAAGGCCCGTTCGCCGGAGATCGTCGCCGACGCCGCCCACGCGATCCTCTGCGGCGAGCAGACCGGGCAGTGCGTCATCGACGACGAGGTGCTCGGCGCCGATGCCGACCTCGAGGCCTATCGCGCCCACCCCGAAGGCGACGAGCTGCAGCTCGACATCTTCCTCGATCCCTGAATCATGTCCGAGCTGACCTCCGACCAGCGTGAGATCCGCGATCTGGCCAAGCGCTTCGCCGACCACGAGATCGCCCCCCACGCCGCCGAGTGGGACCGCGAGCACCACTTCCCGCGCGAGCTGTACGCGGCGATGGGCGAGCTCGGGCTGATGGGGGTGTGCGTGCCCGACGCCTACGACGGGGTCGGCGCCGACTACCTCTCCTACATCCTTGTACTCGAGGAGCTCTCGCGCGCCGACGCCTCGGTCGGGGTGACGCTGGCCGTCCACCTCGGCGCGGGGATGCTCCCGATCCTCGACTGGGGCACCGAGGAGCAGCGGGAGCGCTTCGTGCCGCCCCTGGCCCGCGGGGAGGAGATCTGCGCGTTCGCGCTGACGGAGGCCGAGGCCGGGTCCGATGCGTCGAGCCTGCGCACCCGGGCGACCGACGATCGCATCACCGGCAACAAGCAGTGGGTCACCAACGGCTCCTACGCCTCGACGTTCACCGTGTTCGCGCGCGAGGACGACGATCGCATCTCGGCGTTCCTCGTCCGCGGCGACGCCCTTGGCTTCGAGGTCACCCGGGAGGAACGCAAGCTCGGGCTCAACGCGGCCTCAACCGCCGACCTGTCGCTGCAGGGCGTGCCCGGCGAGCGGCTGGGCGCGGCGGGCAGCGGGATGCGCATCGCGCTGTCGACGCTCGACGGCGGACGGATCGGGATCGCCGCCCAGGCGGTCGGGATCGCCCAGGCGGGGCTCGAGCTCGCCACCGAGTACGCCCGGGAGCGCCGCGCCTTCGGCGGCCCGATCGCCCGCTTCCAGGCGATCCAGCAGAAGCTCGCCGACATGCAGACCGAGATCGAGGCCGCCCGGGCGCTGACCTGGCGAGCCGCCCGACTGAGGGACGCTGGGGAGCCGCACACCGTCGAGGGGGCGCAGGCCAAGCTGTTCGCCAGCCGGGTGGCGCGCACCCAGACCGGCGAGGCGCTGCAGATCCTCGGCGGCTACGGCTACACGAAGGAGTTCCCGGCCGAGCGCTACTACCGCGACGCCAAGATCACCGAGATCTACGAGGGCACCTCGGAGATCCAGCGGCTCGTGATCGCGCGGGCGCTGCTCGGCGAGGCCGCCGACGGGTGACTCACGCGGGCGCGGCGTCGAGCCGTGCCGGAGCCCACACCGACCTCGAGGCGTGGATCTCCGAGGCGGTCGACGCCGAGAGTTGCCCGGTGGCGCTGCCCGCCCAGCCGACCGCCGCCGAGCCGAGCTGACGCGCGCGTCGGGCCGACGTCCGGCGCCGGGGTCACCTGATCCCGTTCTCGCTGCACCCCAAGTGGACGTCGCGCCTACCAAGCTGTCGCCCGTAGCGCGCGCCGGCCGCGGTCGTCTCCGCCGCGGGCCGCGCGTCGGCGGATTCGATTCCCGCGCCCGGACCCATGAGTTCCTCCACCGTCACCGATGCGCGACGATGCCCGACCGCCGGTGCTGCGCCGCAACGTCGACGTGTGGCCGCTGTCCGGCGCTCTGCCGTGACGGGCGGGGGTGATGCGACGCGGGGGCGGCGGATCGGGTGTGGATGTCGCCTAGCCCCCGGAAAGCGGGGGCCGGGCGACTCGCAGGCCGGCGGAGGCCGGTCGGAGTCGCAGGACCCCCGCTCCCGACTATCACCGGGATTGATCGAGTCCCGCGCTCCGGCACGGCACGACCTCGGCCCGATCGGGATCCTGGGGCGATGGCGATCGACCGCTGGCGCGCGATCGAGCTCCTCGACGCGCTCCACGAAGCGCAGACGCGTTCTACGGCGGCGGCGAAGACACGGCCCTGCGCGACCTGCTGGCCCCTGGAGTCGTGTGGGTGGTCCCGGGCTCCAATGTCATCGCCGGGACCTATAGAGGGATCGACGAGGTGCTTCGATACTGCGGCCGGCGCCGCGCCCTGGCGGACGGGACGTCTCGCATGCACCGAGGCGACGTCCTCGTCGGCGACAGCCGGCGAATCGCGGCGCTGACCGACGGCACGGCGACGATCGGCGGCCACGAGCGCCGGTGGTCGACGGTCGGCCTGTACGAGATCGACGAGCTGCACCGGATCGCCGCGTGCTGGCTGCTCGCGCTCGACCAGGCGGCGTTCGACGAGATCCGGTCGGGTAGCGTGACCGGATGATCCAGTGCGCGCTGAACGGCGCCTACGGCCACGGCGATCACCCCGCGGTGCCGGAGACCCGGGAGGCGCTGGTGGCCGATGCCGCCGCCTGCGCTGCCGCGGGGGCCGGCTCGGTGCATATGCATCCGCGGCGTCCTGGCGATCAGCGCGAGACGCTCGCCGCCGACGTGCACGACGCGACGGTGCGCGCGATCCGCGACGCGGCTCCCGGGCTGGAGATCTCCTGCTCGACCCGGGAGAACATCGATCTGGGCGGGGCGGTCGATCGGGTGGCGGCGATCGGCGCCTGGACCGAGCCGCCCGACGTCGTCTCGCTGAACGTCTCCGAGGCCGGGATGCTCGAGCTCGGCCGCGCGCTCATCGAGCGCGGGATCGGGATCGAGGCCGGCGTCTGGACCCTCTCCGACGCCGCCGCGCTGCTCGAGGCCGACTGGGCGCACCAGGTCCACCGGGTGCTCGTGGAGGCCATCTTCGAGCACGACGATGCCGCCGCGGTACAACTCGCGCGGGCCATCGACGCCCGGGTCGCGCTGCTGGGCCGTCCGCGGCTGTGGCACGGCGACGGGCGCGCGAACTGGGCGGTCGTCGACGCCGGTCTCGCCGACGATGTCGACATCCGGGTCGGCCTCGAGGACACGCTGTTCGCCCGCGACGGCGGCCCGGCGCCCGACAACGCCGGGCAGGTCGCCGAGATGGCCGCAATGGTCGCGCTGCGCCCGGGCGCCGACCGACCGCCTTCCCGCGGCGACCGATGAGCCTGAACCGGCCCGGCGGCGAGGGGACGTCCCGTGGTCCCTGGGGCCACGCCAGCCGCGCCCCGAATTAGGCTACGTTCACCCCCGAGTCCGTCGTGTCGCCTACCGAGCGCCTGCCCCGCCCCCTGCTGCGCGGAACCCGCGGGGCGGTCGCCTGCGGCCATCCGCTCGCCGCCGAGGCGGGACTGCGCATGCTCGCCGGCGGCGGCAACGCGGTTGACGCCGCGGTCGCGGCGGCGTTCACCATCTGCGTCGCGCTGCCCGACGCGTGCGGGCTCGGCGGCGACGCGCTCGCGCTGCTGCGCTCCGGCGACGGCACCGTGACGGCGATCAACGGCTCGGGCGAGTCGCCGGCGGGGCTTCGGGGGCCGATTCCCGAGGTCGGCGGCGGGACGGCGACGGTGCCCGGAGCGGTCGCCGGGCTCGCGGAGCTCCACCGCGCCGGTGCGCTGGCCTGGGAGCGCGTTCTGACCCCTGCGATCGAGCTCGCCGACGGCGGGATGCCGCTGACCGAGGACCTCGCCTCGCTGCTGCGCGACGTCGGGGATCGGCTGCGCGACCGCTGCCGCGGATGGCCGCCGCTGGCGGCGGACCTGCGACCCGGCGTCCTCGTGCGTCAGCCGGCGCTCGCGGCGGTGCTGCGTCGCATCGCCGGCGCCGGTCCGGACGCGTTCTACCGTGGCGAGATCGCGGCGGCGATCGAGCGAGCGGACCGGGGCGACGGCGGGTGGCTGTCGACTGACGATCTCGCCCGGCACGTCACCAGCGTGCTCGCGCCGGTGCAGCGCGAGCGGCTCGGGGTGAGCCTCGCGGTGCAGCCGCCGATCTCGCAGGCGAGCCTGCTGCTGACCGCCCTGCGCGCGTTGCAGCGAGCGGGGACGCCCGGCGGGCTGGACCGGATCCACGTCCTCGCCGAGGCGCTCGAAGCCGCGTTCGCCCACCGCGATGCGATCGCCGATCCCGCGTCCGCGCCCGGCCTGCCCGACCTCGACCTCGCTATCCCTGATCGGCACGCGCCGCGGGCGGCCGGGCCGACGATCGGCGCGCACACGACCGCAGTGACGACCGCGGACGGCGAGGGTCGCTGCGTCTCGATGCTCGTCAGCGTGTTCGACCCGTTCGGCTCGGGCCTCCTCGTTCCCGAGGGCGGCTTCCTGCTCAACAACCGCGCGCGCGGCTTCACCGCCGGCGCCAACGCCCCGGGTCCCGCTCGGCGTCCCGTCCACACTCTCTCGCCGACGCTCGTGGACGACGGTGAGCGGGCGTTCGCCCTCTGCACCCCGGGCGCCGACGGCCAGGTCCAGACGCTCGCCCAGCTGCTGTGTGCCGTCGCGCTCGACGGCCGGTCGCTGCCGGCGGCGCTCGACGCGCCCCGCTTCCGCGTCGGCAACGGCCGGTTGGCGATCGAGCGCGACGCGGCGCCGGCCTGGAGCGACGCGCTGACGGCTCGCGGCCACGATGTCGTCGCGCTCGCTCCCGGCGAGGCGTTCGGGACCGTCGCCGCGGCCGGCCTCGAGCTCAGCGCAGGCACGGTGTTCGCGGCGTCCGATCCCCGTCGAGAGGGGTGGGCGGGGGTGCTGTAGCGCCTCGCCCCGACGCGCCTACAGGTGCCGGCCGCCGTCGACGTTCAGCGTCTCGCCGGTGATGTAGGCCGCCTCGTCGGAGGCGAGGAAGACGGCGGCCGAGGCGACATCGGAGGGCTCGGTGAGCCGTCCGAGGGGAACCGCCTCCCCGACCCGACGCTCGGTCTCCTCCGGCGATTCGCCCTCGGCGGCGAACCCGAACTCCGCGAACATCGGAGTCGCGGCGGCCAGCGGCGCGATGCCGTTGACGCGGATCTTCGGCGCGAGCTCGACCGCCAGCGCCGAGGTCAGGGTGATCGCCGCGCCCTTGGAGGTCGTGTACGCGGTCAGGCCCGGCCGGGGACGCCGGCCCGAGATCGAGCTGGTGACGAGCAGCACGCCGCCGTCGGGCTGGTCGGACATCACCGGGGCGATCGCCTTGGCGGCGAGGAAGATCGCGGTCGTGTTGACCGCCATGACGCGCTCCCAGGTCTCGAGCGTCAGCTCGGCCAGCGGGGTCATCCCGTGCGCGATCCCGGCATTGTTGAAGTAGCAGTCCACTCCGCCCATCTCCTCGACGGCCGAGTCGACCAGCGCGCCGACGGCGGCCTCGTCGGTGACGTCGCAGACGTGACCGCTCGCCCGCTCGCCGACCCCGGCGACGGCGTCCCGCACGCGGTCCTCGTCGATGTCGACCACGACGACGCGGGCGCCCTCGGCCGCGAAGCGGACGGCCGACTCCAGCCCCAGGCCGGACCCGGCGCCGGTCACGATCGTCCGTTTGCCCTCGAGCCGTCCCACGAGGTGGATTCTGGCGCACGCACGGGCGGCACGGTGAACGATTGCATGAACGGGCGCTCATGATGGCGCGGGCGTGCGCCTCACCGCGAACGCGGCGGCCCGTCGGGCGGCGGGTGACCCGCCGCCGGCGGGCTCGGCGTGAGCTTGGTCAGGCGCCCTGGGAGGTGGCGGCCCGAGGGTCGAGATCCGCGAGGCGCAGTGGATGCGCCGGAGGGCCGTCGAGGATGCGATGTCGGGTCGCCGACAGCTCGCTGTCGACATGGAGCAGCTCGCCGGAGCCCAGCGGGCTCCACGCCGGATCGCCGTCCATGCGCTCGGTGGCGACGACGACGGCGGGCCGATCGGCGAGCGCCTCGGAGCTGACCCCGATCCGTCCGCCGGCGGCATGTTGCAGCGTGCCCTGGTCGTCGGCGCGCTCGAGGACGTAGAGGTCGTGGACGTCGGGATACCGCAGCGCCCACAGGTCGGTCGCGTCGACCAGCACGAAGTTGAGCGACAGCAGGCGCAGGTTGCCCGCCACCCACCGCGCCGCCGCGGCGATCCCGTCGCCGACGGCACCGAGGCGCTCGATCTCGCGGGTGATGAGCGCGAAGAACCGCTCGGAGTCGGTGTCGCCCCGCACCCGTGCGCGGTCGGTCCCCAGCTCGCGCTCGAGCGCGGGCAGGTCCTCGACGACCCCGTTGTGGGCGAACAGCCGGTCGTCGAGCTCGAACGGATGCGTGTTGCGCAGTTCGAGGGCGCCCGTCGACGCGTAGCGGACGTGCGCGACGAACGTGCGCGACGAGATCTCGCGGGCCGCGTGCGCGAACGCGCGATCCTCGAAGGCGGCGAGCGGCTGCTTGGAGACGTCCGGGCGCCCGGCGGCGTCGAAGGCGCCCAGGCCGGTTCCGTCCGGCTCGCGCCGGCTCTGATCCGACAGCGAGTCGGGCGCCTGGAGCAGCCAGAAGGTGGCACGCACCGGTTCCGGGCCGCCGCTCATTCCGAACAGGCGACACATGATCGTCGACGGTAGCGGCCCGGTGCTCCGGCGTCGGTTCACGCTGATCGGGGCCGGGCCACGGTCGTCAATCTGTCCGCCTGCCGATCCGACACGAGGCTGGATGCCGAGGACCGAGCTAGCGTGCGGCGGCCGCGCGGACCCCATCCATGAGGTTCTCGACCAGGATGCGGGCGAAGGCGTCGGTGAGCGACTGGCCGGGCATGACCAGCCGATAGATGCACGAGCCCCAGAGCTGGTCGATGAGCACCTCGGGGTCGGCGTCCGCGCGGATCTGGCCGCGCTCCTGGGCGGTGCGCAGCGCGGCGAGGCCGACGGCGCGGCGCGGGTCGGAGTAGCTGCGCCGCAGGGCGGTGGCAAGCTCGGGGTCGGTCTGCGCGGCGCCGAGCAGCTCGGCGGTGACACGGCCGGCCGGGGTGTCGCGCAGCAGGCGGACGTAGGTGAGCAGCTGGGTCGTGAGGTCGGCCTCGATGTCACCGGTGTCGGGGATGGCGAGGGCGGCATCGACGGTGGAGGCATAGCCCTCCAACGCAAGGACCCCCTTGGACGGCCACCACTTGTAGATCGTCATCTTGCTGGCGCCGGCGAGCGCGGCGACGCGCTCGATGGTGAAGGCGCCCATGCCTTCGCTCAGCAGCAACCGGCCGGCCGCGGCGAGGATCTCGGCGCGCACCTGCTCGCTCGGCCGCCGGCCCCGCCCGCGACGGCGCCGCAGGGCCGAGCCGTCAACGGGTTGGCCAGGCATCGCTCGGATGATGCCACAACTAGTGGACGAAGCGTCCATTTCTGCTATTAGTGGACGCGTCGTCCACTTTTGGTGGATGTGATCTCGAACCCGTCTTCACGAAGGAGCCCGGCTATGACCGACCAGCCGCCGACGATCCCTGCAGCGCCCATCGCCGTCATCGGGGCCACCGGCCAGCAGGGTGGCGCGGTCGTCGCCGCACTGCGCCACCGCGGTGCTCCGGTGCGCGCCATCGCGCGCGACCCCGGCAAGGTCGCCGGGATCGGCGAGCGCGGCGCCGAGCTCGCCGTGGCCGACCTCGATGACCGCGAGGCGCTCCGGCGCGCCTTCGACGGCGTCGCCGCCGTGTTCGCCATGACGACCATGACGGGCCCATCGGGCACCGACGGAGAGGTCGCGCACGGTCGCGCCATCGCCGACGCGGCGCGCGCGGCACGGGTCCCGCACCTCGTGTACAGCTCCGTCGGCGGCGCCGAGCGCAACACGGGCATCCCACACTTCGAGAGCAAGTGGCAGGTCGAGCAGTCCCTGCACGAGGCCGGCGTGCCGACGGTCGTCATCCGTCCGACGTTCTTCATGGACAACTTCCTGAGCTTGTTCACCCCAGCGACCGAGGGCGACAGCGTCGTCGTGCGCGCGCCGCTCGTGCCGGGCGTCCCGCTGCAGATGATCGCGGTCGAGGACATCGGCAAGGCCGCCGCCACTGCACTGCTCCAATCCGCGGCGGTGCCCGGCGGCGCCGTCGAGATCGCCGGGGACGAGCGCACGCCGGAGGCGATCGCCGACGCGGTCGGCGCCGAACAGAAGCTGCCCGCGCGCTTCGAGCCGCTGCCGATCGACGCCGTCGGGGATGACGACGCCGAGGCGATGTTCCGCTGGTTCACCGAGCTGCCGGCCTATCTGGCCGACATGGAGCGCACCCGCGCGCTCGTGGGAGAGCTCATCGACTTTCCGGCGTTTCTCGCCCGACATCCGCTCCGAGCCACCTGAGCGGCGGCTGCTCGGGCTGTTTCGCCCACACCAGTTCACTCGATGGGGACGGACTCACGCGCCCGCGAGCAGCCCTCAATAGCCCACGGTGAGGATGACGACGCCGATCAGGATCCCGATGGCGGCGACCAGCCGTCGGCGGGTGTCGCCCTCGTGCAGCACGAGCGCGCCGAGCAGTGTCCCGACGACGATGCTGCTCTCCCGCGCGGGGGCCACGTAGGTGACCGGCGCGCGGACGAGGGCGTAGAGGATGAGGATGTAGGCCAGCGGACTCAGCAGCCCGACGCCGACGGCACGCCGCCGCGACGATCTCCAGGCGTCGCGCAGATCGGCGCGCTGTCGCAGGGCGACCGGGGAGAGGAGCAGCGCATTGGCCAGGTTGGTGCCCCAGTAGTAGACGATCGGCGAGAGGGCGGCGGCGCTCACCGCGTGCTTGTCCCAGAGCGTGTAGCTGGCGATCGCCGCGCCCGTGAGCAGCGCATACACCGTGCCGCGACCGAGCCATCCCGAGGCGGTCCGGTCGACGCGCCGGCTCAGCGAGAACACGGCGATGACGATGATCGCCGCCCCGACGCCCGCCACGAGACTGGGGCGCTCGCCCAGGAAGATGATGGCCGCCGTGGCCGACAGCAGCGGTCCCGTGCCGCGAGCCAAGGGGTAGACCAACGACAGGTCCCCGGTGGCGTACCCGCGCTGCAACAGCACGAAGTACAGGGCATGCAGCAGCCCGCTCCCGGCCATCAGGCCGATCGCGGACCAACCCAGGCGTCCCGGATCGACAGCGAGGGCCACGACCAGGAGTGGCGTGTAGAGCACGGTGCCCGCCGCGGCGCACAGCCATACGAAAGCCGCGCCTCCACCCGCCGGCTTGGCGATGAGATTCCACCCGGCATGGGCGAAGGCGGCGACCACCACCAGGGCGAGGACATCAAGCGACATGAAGGCTCCCTTCCGCCCGCCGCTGCGGGCACGACAACGGAGCCCTCCGGGCTTTTATCCCTTCAGGTCTGGACCACCCCAACCGGGCCGCCCTGTCGCCGCTTGGTCTCGGTCCTCCCGACCCTCAATGTGCGTGGCCGCGGCAGCGGCGCGGGCGGGAGCGGAACCCTAGGCGCATCCTCGTGCTGAACCTGAGCTTAGCGGGGATCCGGCATGCGATCGCGTCCGGCCCGATCGGCGGGAATGTGTTCGTGTCGTGATGAGGGCGACGGGCGGTCTATCGTGGGGTAGAACCGATTGGCAGCTCGACGGTCTCGCCACCGCGCCGTCCGTGCGCTGCCGATGTGTTCCTCGATCTGATTGGGATTGTCGTATGAACAAAGCTGAACACAAGCTGGTGCAGTACCTCGTGGAGGCTCGGGCCTCGGAGCACGCGCTCGTGCGCGTGTTGCAGTCACAGATCGCCATGACCCCGCGCGGCTCGTACCGATCGCTGCTGGAGGGTCATCTCGACGAGACCCGCGACCACGCCGCGCGCGTCGGCGATCGCCTCAAGGCGCTCGGCGCCGGATCCGATCCGATGACGGCGTTCGTGGGGGTCTGGGAGGACATGCTCGGTCAGACGCTCGCGCTGGGCAAGATGCCACTCGACCTGCTGCGCGGGACCGGCGGCGAGGAGAAGGTGCTCAAGAACGCCAAGGACACCTGCGCCACCGAATCGCTCGAGATCGCGACCTACACCGCGATCGAGCGGGTCTCTCGACGTCTCGGTGACGAGAAGACAGCCGAACTGGCCACGCAGATCCGCGAGGAGGAGGAGCGCATGCTCGCCCGCGTGATCGATGAAATCCCGCGCTTGGCCGAGAGCGTCGTCGCCGCCGACGTCGAGGGGAAGCCCTCCTACGACGTGACCGAGACCGGCGCCGCGGACGCGGCCCGCGAGGCGGGCGAGACGGCGCGCGACGCCGCGCGCAAGACGGCCGGGGCCACCCGCCGCGTGGCACGCCAGGCGCGACAGGTTCCGGGGGTCGCTCAGGCCGAAGGCGCGGTCAAGGCAGCGGCGGCCAGCGAGGATGACCTCCCCCTCTCCGGCTATGACGGGCTCACCGCGGAGGAGATCACCCACCGACTGCCCGGCCTCTCGCAGGTCGATCTCGCCAAGGTGCAGGCCTACGAGCGCCGCGGCCAGAACCGCACCACGGTGCTCAGCCGGGTGGAGTCCCTGCAGGGCGAGGAGCCGTGGCCCGGCTACGACGAGCAGAACGCGGCCGACGTGCAGGCGCGCCTGTCTGATGCCGACGAGGATCGCCTCAAGGCGGTTCGCGAGTACGAGCGTTCGCACAAGGATCGTGCCGGCGTGCTGCGCGCGACCGAGCGCGCCGTCACCACGGCCTAGATCAGGATCCGGCTGCGGGGCTACGGCCCCGCAGCCCCGCCGGCGACGGAATGGCAGGATGCGCTTGACAACCCCACGTCCCAGCGCGCGGCCGGGGCGGTCCGCGCATGAAAGGAGCGGCGATGCCCGAGCGCTACATCCACAAGAACCTCCAGCAGGTAGCGGACTCCGCGCCGGATCTCGGAGCGGCCGACTGGCAGCAATCGCGGTTTGCGTCCCAGGATTTCGCGTCGACCGACATCGGTTTCACCCATCACCGCTTCTTGCCGGGAAAGCGCCAGGGGTTCGCGCACCGCCATGAGCAGGCGGAGGAGTTCTACGTCGTGCTGTCGGGCTCCGGCCGGCTCAAGCTCGATGACGACATCCTCGACCTGGCGCCGCTCGACGCGTTTCGCGTCGCCCCGCAGGTGCTGCGCACGTGGGAAGCCGGCCCGGACGGCCTCGAGGTGTTGGCCTTCGGAGCACGCGTCGACGGTGACGAAGCGGTTGTCCCATCCGACGCCGAGATCGTCTCCGGGTGGTGGACCGACTGAGACCGAGACGCCTCCGACCGATTCAGTTCGCTGACTGGGCGGCCGCGTCGCTTGGCGGTTCCGGGGGCGTGAGGTCGACCACCGAGATGCCGGTGGCTTGGCGGGCGTGTGGATCGGCGCGGCCGTCGACCTGGAGTGCGGCGGCCCGCTCGCGCAGCATGCGTCGCTCGGGCAGGTTTCGGCTCAGGGCGGCGGCGCGCTCGAGCTCGGTGCGCGCCTCGTTGGTCCGTCCGAGCTTGACCAGGAGGTCGGCCCGGACGCTGGGGAGCAGGTGCGACGGAGTCATGCGCGGGTCGTCGTGCAGCGCGTCGAGCACCTGCAGGCCGTGCTCGGCGCCGTGCGCGCGGCCGACGGCGACCGCGCGGTTGAGCTCGACGACGGGTGAGGGCGCCAGCTGGGCCAGGCCGTCGTAGAGCGCGGCGATCCGGACCCAGTCGGTGTCTTGGGCGCGGGCGGCCTCGGCGTGGCAGGCGGCGATCGCCGCCTGGATCCCGTACGGCCCCAGGCCCGCCCCCAATGCGGCGGCGTGTCGCAGCTGCTCAAGTCCGCGGGCGATCAGCAGCCGGTCCCAGCGGGAGCGGTCCTGGTCTGCCAGCAGCACCGGCTGGCCGTCAGGCCCCGTCCGCGCGCGGGTGCGTGAGGCCTGCAGCTCGAGCAGCGCGGCCAGCCCATGGACCTCGGGCTCCTCGGGCTCAAGCCGCGCCAGGATCCGGGCCAGGCGCAGCGCGTCCTCGCACAGCGCCGGGCGCATCCAGGCCCGGCCGGCAGTCGCCGCGTAGCCCTCGTTGAAGATCAGGTAGACGACCTCCAGCACCGAGGCCAGGCGCTCCTGGCGTCCGGCGCCCGGACCCGGGATCTCAAACGGCACCCTCGCCTCGGTGAGTGTCCGCTTCGCGCGCGAGATCCGCTGGGCGACCGTCGGGACCGAGACGAGAAACGCGCGGGCGATCTCTTCGGTCGTCAGACCGCCGAAGAGCCGCAGGGTCAGCGCGATCCGGCTCTCGGTCGACAGGATCGGATGACAGGTGAGAAAGGCCAGGCGCAGCAGGTCATCACCCATGTCCTCGGGGTCGGGCAGCTCCTCGGGCGCCGCGCGCGTGGCCTCCACGACCAGCGTGGCGTGCGCGTGCTCGCCGACCCGGCGGCGGCGCAGAGCGTCGATCGCCCTGCGCTTCGCCGCCGTCATCAGCCAGGCGCCCGGAACGTCGGGCACGCCCGTCCGCGGCCAGGTCTCCAGCGCGGCCAGCAGAGCATCCTGAGCGAGATCCTCGGCCAGGCCGACATCCCCGACCATGCGGGTGAGTGCGGCCACGAGCTTGGGCGACTCGATCCGCCACAGGGCATCCGACGCACTCACGCTGGCGCTACTCGCTCGTCGTGGTCTGGGCGGGCGGCGCCTTGGACAGCCGGCCGGCGTCCTGCACCGCCTCGGGCATGTCCGCCATCTCCCAGATCTCGCGGACCTCGACCTGCGGACCCGGGCCCAGCGGCACCCGCTTGGCCCACTCCGTGGCCTCGTCCAGGTCACGAGCCTGGATGATCCAGTAGCCCCCGACCACCTCCTTGGCCTCGGCGAACGGTCCGTCGGTGACGACCTTCTCGCCGCCGTCCACGCGAATCCGGCGGCCGCGCTCGGGCGGGTGCAGGCCATCAAGCGCCAACAGCACGCCGGCGTCGGTCAGCTGCTGGTTAAACCGGCTCATCGCCTCGACGGCCTCCACGGTGGGGCCTTCGGCGTACTCCTGCGGCGTGATGCCGGGAAGCATGAAGAGCATGAATCGGGGCATGGCGGCGTCCTCCTTGGGGTCGTTGGTGCCGTCTGCCAAACACGACGATCTCACAGCATCAGTTTCGACAACAGCCCACACCTCGCGCAGGATCCTGCGTGGATGGGTGGTGGGCGTCTGGTTGACGGTGCGCCACGTAGGGTCTAGGCTCAACCAGATGGTTGAGGATCCATGGGTGATGGACGCCGTGTTTCACGCCCTCGCGCACGGCGCCCGCCGCGAGATGGTCGCGCGGTTGTCCGATAAGCCGCTGACGATAGGCGAGCTGGCCGAGCCTCTGGCGATGTCCCTGGCGGCCGCCTCCAAGCACGTCAAGGTGCTTGAGCGCGCCGGCCTGGTCAGACGCACGGTGCGCGGGCGTCGTCACGTGTGCCGTCTGGATCCCGCGCCGCTGACCTCAGCCTCGGCCTGGCTTGAGTTCTATGAGCGCCATTGGCAGCAAAGTCTGGACGCGCTGGAGGCGATGTTCGGCGCCGAGCAAACACCCCAGGAGCAGGAGGGATGAGGACGATGACGCAAGACCAGACCACCGTTGCGCTGACGCGCACGATCCCCGCACCCCCGCCGCGCGTCGACCGGGCGTGGCTTGCGCCCGAGTTGCTGCAGCGCTGGCTGGCGGCGGGGAGTATGCGTGTGACGCCGGGGTCGAGCTCGGTGCTGGACCGGCTCGCCACCAAGCTCGCGGATGCATGATGCCCGAAGCCGCCCAGATCCCGACCCTCTTCGTCTGCCACGGCGATGACGGCGGTCCGCGCGTTCATCCCTGTCGCCGCGTCCAGGAGGCGATGCGCGCCAACGGCATCCAGTACAACAAAGTGATCGCCGGCCACGGCAGCCCATTGCCATTCCTGCGTAAGGGTTCACGCGACGAGCTGCGTCAGGCAACCGGAGACACCAAACTACCCGCCCTCAAGCTGCCCGACGGGACCGTCATCACCCACTCCCGCGCAATCCTGCGCTGGATTCGCACCTAGATCACGTCGCAGGCGCTGCGTAGGGCCGCCCGCCGGCAGCCGGATCGCACCGCATCCAATACGGATCCGTCAGAGGGCAGGCCTGGGCCCGGATCCGGCCCGCTTGGCGGAACTTCCTTATCCTCGCGGACCATGGCGCCGATCACCGCCAGCACCGAGGTCGCGCGACCCGCGGAGGAAGCGTTCGCCTATGTCATAGATCCGAGTACCATGCCCGAGTGGCAGCAGGGCTGCGTGAGGGGGCACATGGACGGTCGCATGACCCGCGTCGGTTCCAAGTGCACGACGGTCCGGAAGATCGGGGGCCGTGAGCGCGAGGTACTCACCGAGATCACCGAGTACGATCCTCCACGGCGGTGGGCCGATCGAGGCATCAGCGGCCCAATTCGGGCCATCGTCACCGTCACTGTCGAGCCACTCGCCGACGGGTCGCGGTCGAGGGTGACGATCGGGGTGGACTTCACCGGCCACGGGATCGGGAAGCTGTTGGTTGCGCTCATCGTCCGTCGCCAGGCGGCCAGCGAGATGCCCGAGAACATGAAGCGACTCAAGCAACGGCTCGAGGCCGGACCGTAGATTCCTCCGGAACGGGCTCTGGGTGCTCGAGCTTCCACAGGGTCGGGTGCACGATGAACCTGGTCTCACGCGTGGCACCGACCACCACCCGCTGGTCGGCAAACGGCAACAGGTAGTGGTCGTCGCCCACGGTTGGACGACCGGCATCGTCGTGGTGTCCTGGCTGACGCCGAGATGCAGGATCTGACCCCGCTGCGGTGCCACCGCGACCCTGACCCCTGCCGAGGCGAGTAGCTGCGCAGACCACGTCCCGGCCGCGACGAGCACCTCACTGGCACCGATCCGCCGCCCATCGACCGTGACCGCCTCGACCCCGCCAGCCCCGCAAGCCCAGCTCGGCCCGCCCGGCCATGATCTCAGCACCAGCCGCCAGCGCGGCGTCCACCAGACGGTCCCGGACCGCGTCGCCCTCCACGCGGGCCGTGGTGCCGACGTGCAGGGCCGCCAGACCCGGCGCCAGGTACGGAAACGCCGCGTGCGTTGCTCGCCCCTCACGGGCCTCGTCGACGAGCATGACCTCGACCCCGCCTCGGCGAGATGAAAGGCCGCAGACGCCCGATCCCGCCGCCGACAACTACCACTCCTCGCCCGCTCGTCATTGGTGGTCAGGTGCGCAGTGCCCGGTGGGCCTGTTTGTGTGCGGCACCTCGACCGCGTGCCCGACGGGATGGGCGTAGAAATGGTTGATCAGGACACGCTCGTGCATGGCTTGGTGCAGGCTACGGGGATCCGCGACCAGAGCCTGAGACGGCTGGCCCCGACGTTGACCGAGTAGCTGGTCAGTCAAGCCGCAGATCAAGCGGTAGCCCGAATCGCGGCAGCAGCTCGGGGCTCCCGAACCGGGTCACACGGGCGATTCGGTGGCCGTCGAGCACGAGTGCGAACACGCCAAGTCCGAGCGCGATGCCGCTGCCCGGCTCTTGCTCCATGTAGTGGCCGAACGCGGGCGCGGCGTTGGCGCGGGTCGGCACGAGGCGGACGCGGGCGCCGGGCGGGCGGAACGCCTGCCCATGCGCCAGGAACTCCGCGATCGCGGCATGGCCTTGGTACTCAAGCGGTTCGGGCGGCATCGTCACCCAAGCGTCCTCGGAGAGCAGCGAGACGACCCGGTCCATGTCACCGAGTTCGAACGCGTCGGCGAACTCCTCGGCCAGTTTGCGCTCCTCGGGAGAGTCTGGGACCGGCGCTCGTTCGCGAGCGGCCGGCATCCGAGTCGCGAGCGCTGAGCGCGCCCGCTGGAGGGCGCTGTTGACTGTCGCTTCGGTCGTGTCGAGCATGTTCGCGACCTCTGATGATTTGAAGCCGAGCACATCGCGCAGGACCAGCACCGTGCGTTGAGTGACCGGCAGGCGCTGAAGCGCCGTGATGAACGCAAGCCCAACCGCCTCCTTGAGCTCGTAGCGCGATTCTGGCTCGGGCTCGGTGTCCGGAAGCAGATCGTCGGGGTAAGGCTCAAGCCACGTCACCTCGTCTGTCCGGCTCGGTGGCGGGGGGACGAACGGCAGGCGTCCAGATGGCCGGCGGCGGTGGTCGCGGATCATGTTCAGGCAGCGGTTGGTGGCGATGCGGTACAGCCAGGCGCGCAAAGACGACTTCTCCTGAAAGCGTTCGATTCCGCGCCAGGCGGACACCAGCGTCTCCTGAACGGCGTCCTCGGCGTCTTGGAGCGAGCCGAGCATCCTGTAGCAGTGCAGCTGAAGCTCGCGGTGATAGGGCTCGACGAGCTCGCTAAATGCCTGTTCGTCATGCATATCGATACGAACCCGGCCGCGGTCGAAATTCATCGCTCAATTTCCGCACCGACCGGTGTCTGGACGGACATGATTACCACCACTCACGCCTCTCCCCGCTGGACGATCGGCCTAACGTCGATCGCCTTTTTCATGGTGACACTCGATGCGCTGGTCGTCACGACCGCGCTGCCTGCGATCGGTCATGACCTGAAGGTCGGCGTGCAGACGCTCGACTGGACCGTCAACGCCTACGCGCTCACGTATGCGTCCGGGATCGTCACCGCCGCCGCGCTCGGCGACCGGCTCGGTCGCCGCCGCGTCTTCTGCACCGGCTTGGCCCTGTTCACCGCGGCGTCGGCGGCGTGCGCGCTGGCCCCAACCGCCGGACTCCTGCTCGCCGCGCGGGCCGTACAGGGCCTCGGCGCCGCAGCGGTGATGCCGCTTTCGCTGACGATCCTCACCGCCGCCTTCCCACCCGAGCGCCGCGGCGCAATCGTCGGAATCTGGGGCGGCGTCGCCGGGCTGGGAGTCGCCTCAGGACCTGTGATCGGCGGCGCGATCACCCAAGGTGTCGACTGGCACTGGATCTTCTGG
The DNA here is from genome assembly GCA_019240115.1 of Solirubrobacterales bacterium. GTDB lineage: Bacteria > Actinomycetota > Thermoleophilia > Solirubrobacterales > Solirubrobacteraceae > Palsa-465. The sequence continues at coordinate 10,158 of JAFAYV010000056.1, read as the reverse complement.
GTCAACGTGCCGATCGGCGTGACCGCGGCGCTCCTCTCTCGCGCGCGCCTCGCGGAGTCGCGCGGGCCTCGCGTCCGCCTGGACCTGCCTGGGCTGGTGCTCTTGAGCGGCGGCGCGGTCGCACTCGTGTGGGCGCTCGTACGGTCGGGAGCCGCAGGCTGGGGGAGCGCCGAGGTGCTGATCGCACTGGCCGCCGGCGGCGCCCTGCTGGCCGGGTTCGTTCGCTGGGAGCGGCGCGCCGAGACGCCGATCCTACCGCCGGCGCTGTTTGAGAGCCGCACGTTCTCCGCGGCCAACGCCACTGCGTTCCTGATGACCGCCGCGATCATGGGTGCCGCCTTCCTCGTCACCCAGTACTTCCAGATCGCGCTTGGCGACTCGCCGCTTCAGACCGGGCTGCGGCTGCTGCCGTGGACCGCGACGCCGCTGCTCGTATCGCCCGCGGCGGGAGCGCTCTCTGACCGCATCGGCACGCGGCCACTGATGGCATCCGGACTAGCGCTCCAGGCGACGGGGCTCGGCTGGTTCGTCCTTCAGGCGACGGGCCAGCCAAGCTATGGGAAGCTCGTTCTGCCGCTGATCGTGGCCGGAGTCGGGATCTCGATGGCGCTTCCGACCGTGTCCGCCGCGGCGCTGGGAGCCGTCCAGCCAGCGGACCTCGGCAAAGCCTCCGGCGCCAACACGACGCTCCAGCGCTTTGGCGGCGCATTCGGCGTGGCCATCGTGACCGCGGTGTTCACCGCCAACGGTCGCCTCGGCCTGCCAGCCGCGTTCCAGGCCGGCTTCCGCCCGGCGCTGGCGGTCGCGGCCGGACTGTCGCTCGCCGGGGCGGCGATCGCGCTCCTCGTCTCGCGACGCCGGACGGCACTGATGGCGACGCAGCCGGCGACCGCCTGAGATCAGCACGCAAGGGCCGCCCGCAGACGCCGGGCGGCCCCATTCGCCGGACGCCTCGGACAGCTCGCGAACCGATCGTCGCCGGCGCTGGATGCCGCGCTTGCTATCGCGTCGCGAGCGATCAGGGCCGAGGCCGCCGCCCGGTTCGCCGAGCTGGATGTCGGTTCCGCATCTGCTGCGGAGCCGCCGAGACCGTCTGCAGCGTCGTCCGCTCGCTTCGCTATGCGCGGTCGGCACGCCGCGCATGCGTGTGGGGGGCGACAAAGAGAGCCAGCCCGCCACCGGCCGCGAGCCAAACCGACCGGCCGGACAGCACCGATCCAGCGTCAGCCTCTCACTGAGCGACGAGGAGGAAAGACTTCGCGCGGGCCACGTGTCCCGCTTGCACCTCACGGCGTGACTTCTGACCAACTCGCGCGCCGACTCTTGGACCGGGTCGAGAGCGGCAGCACCGGCGACGGGTGCCGCTGGGCGACCGAGCGCTTCGAGGTGAAGTCCGGGACGATGAGGTTCAAGCTGGGCGTCAAGCCGATCACCGCCGGCCCGGGCGAGACCGTCGGGTCCCCCCCGCGCGCCGCACTCGCCCGCTGGCGTGGCCGTGCAGAGCGCTACCGCCCGTCCGGTGCCGACGGTCGGTTATCCCGCCCTGGCCGGCGCGTAACCGCCGTGGGCCTATCACGGGACTGGCCGGATAGGTCCACTCGAGCAGAGCGAGAGATACCCGGCCTTTCGACGACCGTTGCAGTCGTTCGCCGCTGTCGTGTAGGCACCCACTGCTACATCCTGCCTGGGTCACGCCGCGCCATAGCCCGCTAACCGCTCGCTTGCCCGCCACAGTCGCTGCGCGAGATCCTCATCATGCGTTGGCGGGCCCGTCGAGATCTCACGACTACGCTTGAAGTAGCGGCCCGTGGCGTCGGCGAGCGAGGGGTCGCTTGCCGCCCACACCACGGTCTCCGCGCCCTTCTCCATCGAGGCCATCAACGGCCACATGAGCGTCCCCAGGACCCTGTAGCCGATGGGCAGGGTGCGACCGATGGCGGTGCCACGGACGAACCCTGGGTCAACGGCGTTCGCGGTGACGCCGCTGCCCGCCAGTCGGCGAGCCAGCTCGTATGTGAACAGCACCAGTGCCAGCTTCGAGTTGTTGTAGGCGCGCTGGCCGCTGAAGCGGCGCTCGCTCTGGAGATCATCGAAGTCGAGCTTTCCTCCTCTGTATCCGCTCGACGCCACGTTCAGGACCCGGGCGGGACTGCTGGCACGCATCAGCCCGCGCAGCCCGTTGGTCAGCAGGAAAGGCGCCATGTAGTTGACGGCGAAGGTCAGCTCCAAGCCGTCGGCCGTGACCACTCGTCTGCCGACGTCGATGCCGGCGTTGTTGATCAGCACATCGAGCCGATCGAACCGGGCCGCCACCTCACGGGCCATCTCGAGCACCGCGGAACGCGATGACAGGTCTGCGACCACTGCGTGCACGTCTTCGTTGAGGGCCGACACCCGACGTCGAGCCTGCTCGGCTCGCTCTTCGGTGCGTGCGCCGAGAATCGTCCTGGCGCCCTTGTTCGCGAGCGCCTCGGCGGTGACCAGCCCGATACCGGATGTCGCCCCTGTCACCAGGACGGTCTTACCAGCCAGCGCACCGCCCGCGGCTGTCACCCGGCCAGCCTAACGTTTGGAACCCGCGCGGCGGCCCGGGGGTCCACTCGTCGGTTAGCTCACGTCGAGGCGACCGGCGGCCACGGCTCATTCATCGACAGCGGCGCCATCAGCCCCCGACGTACCAGCATGCCGAATCGCCATCACACGGCCGCGGTGATGATCGGGGCCGCGACGCGGCGGAGAGTGCTGTGTATCGCGTACGCTGCGTCCCCGATCGCTGGAGGACGCCGATCGCGCTGCCAACGGCGGCACGCCGATCCCGCCGATGGTCACGACGATCGTCAGCACCACGCCCGAGCCTCGCCGGCCCGCTCCACGCTGACCAGGTGCTGGGATGAACGTGCCGCCCGAGCCGCGCACCGAGCGGCTCGGACACTGCCACCCACAGCGACGGGGCGATGAAGTAGAGCCCTGCAGACAGCGGCGCAAGCCCGCTGACCCGCCGCGGATGCAGGCTTGCCGCGAAGACGGTCCCCGCGTAGGCGACGTTGGACATCGCGCCGACCGCGGGCCCAAGAACATACGGACACGCTATCGTCGGTGCGCCAGCCCCAGGTTCCGCCCTGATCGGCCAGGATGCTCACAGCAGCGACGCAGCCGCCGATCAGTCCAGTGCCGATGAGTCCGGGCGGCGCGCGGCATGCGGTTCTTGCGAGTCGCTCATCGTCGCAGTCGCTACCACGAGCGCACCCGCACATACCGGGGTCAGCAGCGAGAAGATCCACCGCCGGCCAGGGCCGCCGGCCGGACTTCCGCCGACGAACGGGCCGAGAACGGTACCGAGGTTCGCGATCGCGAATACCAGGCCGAGGGCACGGGCCCGCTTTGTATCCGGATACGGGTTGCTGATCGCGGCTATCCCGACCGGGAAGATGACCGCCGCCCCCGCGCCCTGCAGGACCCGGAGCGCCACCAGCGGTGCCGCCCGCCCGACGGCCAATGATCGCCTGGCGATGGTGCTGCATACTCCCACGTCGTGACACGACGAAACTCCATCGTGAGCACCGCAGATTCCTCCACCGCCAGCGATCCGCTCGCGGATTTCTTTCTCGACAGCCCGGCGAAGCTCGACGATCCATTCGCCGACCTGGCGTGGCTTCGTGAGCACCGTCCCGTGCATTGGCACGAGCCGATTCGGCAGTGGTTCGTGTTTCGGTACGACGACGTGCGCGGGCTGTTCGCTGATCGACGCCTGAGCGCCAACAGGATGGCGGGCTTCGTGGACGCGGCGCCGCCATCCGTGCGCGACGAGCTTCGTAGCCTGGTCCCGTACCTTGAGAAGTGGCTGCTGATGACGGACGGGGCCACCCACGCACAGCTTCGCAGCGTGCTGCACAGAGGTTTCAACACCACGGCAATCGAAGCAATGCGAGCGCCGATCGAGCGGGCGGCCCAGGCTCTGCTCGACCGACACATCCATGAAGATCGGATCGATGTCGCGTCGAAGTTCGCATTCCTGTTGCCTGCGTATGTGCTGTCCGACTTCATGGGCATCCGGCCCGAGGACCGCGACCGCGTCGTGCAGTGGTCGGTCGACTTCGTCGATTTCTTCAACGTGATCCCGATCACCGAGGACACCACCAGGCGCATGGTCCGCAGCGCGATCGAGATGACCGCGTATACGCGCGAGCTTCTGATGGCCCGGCACCACGCAGCGTTTGAGGACGACGACTTCCTTGGCCTGATGGCGGCCGCGGTCCGCGCCGGTGAGATCAGCGATGACGAAATCCTGGGAAACACGCTGCTCTTGTTAATTGCCGGGCATGTCGCCGTCCGAAATGTCATCGGCAACGTGGTCTGGCTGTTGATAGGGCATCCCCGCGAGTTCCAGCGCCTGCGCGAGGAGCCCAGGCTGCTGCGAAGCGTCGTCGAGGAGTCGCTGCGTGTGGAGCCTCCGATCACGTTGATCCCGCGAATTGCCGTGGAGCCGATCGAGCTCCGCGGACAGAGGATCCGTCCCGGCGACATCGTCCAGTTGTCGATTGCGGCCGCCAACCGGGACCCCGAACGCTTTCCGGACCCCGACCGCTTCGACGCCTCGCGCAACCCACGTGGCGTGCTCAGTTTTGGCCATGGCCCGCACGGCTGTTTGGGCGCGAGACTGGCGATCGAGGTGTCGCTGATCGCGCTTGACACGCTCTTCAAGCGCGTCGGCACGAACATCAGCGTGGCCGAAGAGGCACAGGTCCGCTGGTACCGAAACGCGGGTAACCGGGGGCCGGAGGAGCTGATCATCGCCTTCGGCGAGCGGCGTTAGCGACTCGGTCTCGGGGTCAGGGACAGCGGGTGCGGGCGTAACCGGCAGGCGACCACGGGGGGTTGTTCGACGGGATGCCCGGCGGCGACCGAGGCCGCCAGTCGGATGAACTGGGCGTGCGACCAGGCGAGCGGCATCGCGGACGTGGTCGGAGTCCCCGGCGCGGAGCCCGGCCGGCTCGCCGGCGGGTTCCGATCGCTACCCAGGGTGCCGACCGGGACGGTGTCCTGATCTCGCATCCGGCTTTGATGGAGTTGGGCCGGCGGCAGCGAGGGCGGGCTTGTAGCGGCGGCGCAGTGCCAAACCGTCCAGGTACGAACCGGTCTCCGAGGCGAAGACCAGGTCGTCGCCGCCGGTCCAATGCTCGCGGCGGCCGAGCTGGGCAAGCGCGGTCGCCAGTAGCACGGCGGACCTTGCCGGACCTCGGGGTGGTCAGAACGCCGCCGGACCACGAGCCCCGCACGCGGATCGTCGCGCCGGCGAAGTCGACGTCGCGCCAGTGCAGCGCCAGCAGCTCGCCGAGGCGCAGGCCGGTGAACGCCGCGGTCAGGAAGATCGCGCCGTCAAGCTCCAGCGCGGCGGTCCGGACGAGCGCCCGGACCTCCTCGGGCGAGAAGACCTGGATGTCGCCGCTGGAGCGCATCGGTGCTTCTCGACGCGCGCGAGCGGGTTGGCGCCGACGCCCCACACCGTCTGTGCCCGGCGGAAGATGCCGTGCAGCTAAATCAGGAGCTTGTTCTTCGACCGGTTCGAGAGGCCGACGAGCGAGCGGCGCACTGCTCGATGTCCTTCGGCGTGATCGCCTTGAGCGGGCGGTCGCCGAACGCGGGCAGCGGCCGGGTCGGAGCACGTTGCGGGGCGTTCACGCGTGTGTCTCCGTCGCCCAGCGAAAGCCGGTGACGTCGGGGCGCGGTGCTAGCGGGCTGGCGGGCAGCTCGCCCTGTGGGTCGTCCTCGTTGTAGGCACTCGGCGCGACGTCGTTGGGCGCATTGGCGTGGAACAGTGCTGCGAGGAGCTCGATTTGCCCGCGGCCGACGCCCAGCTCGCCCATCCCACCCCCGTACATCGGCCGCTGCTCGCATCCACAGCGAGCGTAGACCTCAAGCAGCTCGCGCAGGCTGCCGATGCGCGACGGCTTGACGTTGACCACGCGGGCGGCCAGGGGCGTCGCGCCGATGGCGCCGGAGCTTCGGATCGGCGCGTCGTAGGACACGCGCGCGAGGTGGTCGCCAAGGCGCTGCGCGATCTCGGGCCGGTCGTGCGGGTCCTCCAGATAGGCCTCCGGGAACGCGGCGAGCACGTGGTCGTAAAGCGCACCTAGCGCGTCCGGATCCTTGACCTCGAAGCCGTACTGGCCCTTGAAGTCGATCGTGTCGACCGCGCCGGTCGCCGCGACCTCCTCGACCAGCTCGGGTGGCCAGCTCGCCTCCGCGTCGAGCTTGAAGCGCACACCGGGTGAGCGAGTCAGCCGCCGGTGCACCGGCTCGATCGAGGGCTCCTTTCCCAGGCCGAGCGAGTTGACGAACCGCACCGGCCGCGGCTCCAGCCCGAGCACGTCATGCAGGGCACGGCCGGCCTGGCGGAGCGCGAGGTCGAGCGCCGCGGACTCGAACGCCCACTGGCGGAAGCGCAGCGCCCCCTCGTACTCCGGCGGCTGCCGCCAGAGCTCGAGCGTCGCGAGATGCTCACAGAAGCCGGCCAGCGTCCATTCTCCCTCGAGTGGCAGCGCCGGTCGGGTCTCATGCAGCGCGGTGCCGTCCTCCCGGAACACCGAGACGTCCTCACCCAGGCCGTCAACGCCAGCACCGACGAGCCGCAAGTGCGTTGTGATCCGCTCGAACTCGTGGGCGAGGACCGCGTGCAGGCGCTCGTACTCGCAGGCCGCGATGACGAGCGGCAGCCCCGCGAGTCGCGGCCACAGCGACTCGCCGTTTATCGCTGTGCTCCCCGCATCATCACCACTGTCGTCTCACGCACGCGTGATCCACCAGCACTGACTGGGGGCACCTGTGTCGCGCGCGTCACGTCGCATACCGCGGGCATCCCGCCGGACGGTAGACCTGGAGCGTTATGCCCTTCGGGAACGCTCGGGAGTCGACGAGGTCAAGCGCGATGTCGGGGCCGGTGTCGGGGAACAGCCGCGTGCCCTCGCCAACGACCACGGGGCAGACCAATAGGGCGATCTCGTCAGCGAGGTTGTTCTCGATCAGCCACCGGGCGAAGGAGACGCTGCCGTGCACCTGCAACTCACCCTCCTTTTTGGCCTTGAGCTCACCGATGGCCGCGGCGACGTCACCGGAGATGACGGTCGTCTCTGCCCAGCGCCCTTCTGTGAGCGTGTTCGATGCCACGTACTTGGGCTTGGTGTTCAAAGCATCTGTAATGGGGCTGTCCGGGTTCTTCATCGCGCCCCAGTAGTCGGCGAACAACTCGTACGTCCGCCGGCCGAACAGGAACGCGTCGGCGCGATCGTAGAACTCGTTGACGAACGTCATGGCCTCGCTATCAAATAGCGGCCTGGCCCACCCGCCACGCCTGAACCCGCGGCGGAGGTCCTCCTCCTCCGGCCCGCCGTTCCCCTGGGCTACTCCGTCGACTGAGACCTGCATGTTGATCGTCAGTTTCATGGGTCGTTCTTTCTCTCGTGGTGGTCTGTCTGGTCATGGCGGCACCGACTGGACCGGCCTTCCTACCACCAGGTGGTTGTAGGTTTTCGCCGCTAACCTACCACCAAATGGTTGTAGGTGAGCTAACTGAGGATGCGGTTGACGGGCTGTTCCACGCCCTCGCCGATCCGACCCGTCGCGACATCCTTCGCCGCTGCGCCGCCGACGAGCCTTCGGTGTCGCGCCTCGCGCGGGCTTATCCGATGAGCTTCGCGGCCGTGCAGAAGCATGTGGCCGTGCTCGAGCGGGCCGGCCTGGTCACCAAGGAGTCCCGCGGGCGCGAGCAGCTCGTGCGCACCGATGTCGGCGCTGTCGGCCGCGCGCGGCTGGCTCTCGACGACCTCGAGAGCACCTGGCGCGGGCGCGTCGACCGAATGTCCGCCCTGCTCGCCGCGGGCACTGAGCCCGAACGGAAGACCTCAACGATTAGGGGAACGGGATGAGCGTCACCAGCGTCGACGCCGACTACGACAACCTGACCATCACCCTGATCGCCGACTTTGACGCTTCGATCGAACGGGTGTGGGACCTTTGGTCGGATCCACGCAAACTCGAACGCTGGTGGGGCCCGCCGACCCATCCCGCGACCTTCGAGACATACGACCTCACCGCGGGCGGCGAGGCCACCTACTACATGACCGGCCCGGAGGGTCCCATGCGGGGCGCCTGGCGTATCAACGCCGTCGTTCCACCGACGTCGCTTGAATTCATCAACGCCTACGCCGACCCGGACGGGACGCCGGTCGCGCACATGCCGATCTTCACGGTCAGCGTGCTGCTTACCGAGCGCGACGGCGGCACACGGATGGAGATGCGCTCGCGGTTCGAATCGCGCGAAGACATGGAGAGGATGGTGGACCTGGGCACGGTCGACGGCTTGCAACAGGCCGTCGGCCAAATCGACGGCCTCCTCGTGTAACAGCGACTCTCGGCGCCAGTCGCGCTCAGCGCGCTGCGAGCGTCGTCGAAACCGCCGACATGGAGTAGCGCGATTTGATGAAAGCGGGGCGCGCCTCACCAGTGCCCCGCAAAATTCGAGAGCGCGTCTGTGCTCTGTTTGAGGCACGGACCCTCCGACGCGCGGAAAGAGGGACGGCGGGATCGGCGACCGTTGCCCCGAGTGCTTATGCACGGACGGCCTTGACCGTCGCCGGCGCTGGATGCCGCGCTTGCTATCGCGTGAGAGCGATCAGGGCCGAGGCTGCCGCCCGGCCCACCTAGCTAAGCTAGATGTCTGATTCCGCATCTCGTGCGGAGCCTCCGAGGACGCAAGGGCGCGATCGCTTTCGCCTTCGACCTGGAGCGCCACTCACGAGTGCTTCGGCGACGGCGCGCTCGCCTGACGCTACGGGACGAGCGCGTAACGGACCTGCGCTTCGTCGGATGGTCTCCGCAATCGAGACTTGCGAGAACTGACGGCAACCGGCCCGTGAGCGCGCCGAAGGATCCCGAGCCAGCTTGAGCCGGTGCCGCCTGGCGTTCGCCGACGGCTCCTCGGCTACGTCTGCGAGGACCGCAGCGCAAGCCGCAAGTAGTTAGGCCGAGATGACCTCGGCGGCGTGCCGCGGCGCCGGGAGCGACTGCGATCGATCGTGCAGATCCTCGGTGTAGGCCTCGAACGCCTCGTGGATGCGATCGGCGGCCTCTTGACGAGTGGCGCCGAGAGCGACGACGCCGGGCAGGTCAGGGATGTAGGCACCCCAGGCACCGTCCTCGGCCTGCTCGTAGATCACGACGTACTCGCTCATCGAAGGTGCTCCAGACCGCCTGCCTTGCGGATGCTACCCAGGGTGCCGACCGGGACCGTGTCGCTGTTCTTGCCGGCGACGACGACGCGCGCGTCATGGTCGGGATGCGCCCAGACCTCGTGCGAGCCGCGCTGGCGGACGACCTACCAGCCGGCGGCCTCGAGCGCGGCCCGGACCTCGCGGTACTTCTTCGGCATCAGGTCAGTCGATCCGGATCACGGAACGGGCAACGAAGGGGAGCGAGGGGCCGGTGGCGCGAGCGCGGGCGGTCGGGCGCGGAGACCGGGCCGGGCGTCCGTGCCCGGCTGAGCACACACCGCGCACGTCAAGAGCGAGCTCAGCATGAAGAAGAATGACGCGCGTTGATCCCAGCGCTCTGATCTCGCATCCGGCTTCGATGAAGCTGACGCGCGTTGAGATCGGTGCCAGGCCGCTCCGAACTGCCGCTGCTCGTGGAAACCTGGACGTCGCTCGTCGCTGCAGCCACCCAGGCCTCCCCAGTCATCCGTCTGCCAGCGACAGACATCCAGCGACAGACATACACTCCACGCACTCGCGTGCTGAAGACGTCCCCGAAGACGTCCCGCACCGCCGAAACGTCCGCCGTTGTTGGAGATTCGATCGTCGTCAGCGCAAGTCGTGGCGCCGCAGCGATTGCGCCGGGGACGACTTGGGAGTCGGGTGGCCCGGGGGGGTTGCACCCCCGGGCTCCCTCAGATCCCGGCGTGACAGTCTCCCGTCACCGGGCTCTTCTGATCAGGCGTTTAGGACCAGCGGATCCATTGCCAGTGGGCGAACAGGCTGGGATCTCGCGCGAGGAGCCCGGCCCGCCACCGCTCGAACCGCTTATAGGTCCGCAGTCGCTTGTATTTCCGTGCTGTCCAGCGCCTCAGGTAGAGGTTGATGCGCTGCAGGAGGGGACGCAGCGCGG
>JAFAYV010000089.1 GCA_019240115.1 Solirubrobacterales bacterium | reverse complement strand
ACGACATCGGAGAGATAAGGCTCCGCACAAGCGCGCCGGTGTTGGCGGACCCCTACTCAGTCAATCGCTCCACCGGCTCATTCATCCTGATCGACGAGGTCAGTAACGACACCGTCGCGGCGGGGGTCATCCGCGCCCCGCGCGCGGTCGACCTCGGACGCGCCTCCCGCCGGGACGTCACCTGGCACCCGTCAGCGCTCGATCGCGACGAGCGCTGGTTGGCGATCGACCAGCGCGGCGGTACGGTGCTGCTGACCGGGCTGCCGGCGTCGGGCAAGTCGACGATCGCGGTCGAGCTCGAACGCCGGCTGGTGGACAGTGGTCAGTCCGCCTACCTGCTCGACGGCGACAACATCCGCCACGGCCTCTCCGACGACCTCGGCTTCGCCCCCGGCGATCGCGCCGAGAACGTGCGGCGGGTCGGTCAGGTGGCGCGCCTGTTCGCCGACGCCGGCGTGGTCGCGGTCGTCTCGCTTGTCTCGCCGCTGCGCTCGGACCGCGAGGTCCCGCGCCGGCTGCACGAGGCGGCCGAGCTGCCGTTCATCGAGGTGCACGTCGACACCGACGTGGAGGAGTGCGCCCGGCGCGACCCCAAGGGCCTCTACGCGCGCGCTCGCGCGGGAGAGGTCAAGGGCTTCACCGGCGTCGACGCTCCCTACGAGCCGCCCGAGCGTCCCGAGGTCCGCCTCGACACCGAGACGGTCGAGGTCTCCGAGGCCGTCGAGCGCATCCTCGCCGCGCTGCCCGCCGCGGATGGCTGAGCTCCGCCGGTCCTACCTGGTCTGCGCGACCCAGCGCAGCGGCAGCACCCTCCTCTGCGCGATGCTGAGCGACACCGGGGTGGCCGGGCGGCCCGAGGAGTACTTCGAGGCGATGCGCGACACCGGGGTCCCGCCGCACCCGGGAGACTTCTTGGACGGCCTGGCGCGGACTGGCCTGGGCATCCGCGACGATCCGCGGCCGCCGCAAGCGCCCGACTACTCGTCGCTCGTCGGCCTTGGCGACTATCGCCAGCACCTCGAGCGCACGCTGCGGCGCGGCACGACGCCCAACGGCGTGTTCGGCGCCAAGCTGATGTTCAACCAGCTCGACGAGCTCCATGCCCTCGCCGGCCAGCTGCCCGAGTTCGCCGACCTGCCGGTACAGGCTCAGCTCGATCGCCTGCTCGGCGGACCTCGCTACGTCTGGGTGTCGCGCGCGGACACGGTGCGCCAGGCGGTCAGCATGTGGAAGGCGATGCAGACGCGTCGCTGGCGCGCGGGTGGGGACGGTGGTGCAGAGCCCGCGCCGCAGTACCGTTATGAGGCGATCGACCATCTCGTCCGGCGCTTCGCCGCCGACGCGGAGGGATGGCGGCACTACTTCGCCGGTCAGGGCATCGTGCCGCTGACCGTCGGCTATGAGTCAGAGCTCGAGCCTGACCTGGCGGGAACGGTCCGCCGCGTCCTTGACTGGATCGGGGTCACCCCGCCTGGCGCGTGGGCTCCCGGCGAGCCGCTGCGCCGTCAGGCCGACGCGGTGACCGAGGACTGGGTCGCCGCCTATCGCCGGGGGCTCGCCGCCGTCCGCTAGGTTGGCGCCAGAGCCTCGCCCGCCCTCGGGGCCGCATCGCCATGCCGCCGAACATCCTCTACCTGAACTCGCATGACACCGGCCGGTACGTCCAGCCCTACGGCCACGCGATCCCGACTCCGAACCTGCAATGGCTCGCCGATCAGGGGGTGATGTTCCGTAACGCCTTCTGCGCCGCACCGTCGTGCTCGGGCAGCCGGGCGGCGCTGCTGACCGGCGCCTACTGCCACGAGAACGGGATGATGGGCCTCGCGCACCGCGGGTTCTCGCTGCACGACACCGGCCAGCACATCGTCCACACCCTGCGCGCCGCCGGATACCACTCCGAGCTGATCGGCGAGCAGCACGTCTCCGCCGATCCGCACGTCCTCGGCTACGACGTCGTGCACGACGTCGTCAACACGACCGTCAACTCGGTCGCGCCCGCCGCCATCGCCACGCTGAGCGGCGACATCCCGCAGCCGTTCTTCCTCTCGGTGGGCTTCTTCGAGACCCACCGCAGCTTCTTCGCGCCCAGCTCGGTCCGCGACCGCGTCTACTCGCTGCCGCCGCCGTTCCTGCCCGACACGCCGGAGATCCGCCAGGATGTCGCCGCCTACAAGGCATCCGCCCGATCCCTTGACCACGGGATCGGGTCGGTGCTCAACACCCTGCACGAGACGGGCCTGGACCGCAACACGCTCGTCATCTGCACCACCGACCACGGGCTTGCCTTTCCCACCGCCAAGGCGAGCCTGCTGGACCGCGGCACCGGGGTGATGTTGCTCATGCGAGGCCCCGGCATACCGGTCGGCGCCGCGCGCGACGAGCTCGTCTCCCACATCGACATCTTCCCGACGATCTGCGAAATCGCCGGGATCGAGCAGCCGGAGTGGCCGCGCGGCCGCTCGCTCGTGCCGCTCGCCTCCGGGTCCGAGCCGCCGGGCGTACGCGCGGAGATCTTCGCCGAGCTCACCTACCACGCCGCCTACGAGCCACAGCGCTCGATCCGCACCGAGCGCTTCAAGTACGTCCGCCGCTTCGACGACTACCCCTACCCGGTGCTCGCCAACTGCGACGACAGCCCGAGCAAGGACGCCTATCTCGCTCGCGGCTGGGGCCGGCGACGGGTCGCCCGCGAGCGGCTGCACGACCTCTTCTTCAATCCCGGCGAGGGGCGTAACTCCGTCGACGATCCGGCCTACGCCGACGTCGTCGCCGATCTGCGCGCGCGCCTGCAGGCGTGGATGGAGCAGACCGGCGACCCGCTGCTCGAGGGGCCGATCCCGCCGCCGCCCGGTGCGCGGATCAACGCCCAGGACCAGCTCTCGCCTGAAGAGGCGACGCACGCCGTGCAGCCATCGCCGGCCGGCCGATAGGCGGGCGGGCCAACGCGCCGGCCGGCCGGTAGGTGGGCCGGCTGGCGCCCGGCTTTCGTCTCCGCTCGGCCCGGCACATCGTGATAATCTCGATCCAGATTGTAGCCTTTGCCGCGCACCGGCTATCCCCGGGCCGCCACGTCAAGCCCTCTGGAGAACGTTCGATGAGCACAACCGACTGGCGTTCCGCCGCCTCCCGCTCGCGGTTGCCCGAGCCGGCGAAGGCGGCGCGATGACCCGATCTGCTCCGGTCACCCCCCGCTCGAGGGTCGGGCAGCGCGAGCCGATCAAGGCGATCCGCAACATGATCGATGCGGTCGCGGTGTCGGTGGCCGAGCCCGAGGAGGTGGGTCGCTCGCGCGCGGCGCCCGACGGGCTGCGGGACGCGGTGAGGCTGCTGGACGGCGGGGCGAACATCGTGACCACGCGCGACGGCCGTCGCCGGCCCTTCGCCAGCGCCGCCAACACGGTCAGCTCGGTGTCGCTGCACCCGCCGATGGTGCTCGTGACCATGCACGAGGAGTCCCAGACGCTCGCCGCGCTGCTGCAGAGCCGACGCTTTGTCATCAACATCCTGGGCGGCGATCAGCGCGAGCTGGCCGGTCGCCTCGCTCGGAACGGGGCGCCGCAGACGCGGTCGGCCGGCGGCCGCCGCGGCGACGACGGCGTGCCCGTGCTCGAGTCCGCGCTGGCGGCGCTGCGCTGCGACCTGCACGACGTGGCGGACGGCGGCGACCACACGGTCGTGGTCGGCCACGTCGTCGGGCTCGGACGATGATCGAGCTCCGCACGTGCGCGACCTCGGCCAGATCGCCGGCGTGCCGATCAGCGCGCGGATCGACCCGGGTCGTCAAGCGGCGGTCACCGACCGCAGCTCCTCCAGCGACTCGTCCATCAGTCGCCTGAGGGCGGCCGGGTCGTCCTGCTCCACCCAGTGGGCGAAGGCGACGTGAAAGACGGTCACGCTCGCCTGGGAGGCAAGGATCGCGGCGTTCACCGACACGCCGCGATCCACGAGCGCTGCCTGGATGGCGCCGGCCAGGGACTGGAGCTTGATCAGCTCGCGCTCCTGCAGTTCCGGGTTGGCCGCGATGATCCGGGATCGCAACCTGGCGAAGGCGTGACGGTCGGCGAACAGCTCCGCCACCTCATCGAGCCCGACGGACACCGCGGCCATCGGACCGGCGTCCTCCGGGGCCGCCTCGATCCCGCCGATCCAGCGCTCGGCAAGCTCGTGTGAGCCGTTGAACAGCACCTCGCGCTTGTCGGAGAAGTAGCGGAAGAAGGTCCGCTTGGTCAGCCCCGCGGCCTCGGCGATCTCCGCGACCGTCGTCTCGTCGTAGCCCTGCTCCGCGAACAGGGTGATGGCGGCCTTGCCGAGTCGGCCTTCGGCGTCTGGTTCCCAGCGGGACACCGCAGCTGAGCGTAGTTGATGACACCTGGTGCCGTGAAGGTGCTAGGGTGATGACACCAAGTGACATTCGATCTCATCTGGAGTTCTCCATGCGCGTATTTGTCACCGGCGCGTCCGGCCACATCGCCTCCGCCGTGATCCCCGAACTTGTCAACAACGCACATCAGGTCGTCGGTCTCGCCCGCTCCGACGCCTCGGCGCAGACCGTCGCCGCCCTTGGTGCCGAGGTCCGCCGCGGCGATCTCGACGACCTCGCGGCGCTCAAGGCCGCGGCCGCCGAGGCCGACGGCGTGATCCACCTCGCCTTCAAGCACGAGGCCATGCGCAGCGGCGACTTCATGGGCGCAGTCGACTCGGACCTGGCCGCCATCCAGGCGATCGGCGAGACGCTGATCGGCACCGACAAGCCCTTCGTCACGACCGGCGGCACCCTGATGCTCGCCATGGCCGGGATCACCGGCCGCCCCGGCACCGAGGAGGACCAGTCCGACGGCGGTCCCCGCGTCGATGCGGCGAACTACACGATCGGCCTGGCTCAGCAGGGCGTGCGCTCCTCCGTCGTGCGGCTCGCGCCGATGGTCCACTCAGACCTCGACCACCATGGCTTCACCCATGCCCTGATCGGCTTCGCTCGGGAGAACGGGGTGGCGGCATATACCGGTGACGGCTCGAACCGCTGGCCGGCGGCGAACACATATGACATCGGCGTGCTCTACCGCCTGGCGTTGGAGAAGGCTCCGGCCGGCTCGACCCTGCACGGCGTCGGTGACACGGGCATTCCGCGCACGGTGATCGCCGAGACGATCGCCGGCAAGCTCGGGATCGAGACCAAGAGCATCACCGATGACCAGGCGCCGCAGTACCTCGGCTTCCTCGCCGCCTTCGCGGGCCTCGACAACCCGACGTCCAACGACCAGACCCGCCAACTGCTGGGCTGGGAGCCGACCCATCCCGGCTGGGTGCAGGACGTGGAGGCGGGCCACTACTTCGCGTAATCCCCTGCGGTCATTCGCCTGAGACCTCCCGCGCGCTCGGGACGGCATGAGCGCAGCGACGGACGCGCCGTGGCCGGGGCGCGAGGAGCAGCTGCCAGACGGCGATCCGTCGGCGACGGCGTCGGCCACGAACGACAGCGCCCGTCGGCGGCGAACTGCAGTCCGCCGATCCTCGGGCCGATCGCGGTTGTGACGCGTCCGGCGAACGCCTACGCTCGGCGCTCCACGATGACCAACCGGATCGACAGCGGCTCGGGAGACGTGTTCACGCGCGAGGAGACCTACGCGGCGACCCGACGACCGGTCGCGCTCGCCGAGACGCTCGTGCCCGACGCCTACACCTCGGATGCCTTCCTCGCGCTCGAGCGCGAGCGCGTGTTCGCCTCGAGCTGGGTGGCGGTGGGGTGCTCGGCGACGCTGCGCGAGCCCGGCGATGCGCTCGTCGCCGACGTCGCGGGGCGCTCGGTCGTCGTCGTGCGCGCCGACGACGGCGCGCTCGGCGCGTACTACAACGTCTGCCGGCATCGCGGCACGCGCCTGGTGACCGCCGACACGACGCGCGTCGGGCGCTACCTCCGCTGCCCGTACCACAGCTGGGCCTATGACCGCGAAGGCCGGTGCGTGGGGACGCCGCTGTTCGCCGGCTCCGACATCCCGGCCGACCAGCGGGCAGCGTTCGAGACCGCCGACGTGGCGGCGTTTCATCGCGCCGACTACGGCCTGCTGCCCGTCGCGGTCGACGAGTGGGGGCCGCTCGTGTTCCTCAACCTCGACGGCGGCGCCGGCCCGCTGGCCGAGCATCTCGGCGATCTCGAGCGCCGGACGGCCGGCTACCGCCTACCGGAGTTAGAGCTCGCCCGCACCGGCGAGTACGAGATCGCCGCCAACTACAAGCTCATCGCCGAGAACTTCATGGAATACTACCACCTGCCCTGGATCCACCCGGGGCTCGTCAAGGTGTCGCCGATCGAGGCCCACCATCGCTGGCAGGGCGCCGGCATGTACTGCGGCTTCTGCACCTCGCCGATCGCCCCCGACACCGAGGACGGGGGATGGCAGAGCGGGCTGGCGCCGCTCGACGGCCTCGACGCGTCCGACGCGACGAGCGCGCGCTTCGCCTGGATCTTTCCCAACGTCGCGATCAACGTCCTGCCCAACCACGTCTTCGTCATCCTCGCCCGGCCGCTGAGCCCCCGGCTCACCCACGAGACGACGTATCTGCTGACCCCTCGCGGCACGACCGGCGGCGGCGACGCCGAGTCGGCGGTCGACGGCCTTGCGCGCTTCTGGGACGGCGTCAATCGCGAGGACATCGGCATCGTCGAGCGCGTCCAGGCGGGACTCGACTCGACGCCGTTCCCCGGAGGTCGGCTCTGCTACCGCTTCGAGGAGCCGCTCCACCGCTTCCAGAACATGGTCGCCGACCGGATGGTCGGGCGCCGGCGCGTCCCGCCCGGCGATGACGTGCAGAGCGTCCCGATGTTCGGCGCGCGCGCCTCTTGACCTGTCCAACCTGCCTCCGGGACCGCGGATGCCCGTCGCGCTGCAGACCGCGATGTGGGTCCGCGGGGCGCAGTGGACGATGGGCCAGTGCGCCGGTGCGCGGCAGCCATTCGGTGCTGCTGCTCGACGGCCGCGCGCATCTGCGTCCGCGCCGCCTGCTGCTGCCGGCCTTCCAGGCGAGCGGATGTCGCGCTACGGCGAGTTGATGAGCGCGCTCGCCGGCCGGGAGATCGACGGCTGGCCGCCGGAGAGACCGTGCGGCTGCGGCCCCCGATGCAGGCGCTCGGCCTCGAGATCATCCTGGGCGTGCTCGGCGTCGCCGACCCCGGTCGGCGCGATCGGCTGCGCGTCGCGCTGCGCCGGCTGCTCGACATGCTCACCGGCCAACACATGGATCCCGTTCGGCGGCGGCGTGCGCCGGTGCCTCGGCGCGGCGTTCGCCCAGCTCGAGCTGGAGACGGTGCTGCGCGAGCTCGTCGCCCGGGTCGACATCCGGCCCGCGCGGCGAAGTTGAAGATCGACCTGGCCGTGACCGCCTGAGGACCCCTGCTGATTCATCCCCCCCGGGCGCGCCAGCGGCCATCCGCCCGGATCGGCGGCCGTCCTTCGGGCGGGCCGATCGCCGAGGCGTCTGCCGCTCTCGGAAGGACCGCAGCCACACCTCGGTGGGGGTGCCACGACTCTGGGGGGCGCGCTCGGGGGGCCGACGTCGTCTGACCCCCGGAAACCGGGGGTTGTACGACTCCCGGCGGCGCCGCCGCCGCCGGATGTCGTGTTACCCCTCCCGCCCGGAGTTCCAGACCGGCGCACGGAGTGGTCGGCCGCCCGGAGTCCAGGCCGGTTCAGGGAGTGGTCGGCCGCTCGGAGTCCAGGCCGGTTCAGGGAGTGGTCGCCCGTGTGGATGCATTCGATCCGGCCGGCGCGCCAGCGGCCATCGCACCGAGCGGCGGCCAGCCGGAGGCACGGTCCTGTCGAACCGGCCGCGCGGTGTGAGGCGGTGGTGGATCGAGACGCGCCCGCTGAGCTCGCCATCCGCGATCGCGCGGAAAGGTCGCGGGGACGCGATCGGGCGGGAGATCGATCCCGGCTGCCGCTCGAGGTTCCGCAGGCAGGGGCCGCGGGGCGCAGCGCCATCGCGTGATCGTGTCACGGCGCGCCGGCCCGTGGGCATCGTGATCGTCGGTGCTCGGGCGCGTCAAAATGCAGGCATGGTCGACACGACCGGATCGGGGCGCCAGCCCGGGGCGGGCGGCGCAGGGACGGGGGTCGCCGCCGCGCTGCGCGGGCCGCTGAGCGGCAGGACGGCGTGGGCGCGCAACCTCGAGGCGCCGCTGCGCGACTTCATGCGCACCGAGACGGGCTCGGCGGCGGTGCTGCTCGTCGGGGCGATCGCCGCGCTCGTGTGGGCGAACGTCGGCGACGGCGGTTACGAGCGGGTGTGGCACACGGCGCTGAGCATCCGCATCGGCGGCTCCGGCCTCACCCAGGATCTGCGCCACTGGGTCAACGACGGGCTGATGGCGGTGTTCTTCTTCGTCGTCGGACTCGAGGCGCGCCGCGAGTTCGACCTCGGCGAGCTGCGCGACCGCCGGCGGCTGCTGCTGCCGCTGGCCGCGGGCCTGAGCGGCATGGTGGTGCCGGTCGTCATCTATCTCGCGATCCGCGGACCGGCTCCCGCAGGGGGGTGGGGAACCGCCATGTCGACCGACACCGCGTTCGCGCTCGGGATGCTCGCGCTCGTCGGGCGCCGCTTCCCCGACAGCCTGCGAGCGTTCATCCTCACCGTGGCCGTCGTCGACGACCTCGTCGCGCTGGTCGTCATCGCGGTCGTGTTGACCACCTCGGTGCATGCGACGCCGCTGCTCATCGGGCTTGGCGTGTTCGCGATCATCGTCGCCGCCCGCGGCGCCGGCGTGCGCAACGGCGGCGTGTACGCGCTGCTCGCCGTCATCGCGTGGGTGGCGTTCCTGAAGTCGGGCGTCGATCCGATCGTCGTCGGGCTGGCCACCGGGCTGGTGACCATCGCCTACCCCGCGGCCCGCGCCGACCTCGAGCGCGCCACCGACCTGTTCCGCGTCTTTCGCGAGCAGCCGAGCTCGGAGCTGCAGCAGTCAGCGCGCGCCGGGCTGCGCTCGGCGATCTCGCCCAACGAGCGCTTCCAGGCGCTGTTTCACCCGTTCGCCGGCTACGTCGTCGTACCGCTGTTCGCGCTCGCCAACGCCGGCTTTGCGATCGACGGCTCGTTCCTGCGCCACGCCTACACCTCGGCGATCACGCTCGGGATCCTCGCCGCCTACCTCATCGGCAAGCCGATCGGGATCAGCGCCGGCACCTGGCTCGTCACCCGGTGCAGCCGCGGCTCGATCCGTCCGCCGGTCGGCTGGGCGTCGGTGATCGGCGGCGGCGCGGTCGCCGGCATCGGCTTCACCGTCTCGCTGCTCATCGCCACCCTCGCCTTCCACGGGGAGGCTCTGCGCGAAGCCAAGCTCGGCGTGCTGACCACGCTTGTCGCCGCGCCGGTCGTCAGCTGGCTGGTCATCCGGTTCACGGCCCGGCTGCCGCGGCGGCTGCGACTGCGCGCGCTCGTCGGCGAGGCCGAGGCGATCGTCGATCTCGCCGTACCGGTCAACGACGAGCGCGACCACATCCGCGGTCCGCACGACGCCGCGGTGACGCTGCTCGAGTACGGCGACCTCGAATGCCCGTTCTGCGGCCAGGCCGAGACGGTGCTGCGCGATCTGCTCGCCGATTTCGGCGACCTGCGCTACGTCTGGCGCCACCTCCCGCTCAACGACGTCCATCCCCACGCCCAGCTCGCCGCCGAGGCCTCCGAGGCCGCCGGCACCCTCGGCCGCTTCTGGGAGATGCACGAGCTGATGCTCTCCCACCAGGGCGACCTGACTCTGCGGGCGATCCTCGGCTACGCGCAGGAGCTCGAGCTCGACATGGAAGCCTTCCGCGAGGCGCTGCGCAAGCGCAAGGGCTCGGGACACATCGCGCAGGACGTCGAATCGGCCGACCTCAGCGGCGTCTCGGGCACCCCGACGTTCTTCATCAACGGCCATCGCCACCAGGAGGCCTACGATCTGCCGACGCTGACCAGGGCGGTGCGGCTCGCGCGGGCGCGGGTCGCACTCGCGCAGTAGCCGGAGGAGCCGTTCCCGACCTGACCCATCACCGGGGCCTGCAGTTCAAGCAGGCCCTGACGGGACAGTTCAAGCAGGCCCTGACGGCGGCCGGACAGACCGGCGGCACGGCGTCTCAGGCCGCCTGACGGCGGCCGGCGAACTCGACGAACGCCCGCAGCGCGTCCGGGTTGCGCAGCGACCCGCGGCTCGTCACCGCGTCGGGATCGGCGCCGGCGAGGATCCGCTTGACCGGCGCGAGCTGGGCGAACAGGAGCAGCTCACCGGGCCCGCCGGCCACGTCCTCGAGGTGGACGACGAGCGCCTCGTCGACCTCGGCCAGCTCCTGCACCACCGCGTAGAACTCGGCGGTGCCCAGGCGCACGCCGCCGCGGTTGAGCGTCGCGTCCGAGAGCAGCCCGCGCCGCGCGCTCACGCAGGTCGAGGCGTTCCTGTCCCGCGACCCGAGACGACGCAGGTGCCCGCCGGTGAGAAGCGGATCCAGTCGCCCTGGCACCAGACGCCCGGGAAGCGCTCGAAGTACGCCTCCCGGTACCGACGCCCGTCGTCGTCGCCCCAGAACCCGACCGGCATCGAGGGCATCGGCCGGGTGACGACGAGCTCGCCGCGCTCGCCGACGACCTCCCGACCCTCCTCGTCGTAGCGCACGCCGCGACGCCGAGCGCGGGGCCGGTGATCTCGCCGATCCGCACCGGCTGCGCCGCCGAGCCGGTGACGAACGCGCTGCAGACGTCGGTGCCGCCGCTGCCGTTGACGATCCGCGCGGCGGGCAGCTGCTGCGCGAGCCAGCGACTGCTCCCCGCGGTCAGGCGGGCATGGCGCGCCTGCGGTGATCGGGTGGCGTGACGATGTCACCGGTGCCGGTCAGAGCGGACGCATCCGTGCCGGGCGGCCGTTTCCAGGCCGGGCCGTTCATGCGGGGAAGGGATTACGCTGCACGCAGTGCCGCCGGCCACCGTCGACCTGTTCGCGCCGCCCCGGATCGCGCTCGATCGCCGTCCCGACGGGTCGTGGCTGATGTACTCGCGCGACGAGCTCGGCGACTATCCGCCGAGCCTCGGCCACCACCTCCGCGCCGGCGCGCGGCGCCACCCCGAGCGCACGCTCGTGGCCGAGCGCGACGGCGACGGCTGGGCCACGACCGGCTGGGGGCGGGGAGCGGAGCTGGCCGATGCGGTCGGGCAGGCGCTGCTCGACGCCGGGCTCGGGCCGCGACGCCCGCTGATGATCCTGTCGGGCAACTCAGTCGACCACCTGCTGCTGACGCTCGGCGCGCTGCTGGCGGGCGTGCCGGTGCTGCCGATCAGCGCCGCGTACTCCGCGAGCCCCGGCGGCCGGGAGCGGATCCGAGCGATCGCGCGCCGCGCCACGCCGGGGATGGTGTTCGCCGAGGACCCCGGCGCGTTCGGCGACGTGCTCGCAGAGCTCGAGGGCACCGTCGAGCACCACGTCGTCGGCCGCCGCGCGACGCCCGCGGCCGGCTCGGCGCGGATCGGCCTGGCGTCGCTGATGCGCACCGCGCCCGGCCCCGGGCTCGCGCGCGCCTTCGCCGCGACCGGGCCCGACACCGTGGCCAAGATCCTCTTCACCTCGGGGTCGACGGGCTCGCCCAAGGGCGTGATCAACACCCATCGGATGCTCTGCTCCAACCAGGCGGCGCTCGGCCGGGTGTGGCCGTTCCTGGCCGGCGAGCCGCCGGTGCTCGTCGACTGGCTGCCGTGGAGCCACACCTTCGGGGGCAACCACAACGTCAACCAGGTGCTCGCGTTCGGCGGCTCGCTGTACGTCGATCCCGGGCGGCCGGCGCCGCAGCTGTTCGGCGCGACCGTCCGCTCGCTGTCGGAGATCGCCCCGACCGTCTACTACAACGTCCCCGCCGGCTGGGGCCTGCTCGTCGGCCGCCTCGAGTCCGACCGGGCGCTCGCCGAGCGCTTCTTCTCCCGGCTGCGGTTCATGTTCTACGCCGCGGCCGCGCTGCCCGAGGACGTCTGGGGCCGCCTGGCGGCGGTCGCCGCCGAGATCGCCGATCACCCGGTGGCGCTTACCGCCTCGTGGGGGACGACCGAGACCGCGCCGGGGGCGACGACCGCGCACTTTCCGGACTCGCCGTGCGGCTGCATCGGCGTGCCGCTGCCGGGGACGACGCTGCGGCTCGTGCCCGCCGCCGACACGCTCGAGATCCGGCTGCGCGGGCCGAACGTCACCCCCGGCTACCTCGAGGATCCCGAGGCGACCGCGGCGGCCTTCGACGACGAGGGCTTCTACCGTCCCGGAGACGCGGTCCGCTTACTCGACGAGGCCGATCCCGCCCGCGGCCTGTGCTTCGACGGGCGCCTCGCCGAGGACTTCAAGCTCTCGACCGGGACCTGGGTGCGCGTCGGCAAGCTGCGGCTGGCGCTCCTCGCGGCCGCCGGCGTCCTCTCCGACGCGGTCATCTGCGGTCACGATCGCGACCACGTCGCCGCGCTCGGCTGGTGCAACCGGGCCGAGACCGACCGGCTGGGCGGCGCCGACCGGGTGCGCGAGCATCTCGCCGCCGCGCTGGCCCGCCACAATGCGGGCGCCGGTTCGGCGACGCGGATCGAGCGTCTTCTGCTGCTCGCCGACCCGCCGTCGATCGACGCCGGGGAGATCACCGACAAAGGCTACATCAACCAGGGCGCGGTGCTGCGGACTCGCGCCGAGGCGGTCGCCGGCGTGTTCGCCGACCCGCCCCCGCCGGACATCATCACGCCCGCCTGATGCACTTCGCCGGCACCGTCATCCCCGTCGAGGCGTCCTGGTCCTCGCCGTTCGTGCGCTGGCAGGGGCCCGCCGCCGATCTCCCGAGCCTCGAGCTCGCGCGCCAGGTGACCGCTCGGGCGCTGCACGAGCGCGGCCTGGAGTGGCCGTGACCGAGCTCGTCCACGGCTGGACGATCCCCCAGCCCGGGGCGTTCTACGGCGCGCCCACGCTCGCCGCGCGCCTCGGGTTCCCCGGCGTCACCGGGCCGATGATCTCGCAGGCGTGCGCGACCTCGGGGGCCGCGATCCACGCCGCCGCCGCGGGCCAGCAGGGGCCGGCCGACGGGGCGCGGCTCGTCGTCACCACCGACCGTACGAGCATCGGGTCGCAGCTGCTCCACCGCCGCTCGACCGCCCCCGGCGGCGCCCCCGAGACCGAGAACTGGGCGCTGCACAGCTTCGAGCGCGACCCGATCACCGGCGAGGGGATGCTCGCCACCGCCGAGCGCGTCGCCGCCGCCGCCGGCCTGACCAAGCCGGCGCTCGACGAGCTCACCGCCCGCCGCTACGCCCAGTACGAGGACGCGCTCGCCTCCGACCGGGCCTTCCAACGCCCCTGGATGATCCCGATCACGGTCGGGCGCGGGCGCCGGGCGCAGGAGATCGACGCCGACGACGGGGTGCGGTCGACGACGCTGCAGGATCTCGCCGGGCTCGATCCGGTGGCGGCCGACGGCGTGGCCAGCTACGGCTCGCAGACCCATCCCGCCGACGGCACCGCGGGGATGATCATCACCACGGCCGACCGGGCTCGTGACTGGGGCGCGGCGGGGCCGCTCGCCGCGGTCCTCGCCTCGGGGTTCGCGCGCATCGCGCCGGGCACGATGCCGACCGCGCCGGTGCCCGCCGCGATCGCGGCGCTGCGTGACGCCGGCCTGCTCATCCACGCGCTCGCGCACCGGGCGGAAGGGCGCGGCCTGTTCGCTGGCTGCGCCGCGGGCGACACCGGCGCCGCGCTCGTCGTCGAGGTGCGATGACCTGCGCCGCCCAGGACGGCTCGCCGGCGGCCGACGCGGCGTCTCCGCCGCCCCGTCGGCAACGTCGGTTCGATCTCGACGTCGGCGGTGGACGGCTCGAGGCGGTCGAGCTCCCCGGCGACCCTGGTCGACGCGCCCTCGTCCTGCTCCACGAGGGCCTCGGTTCGGTCGGGCTCTGGCGCCGATTCCCCGAGCAGCTGGCCGAGGCAACCGGCCGCCGCGTGATCGCCTTCTCGCGTGCCGGGCACGGCTTCTCGGACGCGCCGCCGGCGCCCCGCACCGCGACGTTCTTCCACGCCGAGGCGCTCGAGGTCCTGCCGCGGGTGCTCGAGCTCGTCGAGGCGCCCGAGCCGATCCTCGTCGGACACAGCGACGGCGGCTCGATCGCGCTCATCCACGCCGGCCATCACCGCGTCACCGGCGTGGTGACGCTCGCCGCCCACGTGTTCGTCGAGGACGTCAGCGTCGACGCGATCGAGCGGATTCGCGAGAGCTACCTCGACGGCGACCTGCGCGAGCGCATGGCGCCCCATCACGCCGATCCCGACGCCGCCTTCTGGGGTTGGTGCGACGTGTGGCTCGATCCCGCCTTCCGCGCCTGGGACCTGACCGCCGACACCGCCGAGGTGACCGCGCCGACGCTCGTCATCCAGGGCCGCGACGACGCCTACGGGACGCTCGAGCAGGTCGATCGCATCGTCGCCGCCGCCGGCGACGCGCGGCCGCTCGTCGTCGCCGGGGGCCACAGCCCGCACCTCGACCGCCCCGACGAGGTCGTCGGCGCGGTCGCGAGGTTCGCCGCGCCGCTGCCGTAGCGGGGTTGGCCGCGCCGCTGCCGGAGCGGGGTTGGCCGCGCCGCTGCCGGAGCGGGGCCGCCGCCGTCGCGGGCCTGGCCTCGTGGTGCCTCGGCGTCCCCGTCCTCCACGTCGGATCCGATCGCCAAACGGAAACGGAGCCGGCCCGTGACGATGCTCGCATGCGCATCGGGCTGGCCACGCTCCGCTGCAACTAGACAATCACCTATAGCTCTGGCTTTAATGCCAGAGGTATGGCTATGACAATGACGCAACTCACGTCATTTCTCGCCGTCATGCGAGGCGGCTCGGTCACGGCGGCTGCGGATGAGCTCGTGGTGACGCAGCCCTCCGTGTCCTCGGCGCTTGCCGCGCTCACTCGCGAGCTCGGGTGCGAGCTGTTCGAGCGCTCAGGCCGGGGCATCCGTCCGACCGCGGCGGCCCAGGCGTTCCTGCCCTACGCAACCGACGTGATCGGACTGCTGCGCAGCGGCCGCGAGGCAGCGCGAGAAGCGGCGCAGGTTGCGGCGCGCCGGCTGTGCGTCGCCGCCGTCACGACCGCGGCGGAGTCGTTCGTCCCGCCGTTGATCCATGCCTTCGCGGAACGCCGCCCGGGCGTCGAGCTGGCCCTCGACGTCGGCAACCGCCGCGACGTGCTCGAACGCGTCCTGCGCCACCTGGCAGACGTTGCGATCACCGGCACACCGCCGGACGACGAGCGTCTGCGGTACGAGCCGTGCGCCGAGAACGAGATCGTGTGCATCACCGCGCCCGACGACGAGGCCGCGGACGGCATGCCGCGGCCCGCGCGGGCGCTCGCCGATCGCGCGTGGCTCCTGCGCGAGCCGGGCTCGGGGACCAGAGCCCTGAACGAGCGGTTCCTCAGCGACCGCGGCCTCGCGCCGCGCACGCTCACAGTCGGATCCAACGGCGCGATCAAGCAGGCGGTCAGCTGTGGCCTGGGCATCTCGTTGGTCTCCCGGGCGACGGTGGCCGGTGACGTGGTCGCCGGCCGCCTGGCGGAGATCGAGTTGGCCGACGGAGTGCCGGCCCGCCCGTGGTACGTGCTTGTCTCGACGGTGGGACCGCGCCGCCCGGTCGTGACCGAGTTCGTCGAGTTCATGCGTCAGGCCGCGGGAGATGGGCGGCCGAGCCATTGGGCCGGGCCTTGAGACGACGGGGAAAGTTCGATGGATCGCGGCCCTCTGGCATGCTGTGCTCCGGAGATGTCCGAGGTCCCTCGGCCCATCTTGCTCGGTATCGTCGGTGATTCCGCCGCGGGCAAGACGACGCTGACCCGCGGCCTCGTCCGCATCCTGGGCGAGTCGCAGGTCACCCACATCTCGGCCGACCACTACCACCGCTACGACCGCGCGCAGCGGGCCGAGCGGGGCGTGACGCCGCTGGCGCCCGAGTGCAACCACCTCGACATCCTCGAGCAGCACCTCGCGCACCTGCGCGCCGGCGAGCCGATCATCAAGCCCGTCTATCGCCACCACGACGGCAGCTTCGGTCCCTCCGAGTATGTTCGGCCGGCGCATTTCACGCTCGTCGAGGGGCTGCTCGGCTTTCACACGGCGGCCATGCGCGCGGCCTATGACGCGCGCGTGTACCTCGATCCTCCCGAGGACCTCCGGCGCCGGTGGAAGGTGCAACGAGACTGCTCGCGCCGCGGCTACACCACCGACCAAGTGCTCGAGGAGCTCGACCGCCGCGAGGCCGACGCGGACTTCCACGTCCGGCCCCAGCGGCGCCACGCCGACATGGTCATCTCGTTCATGGCCGGCGACTCCGGCGACTCGGGCGACCAGGCGCACCTCGACGTCCGGATCGTGCTGCGGCCCGGGCTGGCGCATCCTCACCTCGCGCCGCTGACCGAGAGCGACGGCGACCACCTCGCTCTCGACGAGCGCGACGCCGAGACGACGCTATGGGTGTCGGGGATGATTCCGCGCGAGCGCAGTGCGGCGATCGAGGAGATGGTCTGGAGCCGGATGTCCTTCGCCAGCCATCTCCGCACCGAGCGGCTCGGCGAGTTCACCGTCGGCACCCAGCTGCATCGGTCCGAGTCGCTTGCGATCACGCAGCTGCTCGTGCTCTACCAGCTGGTCACCGCCCGTGCTGCCGTCGCCCTCGGGGCGACCGACGCCCGGATGGATCGAGCGCCGGCGACGGCGCCGCACGGCGCCTGACCGCCGGGCGCGCGCCGCCGGGAGTGACTCGCCCTCCCCGTCTCAATCTCATAGAGAGAAACCTATCGATCCGACCCAAAAACCGGTGGTCATTCTCTTGATTGTGGCTAGCCTGTTCCCGGCCACGTCAGAGGAGACGCGATCGGATGAGTCCGGCATCGGACGGCAACGGTAGGAAGGATCGGTGGTCGGCGGGGGTCACTCCGTACGCCGAGATGGGGTACTACAACCCCGACTACGACCCCCGGGACTCGGACATCCTGGCCGCGTTCCGGATCACGCCGCAGCCGGGCGTGGATCCCACCGAGGCGGCCGCCGCGGTCGCGGGGGAGTCGTCGACCGCCACCTGGACGGTCGTGTGGACCGACCGGTTGACCGACCACGCGTACTACCAGGCCAAGTGCTATTCGGTCGAGCCCGTCCCTGGCGCCGACGACCAGTACATCGCGAAGATCGCGTATGGCATCGACCTGTTCGAGGAGGGGTCGATCGCCAACATGACCTCGTCGATCATCGGTAACGTGTTCGGCTTCAAGGCGCTCCGGGCGCTGCGGCTTGAGGACCTGCGGATCCCGCCGCAGTTCGTCAAGACCTTCCAAGGACCGCCGCACGGGATCGTGATGGAGCGCGAGTACTTGGACAAGTACGGCCGCCCGCTGCTCGGTGCCACGGTCAAGCCCAAGCTGGGCCTGTCAGCCAAGAACTATGGCCGGGTCGTCTTCGAGGCGCTGCGCGGAGGTCTCGACTTCACCAAGGACGACGAGAACATCAACTCGCAGCCGTTCATGCGATGGCGTGACCGCTACCTGTACGCGATCGAGGGCGTCAACCGTGCCTCGGCGGCCACCGGTGAGGTGAAGGGGCACTACATGAACGTCACCGCGGCCACGATGGAGGAGATGTACGAGCGCGCGGAGTTCGCCAAGGAGCTCGGCAGCGTCATCATCATGATGGACCTGACAGTGGGCTACACCGCCATGACCTCGATGTCGAGGTGGGCACGCCGCAACGGGCTGATCCTTCACCTGCACCGGGCCGGGCACGCGACGTTCACCCGTCAGAAGTACCACGGGGTGAGCTTCCGCGTGATCGCCAAGTGGTGTCGCCTCCTCGGCGTCGACCACATCCACGCGGGCACCGTCGTCGGCAAGCTCGAGGGCGACCCGAACATGATCAGGGGTTACTACGACGTCTGCCGCGAGGACGTCATCCCCCAGAACCCGGAGCACGGGATCTACTTCGACCAGCACTGGGCATCGATGCCGGGGGTGATGCCGGTCGCCTCCGGCGGGATTCACGCCGGCCAGATGCACCAGCTGCTTCGCTACCTGGGCGAGGACTCGATCCTGCAGTTCGGAGGAGGGACTATCGGCCACCCGATGGGCATCGGCGCCGGAGCGACTGCCAATCGGGTGGCCGTGGAGGCGATCATCCAGGCGCGCAACGAGGGGCGGGACTACTTCCACGAGGGCCCCGACATCCTCGAGCGGGCCGCCCGGGGCTGTCCGGAGCTGGATGCCGCGCTGCAGGTGTGGCGAGACGTGACGTTCGAGTTCGAGTCCACGGACACGCCCGACTACGTGGCCACGCCGACGCCGACGACGGTGCGCTGAGCACCGCGGCAAAGGGACATCATGAGGGTCACCCAGGGCACGTTCTCGTTCCTCCCCGATCTCACCGACGAGCAGATCGAGGCACAGATCCGCTATGCGCTCGGGCAGGGCTGGGCGGTCGGCATCGAGTACACCGATGACCCCCATCCGCGCAACGCCTATTGGGAGATGTTCAACCTGCCTCAGTTCGACCTCGAGCCGGGGGAGGCCGCGGTGCCGATGCGCGAGGTCCGCGCCTGTCGCGAGCGGTTCTCCGATCACTACATCAAGGTGACCGCGTACGACGCGCGGCACACCAAGCAGACGACGGCGCTGAGCTTCATCGTCAACCGCCCGGCAGACGAGCCCGGGTTCCGGCTCGACCGCCGCGACGAGCGTGACCGGACGATGCGCTACACGCTGCATCCCCATGCCGCCGACGATCCGGTGGGGCGGCGCTACGGACGCGACGATCGCCGATGGCCGAGCGGCGGTTCATCCTGAGGGCGACGGACCCGGGCGGCCGCTCCTCGGCGGACGCGCGCGACCCCGAGCCGCGTCCTGCGGCCGCCGAGGACGACCTCGACGGTCGCGACGCCGAGGGCGACCTGCGGACGGTGCTGCGGGAGACGAGGATTGAGCCGGTGCTCGAGCAGCTGGACCGCGACCTCGTGGCCCTGGCGCCGGTCAAGCGCCGCATCCGCGAGATCGCCGCGCTGCTAGTGATCGAGCGGCTGCGTGAGCAGGTGGGGCTGAACTCGCGACGGCCCTCGTTGCACATGAGCTTCACGGGCAGCCCCGGCACCGGCAAGACAACGGTGGCGCTGCGAATGGCCGACATCCTGCACCGGCTCGGCTACGTCGAACACGACCGGCTCGTCACCGTCACGCGCGATGACCTCGTGGGCCAGTACGTCGGTCACACGGCGCCGAAGACCAAGGATGTGCTCCAGGCCGCGCTCGGCGGGGTCTTGTTCATCGACGAGGCCTACTACCTGCACCGGCCCGAGAACGAGCGCGACTACGGGCAGGAGGCGATCGAGGTTCTGCTCCAGTACATGGAAGGCGAGCGCGAGCGGCTGGTCGTCGTGTTCGCCGGCTACCGAGACCGGATGGATGCCTTCTTCCGTGCGAACCCGGGCATGGGGTCGCGCGTGGCCCACCACATCGACTTCCCCGACTACACCCAGGCCGAGCTGATGCAGATCGCGCGGCTGATGCTCGTCGAGCAGAGCTATGTGCTCGGCGAGGAGGCCGAGGCGGCGCTGGGGCAGTACATCGAGCGCCGCATGGGCCGACCGCGCTTCGCCCAGGGACGCAGCATCCGCAACGCCATCGACCGAGCCCGCATGCGACAGGCTTCACGGCTGCTGGACACCGACGCCGAGCTCGGGCGGCGAGAGCTGATGCTGATCGAGGCGAGCGACATCTACGCCTCGAGCGTGTTCGAGGACACCGCCGGCCCGACCCGTCTGGCGCCAGCCTGAGGCCGGCAGAGGAGGTCCATGGCTCGCCCCATCATCTTGGGCATCGTCGGTGACTCGGCGGCCGGGAAGACGACGATCAGCACGGGGCTCGTCTCGCTGCTGAGCACGGACAACGTGACCCACGTCAGCGCCGACGACTACCACCGGTACGACCGCCGGCAGCGCGCCGAGCTCCAGATCACGCCGCTGCACCCGGACTGTAACTATCTGGACGTTCTCGGCAACGACCTGCTCCGGCTGCGTGCCGGCGAGCCGATTCTCAAGCCCGTCTACGACCACGCCGACGGCACCTTCGGCCCTCCCGAGTACGTGCGACCCGCCCGCTTCACGGTGGTCGAGGGACTCCTCGGGTACCACACCGAGGAGATGCGCGAGGCCTACGACGTGCGCGTCTACCTCGCACCTCCCGAGCATGTGCGCCGCACGTGGAAGGTCAAGCGCGACACGGCGAATCGCGGCTACACGACCGACGAGGTCCTGTCCGAGCTCGAGCGTCGCGAGGTCGACTCCGAGGCCTTCATCCGGCCGCAGCGGCGCCACGCCGACCTCGTCGTCTCCTTCGTGCCGCCGCGCGGCGTCGACGAGATCGATCCCGGACAGCTGGATGCGGAGCTGACCCTCCGCGACGGCCTGCCCCATCCCGACCTGTCGCCGTTCATCGACGATGAGGGGATGTTGCTCGTGCCGGGCTCGCCGAACGAGACCTGCCTGCGCATCGCCGGTCGCATCGAACCCGACCAGGCGACACAGATCGAGGAGGCCATCTGGGAGAAGATGCACTTCGCCAGTCACCTGCGCACCCAGCGCCTCGGCGAGTTCACGATCGGTTCCGAGCGCCACCGCTCCTCGTCGCTCGGGATCGTGCAGCTCCTGATCCTCTTTCACATGGCCACCGCAAAGGCGATCGACGCCGTCGGCGGAGAGGACATGCGCGCCGACATCGGTCGTGTCGGCTTCCCCGCCGCCCGATGAGGATCCACCGCCCGACGCCGATCACCCGCGCCGAGACGATCGTCGGGCATTCGGAGCAGACCGCTCGGTGGGACGATGCCGAGCGCGCCGCGCGCGCGTGGACCCGGGCCGGGTTCGACGACGCCACAATGGCGCGGTGGCTCCGTGCACGCTGCTTCGAACCGGCGGCGGCGCGTGCCCTGGCCGATCTCGGGGTCGCTCCGGAGCAGGCGGCCGTCCGCTCCCGCGAGGGTGGCTCGATCGACACCATCGCCGGCAAGGTCGCGGCGGGCGTGCTGACGGCCCGCCAGGGCGCGGCGAGGGCTCTGTCCAGCCGTTGATCGGCGTTCGCGGGACTCCTGGCATTGCTCAAAGCGCGCTGCCGCTCCGGGCAGCGTCGATGAGCTCGTCTGGATCCCGCATCGCGGTCCCCGTCGCCCGCCGCGCGATCGTGGCCTCGCTGTGTGTGGCGACGCTGCGTGTGGCGACGGACGCCGCCGGGACCGCGATCGTCTACCTGACGCGCCGGCGGGGCCGGGTGGTCTGGGGCGATCGCTACGCGATCCATCGGTCGACGGTCGCTGTCGTGTCGGTCCGCGCTGCCGGGTCCTCGCGCGGCGGGGCATCCAGCCAACCCGAGCGGGTGGCACCTGAGGATCGGATGCGCGGGACGTCGCCCTGTCACGAACGTGTGTTCGATAGACTCGAATGGCGATGGACCCCGTCGTCGTCCAACCCTCCCTGTTGCACTCCGACGGCCCGCTTGGCGTGCGCGCGCTGACGGGCGCCGTGGAGCGCCGGCCGCTCGGCGACGGGGCCTGGGTCGACCTCTGCCCCGGCTTCGTCACCGCCGCCGACCAACTGTTCGACGCGCTGATCGAGAGCGTGCCGTGGCGCGACGAGCGCGTGCACATGTACGACAGCGTGGTGCGGGTTCCGCGGCTGCTCGCCGGCTACGCGGCGGGCGAGACGCTGCCGCACGCCATGCTCGAGACGGCCCGATCGCAGCTCAGCGTCCACTATCGCTCAGAGCTCGGCGAGCCCTTTGCCTCGGCGGGGCTGTGCCTGTACCGCGACGGTCGCGACAGCGTCGCCTGGCACGGCGACCGGGTCGCCCGCGACAGCCCCGAGGACACGATGGTCGCGATCCTCTCGCTCGGCGCGCGGCGGCCGTTCGCCCTGCGCCCCCGCGCCGGCGGAGCCGGGTTGCGGCTCCAGATCGGGCATGGCGACCTGCTCGTCATGGGCGGCAGCTGCCAGCGGACGTGGCTGCACGCGATCCCGAAGACGGCGCGCTGCCTGGGCGCGCGCATCAGCGTCCAGTTCCGCCCGCTCAAGGGGTTCGGCGACCGTCCGAGCCGCCCCCACCGAGCCGATCGCCCCCACCAAGCCGATCGCGCCGACGGAGCCGATGGCGGCGCCCGGGGCGATGGCGCCGCCCGGGGCGATGGCGGCGCCCGGGGCGATGGCGCCGCCCGAGACGACGGCGCCGCCCGAGACGACCGCGACGGCCGATAGCAGGCTAGCCCCAGGTCTCGGGGTTCAGGCACCCGTCCGGCAGGCGGCCGTGGAGCATCGATCGCAGCGCGGCGAGCACCGCTTCGCCGGTGCGGCCCATGCCCAGCCGCGTGAACGAGGCGGCATGGCCGGTCACGATCACGTTGGGCAGGGTGCGCAGCGGGTCGTTCTCGGGCAGCGGCTCGCGCTCGAATACGTCGAGCCCGGCGCCCGCGATCGCGCCCTCCGCGAGCGCCCGCACAAGCGCCGGCTGATCGATGAGCTGACCGCGCGCGGTGTTGATCACGACCGCGTGGCGCGGCAGCCGCGCGAGCTCGGGTGCTCCGATGATGTGGTGGGTGGACGGCGACAGCGGAGTGTGGAGGGTCACCGCGTCGACCTGCGACAGCATGTCGGCCAGGCTCGCCGGCTCGACCTCGTAATGCCGGCAGAAGTCGATGTCGGGTGCGGGCTCGACGGCCAGCACCCGGCAGCCGAAGCCCCGCAGCCGGCGGGCGACCGCGCGCCCGATGGCTCCGAGGCCGACGATCCCGACCGTCGCCTCGGCGAGGTCCCCGGCCGGCGACGGCGGGCGCCAGTCGCGGCCGCGCGCCGCCGCCTCGAGCTCGGGCAGGCGCCGCAGGCAGCCGAGCATCAGCGTCAGCGCCAGGTCGGCGACCGCCTCGGAGTTGGCGCCCGGCATGGTGACGACGGCGACCTCCCGGGCGGTCGCCGCGCCGACGTCGATCGCGTCCGAGCCGGTGCCCCAGCGCACGATCGCGCGCAGGTCGTCGGCGGCCGCCAACGTCGTCCGGTCATACGGCTCGCCCCCGGCGACGACCGCCCAGGCGCCCGCGAGTCCGGCGGCGAGCCGCGAGGTGTCCGGCGTTTCGGCGAGGTCGTAGCGCTCGACCACCTCGACCCCGGCGAGCTCGTCGAAGTGCCCCCGGCAGGTCGCCGCGGCGGGGCTGATGAGGACGAGGCGCCTCATCGCGGCGAGCGGGACGCCACGACCGCCGCCACGCGTCCGACGCGCCCGCGGGCCGTCAGGCGTCCGTGGGCCGTCACGCGCCCGCGGGCCGCCGCGCGTCGGCGAGCAGGTCGGCGAGTCCCCGGGCGAGCACGGTGGCGTCGTTGGCCAGCCCGACGAGCGTGTAGCCGGCGTCGATCCAGCGCCGCGCGTCGGCGCTCGAGCCGATCGAGATGCCGGCGGCGAGGTCGTGGCGCCGGCAGCCGGCGGCGATCGCCTCGATCATCTCGACGTCGTAGGGCGAGGTCCCCGCGCCCTCGTTGGTGCCCGCGTGCGAGAGGGCGAGATCGTTGGGGCCGACGAGGACGCCGTCGATCCCGGGGACCGACAGGATCTCCTCGAGATTCCCGTACGCCTGCTCGGTCTCGACCATGACAAGCAGCACCGTCTGCTCGTTGCCGAGCGCGGCGGTGAACCCGGGCTGGGCCATCCCCGAGCGGACGGGACCCCAGCTGCGGGAGCCGAGCGGCGGATAGCGACACGCGGCGGCCGCGGCGCGCGCCTCCTCGGCGCTGTTGACCAGCGGGACGATCACGCCCTCGGCGCCGGCGTCGAGCGCGCGCATGATCGCCGCCGGGTCGTTCCACGCCACGCGCACGAACACCGGGGTCGCCCGGATCGCCGCGGCCTGGATCATCACCCGCATCGCGGCGTCGTCGATCAGCCCGTGCTGGGTGTCGATGCACATCCAGTCGCAGCCCGAGGCGCTGACGATCTCGGCCGAGAAAGCGCTCGGCACCATGCACCAGCCGCCCAGCGCCACGCTGCGCTGCGCGACCAGGCGGCGCAGTGCGCCGGCGGCGGCGATCGTTCCGGGGCTGCTGCCGGCAACGTCATAGGACACTGGGAGGCTCCTTGGCTCGTCGGCGTCAGCCGGGCCGCGACACGACCGCGTCGAGCAGCGCGTCGCGCAGGGCGAAGCGCTGCACCTTGCCGGTCAGGGTACGCGGGAGCTCCTCGACGAAGCGGACGACGTGGGGGTACTCGTAGCGGCGCATGCGCTGCTTGCACCACTCGCGCAGCTCGGCGGCGAGCATCTCGTCGCCCGGAATGCCGTCGCACTCGACGAAGGCGGCGATCCGGCTCGCGTCATCGAGGCGCACGCCGACGACGCCGACCCCCCGAACCCGCGGATGCTCGATCAGCACCTGCTCCATGTCGACGGGCGAGACCCAGAGGCCGCCGACCTTCAGCATGTCGTCGAGGCGGCCGACGTAGGCGTAGACGCCGTCGGCGCGACGCTCGTAGCGGTCGCCGGTGACAAACCAGTCGCCGCGCATCGAGCGCTTGCTCTTCTCGTGCTGGTGCCAATAGAGGGCGGCGCACGAGTCGCCGCGGACCTCGAGCCCGCCGACCGCGGGCCCGTCGAGCACGGCGCCCGCCTCGTCGACGAGGCGCAGCTCGTAGCCGGGCACCGGCCGGCCGCTCGTTCCCGGCTCGAGCGCGCCCGGGCGGTTGGAGCAGTAGATGTGCAGCATCTCGGTCGAGCCGATCCCGTCGACGATCTCGATGCCGAACCGCTCGCGCCACCGTTGCACGGTCGCCGCGGGCAGCGGCTCGGCGGCCGACGCGCACACGCGCACCGAGTCCAGGGCGCCGTCGGCGTCGGGGTCGCGGGCGAGTGCCCCGAACAGGGCCGGCACCGAGAAGAACACGCTCGGGCGGTGCCTGCGCAGCGTCTCGAGGATCGCCGGCGGCTTGGTCGGCCCCGTCATCAGGACCGCGGTGGCGCCGAACCACAGCGGGAACGACAGCCCGTTGCCCAGGCCGTAGGCGTGAAACAGCTTCGTCGTGGAGAAGGTGACGTCGTCGTCGCGCAGCCCGAGCACCTGCCCGGCGTAGTGCTCGCACGTGTACGGGATGTCGTGATGGAGGTGCACGACGCCCTTGGGCTTGCCCGTCGACCCCGAGCTGTACAGCCAGAACGCCATGTCGTCGCGGTGGGTGATCACCGGATCGAGCTCGGCCGGTTGGGCCGCGAGGCCGCCGTCGAGCTCGGTGACCCCGGCGCCGTCGCCGCCGCGGACGAGATAGCGCACGCCGGCTCCCGCGAGCGCGACCTGGAGGCGCTCGAGCAGCGGCAGGTCGCAGACCACGAGCTCGGTGTACGTGTCGGCGACGAAGTGCTGGAAGTTCTGCACCTGGTCCATCGCCGAGACCGGCACCGGCACCGCGCCCATCTTCATCGCGCCGAGGAACAGGACCGGGAACGCCGTGGTGTCGTCGAGCACGAGCAGCACGCGCTGCTCGCGGCGGACGCCGAGGTCGCGCAGCAGGTGCCCGGCGCGGTTGACCTGGTCGGCGAGCGCGGCGTAGGTCAGCCTCGCGTCGGCGGCGACGTAGGCGACCTTCTCCGCCCGCCCCGCCTCGAGCTGGCGGTCGACGAGCGTGCCCGCGTTCAGGTGCTCGTCCGGTGTGACCGTGGCCATCGCGTCCAGCCTCTCAGCTCGGCGGGCGCACGACAACCGACTTCAGGTCGGTGTAGTGATCGAACGCCTCGGAACCGTGCTCCCTGCCCAGCCCGCTGCCCAGCCCGCTGCACTTCACGCCGCCGAACGGGAGCTCGTCGTAGACCTTGGTCGGCGAGTTGATCCACGTGTAGCCGCAGTGCAGCTCGGCGGCGGCGCGCTCGGCGCGGTCCAGGTCGGAGGTCCACACCGACGAGCCCAGACCGAAGGGCGAGTCGTTGGCCAGACGCAGCGCCTCGTCGAAGTCGCCGACGCGCCAGATCGGCAGCGCCGGCCCGAACACCTCCTCCTGGGCCATCGGCGAGTCGTGCGGCGGCTCGAGCACGACGGTCGGCGTGTAGAAGTGCCCGCCGGCGAGCGCGGGATCATCCGGCCGCCGCCACCGGTCAGCACCTCCGGTCGAGCGCGCGGGTCAACGCCTCGTGGAGCTCGGCGTCGACCGCGCCGCGCTTGTCGGAGCGGTTCAGCGTCAGCATGACGATCCCCCGGCCCGTCTCCTCGCGAGGCTTGGCCTCGACGGCACTTGACCGCATGCACGCAACACTACATCGTGGCGCTCGAGGCCGGAATGCTGCGCTTCGGGCCGGCCCAGCAGCGGGCGATGGTCCGCGACTGGCTGGTCGCGCTGTTGGACGCCGAGGGACAGGCGATCGAGCTGCGCGAGCCGACCGCTTGGGACCGCTGGGATCGCGGGGCGCGCCGGTGGACGCCGTGAGCGCGGCGCCGGTGGACGCCGTGAGCGCGGCGCCTCACTGCCCGTTCTGCGGGGCCGGCGGCGTCGAGCGCGTCGGGCAGTGGGGCGGCCAGATCATCACCGCGCAGTGACGCTGTGAGGCCTGCGGCTCCTACTTCGAGGCGATCCGCGAGGACTTCGAAGACCCGGCGTCCCCCGACCCGCGCGGCGCCGACCCGCGCGGCGCCGGCCTGGGCGGCGCCGGCCTGGGCGCGAGCTCGGCCGACTGACGGCCCTCGAGAGCGGCGAAGTACTCCTGGGCGGGGGCGTGCCAGAGCGCGTGGCGGTCGGTGAACACCGCGTGCGCGCGCGAGCGCGGCCAGGCATCGGGCAGCATCGTCTCGGGCAGGTCGGGGTCGAGAAACGGGAACCTCCGCCATTCGTGCACGAGCAGCGTCTGGGCGCGGAAGATCCCCTTCGGCGTCCGCGGTCGCAGGTCGGCGAATCGGTTCACGAACGCGCGGTAGCCAGCGGCGACGGCGCTCAGCTCCCAGGCGTCGGCGACGAGCTTCTCCGGGTCGCCGATCGTGCCCAGCCGCGCGCGGAACGACTGCAGCTCGGCGACCGAATCGCTGGGCACGCCGTCGCGCAGCTCGCTCTCGCGCTCGACGTGCGGCGAGATCCACAGGCCGCCCCCGAGCGAGCCGAAACCCGCCCAGGCCAGCCGGGTGCGCAGCTGGTGGCGCACCTCGCGGCGCTGCTCGGGGACGCGCAGGATGACCAGCAGCCACTCGCCGTCCCACGCCCACGGCTCGCCGAAGCGGTAGATGCGCGCCGCGCCCGTGCGCAGCATCGCCTCCGCGCTCGGCGTCAGGTGGATACGCGACCGCCGGCCGTGGCGCGTGGTCTGCAGCCAATCGGCGCTGACGCTGCGCGCGAGCGCCTGACGAGCGGCCTGCGGCTTGTGCCCGAGCGCGCCGAGCGCCGCGATCAGCGTCTCCTGCCAGACGCCCTCGGGCGCCGGCAGGACGTACTCGCCGAGCGTCGTCAGCAGCACCGAGCGTGCCGCCGGGGCGCCGACCGAGCGGCGACGCAGCTGATCGACGTCGTTCACCGCGGGCAGCTTACCGGGAGACGAGCGGGAGACGTGACATCCGAATATCCTGCGTCAGCGTGATGTCATCGGACGCGCTCGAGGATCCCGCTCGCATCCGCATCCGGCGGCGGATCGAGTGGATGGACACCGACGCCGCCGGCATCTACCACTGGAGCACGGTCATCCGCTTCGCCGAGGCCGCCGAGGCGGCGCTGCACACGGCGCTCGGGATCGCCGACCGCACCTTCGGCTTCACGCCCCGGGTCGCCGCGACGTTCCAGCTCAAGCGCGCGTTCGCGTTCGACGACGAGGTCGTGATCGACTTTGCCGTCGAGGCGGTGGGGCGCTCGTCGGTGCGCTACGCGGTGACCTTGAGTGACGTCGACGGGCAGGTCGCGGTGCAGGCGAGCATCACCACCTGCCTGGTCGACGGCGTGCGGCAGGGGGCCGCCGTCCCGCTGCCCGACGCGGTGCGCGCCGCGCTGTGCTCGGGCGGCGAACGGTCCGCCGGCTGAGGCTTCGCCCTCTCTTACGTAACTCAGCGTCGGCTCTTCACCGGGCGAGTCATCGTCCGTGACATGAAGCCGACGCGTCTGCTCGCCGTCCTGGCAGCCACCGCCGCGTGCGCGCTCGGGTCCGCATCCACCGCCGCCGCGGCCACCGACGTCTCGCAGTCCTCGAGCGAGAACTGGTCGGGGTACGTCGTCGGCGGCGCAGGCGGCGACTCGAGCTATCGGACCGTTTCGGGCAGCTGGGTCGTGCCGACCGCCCACTGCAGCTCGAGCCGGGCCTACTCGGCGTTCTGGGTCGGGCTCGGCGGGGCCGGCAACACCGAGGCACTCGAGCAGGCGGGCACCGAGGGCAACTGCGACGAGGACGGGAACGCCAGCTATTACGCGTGGTACGAGCTCGTGCCCTCCGCCCCGGCGCGCTTGAACCTCGCGGTCAACCCCGGCGACCACATCTCGACGCGAGTGACGGTGAACGGCACCGCGGTGGCGATCTCCATGACGGATGCGACGACCGGCCTGGGCGCGTCCAAGGGCCTGACCATGGACGACCCCGACACCTCGAGCGCCGAGTGGATCGCCGAGGCGCCCTCGTCGTGCGGCGCGTCGGCGAGCAGTTGCACGCCGCTGCCCCTGACCGACTTCGGCACGGTGACCTTCACCTCGGCGAGCGCCACCGACTCGGGCGGTCATACCGGCACGATCTCGGACGGCGCCTGGTCGACCGCGGCCGTCACCCTGACCCCGGGCGCTGACAGCTCGGGCTATGAGGGGGTCGACATCGGCTCGAGCGACGGCTCGGGCGCGGCCCAGCCGTCGGCGCTCTCATCGGATGGGTCGTCGTTCTCGGTGACCTATTCGAGCGACGGCTCGGCGGCCCGCGGCGCCGGAGGCGGTGGCGGGCCGTATGGCAACGGCGGGTATGGCGATGGCGGCGGCGGGTACGGCTACGGCTACGGCTATGGCGGCTACGGCTATGGCGGCTACGGCTATGGCGGGTACGGGTACGGGTACGGGTACGGCGGCGGGTATGGCGATGGCGGCGGCGCCGAGTACGGGTACGGCGGCGGGTATGGCGATGGCGGCGGCGGGTACGGGCCCGGCGACGGGTATGGCTACGGGTACGGCGGGCACGGATACGGCGACGACGGCGGCTACTCCGGCTGGTGACGCGGGGGCGGCAGCACTCCGCCGCCGTCGCGAGAAGTGCGGCGCTGACGGCGACGGCGACGCCACGCCGCCGCCGTCAGCTCAGATCAGCAGCCCTTCGGCAGGACGGTCTTGATCGTCTTCTTCTTCGGCTTTGTCTTCTTCTTCTTTCCCGCCTCGGCAGTGACCGCGGACGATGTGGTGGCGGTCGAGCTGAACTGGGCGTTGGCGAGCAGCCCGTCGGTGTTGCCGGCGCCGTCGACATAGAAGCCGACGAGATCGCCGCACGAGTTGACGCCGTTGATCGTCGTCGTTCCCACGCCGGCCGGAGCGTTGATGGTCTTGAAGCCGTAGCCGGGGTAGTAGGTGAAGCCGTTCATCTTCGCGGTGCTGCCGCTGCCGATGGTGGCCACCCCGACGACCTCGTCGTTGTTGTTGACGCCCAGCGCCTGCGTCGATGACGCGTTGGGGTACTTGATGACGTCAACCTTGCCCGCGTGGGTCAGCAGAAAGGCCACCGTGGCGCCGCCGGCGGTGCCAAACCCTGCGATGTCGCCGTTGTTGTTGATCGCCGCGGCGGTCGGACTGGTGATGCCCGGGACGGATATCTCGCTGAACTGGTGAGTCGCGATGTTGAACGAGTACCCGTGGTTGACGCCCGCGGCGTCGGTGAAGAAGCCGACCGCCACGTCCTTGTCGTTGACCCCGAGCAGCTGGTCGACCACGGGACTGGCGGGACTCGGGTTCGGGAAGTCGGCGTTGAAGAACTGCCCGTTGAGCTTGTACCAGCCATGGTTGTCGTTGACCATGTTGGCGTTGTTCATCGACGAGTAGAAGCCGACGAGGACCCCCAGGTCGTTGATGCCCGTCGCCTGCGTCTGCACGGAGCCGGGAAAGTTGTTGCTCGCGTAGTAGTTCTGGGTGTAGTTTGGGAACAGCAGGTACCCCTGGTTGGGATGGCCCGCCGCGCCCGACCCGAAGTAGCCGGCGATCACTCCCGACTGATTGATCCCCAGCAGCTGGTTGAACGTACGATCGGCGGCGTCGTTCAGCGTCTGGAACTTATAGCTGACCTTCGGGCAGGCGACCTTCTTCTTGACCTGCGAGCAGCCGAGCGGCAGCGCGCTGGCCGCGGGAACCGCTACCGCAGCGCTCGCAGCCAGGGAGGCCGCGGCGGTCGCGGTGACGCCCAACAGCCGGCGGACGGAGCGCTGGCGGCACGCGGCGCGCGAACGCCCCACTGATCGGCCGACCGGGCCGCGACGGACATCCCCTGAGCCTTCCATGATGGCTCCCCTTTCTCGAAATCGTCGCGGCAAGCTACCAGACTCCTGGCATGGGTGAACGCGCCGACGTGCGGCACCTCGCACGTGCCCGCGCGGGTGGCGCGTGGCCGGGTGATACCCGAGCACCGTGGCAAATCGGGGCTGGCGCAGGATGACCGACCGCGCCCCCGCCGACTCGGCAGGCGCGCGGGGCCCGGGTTCGATCAACCGCGCCGGGCCAGCTCGCGCTGCGCTGCCGCGATGACGGTCTTGCGCCCGCGGCCCGCCATCTCGTAGAGCTCGATCGCCGCGAGCTCCGCGGTCGACGCGGCGCCGA
Source organism: Solirubrobacterales bacterium (assembly GCA_019240115.1). GTDB lineage: Bacteria > Actinomycetota > Thermoleophilia > Solirubrobacterales > Solirubrobacteraceae > Palsa-465. The sequence goes on along the minus strand of JAFAYV010000089.1, from coordinate 71,932 downwards.
GGCGATCGACGACGTCCTTGGCGCGCAGCTCGCCGTAGCCCTCCCACGGCTCGCTGACGCGCACCTGCGCACCGGCCCCCTCGGCGGCGCCGGGCTCCGCCGACTCCTCGACGAGCTCGGCGTCCTCGGAGACGTGCACGGGCTCGACCGGCTCCGGGGCGTCGTAGTCGATGACCTCGGCGGCGTCGATGGGGGCGACCGGCTGCACGGCGCCGGAGGCGGGGCGGGGCGAGTCCGCGGCCGCGGCGACCGGCGACGGCGGCTGGGCCATGACCGCGTCGGCGGCCGGCGCGTGGGGCTCCTCGACGCTCGCCGGCGGCGGCGTCGGTGGGGGCGGGGGCGATGGCGGCGGGGGCGGGGGCGCCGACGCCGAGGGCGGCGACGGCGGGGACGGCGGCGGCGCCGACGGGGGCGATGGCGGCGACGCCGAGGACGCCGACGACGGCAGGGGCTGATCCACCGCGGCGGCGGCGTCGACCTCGGCTTCGCGCCGCGCGGCCGGCGGCTGCCGGGGGGCCATCGTCCGCTTCCCGGCGGCGGCGAACTCGGCCGCGCGGTCGAGCGCGCTGGCGGCGCCACGCAGGCTCAGCTCGGCGGCGCGGAGGCTGATCCGCAGCGGCAAGGTGAACAGCGAACCGAGCATGCTGTCAGGTGCTACCCGGTTCGCCGCGGTACTACCGGACAGGCCCGCGTGGACGTCCACCCCCCGGAGCGATCATCTAGTCTCGCGCTCGACGGTGGCGCGAGGATCGGAACTGGGAGAGATGTCGGCGCGAGCCCGCCGACTCGCTCGGCGCGCCGGCGACGAGGCGTACTTCGCCGGCGTGTGTGCGCGCAGCGGTCTGCTGGGTCCCGATCCGCCGGCGCGGTTGCCGCGGATCGGTCGGGCGCTGTGGCGCGACGGGCTGCTCGGCGGCGCGGTCTCGATCGGGGCCATCCGCCACCCCGACCGTCCCGCGGTCCGCGACGAGCGCGGGCAGCTGACCTATCGCGAGCTCGACGAGCGCACGAACGCACTGGCCAACGCCTGGCGCGACCGCGGCGTCCGGGCGCGCGACGGGATCGCCATCCTCGCGCGCAACCACCGCGGCTTCCTCGAGGCGACCTTCGCCGCCGCCAAGCTCGGCGCCCGGATCATCCTGCTCAACACGTCGTTCTCCGGCCCCCAGCTGCGCGAGGTCGCCGTGCGCGAGGGCACCGACCTGCTCGTCCACGACGACGAGTTCGTCCCGCTGCTCGATGGGTTGGCGCCGCGCCATGGGTGCTGGCGGGCCTGGACCGATGCCCCGGGCGGGGAGGACTCGGTCGAGTGGCTCATCGGTCGCGGATCGACCTGGCCCCCGCCCCGTGCCGGGCGCAAGCCGAAGATCGTCATCCTCACCAGCGGCACCACGGGCACGCCGAAGGGCGCGCCCCGCGACGAGCCCCGCTCGCTCTCGATCGCCGGCGGCGTGCTCGGCAAGGTCCCGCTCCGCGCCGGGCAGACGGTCGCGCTGGCGGTGCCGCTGTTCCACGCGCACGGTTTTGTCAACCTGTTCATCGCCACCGCGCTCGGCGACACGCTCGTCCTGCGCCGCCAGTTCGACGGCGCAGCGACGCTCGCCGGCCTGCAGTCCGAGCGCGTCGAGGTGCTGATCCTCGTGCCGGTCATGCTCCAGCGCATGCTCGAGCTCGGCTCCGACGCGGTCCGCGCCCGCGACCTGTCGGCGCTGAAGATCATTTTCGCCTCGGGCTCGGCGGTCGGGCCCGACCTCGTCCGGCGGACCCTGAGCGTGTTCGGCCCGGTGCTCTACAACATGTACGGCTCGACCGAGATGGCGTTCGCGACCATCGCCACGCCGACCGAGCTCGCCGAGGAGCCGGCCACCGTCGGCACGCCCTCACGGGGCGTGACCGTTCGGGTGCTCGACGATGCCGGCGCCGTCGTCCCCGCGGGCTCGACCGGGCGGATCTTCGTCGCCAACAGCGTCCAGTTCGAGGGCTATACCGGGGGCGAGCACAAGGAGCGGATCGACGGGCTCATGTCCTCCGGGGACGTCGGTCACTTCGACGCCCGGGGGCGGCTGTTCGTGGATGGCCGCGACGACGAGATGATCATCTCCGGCGGCGAGAACGTCTTCCCCGCCGAGGTCGAGGAGTCGCTCTCGGCCCACCCGGCGGTCCGCGAGGTGGCGGTCATCGGAGTCGACGACGAGCGCTTCGGTCAGCGCCTGAAGGCGTTCGTCGTCGTCCACGCCGGCCACGAGACCACCGGCGACGAGCTCCGCGCCCACGTCCGCGACAACCTCGCCCGCTACAAGGCTCCGCGCGACGTCGAGTTCCTCGGCGAGCTGCCGCGGACCCAGACCGGCAAGGTGCTCAAGCGCCTGCTCAAGCAGGGTTCCGCCGCCCCTGGCCCCGGCCCCGGCCCCGAGGCCTGACGCGGCGCCGCAGGACCGTAGACTCGCGGCATGATCCTGCCCGAGGGCCACGCCCAGCGTGTCGCTGCGTCGCACGTCCTCACCCGCCGCGAGAGGACGATGATCGGCGGCGTCGTGGCCGTGGTCGCGGCGATCGTGGTTGTGCTGATCATCTCGCTGGCCACCGCCGACAGGACCTCCGGCCACGGTTGCATCTCGGTGGGGCTGCCCTACTCGACCGGCGGCGCGAAGATCTACCGCTGCGGCGCGGCCGCGCGGAGCATGTGCGCAAGCGTGAACCAGCCGGGGCTCGCCGGCGCGGCGGGGCGGCTCACCGCACGCGCGTGTCGCACGGCCGGTTTGACGGTCGGCTGACCAACGGCGGCCGTCGCGGGCGACCCGCGACCGCCGAGCGCCGACGGCCGACCGCCGACCGCCGACCGCGGCCTAAGATCACGCCGTGGCCGACGCCGCCGAGTTCCGCGCCCAGTTCCCGGTCCTGAAGACCAAGGCCTACCTGAACGCCGGCACCGAGGGCCCGCTGCCCCGGCAGGCCGGCGAGGCGGTGCGCGAGCGGATCGCGCTCGAGCTCGACGCGGGGCGCTGCGGCGCCGACTACGGGGCGACGATCCGCCAGCTCGCCGGCGAGCTGCGCCGGGGCTACGCGCGCGTGCTCGGCGCCGACCCCGCCGACGTCGCATTGACCGGCTCGACCACCGACGGCATCAACACCATCCTCTCGGGTCTCGACCTGCAGCCCGGCGACGAGATCATCACCTCCGACGAGGAGCACCCCGGCCTGCTCGCGCCGCTCGGCAACCTCAAGCGCCGCGGGGTCACCGTCCGCGTCGTGCCGTTCGCGACGATCGCCGAGGCGGTCAGTGCCCAGACGCGCCTCGTCGCCTGCTCGCACATCTCCTGGGTCGGCGGCCAGGTGGTCGACGCCGCCGCGCTGGCGGCCACCGGCGTGCCCGTCCTGCTCGATGCCGCGCAGGGGATCGGCGCCGTGCCGGTCGACGTCCAGGCCCTCGGCTGCGCGTTCTACGCCGGGTCGGGCCAGAAGTGGCTGTGCGGACCCGAGGGCAGCGGCGCGCTGTACGTCCGTCGCGATCAGCTCGATCAGCTGACCGTTGCCTGGCCCGGCTACGGCTCGGTCGCCGACGCCAAGCAGGCGCTGCAGTCGCCGCCGGCGCCGGACGCCGCGCGCCTGGACCACGGTTTCCCACCGGGGATGCGCAGCGCCTGGGCGCTCGCCTCGCTCGGCGTGCTCGAGGGCGCCGGATGGGAGTGGGTGCACGCCCGGGCTGCCGAGCTCGCCGCCTCGCTCGCCGAGCGGCTCGCCGGCCGCGGCCTGACGGTCAGCCCCCGCGGTCGCTCGACCCTCGTCTCCTGGGAGGTCCCCGACGCCGAGGCCGAGGTGACCCGGCTCGCCGAGGCCGGCTTCGTCGTGCGCAGCATCCCGACGCACGGGCTCGTCCGCGCCTCGGTCGGCGCCTGGTCCTCCGAGGACGAGGTCGCCCGGCTGGCGGCCGCCACCGCCGCCTGAGCCACCGCGGCGTCAGGCGAGCGCCGGCTCGGGGCGCAGCTCCTGTTCGAAGTCCCGGGACTCGCGCTCGAGCTCCCCGTCGGCGCCGACGCGGTAGGCGCCCATCCGCCGCAGCGGCGGCGAGTAGGCGTGGATCGTCACCGCGGGCCCCACGCCCGCGTGCAGGACGCGGTGGATCGTGGTCGGCGCCACGGCGAACGTCTCGCCCGCGCCGCGCTCGCGCGAGCGCGGCGGCCCGCCGAGGGTCAGCCGGTCCTCGCGCACCCGGCCCGACACGACGCTGATGCCCGCGCCGGAGACATCGTGGTCGTGAAACCCGGTGTCCTGGTCCTCGCTCCAGCAGATCAGCCAGGCGTTGACCTCCTCGTCGTCCCAGATCTGCTCGTAGACGCGAATGTCGTCGGCATGGCGCACGAGATGGCGCCAGCGCTCGGGCGCGCCGGCGAGGCCGGCGGCGAAACCCTGAAGCTCGTCGATCGTCAGGCTCACGCGCGCGCTCCCGCGGTCGCCAACAGCTGGGCCGAGTTCTCCATCAACGTTGCCTCCTGTCCGTGGGCCACCGGTTCGATCACAGGCCGGTCAGAGCCGTGGACGAGCCGCGCCGAGCCGACGACGCGGGCCAGCGCGCCGACCATCCGCGGCCCGTAGCTCGAGGTGTCGTAGAAGGTGTGGGGATCGCCGAGGTCGAGGGCGGGGCCGCCCCGCGCGGCGAGCCGCTCGCCGTGCAGCGGAGCGGCGCCGGCGAGCATCGCGAACACCGTCCGCAGCTGCGGCAGCTCGCGGCGCACCCAGACGACGAAGGTCAGCCACGCCGTCTGCATCTCGGCGACGTAGTCGGTCAGCCCCGTCCACCACAGCGGCTCGTCGAGCCCCGGCTCCCGCGCCGCGAGTCCCCCGGGGTGCACGAACACCGGCACCCCGTGCTCCTGCACGCGCGCGAGCGCCGGCAGGAGTGCCGTCGCGGCGGCGCGGCCGCCCAGCGCGCCCGCCGGCAGTGACACGCCGATGCACCCGCGCGCCAGCACGGCGTCGACGTCCCGGGGGTCGGCCGCGCGGATCGGGATCGGCCCCCATGCCGTGAAGCGCTTCCCGAGCGCGAGCACGCCGTCGAGGTGTGCGGCGATGAGCCCCCGGGCCGCGTCCGCGGCGAGCATCTCGATCCCGACCGGGCTCGACATCGCCACCACCGCCCGATCGACTCCGTCGAGGTCGAGCAACCGCGTCCGCTCGGCCGGCGCCTCCGTGGCCTCGTGCAGGACGCACGGCAGCTCGCCGGGCGCGTGCAGGACGGTCAGGCCGCCGGTGCGCCGCACGAGCGGCGGGCAGCTGCGCGCGGCGAGCGCGTCGAGCAGTGGCTCGGTCCAGACGTGCTGGTGAAGATCGACCCGGTCCATACAACACTAATTATATCCAGATAATCTGGTATGCGCGCCTGGGCTGGATGTCCAACCGACGCTCAGCGTCGGTTAGTCGCCCAGGTCGCGTCTCTTCTCAGTCTCTCAGGGACGCTGCAGCGCGGCGGCGAGCGCGAACGCCGCCGCGCCGACCCAGGCCGCGCGGTCGTGCAACCAGGTGCTCGTCGCGGCACCGAGGAAGACCCCGCCGATGAAGCCCGTCAGCGCTGCGAGCAGGCCGCGGGCCCGGGCGAGCTCGTCGGGCGCGCGCGTCTGCAGGGCCGTGAGCGTCGCGTTGACGGCCTGCATCGTGTTCGTCGTCATGACGACGGTGGAGAGCGATGCGGCGCCGACGGAGCGAAACGCGGAGATCTGCAGGCCGGCGGCGAAGCTGATCGCGGCGGTGATCGCCGCCTGCGGAAAGGAGCCGGGCAGCGCGCCGACGACCGCGAGCACGAGGATCTCGACCACGAGCGTGGCGCGCTGCGCCCAGGCGTCCTCGGCGTCGCCGGCCCCGCGCCGGCGGGCAAGCGCCCACAGCGCGATGACGCCCGCTACGAACGCGCCGTAGGCGAGCAGCGGGCGCCAGAAGGCCACGATCGACGGCCGCAGCGCGCCGACGCCGACGAGCACCAGGTTCCCCGTCATCGCCTCGGCGAACACGTGGCCGTGGCGCAGGAACGTGTAGGCGTCGGTGAACCCGGTGGCCAGCAGCAGGACGAAGCCCGCGATCAGGCCGAGGCGCGCCCGCGGCGCGGAGGCCGATGACTCAGCCCTCGAGGCCGAGATGCCCGCGGATCGCGTCGTCGAGAGGCCGGATGCGGGCAAGGCTACCCGCCGGGACGTACCGGGGGCTGCCGAGGCGGTTCTGGGATCATCGCGGGGTGACGCGCGTCGCGGTGCTCGACGACTACCAGCGCCGAGCGGCGCAGTGGGCCGACTGGGACTCGCTGGGACCCGAGGTCGCGGTCGAGTTCTTCGCCGAGCCGATGAGCCGGGAGGAGCTGCCGTCCGCGCTCGCGGGCTTCGCGGTGCTCGTGCTGATGCGCGAGCGCACGAAGTTCCCGCGTGCCGTCCTGCAGCGGCTGCCCGATCTCGAGCTCGTCGTGACCACCGGGATGCAGAACGCCTCGCTCGATGTGGGTTACCTTGCGCGAGCACGGGATCATCGTGTGCGGGACCTCGCTCGCTCGCCCCGGAGCCGGGGTGCCGAGCACCGCGGAGGTCGCCTGGGGGCTCGTGCCGGCGGTCACGAAGCGCGTGACGCTCGAGGACCGATGATCGTCAACACCAGCCGCGGACCGATCCTCGACGAGGCGGCCCTGGTCGACGCCCTGCGCGCGGCATGATCGCCGGCGCCGGGCTCGACGTCTATGCCACCGAGCCGTTGCCGGCGGGCCATCCGCTGACCGAGTGCGAGACCGCGGTGCTGTCGCCGCATCTCGGCTATGTCTCGCAGCCGGCGATGCGCGCGATGTATGCGCAGGTCGTCGAGGACATCGCGGCGTGGCGCCGGCGCGCGCCGGTCCGCACCATCGACTGAAAGTGCCGTCGGCACCGTCGGATATCGTGGCGAGCGTGATCAGTCACGACGAGGCGACGATCGAGGAGCTCAAGCTCCGTCAGGCTCGCCAGGAACGCGCCGAGCGTCGCGAGCTCGCCGAAGCCGAGACCGAGGCCGAGGCCGAGACCCACCAGCGGCGTGCCGACAAGGCCAGCTACCTGCGCCAGAAGCTCGAGGAGCAGCAGCGGGCCGGTCGCGAGAGCGAGTAGCACCGGCCCAGGAGCACGGAGGCCGCGGGTAAGGGCCCACGACTTCGTAACTGACGGCTCCGGCGGCGTCTGCTCGGGCGACGCCCGCTCGGCATCCGGCCTCGCTGGATGCGGGCGCCGCCCGAGTCGTCCGGCTGCCTGACGCCGCGCGCTCGCCCTCACGTATCACCAATACGATCGGGGCTCGCGCGCGACGCCAGACACGCCCAGCCACTCGCCGGATTCCGCCACTTACTCAGTCGTGGACCCTAAGTCGAGGGGTGGTGCCGCTCCGAGGGGCCCGTCACGGCTGGCAGGACGCGTTGCCGCGGTAGACCTGGAGCTGGCCGGCGGAGTCGATCAGCAGCTGGATCGCCCACCCCGGGCCGCTGCACGAGCTCGAGTCGGTGAGCAGGTCGTAGGTCGTGTGGCCGACGGTGCGATGGGCGCCGATGACCGCGTCGAGCGCCAGCAGGCTGAGGTCGTAGCCATGCGGCAGCTCGCTCTGCGTCCGCGAGAAGCGCAGCGCGAGGCCATAGGGCCCGCGGGCGAGCGCGGCCACCCGCCCGCGCAGCGTGACGTGCAGCTTGGACTGCACCTCGTAGAGGTCGAGCAGGACGCCCGCGAGGTCGGTGCGGTGCTGGGGCGGCGCGAGGTAGAGCGTGGCGTCGACGGGATCGGCGCTCCGCGGCAGGTAGGTGCCGTCGACGACGATCGTCCCGTCGCCGCTCCCGATCGTGCTCGTGACCGGGCAGTCGCCGAGCCGCGCCAGCGCCACGGTGCACGTCGCGGCGGCGCGACGGTCGAAGTGAAATCCGCGAGCGAGGTCGAGCTCGACCGCCGAGAGCTCGCCGTGAGTGCGCGCGCCGAAGGTGGTCCGCAGCGCGATCGTCGCCGGCTGGCCGGTCTCGACGGGGGTGTGGTCGGCGACCGGGATGGGGGGGCGGCTGTTGAAGGTCCGAGCGATCGCCATCGCGATCAGGGCGACCCCGAGGACCGCCACGAGCGTCATCAGCAACCGAGAGCGAATCACCGCTGCGTCGCACCCTATCGGCGGCCCAGGCGGGAAGACCCGACCCGCGCCCCCGACGGCCCGCGCGGCTGGCGGGGCGACACGGCCCCCGCTGACCGGCGCCGGCGGGCGGCTCAGGCGTCGAAGCGCTCTCGCAGGTCGCGGGCCTGCTCGCGGATCCGCCGCCGCTCGGTCTCGTCGATGCGGTCGAGGTTGCCGAGCACCGGTGCCATCCGCCGGTTGGCCGCGAGCGTCGTCCGGTTGCGCGAGAGGAAGTCCCAGTACAGCGTGGTGAACGGGCACGCGGTCTCGCCGGAGCGCTCGCCCGGGTCGTAGCGGCAGCCGTCGCAGTGGTCGGACATGCGCTCGATGTAGCGACCGCTGGCGGCGTAGGGCTTGGTCATCATGCGACCGCCGTCGGCCCACGTCGCCATGCCGAGCACGTTGGGCGCCATCACCCACGGGTAGCCGTCGATGAACGCGCGCTGGAACCAGTCGAGCGCCGCGCCGGGCTCGGTCCCGCAGAGCAGCAGCAGGTTGCCGAACAGCATCAGTCGCTCGATGTGGTGCGCGTACGCGGTGGCGCGCAGCCCGCCGACCGCGTCGCGCAGGCAGCGCATCTCGGTCTCGCCGTGCTCGAGCACGCCCGGCAGCGGCCCGTGCGCGCCCAGCGCGTTGGCGTCGCCCCACTCGGACTCGCGGTACCAGTACAGGCACCACACGTACTCACGCCAGCCGATCACCTGGCGGATGAACCCCTCGGCGCTGGCCAACGGCGCCCGCCCCTCGCGGTAGGCGGCCTCGGCGGCCTGGGCGCACTCCAGCGGCGACACCAGCCCGAGGTTCAGCGACGAGGACAGCAGCGAGTGCCACAGCGTGCGCTGCCCGGAGACCAACGCGTCCTGGTAGGGCCCGAACGTCGGCAGCGCGTCATCGACGAAGCGCCGCAGCGCCCGGCGCGCCTGCGCGCGGTCGGCCGGCCACAGCCGGGGGCCGTCCTGCCCCCAGGTCTGCACGCCGAGACGGTCAAGCTCGCCGCGCACCGCTCGGTCGTGGTCGGACTCGCGGGGGCGGTAGGGGGGAGGCGGGGCGACCTCGGCCGGTGGCGGCCGGCGGTTCTCGGCGTCGAAGTTCCAGCGCCCGCCGACCGGCTCGTTGCCGTCCATCAGCAGGTGCAGGCGCCGGCGCTGGCGGCGGTAGAAGTGCTCCATCACGAGCCGTCGCCGGCCATCCGCCCAGCGGCCGAAGTCCTCCAGATCGGAGAGGAACAGGCTCCCGGGCGCGATCTCGACGCCGGGTAGGCGCGCCAGTCGCCGCGCCCCGTCCGCGCTCGAGGGACGCAGCAGGCGCACGCGCTCGGGACGCCGGCGCTCGCGGTGGCGCTGCAGGCCGGCGACGAGCGAGTCGGCGTGGACGAGGTCGACGGCGACCCCGCGCTCGCGCAGATCGTCGGCGAAATGGCGCATCGCCACCAGCACGAGCTGCAGCTTCTGGCGGTGGTAGCGGCGGGCGCGCAGCGAGGCGGTGCTCTGGACGAGGAGCACCCGGTCGGCTCCCTCGAGCGCCGGGTTCGCGAGCGACAGCTGATCGCCGAGGATCCATGCGGTGGTGCCTGCCATCGTCGACATTCTGACCCTCTCGGACGCTGCACCGCCCACGATCACCGATCGTGTTTACACTGGCCCGCGGTGACGCGAAGGGGTTCAGCGGAGCACCCTAAACCTCGTCTTTGCAGCACGTTCCTCACCTTGCTGGTGGCCTTGGGAGGATGTGCGGTGCTGCTCGGGGCGATGGCGGGGACGGCCGGGGCGCGGGTGGTGAGCTATCGCGGCGTGCGGTTGAACGTGCCCGCCGGCTGGCCCGTCTATCGGCTCGGCCCGCGCTCTGAGACCTGCGTGCGCTTCGATCGCCACGCGGTCTACCTCGGGACGCCGAGCGACGTCCAGCGCTGCCCCGCGCACGCGGTGGGCCGCACCGAGGCGGTCCTCATCTCGGGCCCCGCTCACGCCGGCGGGGTGACCGCGATGGCCTCGAGCGGCGGATCGCTCGGCGTCGCGCCGCTGCCCTTCGGCCTGCGGGCCACCGTGACGTGGCTGCACCACCCCGGGCTCATCGCTCGCATCCTCGGCCGGCGTCCGATCGCCGCACCGACCGCGTCTCCCGATGCCCGTCCGCGCCTCACCCACCCGGTCGGACGCGCGGCCGACGCGATCTTCACCGGCCCGGGCTTCGACGCCTGCGCCGCGCCGTCGGCGGCGACGATGGCCGCCTGGTCGCAGTCGCCCTATCGGGCGGTCGGCGTCTACATCGGCGGGATCAACTCCGCCTGCGCCCAGCCGAACCTCACCCCCTCCTGGGTGGCGGCCCAGGTCGCCGCCGGATGGCGGCTGATCCCCACCTACGTCGGCGATCAGGGGGTGGGGGCGTGCGCCGGCAGCTGCGCCCGGATCAGCTCGGCGACCGCGGGCGCGGAGGGGGCCGCGGCGGCCCAGGACGCGATCGACCACGCGCAGGCGCTCGGCGTCCCGCCGGGCAACCCGATCTATGACGACATGGAGCAGTACGACCAGTCGTCGTCGCACACCGCGGCGGTGCTCGCCTTCCTCACGGGATGGACGAGCGCCCTGCACGCGGCGGGCTATCGCGCGGGCGTGTACAGCAGCGCCGCCTCGGCGGTCACCGATCTCGTCAAGCAACAGGGAACCGGGTACCTCGAGCCCGACGACATCTGGATCGGCGACTGGAACGGGCGGGCGACGACGAGCGATCCCTACGTCCCCGCGGACGACTGGGCCAACCACCAGCGGATCCATCAGTACCGCGGCGGGCACAACGAGCGCTACGGCGGGGTGACGCTGAACATCGACAGCAACGACCTCGACGGGGACACCGCCGGGAGCTCGGGCGCCGTCTTCACCCCGGCACCGATCCAGGTCGTGCCCAACGGCACCTTCGTGTCCGAGCAGGGCTCGCCGACCGTCTACCGCGTCGCCGGCGACGCGCCGCTGCCGGTCACGTCGTGGTTGGCGTTCGGCGGGCCGCAGCCGGTGACCGTGCTGACCCCCCAGCAATGGGCGGAATTGCGCCAGTACCCGGCCAACGGCACCTTCGTACAGAGCACCGCCGAGCAGGACTATCGATTCGCGGGCGGGGCGGCGATCGCCGCCGGCTCCACGTGGTCGGCCCTCGGCACCCCGCCCGACTACACCGTCATCGACCAGTGGGACATCGCCAACTCCTCGAACCCGCTCGCCCACGTCGCCACCGCTCCCGCCGACGGCACCATCGTCGAGGGGCTTCCGTCGCGCAGCTTCTGGCGCTTCGCGGCGGGGACGCGGATCCGCTCCGGCGCGAGCTCCTCCGCGGTCGGGGTCGCCGACGTCGGTCTGAGCGCCTACCCGGTCACCCCGGGCTTCGTCGCCGGGGCGGGCGTCGCGCTGCCGCGCCTGCAGTGCGTGGTGCCCCAGCTGCAGCACATGACGCTGACCGGCGCCCGCCGCGCCCTGATTGCGGCGCACTGTGCCCTCGGCTCCCTGCGCGAGCCGCGCAACGCCCACCATCGGCTGCACGTCTATCGCCAGTCGGCGGCCCGTCGCAGCATCCATCCCGCCGGCTATCGCGTCGGGCTCTGGCTGCTCTGAGCGACGCCCTTGACCCGCCGCGGTAGGGGCCGCCGTCGCGGGCGGGCGCCGCGCTTGACCCGCATGCGAACATGTGTTCGATGTCGAGCGAGGGCAGCCCCTACGCACGGTTCCGTCGCGCGTTGGAGACCGGCAACGAGCTGCTGGTCCTCGGCGCCGCGCGCGAGCTGCCCCAGATCGCGCTCGACGACGCCCTGCGCATCTGCCTGGTGCTGCGCGACGGCGATCCCGCCCGCTACGAGCGCGCGGCGGTGCGCTGGCTCGGGCGCTTTGCGCTCGAGGCCCGGGCGGTGACGATCCGTGACCTGCGGTCCGCCGCGGCCGCCCTGGAGGCGCTGCCGACCCGGACCGCGGACGCGATGGAGCAGCTGCAGCGGCTGTGCGTCGCCCGCGGGATCTCCTGAGTGCGGGACTCGGAGAACGCGGTCCGGCAGCCCACCCGCGGCGGGCAGCCGGACCGAAGATGCGACGGATGACTTCCGGCTCGGGGGCTGCTAACCCTTCATCCGGGGATCGACGTAGAAGTCGTAGAGCTGGAACTCGCTGTTCTTCCCGCCGGCCACGAACCCGAAGCGCACGATCTGCCATCCGGTGTCGTTGCTCGGATGCAGATTGATTGGATCCGACAGGGTCCAATCACTCTGCTGACCGTGGACCTGACCCGTGTTCTGGGGGTTGTCCCACGTGTTGGTCCCCTCGTAGGAGACGTAGAACTGGATCCCTTCGGCTCCGCTCACGTCGCGGACGTCCGTGCGTGCGGTCGGATACGCCGAGGTCACGCAGATGTTCGGGCTGACCGCGGACGAGCCGCTGGGCAGATCGAGCACCGTGCCGGTCTGACCGTCCTGGAGCTGCGTGGTGACGATCTTCGCACCGCCGCTCAGCGTCCAGCCATCCCCGTCGAACTGATCGGGTGACTGACCGGGCACCAGCGTGTACCAGTTGGCGTCCTTGCTTGAGGCGAACGGCTGGCTCAGGCTGGGATCCGTGCACGCCGAGGTGTCCACGGACGTGACCCCGCTCGACTTCGCCGGCACCGGAGGGGCCGGCGGCAGGGGGGCCGGTGTCGCCGCGGGAGCGGACGGCGCCGGAGGAGCCGCAGAAGCGGCCAGCGCCGGACTTGCGGCCACGCCGGCCACGAGCACGGCAAGCAGGCCCGACAGGCTCAGGACCCGCGAGCGACGGCTGAAAAGGTACTGCGTCATCGGTGCACCTTCCTTGGTGTCCATCGGCAACCGAGCTATCTCGCGCCTTGCGAGACCTCTAGCTTTGCGTCCCCGGCTCGCGCCGGGTTTGCCCTTTTCAGTGAGGTTTGTGCTCTGGTTGTCGGCCGCGAACGGGAAACGGACGTCCGGTGGCCACGAATCTGGACCAACGTTGGATCACCCGCCTCGACCAGGCCTAACGGTCAGGGGGTCGCGTTCCGATAGAGGCCTGAAGATGGCGCTGAAGCCGAGCTTCGAAGAGCAGGAGCTGCTCGCGGAGACGCTCCGCCGGGCGGGCTCGCGCATGCCCAAGCGCGAGCGGCGGCTGGAGACCGGATTCGCGATGGCGTTCGTTGCCGCGGCGGCAGGGGTGTGGTGGCTCGCTCCGCCGCATACGTTCTCTCCGCTCCCCGCGGTGATGTGCCTGCTCGTTCTGGTGCTCGCCATGCGCGTGCGCTTCGCGACGCCACTGGGCTTCACCGTCGCGACGCAGCTGGCCTTTGTCCCTCTGCTCTTTGCCATCCCTGTGGCCATCGTTCCGCTGGCCACCGTGGGCGCCTTGATGCTCGCGGCGCTGCCCGAGGTGATCCGCCGCAGGACGCGCCCGAGCCGCGTGCTGCTCGCCGTGGCCAATTCGTGGTTCGCGCTCGGTCCGGCAATGGTGTTCGCGGCTTCGGGCACCCAGCCGCGACTGGCTGGGGCCGGTTTGCTGACCATCGCTTTGGTCGCCCAGTTCCTGACCGACTTCGCTGTCTCGGCCCTTCGGTTCCGGCTCGACCGCGATGTCGGTCTCTCCGCCCAGCTTCGCGAGACCTGGGTCTACGGGATCGACGCCGGGCTGTCGGCGATGGCCCTGGTCGTGGCCGAAGATATCCACAAGACCGCCATCGTCGCGTTGGCGCCCCTGCCCCTGCTCGCCCTCCTGGCCACGTTCGCCCGCGAGCGCCGTGCGCGGATCGAGAGCCTGCTCGAGCTCAACGTGGCCTACCGCGGGACAGCGCTCGTGCTCGGTGACGTGGTCGAGGCCGACGACGGCTACACCGGCGAGCATTGCAAGAGCGTGGTCCGGCTCGCGCTCAGCCTGGGTGACGCCCTCGGTCTGGACGCCGAGCGGCGGCGCAACCTCGAGTTCGGAGCGCTGCTGCACGATGTGGGCAAGATCGCGATCCCCAAGGAGATCATCAACAAGCCGGGAAAGCTCGATCCCGAGGAGTGGAGGATCATCGAGACCCATACCGTCGAAGGTCAGAAGATGCTCGACCGCATCGGCGGCTTCATGCGCAGCGTGGGGCTGATCGTGCGCTCGCACCACGAGCGGTGGGACGGCGGTGGGTATCCCGACGGCCTCGTCGCCGACGCCATTCCATTGGAGGCCCGGATCATCGCCTGCTGCGACTCGTGGAACGCCATGCGGACGGACCGGTCGTACCGCAAGGCGCTTTCCTACGACGTCGCGCGGGCGGAGCTGCTGGCCAATGCCGGCGGTCAGTTCGACCCAGGCATCGTGGCGACCTTCCTGAGCGTGGTCACTGACGAACGTGCCGATCGCGCGGCTGCCCCTGCGCGGCGAGATCTCGACGCCATCGGAGAGCTCGCGCCGGCGATCGGCGGTTAACCTCGGCGTCATGCCGGCGCGCCATCCGCGCTTTGGGCAGAGCCCACCGGGCTCAGGTGGCGAACACGACGAACCCGTCGTGATCGAGGTCGGGGCGGCGCTTCATCGCCAGGCCCCGCGCCACCCCGATCGCGCGCACGTTGTCGGGCCGGGTCTGGACGACGACCGGACGCCCGGGCGCAAGCCGGGCCGCCACGGCGAGCGCCTCGCGGGCTGCCTCGCCGGCGAGCCCCTGGCCCCAGGCCGCGGGCGACAGGCGAAAGTAGAGGTTCCACAGCTCCTGGTCGGCGAGCCAGAACGGGACCACCCCGGCGACGCCGATCACCGCCCCGTTGCGCTCGAGCAGCCAGTAGCCGATTCCCTCGCGCTCCCATGCCTCGAGGAAGCCCTGGACGATCTGCTCGGACTCCCACGTGCTCGGCGGCCCGCCCGGCCGGTGCTCGTTGACCCGAGGGTCGAGGTGCAACGCCACCAGGCCCGGGATGTCCGGCAGGCGCGGTCGGCGCAGCCGCAGGCGGGCGGTCCGGCGCTCGGCCGGGTCCATCCGCTCCTCGATCAGTGGCCTGCCCGGCTCGCGCCTTCGCCCTGAGCGCCGGCGAGCGCGTCGGGCGCCGTCAGGCGCGCCGCGTCGGCCGTCCGGTCGTCCGCCTGGCGCTGCGAGTCGCGCTCGGCGGCCACCCGGGCCGCGTAGAGCTCGACCTCGCGGGCGACGACGTCCTCGCTCCAGCCGAGCACCTCGGCCATCAGCATCGCGACCGGACGGGCGGCGGCCACGCCGCGGTCCCAGCTCTCGATCGAGATGCGCGTGCGCCGGGCGAGCACGTCGTCGACGTGCAGCGCGCCCTCGTGGGAGGCGGCGTACCGCGCCTCGACGGCGAGGTAGTCGTCGGCCTCGGGCAGCGGCTCGGCGAGCTCGGGGCGCGCGGCGATCAGCTCGAGCAGCTCGTGGATGCACGAGCCGTGCCGGTGCAGGAGGTGCTCGATCCGCGCCACGTGCAGGTTGGACTCGGCGGCGAGCCGGTGCCGTCCGTTCCACAGCGCGTGGTAGCCGTCGGCCCCGATGAGCGGCGTCGTGTCGGTCGCCGAGGGCGCGACCTTGGCGTCGAGGCTGTGCACGGCGGCGTCGACCGCGTCCCGGCCCATGACGCGGTAGGTCGTGTACTTGCCGCCGGCGACCGCGACCAATCCCGGCGTCGGGGAGGAGACCGCGTGCTCGCGGCTCAGCTTCGAGGTGCCCTCGGACTCGCCCGACAGCAACGGCCGCAGCCCGGCGTAGACCCCCTGGACGTCCTCGTGGCCGAGCGGCTGCTCGAGCACCGCGTTGAGGTGGGCGAGCACGTAGTCGATGTCGGCGCGGCTCGCCGCGGGGTGGGCCTTGTCGAGCTTCCACTCGGTGTCGGTGGTGCCGATCAGCCAGTGGCGACCCCACGGGATGACGAACAGCACGCTGCGCTCGGTGCGCAGGATGAGACCGGTGTCGAGCTGGAGGCGGTCGCGCGGCACGACGAGGTGGATGCCCTTCGAGGCGGTGACGTGGAACTTGCCGCGCTCGCCGACGAGGTGCTGGAGCTCATCGGTCCACACGCCGGTGGCGTTGATGACCACCTGGGCGCGGATGTCGAACTGCTCCCCGGAGACGTGGTCGCGGACGGTCGCGGCGGCGACCCGGCCGCCCTCGCGCCGGAAGCCGACGACCGACATCGAGTTGGCCACCGCGGCGCCGAACCGCGCCGCGGTCCGCGCGACCGCGAGCGTGTGGCGCGCGTCGTCGACCTGGCAGTCGTCGTACTGCAGGGCGCCGACGAGAGCCTTGGGCGACAGCGCGGGGGCGAGCTTCAGCGCCTGGCGCTTGGTGAGGTGGCGGTGGCGGCGCATGCCGCGGTGCCCGCCGAGCTCGTCGTAGAGCAGCATCCCCGAGCCGACGTAGATCCGCTCCCACACCCGATGCTCGAGCGGATACAGGAACGCGACCGGACGCACGAGGTGGGGGGCGATGACGTTGAGCAGGAGGCTGCGCTCGCGCAGGGCCTCGCGCACGAGGTGGAACTCCATCTGCTCGAGGTAGCGCAGCCCGCCGTGGATCAGCTTCGAGGAGCGACTCGACGTCCCCGAAGCGAAATCGCGTGCCTCGACGAGACCCACCGACAGCCCCCGCGTGGCGGCGTCGAGCGCG
Organism: Solirubrobacterales bacterium; assembly: GCA_019240115.1. Lineage (GTDB taxonomy): Bacteria > Actinomycetota > Thermoleophilia > Solirubrobacterales > Solirubrobacteraceae > Palsa-465. Next base: position 55,195 of record JAFAYV010000089.1, on the reverse strand, counting down.
GCCCCGGTCCCCGTGGAGCCCCCGCCGATGACGAGCACGTCGAACGTTTCACGCCGCAGTCGCGCCACCGACGCCGCGCGCTGCTCGGGTCCGAGCCGGGCCGGATCCGCGGTCGTGAGGGACATCCCTCCAGGCTAGCTCGGCATGATAATAATCGACCTCCACAGAGGGAGGAGACATGGCGACGGCGAACGGCCGGCGGTGGCGCTGGCAGCGGTCAACCCTTGGCGAGCTGGTGGCCGAGTTCCTCGGCACGATGATCATCATCGCGTTCGGCGACGGCGTCGTGGCGATGGTGGTGGCGGCGCTGAACCAGTCCGGGCGCGGCAAGGAGGCGTTCGCCGCCCAGGCGGACTGGCTGCTGATCGCCTGGGGCTGGGGGTTCGCCGTCGCGTTCGCGGTCTGGGTGGCCGGCGGCATCAGCGGCGCGCATCTGAATCCCGCGGTGACGCTCGCGCAGGCCGCGCGACGCGGCTTTCCGTGGCGCAAGGTCCCGTCCTATTGCCTCGCCCAAGTGCTCGGCGCGTTCGTGGGTGCGGCGATCGTCTACTTCAACTATCGCGCAGCGATCGACAGCCTCAACCACTCGATGCACATCGTCAGGGGCGACCCCAAGTCGCTCGGGACCTACTCGATCTTCGCCACGTTCCCGGCGCCGTACTTCCACTCCTGGATCGGGCCGTTCTTCGACCAGGTGATCGGCACGGCGTTCCTCGTCGGCTTCATCTTCGCGATCACCGACGAGTTCAACGCGCCGGTGAAGAGCAACCTGGCGCCGCTGATCGTCGGCTTCATCGTCGTGGCGATCGGTCTGTCCTACGGAGCCAACGCCGGCTACGCGATCAATCCCGCGCGCGACTTCGGACCCCGGTTGTGGGCGTGGATCGCCGGCTGGAAATCGCTCGCCATGCCGGGGGACTACGGCAACGTCAACACGTACTTCTGGATCCCGATCATCGGGCCGTTGGTGGGCGCGCTCGTCGGTGGGCTCATCTACGACCTCGGCATCCGCAACGTGCTGATCGCCCGCGGCGCGACGCCCGACCCCGAGGTCGTGGAGGAGGCGGCCGACGTACTCGACGAACCCGGAGGAGGAGCCAATGCCTGACTACATCGGAGCCATCGACCAGGGCACCACGAGCTCGCGCTTCATCCTGTTCGACCGCGACGGCCAGATCGTGTTCGTCGACCAGCGCGAGCACGAGCAGATCACTCCGCAGGCGGGCTGGGTCGAGCACGACGCGGCCGAGATCTGGACGCGGACGCGCGAGGTCATCAACGGCGCGCTCGCCTCCTCGCCCGCCGAGGCGAGCGATGTCAAGGCGGTCGGGATCACCAACCAGCGCGAGACGACCGTCGTCTGGGATCGGGCCACCGGCGAGCCGATCCACCACGCGCTCGTCTGGCAGGACACGCGCACGGCGCCGCTCGTGCGCGAGCTCGCCGGCGACCGGGGCGTCGACCGGCTGCGCGACGCGGTCGGCCTGCCGCTGTCGACCTACTTCTCGGGGCCGAAGATCCGCTGGCTGCTCGACAACGTCGACGGCGCCCAGGAACGCGCCGACAACGGCGAGCTGATGTTCGGGAACATGGACACGTGGGTGCTGTGGAACCTCACCGGCGGCACCGGCGGCGGCATCCACGTCACCGACGTGACCAACGCGAGCCGCACGATGCTGATGAACCTCGAGACGCTCGACTGGCACGAGCCGAGCCTCGAGCTGATGGGCATCCCGCGCTCGATGCTGCCCGAGATCCGCTCGAGCTCGGAGGACTACGGTGAGGCTCAGGGGACCGCGATCGGTGGCGTGCCGATCTCGGGGATCCTCGGCGATCAGCAGGCGGCGCTGTTCGGCCAGACCTGCTTTGACCCGGGCGACGCCAAGAACACCTACGGCACCGGGTCGTTCCTGCTCGTCAACACCGGCGAGGAGATCGTCCACACCGAGTCGCTGCTGACCAGCCCGGGCTACAAGCTCGGCGACCGACCCGCCACCTACGTCCTGGAGGGGTCGATCGCAGTCACCGGAGCGCTCATCCAGTGGTTGCGCGACCGGCTGAAGATCATCCCCGACGCGCCCGCCGTCGAGGAGCTGGCGCGCAGCGTCGACGACAACGGCGGCGTGTACTTCGTGCCCGCGTTCTCGGGCCTGTTCGCTCCCCGCTGGCGCGACGACGCCCGCGGGGTGATCGTCGGGCTGACCGCCTTCGCCAACCAGGGCCACATCGCCCGGGCGGCGCTGGAGGCGACCGCGTGGCAGACCCGCGAGGTCGTCGACGCCGCCAACGCGGTCGCCGACGTGCCGTTCACCGATCTGCGCGTCGACGGCGGCATGACCGCCAACGAGCTGCTGATGCAGTTCCAGGCCGACGTGCTCGGCGTCCCGGTCATCCGTCCCGCGGTCACCGAGACGACCGCGCTCGGCGCCGCCTATGCGGCGGGGCTCGCGGTCGGCTTCTGGTCTGATCAGGAGGAGCTGCGCGAGCGCTGGGCCGAGGACAAGCGCTGGGAGCCGGAGATGGACGAGGCCGAGCGCGAGGCTCGCTACGCGCAGTGGAATCGGGCGGTCGAGCGCTCGCTGGGCTGGGAGGACTAGCCGGGGTCAGCGGGGCCGGCGCACGGCGATCGTCACGTCGACGATCGCGCACAGGCGCTGGCGGTCGTCGTGGAACTCGTGGCTCCACAGCCACTCGCGGTCGTCGCGGTGGCGGCACCGGGCGCTGACGCGCACCGAGCCGTCGGTCACCGGGCGCAGGAACTGCGCCGAGTTGCGCAGCCCCGACGCGGTGAACCCGTCGGGCCACACCGCCCGCACCGTGGCCACCGAGGCGATCGTCTCGGCGACCGCGGAGTAGACGCCGCCGTGGAGCAGCCCGAGCGGCTGGCGCAGGGCGTCGCGCACCGCGAAGCGCACCTCGGCGTGCTCGTCGTCGAGCGCGATCCAGCGGAGGTCGAGGAACCCCTCGAGCGTCTGCGCGACGGGGATCGCCAGCTGCGGCAGCTCGGCCGCGTCGTAGGGGAACGCCTCCACGCGGGCGCGGTCAGGACGGGTGCACGCGGCTGCGGTGGCGATGACGCTCTGAGTACCGCTGATACTCGTCGGCGGCCGTCTCGGTCCACCGCAGCGCCGACCCCGACAGTCGCTTCTTGCGCCGGGCGGGTACGCCGGCGTACAGCGTCGCGGGCTCGAGCTCTGAGCGCTCGGAGACGACCGCCCCGGCGGCGACCATCGCCCGCGCGCCGACGTGCGCGCGCTGGAGGACGATCGCCCCCATCCCGATCACCGCGTCGTCCTCGACGACGCAGCCCTCGAGCATCGCCGCGTGGCCGACGACGACGCGCGCCCCGACCACGGTGGGCAGCTCGTGCGCGCAGTGGATCACCGTGTTGTCCTGGACCGAGCACTCGGGGCCGATCTCGATGTGGGAGGCGTCGCCGCGCAGCACCGCTCCGTACCAGACGTTGGCGCGCGGCGCGATGCGCACGTCGCCGATCACGACCGCGGTCGGCGCGAGGAAGGCGTCGTCGGCGATCCGCGGCGCGATCCCATCGAGTTCGACGATCGTGGCCATCGGCCGGGGAGGGTAGGTGATCGCAGCGCGGCGGGGGTCACGTCGCCAGCGCGCCGGGATCCTCGGGCACGTCGACCGCGTGCTGGCGCAGGACCTCGAGCGGGACGACCTCGAGCGCGGCCCGGTTGGTCGAGGCGAGCACGACGAACGCGGCGGCTCCGGCCTGGTGGGCGAGCAGCCAGTTGCGCGCGGTGACGCACCAGCGATCGCCGGGCTTCAGTCCCGGGAAGCGGTAGGCCGGCATCGGCGTCATCAGGTCGTTGCCGATCGACCGCTGGTGCTCGAGGAACTCCCGCGTGACGACCGCGCAGATCGTGTGGCTGCCGATGTCCTCGGGCCCGGTGTTGCAGCAGCCGTCGCGATAGAAGCCCGTGACCGGGTCGATCCCGCACCCCTCGAGCCGGCCGCCGAGCACGTTGCGCGAGATCACGGCCCGAGTATTCCCTCTCGGCCGCTCAGGGAACCCAGCGATCGCCGGCCGGCGTCACCGTCAGCTCGTGGGTCAGCGCGCGGGGCTGCTGATCGACGAGGAAGCCGACCGCGGAGGCGACGAGCGCCTGGTCGGCGAGCGCGTCGCGCGGCTGCTCGCGCGTGAGGCGCTCGGTCTTGCGCGACTCGATCGTCGCGTCGACGACGAGCAGCGCGACGTGGATCCCGTCCTCGCGCAGCTCCTGGGCCGCGGCCTGGACGAGCGCCCGGGTGGCGAAGGCCCCCGCCGCCCACAGCCCCTTGCCGGGCATCGCCCGCCGGGACGAGCCGCCGGTGATCTGCACGAGCGCGCCGCCATCCGGAGCGAGCGCCTCCGCGCCGGCCGACAGGAACACGAACGCCTGCTCGGCGACCGCCGCCGTCCACCCTCGGAACGCGTCGAGGTCGGCGTCGGCGAGGTTGCCGCCGCCGAACGGGCCCTGGGCCGGCGGCCGGGCGGCCGACGCGGCGTTGACGACGGCGTGCAGCGATCCGAGCTGCCCCCGGGCGGCGGCGAGCGCCTCGCGCAGCGCCGCCGGGTCCGACGCGTCGGCCTGGATGCCCATCGCCCCGCGGCCGCGGACCGACTCGACCGTCTCGGCGCTGCGCGCGATCGCCGCCGCGTTCCAGCCCCGCTCGACGAAGTGATCGACGATCGCCCCGCCGAGATTGCGCGCTCCCAGCACCACCACGCTTCGTGCCACCGTTGCCTCCTATCGCTCGGCTCAGTCAGTTCAGGCGCGCCTGTTGGGCGCGCAGCTCGGTCGCCAGGCGCTCGTGCGCGTCGATGCCGCTCGGCAGCGCCAGGCGCATCGCGGCCGCCCGGATCGCGGCGCCGAGATCGCCGCGGCGGTCGTAGGTCGCCACGAGGTTGTTGAGGATCCGCATCGTCACCTCGTGCGCGGTCCACGGCCGCATCAGGGCCGGCGCCACCTCCGGGGTGATCCGCCCTCCGCCGGCGAACGGATCGAGCACGACGGGGGACGCAGTCCCGAAGTGGGCGACGACGAAGTGCCCGGGCAGGCCGACCGGGGCAAGCCGGATCCCCGCCCGGCGCGCCACCTCGACGTAGACGACCGAGAGCAGGATCGGCAGCCCGCGGCGCCGGGTCAGCACGCGGTCGAGCATCGAGTTGTCGGGGTGGTCGTAGGTCGCGCGATCTCCAAGGAAGCCGTGGACCACGCCGAGCGTCCGCGTGCACGCCCCCGCGATCGCCTCGGGCGTGCGGTCGGTGTCGTCCGCCGTCCGGCGCAGCTCTGTCCCGAGCGCGTCGAGCTCGGCGATTGCGCCGTCGGCGTCGACCTCGTGGAACTCGGCGGCGAGCGCGAGGGCGAGCATGTCCAGCGTGGCGTCCGGGGCGGCGGCGAGCTCGGAGAAGCGCGGCACTACCCGAGGATGATGCACCCCGTGGAGGCGTGCGCGAGCAATTCGCCGCTCGCCTCGACGATCAGGCGCCCCTCCGCGGTCGCCATCCGCCGCCCGACGTGCACGGCCGTGCCCTCGGCGAGCACCCGTCCGGTGTCGGTCCGCATCGCCCGCGTGTAGCGAACGTGCAGATCGGTCGTCGTGTAACCGACGCCCGCCGCCAGCGTCGAATGCACCGCGCAGCCCATGCACGAGTCCAGCAGCGTCGCCGCCACCCCGCCGTGCACGCTGCCGGACGGGTTGTACATCCACTCGGCGGGGTGCAGCGCGAACACCGCCCGGCCCTCCTGCACCTCGACCATGCTCATGCCCATCAGCTCGGCCATCGGTGGGGCGGGCAGCGAGCCGTTGACCGCCCGGCGCAGCACCTCGAGCCCGCTGAGCGTGCCGTCGGCCGGCCACGCGTCCGCGGGCGAGGTCCACGAGAACGTCCGCCGTCGCGCGGGCTCGGGCATCGGCGGGACTGTAGGCGAGTGGATTGCGTGATGTCGCCGCCACGCTGGAGCTCGCCGGCGAGCGCTGAGCCCGGGGGGTGGCCGTCAATAAGCCGGCTCGGCGGGGGCTTTCGGCGGCCACCCCCTCACGAGTTCGTGTCGGCCACGGGGAACCTGATCCTCCTCGCGAACGGCCTCACGCGTCCGTCGGTCCGGGCTCGGGGCTGCCGCGCAGGAGTCCCGGCGCCCGCCTGATCATCCCCGCGAACACGACGAGCCATGCCGCGAGCCCCACCCACACCCAGACCTGGGCGAAGTCGGTGATCGCCGGGATCCCGACGACCGAGCCCACGATGAAGCTGCACACCGCGTACATGCCGACCGGGAAGACCGTCGACCAGCGCTGCAGCGAATAGCCGGGCCGCGGATGGAGCACCTCGGCGATGAGGAGCGCGGGCAGCCATGCCACCGCCAGGCACCACAGCACGAGCGCGACCACCTTCAGTGCGCCGACCGCGCCACCGAGCGCACCGGTGTCGTGCGCGGCGAGCGCGAGGTGTCCGGCGGCGGCCGCCGAGATCGCGAGCGCGCCGCCGCTCACCCAGTGATCGCCGCCGCCGACCGCGAGCTCTCGGACGCCGAAGCGGCTGAGCACGAACGCGTAGCAGGCGAGGCCGACGGCGAACGGCACGAGCATGGCGACGGCGAGCCAGCTCGCGTGCTGCGCGAGCGCGACGGTTGAGCCGAGCAGCGCGAGCGCCTCCGCGGCCACCGCCAGCAGGAACGAGCCGCCGACCGTCGGCACCTCCCAGGCGGCGAGGACCCGCGGCGCGAGCACGAGCCACAGGCCGACCGCGACGACGAGCAGCGCGATGGCGGGCGCCACCCAGCCGAGCAGGGCCAGCCGCGTCCCGAGCACCGCGGCGGCGGCGCTCGAACCGAGCGCAGCCGGGCGTCGGAGGTCGGAGAGAAGCCGTGTACGGTCGCCGACGGCCCGCACGAGCAGCAGCCCCACGAGCGCGACCCAGACCCCCGCGGCGAGGACGAGCATGATCGCCGAGAGAGTGCTGCGCCCGTCGAGCAGCAGTCCGATCGACACGATGCCCGTTCCCATCATCACGGGGTCGCACGCTGGCGCGATCGCGTCGAGGATCAGCCTGATGCGCGGATGGACCGTCACTGGGTGGTCGGGTGCGACGGCGATTGGGGCTGGCGGGCCGTCCGAGGTATTCAACGGGAATACCGCCTTGCCGGCGGCGAGGGTCGCTCAGCTTCCGTCCGCGGCGACGCCTGAGTCCCGTCGACGGTGCGCGCGTCAGGCCGGGTGGCGGCGTATGAGGCGCGCCGAGTTGGCGATCACGGGGATGGAGGAGAGCTCGTGCAGCAGCGCGCCGGTGACGGGGTGAAGGATCTGCGCGATCGTGAGCGCGACGGCGATCACCAGGACGCCGAGTGAGAAGATGAGGTTCTGGCGGATGGCGCGCATCGCCTGGTGGGCGAGGCCGAGCAGATGCACAAGCTTTGACAGGTCGTCTGAGAGCAGCGCGACCTGGGCGGTCTCGAGTGCCAGGTCGGTGCCGGAGATGCCCATCGCGACGCCGACATCGGCGCGGGCGAGGGCGGGGCCGTCGTTGACCCCGTCGCCGACGAACGCGACTCGCTGTCCCCGGTCCTGTCGGTCGCGCACGGCGCTGGCCTTGTCCCGGGGCAGGACCTCGGCCTGGACGTCGTCGATCCCCAGCTGGCCGGCGACGCGCTGGGCGACCGCCGTCTGATCGCCGGTGATCAGCGCGGTGCCGATGCCGACCGCGCGCAGGGCAGCGATCGTGGCGGCGGCCTCGGGGCGCGGCTCGTCGTGGAAGGCGATCCGCGCGGCGGGCTGACCGTCGACGGCGAGTGTGATCGTGGTCAGGCCTCCGTGCTCGTCACCGCGATCGGAGATGTCGAGTCCGTGCTCGGCCAGGAGGGAGGGGCGGCCGATCAGCAGCTCGTGCCCGAGGGTGTGGGCGCGGACGCCCAGCCCCGGGAGCGCCTGGAACCAGTCGGGATCCGTGACGGCGATCGTGCGGTCGGTGGCGGCGCGGACGACGGCGTGGGCGATCGGATGCTCTGAGAACTTCTCGGCGGACGCGGCCAGCGCCAGCACATCGGTCTCGGTGAGCCCGTCGAGCGGCTCGATCGCAGCCAGGCTGGGGCGTCCGGTGGTCAACGTGCCGGTCTTGTCAAACAGGACGGTGTCGACGCTGGCCATGGCCTCGATCGTGGCCCCCCGTTTGACGAGGCTGCCGTTCAGGGCGGCGTTGCCGATCGAGGCGACCAGTGCGGTGGGGGTTGCCAGGACCATGACGCAGGGGCAGAAGACGATCAGCATCGTGATCGCGGAACTGATGCTGCCCGTCGCGGCCCACAGGATCGCGGCCAGCACGATCGCGACCGGGGTGTAGAGCTTGGCCCAGCGGTCCAGCACGCGCTGCACCGGCGCCTTCTGCTGCTCGGCGTCGGCGACCATCCGGCGGATCTGACCCAGCGTGGTCTGTGCACCGACGAGGGTGGCCCGGATCTCCAGGGCACCCACCGTGGCCAGCGTGCCGGCGAACACGGGGTCGCCGGGCGCTTTGTCAACCGGGATGCTCTCGCCGGTGATCGCGGCCTGGTCGACCGCCGCGTGCCCGTTGGTGACCGTGCCGTCGACGGCGATTCGCTCGCCGGGGCGCACGAGCACGCGATCGCCGACGAGGACCTGATCGAGCGCCACCTGCTCATCGCGCGGTCCGCGGCGAACGGTGACCAGCTCGGGCAGCAGGCTCTCAAGCGCATCCAGCGCCCTGCCCGCGCGGGCGGCAACGAACTCCTCGAGCAGCCCGCCGACGAGCAGGAGGACCGCGACGACCGCGGCCGCGGAGTACAGGCCCGCCGCGATCGCCGCCGCGGTCGCGATCGACACCGGGATGTCGGCGGTGAAGTCGCGCTCGCGGACCCCCTGGATCGCCGAGAACCAGATGTAGACCGAGGCGATCACCGCCGCGGCGATATACGGCGCCGTGCCCCCGTCGCCGTGGGCTGAGCTGATCGCCCCCCGCGGGTGCTGGACGATCGCCGCGACCAGCAGGACGGCGCTTGCCAGCGTGACCAGCGTGCCCGGCTCAAGCAGGAACTGCCGGTAGCGTTCAGCGAACGCGCGGCCGCCGCGCGCGCAGGCGAGGCATCCCCGCCCCACCGACAGTACAGGACTATCAGAAGACATGAGCGGATGTTCAGACTACCGGTGACGCGACGATGAGCCACGGGGTCCAGGGCAGCAGCACCCGCAGCCCGCTGACGGCGGGTGCCGCCCGGCAGATCGCCGACACCATGCAGGCGCTCGCCACCCCCAGCCGCCTGCGGATCCTCGCTCACCTCCGCGAAGGACCCGCCGCCGTCAGCGACCTCGCTGCCGCGGTGCAGATGGAACCCTCCGCGGTCTCACACCAACTGCGGACCCTTCGCCACCTCGGGCTCGTCGCCGGCGAGCGCGCCGGACGACAGGTCATCTACGCGCTCTACGACGACCACGTCGCCGCGCTGCTCGACGAAGCGATCTTCCACACCGAACACCTCCACCTCGGCCACACGAGCGCCAACCGACGCCAAGCCGACGCCTGAGCTCACGACCGACGGCCCTCGCGTCATCATCGTCGGCGGCTCGCTCGTCGGCCTGACGGCGCCGCTGGCGTTGCGCGACATCGGGTGCGACGTCGATGTGTTCGAGCGGACGCCGGACACGCTCGAGGGCCGCGGTGCAGGGATCGTCGTGCACACCCACTGCTGATGTTGCTCGGCTCTGACCGCTATCACGTCGCCCACGAGGCGGTTGCCTTCGACCAGGACGCCGACCAGGCGACGGTGACGTTCACGACCGGCCGGGTCGAGCACGCCGACGGGCGAGGAGGAGCTGTCCGCTGCATCGCGGGAGGCGCTGCAGGAGGCGATCACCTACTGCGTCTCTGCCAAGCGCGGAGATGGGGAACATCTGCTCGCCTATCCGATCCCCTCAGCGCAGACGGCGACCGACAGGCCGCCGCTGTGCAACTGGGCGTGGTATCGCAACCTGGACGAGGCGCGGCACGACACCGTCCTGGTCGACCGCGACGGCAACCGGCTGAGCGCGTCCATTCCCCCGGGCGGCGTCCCGGATCGCCATCTGCAAGCGCTCCGCGACGACGCCGACGTTCGCCTCCCCGCACCGCTGGCAGAAGCGGTCACGCGCACCGCACAGCCGTTCGTGCAGGTGATCTCCCGCGGTCACGCGCACCGCACAGCCGTTCGTGCAGGTGAACTCCGACGTCGGCGTCGATGGCCTGGCGTTCGGACGCGCGTGGGGACAGTTGCCTTGCGGAAACTCTGAGTTCGTCAGGCGTCTCGACGACCGCCCGTGCGGATCGCCTCGAACAGACCCTCATCGCCGACCTGGCCCCCCTTGAGCACCAGCTCGAGAGCGAGCACCGCCTCCTCGCCGGACACGACCCGGCACAGCAGCGCGCCCCCGATCGGGCCGATGGCCTCGATCGACTCCGCCCCCAGTGCCCGGGTCGCGTACCCCGCGGTGTCGCCGCCGGCGATGATGGCTCGATCGACCCGCGAGCGACAGCCGACGATCACCTGCCCGAGGGCGGCGCCCAGCTCGTCCGCGGCCGGCACCGAGTCTGGAGACGGGCCACCGGGCGCGGTGTGCACGATCGCACCGGGCGCCCGTTGCAGGGCGCGCAGCGCCGCCTCGGTCACCCGCTCGGTCTCGCGCTCGGCGGCCGAGCGGTTGCGTGCGAAGCTGCGACAGATCGATCGGAACCTCGGCCCAACCATGCGCCGCTGCGGCAGCGATCTGGCGGGCGGTCAGTTCGGAGCGCGAGCGCGCTCGATCTCCTCGAGGACCGCCGGGACGCGATCACGTAGCGGCGCGTACGGCGGATCGCAGTACAGCTCGTCGTCCTTGCGGCCCCGCGTAGGCCGCGCCCAGAGCCGGCGGCACCTCGAAGTCCATCAGCTTCACGCCGGCCAGTTCACGCAGTTCGAACAGGTTCCCGGCGAGCATGGTCGTGAGCGCTCCACGGAGACGACGATCGCCCCGTGCTCGCGCCGCAGCTCGTCGGTCTCGCCTGCGACCCTCGTGAACGTACCTGCGGACTGCTCGCCGGCAAGTGTCTCCGCGGCGGCCTCGGGATCAAGATAGGAGGCGAGCTCGTAGATGGCGATGAGGCGATCTGGGCTCGTGCTGCCGGCATCGTGGCCTCGAGCGCAAGCCGCGCCTGCGCAGCGAGGAGAGTCACATTATCCTCACTTGAGGGGTGCTGTAGTCTTGCCGTGTCCGTCGCCGGGAACGATGTGACGGCTGTGCAGAACGGAGGACGGTATGACGACAGCCAGCGATGACCGTCGCACCCGCGGGCCCAGCATCGGGGTGCGTGGCGGCTTGAGTCAGGACGGTCGCGACGCCGACGGGGTGACTGCGTTGCGGTCGCTGTACATGCGCTGCAAGGCGCTCGGTCTCGCCGCCGGCGCGGGGCTCGTGCTCGGCGCCCCTGACCCCGCGCTGGCGCGGCGCGCCGAGGAGCTGCGGGTGCAGGCCGCGCGAGCGGCGGCCGAGCATGGCGACGCGCTACGCCAGCCGCTGGACGCGTGCGAGCGGGCCGCCAGCGCGCTCGCGGTCCTCCTGTCCGACCATGGCTCGGCGGCGCGACTCGCCGAGGCGCGTGTCAGCCAACGAGCCCTCCGTCTGTCGGTGTGGGAGGTATTGGACTGCGAGTACCGGCCGTGCGGGGCCGCGCCCGCGCACGCGAAAGGAGGCCAAAGGTGAGCAACTACTCGATCTACATCGTCGAGTACTCACACGTCCTGGAGTACCCGATCGGAGGGGTGCTCTACGGGGCCCACAACGAGGGTCACCTGGTGCTTCCCTACTGCTACGGAGTGCTGGAGGGTGAAGGTCACCTCGTCGTCGTCGACACCGGCTTTGACTCGTCGGCGTACGGCCGGGTCCTGGCCGACACGTTCGGCGTCTCGGACTGGAAACCGCCCGCTGAAGTGCTGGGCCGGCTCGGGTTTGACCCGGACGGCGTCGATACCGCGATCATCACCCACAACCACTTCGACCATGCCGGCGGCGTCGACTTCTTCCCCAACGCCCATGTGATCATGCAGGCGCGTGAGGTTACGCACTACCAATGGGTCCAGGGTCTGGCCGACCGTCTGCAATGGCTGTCCACGGCCTGCGATCCCGACCTCATGCTCTCGCTGGCGCAGCGGGGCAAGGATGGCAAGTTGACCCTCGTCGACGGCGACGCCGAGATCCTGCCGGGCGTCCACCTGACGGCGGCCTTCGAGACGCACACGATCGGCTCACAGTACGTGACGATCGACAACGCTCACGATGGCCGATGGCTCATGGCGGGCGACAACGTCTACGTCTATGAGAACCTGCTCGGGGAGCAGGCCGACGGTCGCTTCACGCCGGTCGGCCTCGCCTTCGGCAGCATGGAGAAGTGCATGCTGTGCATGGACGAGATGTACCGTGCGGTGGAGGAGGTGACCCGCATCGTCCCGTTCCACGAGTCCAGGCTGTGGGACACGTTCCCGACGGCGACGTTCGACGACGGGCTGCACGCTGCCGAACTCTCGCTGGCGCCCGGCGCCCGCAGCCGGTTGCCCGCCTCGGCCAAGGCAGCGTGAGCTCCGGCGCTACTGCGCGGTCCAGCCGCCGTCGACGAGCAGGCTCGCCCCGGTGATCAGCGCCGCCGCGGGCGAAGCGAGAAAGACCACGGCGCCCATCACCTCCTCGATGCGCCCGATGCGGCCCAGCGGTATGCGGCCGAGAGTGTCGGCGAGGAACTCCTCGTCCTCGAACATGGGCTTGGTCAACGGGGTGTGGATGAACGTCGGAGCGAGGGCGTTCACCCGCACCCCGAGCGGCGCCAGCTCGACCGCCATCGCCTTGGTCATGCCCTCGACGGCATGCTTCGTCGCGCAGTAGACCGTTCGCGTCGGTGCGCCGATGTGACCCGTCTGCGAGGTGACGTTGACGATCGCGCCGCCGCCGTCGCTGACCATGCGCCGGGCCGCCGCCTGAGCGACCAGGAAGTAGCCCTTGACGTTGAGCGCGAGCATCATGTCGAGGTTCTCCTCGGAGACGTCCAGAAACGGCTGGGTCACGTTCGTTCCGGCGGCGTTGACGAGGATGTCGACGCGCTCAGCCGAGCCGACGGCATCGAGCACCTGACGGGAGTCGGTGACGTCGCACACGGTGGGCCAGGCGCGGCGACCGAGCTCCAGTACCTCGTCGGCGACCGCTTGTACGCGGGTTTCGTCGACATCAATGGGGACGACGTCCGCTCCCGCGCGAGCCAGCGCGAGGCTGAAGCCGCGTCCCAGCCCGCCGCCGGCCCCGGTCACGAGGGCGGTGCTGCCGTCCAGACGAAAGGCATCCGGCTGCCAGTCCAGCGCGCGCATCGCATCATCCATCACAGCGTCCTTTTGGTCGAGTTGGGTAGTCACTCAGGCGAAGTAGGCGCCGCCGTTGACGTCGATCACCATGCCGGTCACGTACGCGGCTGCGTCCGAGGCCAGATAGACGGCTGCGTGGGCGACATCCTGCGGAGTGGCGGCCCGGCGCAGTGGTAGCGACGCCTCCACCATCTTGATCGCCTGCTCCTCCATCTCCTGACTGCTGCTGCGGGCCAGCAGGCCGGTGTCCACGAGGCCGGGGGCGATCGCGTTGCTGGTGATCCCGTAGGGCCCGAGCTCGCGCGCGGCGGCTTGGCGTGCACGCCCGCCTCATCCACGTCGGCGAGCACGACGGTCGCCCCGGCGCTCGCGCAGGCGGTGGCGATGGCGCGACCTATGCCCCTCTCCCGAGCGGCGCCGGTGACGAGCACGACCGTGTCATCCAGCCGGAAGGGAGCCGAGGACGGCTCGCTCTCGTTCTTTGACTTCGCCATGGTGGCTCCCCCCTCCTGATCGCGACGAGGCTGTCACGGATACGACACTGGGGAATAGGTCGTCTCGAAGCTGTGGGTGTCGATCTCGATGATGTTGCCGAAGGGGTCCTGGCAATAGACCAGCCTGAACGGCTTCTCCCCCGGATAGAAGTCCTGCACCGGCGTGCGCTGGCTGCCTCCGTGCTCGACGATCCTCTGCGCCAAGCCCTCGATGTCCGGATCCTGCACGCTGAAGTGCGAGACGCCGGTCGTGCGGTAGCCCGGCGGCTCCTGCGCGAGCTCAGCATTGGCGAACTGCTGAAGCTCGATCCCCACCGAGTCGGACATCGCCAGACGGGCGACGCGGAGGCTGTGCCAACCCGAGCCGTAGCTCGCCGTCAGGATGCGCCCGATCGGAGTCTCGGCGTCCGCCTGTTCATCGAGCTCCACCGGCCCCATGAGGTGATAGCAGCCAAACACCCCCGTATAGAAGTCGATCGCGCGTTCGAGATCCGTGACGGCCACGGCGATGTGGGAAAAGGCCCGCGGATACGGCATGGTCGACTCCTCTCGGCCGCTGGCGGCGACCGTCGCTGCGCGAAAACCTACAGCAGATCCGATCGCCGGTGTCGTGGCGCGCCAGCCCGGCCTCGCTCTCGCGAAGCCGGCGGCGGAGGGAGCCCGGCCCGCAGCTTCCTGGGCAGTGGCACCTACGCGGTGTGGCACTCACACCTGCACGTCATGGCCAAGGGATCCGCGGCGGCCGTCAGCGAGGCCGGTTCATGCCTTCATCGACTGCACGCCGGCGGAGTAGCGCCGTGAGCTCAGCGCTGAGCTCTCCGACGATCATCACCCGCCCCGAAGGAGGGAAGCAGCCGTCCGGCTTCTCTCCTTCAACGGCGGCGCCCTGCTGCGCCGACGCTCAACGGGGCCGCGGCAGCAGCCCCGGGCGCGGGCGTGACCTCGCGCCGGCCGTCGATGACCTGCAGCGTTTCGCGAGCGGTCTCGCGCGCGGTGGCGATCGCAACCGCCGCCACGACGCTCGTGGCGAGCGTCAGCGCGGCGACCGGCACCCATCCGGAGATGCCCTTGCCGGCGATCGCGTCGGCGACCGTCGGCGCGAGCCCGCCGAGCGCGAAGCCGATCTGCGTGCCGATCGCCACGCCCGACAGCCGGACGCGGGTCGGAAACATCTCGGCGTACAGCGACGGCCAGACCCCGTTCTGCGCGCTGTAGACGACGCCCGACATGAGGATCGCGGCCCCGAAGATCAGCACGTACTCCCGGCTGGCGATCGCGCCGAGGTAGGCGAACATCAGCGCGCCGCTGCCGAGCGCGCCGAAGATGAACACGGACCGCCGGCCGACGCGATCGGCCAACGACGCCCACAGCGGGATGGCGCCGAGCGCCACGACGTTGGCCACGATCGAGGCCCAGAGCATGGTCGTGTCATCCAAGCCGGCGGTCCCGGTGGCGAACGCCAGCGCGTAGACGGTGAAGATGGTGCTCACCGTCGAGGCCAGCCCGCCGCAGGCCACGCGCAGCAGATCGGCCCAGTGCTCGCGCACCAGCCCCGCGAGCGGAACCGGCAGCAGGCCCTCGTCGGCGGTGTCCTGGAAGACCGGCGCATCCTGCAGTGAACGGCGGATCAGCAGCCCGGCGGCGGTGACGATCGCGCTGAGCCAGAATGGGATTCGCCAGCCCCAGCTGAGCAGCTCATGCTCGGGCAGGCCACCGATCGGCAACCACAGTGCGGTCGCGACGACCAGACCCGCCTGCGTGCCCACGAGGGTGAAGCTCGTGTGGAACGCCCGACGCTCCTCGGGCGCGTGCTCGAGGCTCAGCGAGTTGGCTCCGGCCTGCTCGCCGGACGCGGCGAGACCCTGCAGCAGCCGCAGCGCGACGAGCAGGGCCGGCGCCCACAGGCCGATGTCGGCGTAGGTTGGCAGGCACCCGACGAGGAACGTCGCGGTGCCCATCAGGAGCACCGTCAGCACGAGCACGCGCTTGCGGCCGTAGCGATCGCCGAGATGGCCCATGAACAGCGCGCCGACCGGCCGCGCCACGTAGGCCACCCCGTAGGTCGCGAACGACAGCAGCGTCCCGGCCGCCGGGCTGGTGTCGGGGAAGAACACCTTTCCGAAGACCAGCGCCGCCGCGGTGCCGTAGATGAAGAAGTCGTAGTACTCAAGGACGCTGCCGATCCAGGCGGCGAGGGCCGCTTTGCGGGGCGTCTTGACGAGCATCGGCTGGTCTGATGGTGCGTCGGTCATTCTCTCCTCCCGTTGGTTGCCGCCAGCGGCCGATCCGGCGCGGCCGCGCGCTGGGCGGCCATGCGAACCGGCGCGTTGGCCGCGCCATATCCCGTGTAGCCGGGCGGTCGCTGCACGACCTCGAAGAACACCCGGCCATCGATCGTGGCCGTGTACAGGTGCAGGAAGTCGCCGCAGTCGGTCCGCTCGAGCAGCAGGTCGAGCTCACGCAGGCTCGCGCTCAGCGACGGATCGAGCGCGTGGCGCGCCTCGAGGTCGTCGTAGTAGTTGGCCGGAACCGCAAGCGGGCGCAGGCCGCGCGCTTGCATGGCTCGCGCGGTGGCGAAGATGTCCTCGCAGGACAGCGCGATGTGCTGCAGGCGAAGCTGTTCGCCCGCGCTGTCGCCGAGAAGCGGGACGTTGAGCACGAGGCGCACCTCACCGGTGTCGTTGACGACCGCCCGGCTGCGCACGAGACCGGCGGGCGCGGCCAGCTCGACGCTGTCCAGCGGCGAGAGTCCGAGCACCGAGCGGTAGAACAGCGCGGCCTCGTCGAAGGCGTCAAACGGCTGGGCCAGGGCGATGTGGTCGATACCGCGGATACCGGTGGGCTTGACGCCGCCGGTCGCGAGCACCGGCTCGAAATCGGACAGCCAGGTGTCCGACGGCCACCGTGAGGCGGTGGTGCAGAAGAACACCGAGGTGCCGTCGGGAGCCCCGACGGCGGCGAGGTCGGCTTCGCCAGGGCCCCGGGAGCGGTCGAGCACCGGAGCCAGCAGGGCCTGCGCCCGCCGGGCACAAGCGCCGGGATCGGCGCTCTCGACGGCGATTGCCGCGATGCCGGCTCCGGGCGCGGCGCCCGCGTTGAGCAGCAGGCGCACGTCGTTCTGCTGCCACAGCGCCACCGGCTTGCTGCGGTGCGCAGCGACCTGCGCGAACCCGAGCGCGTGGAGCTGCCCCTGCGTGTCGGCGGCCGACGCGGGCCCGACCCCGAGCTCGACGAACGCGTAGCCGAGCAGCCGGGCCGCCGGTGGCATTGAACTGCGCAAGCCGTCGATCTCCTCCTCGAGGACGAGCAGCGACCGTCGGGCGTCGGTGGCCATGCGGTCGGGGTCGGCCTGACGGAAGACGTCGTTGAAGACCTCGAGCGACAGCGGGCCGGAGTAGCCGCGGTCGAGCACGCGGCGTGTGAAGTCGGCGAGCGGGAACACGCCCTGCCCCGGGAAGCACCGGTAGTGGCGGCTCCACTGCAGGACATCCATGCCGAGGCGGGGAGCATCGGCGAGCTGGAGGAAGAACAGCTTCTCCGCGTCGATGGCGTCGATGGTGGACAACGACGTGCGACGCGAGAGCACGTGAAAGCTGTCCAGGCACAACCCGAGCGCGGGGTGATCGGCCGCCTGCACGATGCGCCAGGCATGGTCGTACTCGTTGACGTGCCGGCCCCACGCGAGGGCCTCGTAGGCGATCCGGAAGCCATGACGCTCAGCGGCGTCGGCAAGGCGGGCGAGTTGCTCGGAGGCGAGGGCGTCGTCATCGACCGCCTCCGGATCGACGCTCGAGCACACGAGCATCGTCGAGACGTCAAGCTCGTGCATCACCTCGAACTTGGCCTCGGCGCGCCGCAGATTGCGCCGCAGCCGCTCCTCGGGCACGGCCTCGAAGTCACGGAATGGCTGGTAGAGCGCGATCTCGAGGCCGAGCTCGCGGGCACGGGCGGCGACCGCCGCGGGCGACAGCGGCGATCCGATGAGGTCGGGCTCGAAGATCTCGACGCCGCCGAAGCCGGCGCCGGCAGCAGCGGCGAGCTTGTCCTCGAGCGGGCCGCTCAGACAGACGGTGGCGATGCAGTGACGCACGCTCAGCTGGCCTCAGGAGCCGACAGGGCCGCGAAATGCGCGAGCATGCGGTCGAGATCCGGGCTCACCCCGGTGAACAGCTCGAAGGACAGCGCGGCTTGGATGACCGCCATCCCGCCGCCGTCGAGTGTGCGGCAGCCGGCTCGGCGGGCGCTGCGCAGCAGCTCGGTCTCCAGCGGGCGGTACACGATCTCGGCGACCCACAAGTCCTCGCGCAGCACCGCGGCATCCACCGGCAGTCCGGGGTGAGTCACCATCCCGGTCGGGGTGGCGTGGATGAGCCCGTCCGCACGTCGACAGCCGTCGGCAACGTCCTCACAGACCGTCGCGCGATCGCCGCCGAAGCTCCGCTGCAGGGCAGCGACGAGATCTCGGGCCGCCTGCGGACGCCGATCATGGACCGACAGGTGCTCTATGCCGAGCGACAGCGCCGCGTGCGCCACCGCCGCGCCCGCCCCCCCGGCGCCGATCAGGACCGCGCGGCGCCTGGCCACGTCGGGCAGACCCCGTTCGAAGCTGCGCTCGAACCCCGGCCAGTCGGTGTTGTGACCGATCGCGCGACCGTCGGTGAACACGATCGTGTTGACGGCTCCGAGCTTGATGGCGTCGCCGGAAAGGTCCGTGAGGTCGGCGGTGACTGCGCGCTTGCAAGGGTGGGTGACGTTCAGCCCCCGGAACCCGAGCCGGCGCGCGGCGCGCACCAGCTCGCCGACGCGACCCTCGCCAACGCCGAGCTCGGCGACGTCGATCCGCTCGTAGGCGTAGGGGATCCCGAGACGGTGGGCTTCGTGCTCGTGCAATGCCGGGCTGAGCGAGGGGCCGATGTCGGCACCGATCAGGCCGACCGTGATCGCGATGTCGGATGTGCGTGAACGCATTCGCTTGAACGTACTAGATAGTTAATTAGCCGGCTCACGCCGATCTGAAACCTCGCCGTACGATTGGCTGCTCCCGATCCGGAGGCCGACCGCCCTGTCGAGGCTCGCTCAGGACTCAGAACACAGTCGCCAACGCGACCCCGAGCAGACCCGGAGTGACATCCTTGCCGTTGCGGCACGGGAGTTCGCTGCGCGCGGGTACGCGGGGGCCCGGGTCGACCGGATCGCCGCGTCGACGCGTACGACGAAACGGATGATCTACTACTACTACGAGAGCAAGGAGCAGCTGTTCATCGCCGTGCTCGAGCGCGCCTATGCCGGCATCCGACGCGCGGAGCAAAGCATCGACGTCGCCAACCTCGACCCGATCGCCGCCATCCGCCGCCTCGCCGAGCTGACCTTCGACTACCACCAAGCGAACCCCGACTTCGCGCGCCTCGTCAGCATCGAGAACATCCACGGCGCCAAGCACCTCCGCAGCTCAGCCGCGTTCGCCCGACTCAACAGTCCCGTCATCGAGCTCATCAGCCAAATCCTCGACCGCGGCCGCGCGGCCGAGATCTTCGTGCGCCCCGTCGACGCCATCGATCTGCACATGATGATCAGCGCCTTCTGCGTCTTCAGAATCGCCAACCACCACACGTTCGGACAGCTCTTCGGACGCGACCTGACCAGCCCGGCACGCGGGGATCACTACCGCCGAATGCTCTGCGACATGGTCGTCGCCTACCTCACGGTCGATCTCGGGCCACCGGCGAGCCCCGCAGCACCCCGGTAGCAGATGGCCGCGCCCCGTCCTCGGACCACGCGCCCCACATCCGATAGCTGGCGCCCTTCGCCGCCCCGTGTCTGCAGCCAGACCCGACCGTTCATCCGCGTGTAGCGGCAGACGGATGGGCCTGATCGAGATACCAGCCAACGCTCGAGTCGATCAGACGCTGGTGGCCGAGCAGGCGCAGTACAGCGCCGGGCGGATCCCCTCGCCCGAGCGTGCGAGGCAGTGACCCGCCGCGTCGCCCACGAAGAACACCCCGTCCTCGATCGCGGAGCGCAGGCGGTGCGGAAACCAGTTGCCCTGGTAGCGCACGGCGTCGCGCTTGAGGCGCGCAGCGAGGTCGTCGGTCGCCCGGCGCACGCGGTCGCGGTCGCGGTCGCGGTCGCGGGGAGCGTAGGAGGCGACGCAGCCGCGCACGTGGCCCGCAGCGGGCACGCGCGAGCCGTAGCCGCGACGCACGAGCGAGCGCTCGACCCAGATGTCGAGATCGTCGCCGGAACCGTCGGGGTGGACCTCGAGTCTGCAGCAGGAGGAGACGTGAGCGACGGATCAGGCTGGGTGCCGTCGGCCCCGGCTTAGCCGTTGAGCGTCGGGGCGTACACGACGTAGGTGATGATCGACTCCAGCGCGATCGTCTTCTCATCGATCGAGACTTCGGCGCTCCCGAGGTCATCGGCGGCCCAGATGGCATCGTGATGTCGTTCTGGTATCGGGACGCCGATCAGCCGCGCCCCGTCAGCCGTCAGCACCTCGATGGTGAGCTCAGCGAGCGAAGCCGAGAAGCATGTGTCGCCGAGCATGATCAGGAACTGGGCTTGTCTGTCATCCACCCTGAAAGTGGATGGTATGACTTTCGCGGCCGAGCGCTCGGGTGTGCCCGTGGGCGCTGGTATCGACCTTCGGGTCTACCCGGGCCTGTGGCCGTCGATCAGTTCGTCGGCGTAGTCGAGGGGATGGTCCCCGTCGTGGTCGAGGAAGCGTTCGTTGAGGGCTTGGACGAGAAGGTCGTGGTCGTGGTCGCCGAGCGGGTGTTCGCCGGCGAGGAAGGCTTGGATCTCGGCGGGCAGCAGCGACCCGCCGAGCGTGAAGTAATCGACCCAGAGCTCATCGAGTGAGAGTTCGAGCATGCTGCGGGCCGCTTCGACGGGGGTCGCGCGCAGGGCCATTCGTCATCGGGCTTTCGGATCTGAAGGATGAGCGGCCACCTCGGCGGCGATGTCCTTCAGCTTGCGGCCGCTCCGCTGGGATAGCCGGCGCAGAAGATCAAACGCAGCGTCGGCATCGATGTTCTCGCGCCCCATGAGGATGCCCTTCGCCTGGCCGATGAGATCGCGGGTTGCCAGAGCCTGCTGTAGTTGCTCGTTGGTCATCTCGGCGGTGGCCAGCGCCGCAGCGTTGGCCAGGACCGTCGCGGCTTGGTGAGCAAGGCTGCGGGCCGCGTCGGTGCGAGGCTCGATCGACGTCACGCTGGTGGAGTACAAGTTGAGCGCTCCCGTGACCCGATCACGGACCCGGAGAGGAAACGAGTGCACCGAACGCATCCCGGCCTGCTGGGCGCGGTCAGAGAAGCGCGGCCACTGGCCGATGGGCAGGGCGACGACGACCTCGCGGCCGGTCTTGATCGCCTCCACGCACGGTCCCTGCTCGTCCTGATACTGGGTCGTGTCGACGAGGCGGATCTCCTGAGAGCTGGCGCTGGTGGTCTCCAGGCGGCCGTTCGGGCTCATCAACGAGATGCTCGAGCCGTCGACGTCCTCGATCGTTGAGATCGCGAGGCCGACGATCATCGCCAACAACTCGGAGACGGTCTGCTCTGAGAGCAGCAGGCCGGCCAACTCGGGGTGCAGCGGCCCGGCGGGCTGATCGGCGTACTGACCGTCGCTCACGGCCGCTCCTGAACACGGTCGAGGTACACCGGATGGATCGCCGGGTGGCGGCGCTGACGGGCGGGCTGATGTGCGGTCACCTGAACGCGGGAGTCGACGGCGCCCGCGGCCCCGGAGTCCAGAGACACATCGCTGCCGAAGCCGTAGAAGGCATCCGCGCGACGGGATCGCGGGCGGCTGTGTGCTCAACCGCCATGAATCGTAGCGCGCTATGTCAGCAACCGTACAGAGCATCTGAGGTGGCCGTGGGCGCATTCAGAGCAGCAGCCGGTCGAAGACCCCGCGCACCACGCCATAGCACTCGCAGGAGGCGCTCTCCAGCCCTTCGCGGTCGGTGATCTTCAGCCGGCCGCGGCGGTAGTGGATAAAGCCGGCCTGCGACAGGATCCCGGCCGTGGTGGTCACCGTCGGGCGCCGCACGCCGAGCATCTGGGCCAGAAACTCCTGGGTGAGCGGGAATTCGTCGCTGCCGACGCGATCGTGGGTCAGCAGCAGCCATCGAGCACAGCGCTCCTGAATGGAGTGCAGCCCGTTGCAGGCGACCTGCTGGGTGATCTGAGCGAAGAACGCCTGGGTATAGCGCTGCACCACGGATGCCAGCGGGCCCTGCGCGGCGATTTCGGCGGCGAACACGTCGGCGTCCATGCGCAGCGCCTCGCCGGGCACCTGGACCTGGACCAGATCGCGGGGATTCGCATAGCTGACCCCCCAGGCGACCGGCAGCCCGACCAGTCCCTCATTGCCGACGGTGGCCACCTCCACCCCGCCGGAGTTCTCGACGAGGTTCAGCAGCGAGTTCACGGCATCGAGCGCAAAGTACACCGAGTCGATCCGCGCGCCGGGAACCTGCAGCTGCTCTTTGAGCTCCAGACGCATAGGCTCGAGCACCGCGCCCAGTCGCGCGCGCTCGCTGTCGGGCAGCGCGTCGATGATCCGGTTGCCGCGGGGCCCGGACCCGTCAGCCATGCGCCCGCTCGACCCCTTCAACCACCCACGGGGACCGCGCTACGTCCATCGAGCGATAGCAGGGGCACCGACGACCGGTCGGACGCGAACGCGATTGGAAGGGCATGTCGATCCTCCACCGAGGTTGGTCATCAGGACATCCCCGAGCGCATCGATCACAGGACCAACGCCGCCATCAGCCGTTGGCCAAGCCGCGATTCGCCGGCTCTGAGGCAGGACTGGCTGCTTAGCCCGTCGGCTCGCTACCCGACGAAATCAGGGATAAACACGACTGACAGCTGGCACTCGGGATCTCAAAATGAGCCCAACGACCGACCTTGAGCTGTTTCGGGCCAGACGCCGAGCCACGTCCGACGGCCTGAAGGTAGAATCGGGTCCGGCTAAGCAGTCAGCCTCAATCGTCGTCGGTTCCCGTGGGCTCGTCGATGGCGTCCGGTTGACTACGCGTTCCTCGGCGTCTCACGCGCTCTCCGTCGGCGGTCAAACCGATCTTGAGAGGCAAGACGCGATGCATGAACCCAGCCAGCACCCATCGACGTCATCCGCCGTCCTGACGGTAGATGAGGAACATCACGACGGCCTCGGTCCAATTGACCAGGTCAACGACATGACATCGAGAGTCGGTGCGCTGAATGGCGTCCGGCTGTTGGAAGCCGCCCCCGAGCTCGGCAGCCGGCTGACCGGCGATCAGTTGGCGCAGGCCCAGCGTCATGCGATCCTGGCAACCGTCACGCTCGACCCGGGGCACTGGAAGCTCGAACGGTTGCGCGACAACGCGGCGGTCCACGGCGAGATCCGCGGCTTCCTGGTGCTCAGCGGCGTGCTGACCACCGAAGTCACGATCGCCGGCCGGGCATGCATACGGCTGCTCACGCCTCGAGAGCTCGTGCTCACCGACGGCGCCGACGCTGACTCGGTAGCGGCCAGTTGGGGATGGGCGGTACTCGAGACCGCGCAGATCGCAATCCTCGACGATCGGTTGCTGGTCATCGCCCAGCACTGGCCGCACCTTTTGAGCGCACTCCTGCAACGCGCAGGGCAGCAGTCGCAATACGCCCTACTGCAGCAGGCGATCAGCCAGCTCCCGCGTGTCGAGGACCGGCTACTGGCGCTGCTGTGGTCGATCGCCGACCGTCGAGGAATCGTGCGTAGTGACGGCGTGTGGATCGACCTGCCGCTCACCCACGAAACGATCGCGCAGATGATCGGCGCGCGCCGTCCCACCGTGACCCTGGGGTTGCGCGGCCTGATCGACCAGGGCCTGTTGCGCGCCGACAAAGACGGCTGGCTCGTCGATCCCGCCTCTCTCGAGATCATCTCACCGTCCGTTCCCACCGCTGAGAGCGCTGGGTTGTCGGCCCCGGAGCAGCGACAAACGAGGGGGTTGGGGCACTTCAGGGATCACTCGGCGGAGCCGTGAGCCGCCGTCAGGCGAGCAAGAGACCCGGATTCCGCTTGATCTAGCGCTCACGCTGACGTGTGACGTTCTCGGCAATCCTGGTCAGCCGGTCACCACCCACGCCTCGGCGGTTGACCCTGGCACGCGGGCGCGCAGCATCTTGCGCACCGGTCGGCACGTGCCGGTCCACACATTGCATGCGCGTCCCGAGACGCGCCATGCCAGGGTCAGGGGCCGGTTGCCTGCGTTGAAGAATGCAATCGCTTCGCCATGCTCGAGCGGCTTCACCCACACGTGGGGCGCAACCTCACGGCCCTGCACACCGCGTCCGTCCTGATCGACGGCGATGATCCGTGGATTCTCCAGCATCCTCACCGTGCGCGCGCTCATCGTCAGCGGGTTGCCTCCCAGCATCAGCGGGGCTGCCAGCATCGACCACATCGTCAACTGCGATCGTGCTTGCGCATGCGTCAGGCCCACGCCCGCAGCGAGTGCATCAGGGTCGTTCCAATGCCCCGGACCTGCGACGGTTGGATGAGCGTTGTCCGCCGCGAGGTTGCGGAGGACCCACGGCCACTTGATGCAGCCGGGGAAGCCGATGTCCGTGTCCGTGCGCCACGACGTCGCGAACTGTGGCGCCCAGCGGTAGTTGTCAAAGGCGCTGCGTTGCATGGTCGGGTAACCCGGCGCAACCTCGCTCGGCTGCCACAGGTTTGCGACCGCCAGCAGCATTGGCCGGTTCGTATGGCCAATCGCCTGAGCGACCTCGCGATACTGCGTCTCGGGGTCCAACTGCTCCCCTGTGCGATGTGCTGTACCGGGAAGTGCTCGCGTGTCGCCGGCAGCCATGTCCGCGCATCCCGAGCGCGTCGAGCTGGCAGCATCGGCATGGAACGCATCGCTGCGAGGCACGACGCTCACGCCCTGCTGGACGGCTCCGCAGAAGTCGACCTTCACGGCGTCGAAGCCCCACGCGGCGAACTGGTCCATGTCTTGCTGATAGTGGCCCAGCGAGCCGACGCCGTTGCCGTTGCAGCCGCTCTTGCCGGCGTCGGTGTAGATGCCGACGTCAAAGCCCTCGGCGTGCAGCGTGCTCGTGAGCCACGCCATGCCGTGCGGCCATTGGTATGGGTTGACCACGATCTGGCCGTGGCGACGGCGGGCACCCGCCCAACCCCAGTCCAGCCAGACGGTGTCATAGCCGGCCGCCTGCAAGCCGTCCGACCGTAGCCTCGTCGCGACGGACAGGATGGTGTGCTCGTTGAACTGGCCGCCGATGCCGTAATACGTCGTCCAGCCCATGTACGGTTTCGCAGCCAGTGTCGTGCCGGCGTCGGCGGTCGAGGACATAGCCATCACGGCTATGCACGCAACCGCGCAGCCCGCGATGCGAGAGGAGCGCATTCCGGAGCGCCACCTCTGTGCGTGCGGCTGGGGGAGCTCGCTCTTGACGGCCGGCGCAACATCGACGTCGGCGGGGACCGTCACATCGACGTGAGGCTTCTGTGCCCGGGTACTCATTGTTGGTGCCTCCTTGCGGTTTGAGTTCCGTGGAGACACTGCGTCGCAGCGCGGTCCTCGCCACCCCGGTCCCGGGAATGCCCCCGTGAGACCGAGGCGCGGAGCGCCTGCTCGAGTCGATCGTTGAGCTCGAGCCAACCGTGAAAGCCGCCCTGGCCCTGGCCGTCGACGGCAATCTCGCCCTGGATCGGCTCCGCGCCGGAGTCGAGGGTGAGAAGGACTGCGATATGCGTGTTGTCCGCCACGGCTCGCATGAAGCCAGGCAGGCACGGTCTTCGCGTCTGGGACGCCCCCCAGTTGTGATCCTTCCGGTCGCCCCCCGGGAGTCCCGGGGGGTGGGGTCAGGAAGCGTTCGGGGGGGGCACGAGCCGACGATCCACGGCCGCTGCAAGCTCGTGACGCGACGAGATGTTCAGCTTCCGGTAAACGCTCGTGAGGTGGTACTCGACCGTCTTGGCGGTGATGAAGAGCTCGTCGGCCACACGCCGGTTGGTGGCGCCCTCGGCGGTCAGCTGGGCGACGCGAATCTCGGCGGCCGTGAGCTCGTCGCGGTCAGCCTTCGGGCCGCGGCGCGGTTTGGCGCCGAGCACGACGAGCTCTGAGCGAACACGGTCGGCGAGCGGAATGGCGCCCAGTGTCCGCGCCTGCTCATGAGCCAGCGAGAGCTCGGGCCTCGCCTCCCGACGAAGCCCGGCCCGCCGCAGCGCAGAGCCCAGATCGGCCAGGGCATGAGCGATCTCGAGTCGAGCCTCGGTCTCCCTCAGGGTGCTGACGGCCTCGCGCAGCAGCGCGATCCGGTGATCCGGGCTCTCCGCAAGGCTGCCGGCGGCTCGCAGCGCGACACCGAGATCGAGCAGAGAATCGCCGTCACGGGCGTGCGCGAGGGCCGAAGAGGCCAAGCCGCGGGCCTCCGACTCCCGGCCGGCCGCGGCGACGATCATCGCAAGGCGCCCACGCCACGGCAGCGCGGCCGGTGCGCTGACTCCCCACGCGCCGTGCAGGGCCGCGCATTCCCGTAGCCGTGCCTCGGCCTCGGGCCATCGGGTCTGGGCCTCGCGCAGCCGCCCGAGCGCGAACGCGAGATGGGCGCCGAACAGTCCCTGGGGTCGTCCGCCAGCGATCTCGAACCGACTGGCGAGCTCCTCCGCCTCCGTGACCCGGCCCAAGTCGACGAGCGCCTCGATCAGCACGGCAAGCGCCACCATGGTGCAGTGGCCGGTGCCGAGCCCCGCGGGCACCTCGCTCTCCAGTACCTCACGGGAGTCGATTTCCGCGTCGCCGGGGCGACCGGCTCGAAGGCTGGCCATGCCGCGCCATGCGCTGCCCATGGCTGCGCCGCGCCGGGAGCCATGGCGGGACACGGTGGCCAGCAACTGGGAGAGGACCTCGCCGGCCCACGCCAGCCGCTCGGCATACAGCAGCGCGACCGCCGGGAGCGCGAGCACAGGATCATCGGCGTTCAGTTCCTCCAAGAGCAGTCCGTCGCCGTGCGCCACCCGGGCCAGCTCGGCTGCTCGGTGCAAGCCGTGAGTGTCGAGAGCGGCGCTCACCGCCGCGACGGCCGTCGCCGTGCGATCCGCGGCTCCGGTCGGCGCCTCCAGCGCAGGCTTGAACCGAGCCGGGCGTGCGGCGGCGGCGATGTCCCGAGCCGCGGCGCTGGTCCAAGCCGCCACATCCAGTTGCGCCTGAAGCCGGAGGCCCCACTCCCGATCCTCCGGGCCTAGGGCCCCGAGGGCGTCACGCAACCTCTCTGCGGCCTGCACCGGCTTGGCGGCCATGATCAGAGCGGCTCCGAAGTCCAGCGACGCCCGTGCCCGTGCGACGGGATTCTCGGCAAGCGTCACGGCCCCACCGAAGTGCTCGATCGCGGCATCGACGTCGCCGGCTCGTACCTCGGCGCGCCCGAGCTCGAAGAGGACCGATGCCGGCCGCTCGCCCAGCGGGAACTCCGCCAGCGCCCGGCGCAGGTAGCGGACGGCGATGTCGGAGGCGCCGCGCGCCCAGACCGTGGCGCTCGCGTGCCGCAGCGTGTCGAGAACCCACGTCGCACCGCTCGGCTCGGCGTGGAGCAGGTGGCTCGCCACCCGTTCGTCGTCTGCGCCGTCGGCTGCCAGCAGCTGGGCCGCCCGAAGATGAGCCGAGGCGCGGGCCGGAACGGAGATGTCGGCATACACGCAGGAGCGGATGACGGGGTGTACGAACTCGAGCGGCAGCCCGTCGGCGAGTACGCCGACGTCGACCAGGGATTGGGCGGCACGCTCGGCATCTTCGTGCTCGACGTCGGCAAGAGTGGCCGCGTTTCGCACCGAGCTGCGCTCGAGGATGGCCACCGCCCGCGTGAGCTCCACGGCGCCCTCGGGCAACCCCCGAAGCCTCGCCAAAGCCGCTCGCGTCAAGCTCGCCGGCCCGGAGGAGAACAGGCGCTGGACATTTCCCGCGTTCGGCTCCAGCGCCGCTGACTCCAGGCTTCGCACCAGCTCGACCAGCAGGAGCGGGCTCCCCGCGGTGGCGGTGTGGCAAGCGGTGACGAAGGCATTGTCGGGCGTCAAGCGCAGCAGGTCGGCGATGACCTCATGGGTGCCCTCGAGCGAGAGCGCGTTCAGCGCGATGACGGACGTCGCCGAGGCTCGCTCGAGCGCGCGCAGCAGCTCACGGGTTGGTCCTCCGCGCACGCGGCGACTGGCGACGATCATGCAGACGGGGAGATCGGCGAGCCGGTGAGCAAGGTAGCTCAGCCAGCGCAGCGACGGCTCGTCGGCCCAATGCGCGTCGTCGACACAGAGCAGCAATGGGCATTCCTTGGTCAGGTTCGCGGTCAGCCAGTACAGGCCATGCAGCCCGCTGGCCTCCGGCCTCTCGCTCCCGGGCCGCGGACGACGGCGCCGCTCGGCGACCAGAGGAGCGGCCGACCCGGCGGCGCCGCTGAGGATGCCGTCTCGGTCAGCGACATCGAGCGCGTCGAGTGGCCGTTCGAGCAGCTGACGAACGATGCCGAAGGCGAACGAGCTCTCCAGCTCGCTGCCTCTCGCCCTGAGGATGCGCACGCCAGCTGCGCGCGCCAAGTCGCAGGCGTGCTCCACGAGCCGGCTCTTGCCGATTCCCGGGGCGGCTTCGATGAGGATCGAGGCGCCCTCACCGCTCTGAGCGCCGTCCAACGTCGCCTCGATCCAGCTGACCTCCTCCGAACGCTCGACGAGCGCTCCGTCTCGAGGGGCGCCGCGGGCGGTACGGATACGAGTCGGCATCGTCACCTCGGCTCCCTATTCCCGTATGAGGCGCCGTCGACGGATCGGGTCAGAAACGAGCGGGTGTCGGCCACTGTGCGAACGAACTCTCGGCAAGACGGTCCCGTCCGCGTAGCCCGCCGCGAGCGCCGCCGGGCCGGCCGCCTCGGCCTCGGGTGCCGAGGGAGCCTCGATGGGAACCGGGACGCCATCTGTCCTTTAATCGGTCCGCTGCGATGGGCGTCGCTGGGCTTCACCAAGCCCTGGACGGATGAACGAAAGGCGTTCCCGAACCGGCTCCGATGGGCTCGTAGGGGTTTGCCCGTCGGCGCGGACGCCGCGCGAGGTATCCGCGCTACGTGAAGCCAAAAACGTTCAGGTGCGCCCAGACGCCGCCGGAATGGTCGTAGCCCCCGATCCTTGATCAGCGCCGGCGGGAGCACCGAGCCGACCGCGCCGCTGACCTCGATCCCGATCACCCGCCCGTGGAAGTCGAAGTGCAGCGGCAGCGAGTCCGAGGACTGCTCGTCTACGCTGGCCAGGATGACTGAGCTGTCTGAGGAGGCGCGTGAACTGCTGCAGGCGCGCAACATGGCGCACGTCGCGACGCTGATGGCGGATGGCTCACCACAGGTCTCGCCGGTGTGGATCTCGGTCGAGGGTGACCGGCTGGCGATCTTCTCCACCCAGGAGAACCTGAAGATCAGGAACCTGCGGCGCGACGGTCGCGTCGGCATCTCAGTCTGCGACGAGCACAACCCGTACCGGTCGGTCATCATCCGCGGCCGAGTCGTCGACGAGCTCGAGGGCCCGGAGGCGATCGCGATCATGGACCGCATGAGCAATCGCTACGTCGGTGCCGACTTCCCGGTGCGGTCGGCGATCGTGTCGCTGATCGAACCGGACCGCGTTCGCATCCAGGACCTGCCGATCGAGCATCCCACCGG
Source organism: Solirubrobacterales bacterium (assembly GCA_019240115.1). Classification (GTDB taxonomy): domain Bacteria; phylum Actinomycetota; class Thermoleophilia; order Solirubrobacterales; family Solirubrobacteraceae; genus Palsa-465. The sequence continues at coordinate 25,642 of JAFAYV010000089.1, read as the reverse complement.
CGGCTGATTCGCGGGCACACAGGAGATTGGACGCCTCGGCGGGGAGTCGCTTGGGCGGTCCTGGCGGGTCCAGCGCGGCCCGTGCGCGCAGCTGTGTGGCCTGGCAGTCTTCGGGGCGATGCCGCGCCGCGTCCGCCTGATCGCCCTGGCCATCATCGCCGCCGCGTTGGCGCTCTCCGGCTGCGGCACCTCAGGCGGGACGGGAGGTGGGGTTACCCATGGTGACGCGGCTGGCTCCGCGGCGACCGGGTCGTCTGGCGCTCGGTCGTCGAGGAGCCCGTCGGCGCGGTCGTCGCGCAGCGCGGCTCGGCGGCGCCGGCAGCTGCGACCGGTGCCGGTGAGGATCCCCGACGTCGGGCGCCGACCTCAGACGATGGTCCTGCCCTCCGCGCACTCCCGGATCTTCCGGGCCGAGATGCGGGCTCTCTGGGCGGCGGTCCGCGACGACCGTCCTGCTCTCGCGCTGCCCGCCTTCTTCCCGGCCGATGCCTACGCGCAGGTAAAGGCGATCCCCGACCCGCGAGAGGACTGGGAGACACGGCTGGTCGGCGAACTCGATCTCGACGTGCGGGCTGCGCACGCGCTGCTGGGTCCGCGTTCCGGCGCGCGTGCGCTGACCGTTTCGGTGCCGTCGGCCTTCGCGCATTGGGTCCCGCCGGGGGTGTGCGCGAATCGGGTCGGCTACTACGAGGTGCCCAACGCGCGGGTCGTGTACCGCGTCGGCGGCGCGGTGCGGTCGTTCGGCATCGCCTCGCTCATCTCCTGGCGAGGCCTGTGGTTCGTGGTTCACCTCGGGGCCGTCGTGCGCCAGACGAGCGGCGGCGTCGTCGACGCTCCGGGCGAGGGGGCCGGCATCTCGGCGCCATCGAGCACCTGCTGAGCGACCGTGCGCCACGCGCTCCCGCCGCTGCACCTGCGAGCGCTTCTCTGCGCTCGAGGTGGTGCACCGACCGCTTGAGCCCGCCGGCGTTTACGTGAGTATGCGCCACGCCGATGGCCTACCTGCGCCGGGTGCGGCTGGAGGCCGCGCACCGGGAGTTGCAGGCCGCCGACGGCAGCGATGGAGTCACGCTGGGCGCGGTTGGGCGGCGGTGGGGGTTTGCCAAACCGGGCCGGTTCGCCGGCGCCTACCGGGTGGTCGACGGGCAGCCGCCCAGCCGCACGCTTCGTTCCTAGAAGGCGGCGGCTCGACGACCATGACCGCTACGCCACCGAGGGCGGTTGCACGGGCCGGGGCGGGCAGGCGGCGGCCGCCGGTCATCGGTCCGGGTGGGCGGGTCGGCGCAGGCGCTCGAAGCGTGCGCGGTGGCGGTCGCTGAGAGTGGCCAGGAAGTCCAGCGAGGCAATCGCGGCAGTGAGAGCCAGATACGACACGCGGCAGCTCTCATCACCCCCGACGGGCGCCGAGCCGCGCCGGCCGCGCATTGCCCGGGGCCCGAACGGCGGCACCCGAGGCGAGTGGCGCTACCGGCCCCCCGTGTCAGCCGAAACGTCTTGTGCCCGATCATGACTCGCACCCTGCAAGGACGCGAACGATCGGCCGCGGAGCAGCCGTCACCGCGCCCTCGCCACCGGCCCAAGGGACGTCCCGCATGTCCGCTCAGCGTTTCCATTAGCGGCTGCCATGCTATGGCCACGATGAAGGTGCGCATCGCCGTCAGCCCGCCGCCCGGACTGCTGTCCGCAGAGCGCCTGATCGCGTTCGCGGGCGAGCTCGAGCGCGCCGGGTTCGACGGGATCTGGCTTTCGGACCTGCCGGTCGGCCCGGCGCTCGACCCGCTGCTCGCGCTGGCCACGCTCGCGGCGCGCACCGACACGTTGCACCTCGGCGCCAACGTCGTGCCGTTTGGACGCAGCCCGTTCGTGCTGGCGCGGACGCTGGCCCAGCTCGATCAGCTGACCGGCGGCCGGCTGCTGCTGATCTTCGTCACTGGCCTGCACCAGCCCGGCGAGGGCGAGGCGCTCGGCCTCAACGGGGGCGATCGCCGCGCGCTGCTTGAGCACGTGCTCGCCGACGCGCGCGCATACTGGCAGGACGGCGAGCCGCCGACCCGACCGGTCCAGGATCCCCTCGAGGTGTGGCTCGGGGGCCGGCGCGCCGGGTCGCTGCGCCTCGCCGGCCGGATCGCCGACGGCTGGCTCGGCGCGTTCCTCACGCCCGCCGAGGCGGCCGCCGCCCGCGCGCGGATCCAGGCGGCGGCGGCCGAGGCGGGACGGGAGGTCGACCCCGAGCACTTCGGGATGAGCATCCCCTATACCCCCGCGCCGCCGTCAGCCGCGCAGCTGCGCGCGCTCGCCGCCCGGCGCCCCGGGGTTGCGCCCGAGAGCGCGCTCGGCGTCGGCCGGGACGGGCTGCGGGCGTTGATCGAGGGCTATGTCGACGCCGGGCTGTCGAAGTTCGTGGTGCGGCCGATCGGCGATCCCGACGTGGCCTGGCTGGCCGACGCGATCCTCGACCTGCAGACCTAGATGTTGATTCCGCGGCCGCTCGTTCGCTGGGGGATTTGAACCTACCCGTCCATCACGCCGGTCATGGACGCAGGCGATCACCCCAAGATCTCGATATGCTGCTTTTCTGGTTAGGGCTGTTTCTCACAAGGGGGATGCAATGGTCGTCGTGCGCCCGAAGGACCGGTTGGGAATCTCGTGGCTGCTTGGAGCCGCGATCGTGCTGGGGACTCTGGCGGTGCTCGCCGTGAGCGCCGCTCCGGCCGCCGCTCTGTCGCTGCCTCCGCTCACGATCAACAATGCCTCCCCGAGCGCGACCGGGCCCAAGGTCAACGCGACTCTGGACTCTCAGGGAAGCAACGGAGAAGGTGGCGCGGAATACATACTCACGGTCTCGTTTCCGTCGTCCAATGACACCGGAGACGAGATCACGACGGTGGCCGGCAGGTTCAACACCGCCGAAGCATCGTCGTCTCACGGCATCATCAACGTCGACGAGGAAGTCGGCGACGCCAACCCGGGCGCGCTCATCGACTTTTTCGCACACGGGACCCCATGTAACTCCACGGAGGCGGTCGAGCAGTCCTTCAGCTGCCCGAATTTCTTCGGCGGGTTTGGTCCCGGAGTTCAGCAGTCATATGTCATCGACACGACCCAGAACCTGAGCGATCCGACCCCGTTGAGCAGCATCAACGTCACCGTCAATATGTGCGGTCAAACCGGCAGTCAAGCGATCCTCGCCGATAACTGCGCACCGCCGGGCCCTGCCAAGATCACCACGACGAAGATCAACCAGCACAAGCGGACGGCCTCGTTTACGTACGGGGCGAAGCACGCGACGCACTACGAGTGTGAGTTGATCTACAACAAGAAGGTCAAGTACCGCGCCGCGTGCAGCTCAACGAAGACGTACGCCAACCCCCTCGAGCGCGGCCAGTACGCGTTCGTCGTCTGGGGTGTAAATGCCGGCGGCGGCAGCGCAAGAGCGGCAGCGAAGATCTTCAAGGTCGGATGACAGACTGTCCGCCTGCGCGAGGTTATCGCGCGCTTGGTCAGCCCCAAGAGGAGATGGGACTGTCGCGGCAGGGGTTCGGAAAGCTCAACCGGGAACCAACATCGGATCGGGACGGGTCCTCAACCTCGCGCGCGTAGTCCCGGCTCGGTCGCCGACGCGAGCATAAGCTCGACGCGGCGAACGCGATCAGAGCGATCGTCTGCCCTCGACTGCCGGATGTCGCCAGCAAGCCGGCACGGACTAGTCACTCCGGCCTCGTCCTGATAGGTGCTGCGGACCTTCAACGACGGAACGCCATCCCCGAGCGCGGAGATCCGTATGCCACCAAGCCGCGGTGAGATCCCCTTGAGGAGGTTGACCGATGGGAAATCGCAGGCCGTATCCGCGTGAGGTTCGTAAGCTGGCCTCAGGATGCTGCTGAGAACGGGCAGGACTATGAGATGCAGTGGGCGGCGAGCAGTTCGATGGCTGAGAAGTTCGAGATCACGGCCGAGACGCTGCGCAAGTGGGTCCGCCAGGCCGAGATCGATGACGGCACGGCCGGGACCACGGCCGCTGAGGCTGAGTGGATCGGTGAGCTGGAGCGCTGCCACGACGACGTCGGCCTGCGCCAGCGCCGGCGAAGAGAACCGCGTGCGAGATCACACATCTGCTTGACGACCGTTCGCGGGCTGTTCTATGATTTCGCGTGCAGAGGGAACCGAGGAGGAGGACTTCGTGATGTTTCCATGGCGGTGTCGGCGGCCCTCCGGCTCGCGGACCGGATCGCTGCGGCTGGTCTGGCAGGGACTCATCTGTGGCGCCCTCGTCGCCTACGGTGTGACGCTGCTGGTCGCTGCGTCCTCGGGAGCCCGCACGTCGGCCCGCGCGCCGCAACCGCGCGGCACCGCGGCCCACCTCACGTGCGAGACGTCCGCGGTCGCCGCCGCGGTCAAGATCGTCGGCGCCACGGTGGACAGCGCGACACCGCTCAGCGGGACGTTCACCCCGCCGGGGCCGCCCTCGCCGCCGTTGACGGGCCTGCCGAGCATCTGCGCCGTGAACCTGACGCAGGCTGACTCCGCCGGTAATCCCATGCACATCGTCCTGTGGCTGCCCGACAGCTGGAACGGGCGCTTCCAGGGAGTCGGCGGGGCCGGCTTCCTCTGCGGGCCGCTCTACTCGGAGCTGGCCAACGGCGTCGCGGACGGCTACGCGACCGCTGCGACCGACTGCGGCAGCTCTGACCCCACCGGGAGCTTTGCGCTGAACAAGGACGCCTCCCTGAACACCGCGCTCATCGACGACTTCGCCTTCAACGGCATCCATGCCATGACCGTCGACGGGAAGGCGGTCACTGGGGACTACTACGGCTCAGGCGCCCGCTACGCCTACTTCAACGGATGCTCCACCGGCGGGCGCGAGGGGCTGATGGAAGCACAGCGCTTCCCGACGGACTACAACGGGATCGTCTCGGCCGCGCCCGCCATCAACTGGACGAGGTTCATCCCGGCCGAGATCTGGCCGGAGCTCGTGATGCTCCAGAGCAAGGATTTCCTCGCGCCCTGTAAGGAAGCAGCATTCAACGACGCGGTGACGCGCGCGTGCGGCGGAACCGACGGGGTCATCCAGGACCCCGGCGACTGCCATTGGAACCCGGCTGACCTGATCGGGCTCGCGACACCGTGCGGCACGATCACACCGACTGACGCTGCAGTCGTCGAGAAGATCTGGGCGGGACCCACCTCCACGTCGGGCAAGAAGCTCTGGTATGGCCTCGAACCGGGCGCAAGCTTCGACGGGCTGGCCGCGACTTCGACCGCCGCCGACGGGACGACGAGCGGAGTCCCGTTTCCGATTGCCGTTGCGTGGCTTGGCACCTGGGTGCAGCGGAATCCCAACTGGGATTGGCACACGCTGACCTACGCCGGGTTCGACCAGCTCTTCGTGCAATCGCAGGCCGAGTTCTCCAGCACGATCGCGACCGATGATCCGGATCTGAGCCAGTTCAGGGACCGCGGCGGGAAGATCATCATCTGGCACGGCCTCGCCGATCAGCTGATCTTCCCGCAGGGGACGATCAACTACTACCAGCGGGTGCAGGCCGCGATGGGCGGACCTCGCCGGACCGGAACCTTCGCGCGCCTGTTTCTCGCCCCGGGAGCACAACATTGCGCAAGCGCCGCCGGCCCGGCGCCCGGAACTCCTTACCAGTACCCGGCGCCGACGATGCCGCTTCCTGACGTGGTCAACTGGGTCGAGCACGGACAGGCTCCGCTGTCGATCCTCGCCCAGAAGGTCGATCCACAGACCAACGTCGTGACCGAGTCGCGGATCCTCTGCGCCTATCCGCTCACCGCCGTGTACAGCGGCGCGGGCAACCCGAACATCTCCACCAGCTATCGGTGCTCAGTAGCGGACGATCGGGTCTTTGACCGGCCCAGCGGTACGCGCCGTCCGGGATCGGGGGCGCATGGACTCCCGGCCGGTTGGCTGCGGCTCTGGGGCCCCAGGACGCCATCGTCACGCGGCGCGTAGGCGCCCTGGTGCTGGCGATCGCAACTGGTCTTCGGCAGCAGATGGGTCTATTCAGTCGCACGCTGCGTGGTCTGCTTGAGATCCGCGCGTGGCGGTTCCTGGCTCCGGCGCGCAATGGCGACACCATCGAGGCAGTGACAACGATCACCGAGTTGCGGGCGACGACGAAGGACGATCGGGGTGTGGTCGTCCAACGCGTTGGGGTGAACGACCACGAGGTGGAACCGTGCAGTCGGGCCAATTGGTGACTCTGGTGCAGACGCGAACCTGGATCACTCGGCCGGGATCTCGATGCCCTGCTGCTGATCGACATCGATGAGGAGAGCCTCGAGCCGGTCGCGAAGTCGACCGGTGCCGAGTCCGTGGCGCTCGACCTCGCGTCCTGACGACGCGCCGGATGCTCTGTGCGTTGCCCTCGATGAGCGAGGATGGGCTCCTCGGGTGCTCGTCAATAACGCGGGCGTCAACCGTGACGCGCGCGTACGCGAATGACCGACGAGCAATTCGCGACCGTCGTTCGTGTCGATCTGGTCGCGCCCGCACGGCTGGCAGGCTCTTCATCCGCGCATACCCGACGTTGGCGCGATCGTCATCGTTGCCTTCCGAGCAGCGTTGCGCAACTTCGGCCAGGCAACTACGCGGCTGCAAAGGCCGGCCTCATCGGCCTGACAGGCTCGCTCGCGATCCCTGGCGATCGCAGCATCGCTCCGTAAGGCGCCTGCCGCGACCATAGCGTTTGCCGTATTGTCGGTCCAGACTAAGTTTCAAAAGCATACCTATGGGTATGGCCCGAGTGAGAAAGGAGCGAGAATGGTCGAGATGCTAATCGCGGGCGAGCGCCAGGCGGCGCGCTCTGGCGAGGAGATCACGGTCCTCAACCCGGCGACCGAGGAGCGGCTCGAGTCGGTGCCGAGCGCTGGAGCCGACGATGTCGATCGGGCGGTGCAGGCCGCCGCGGGAGCGTTCGAGCAATGGCGGACCGTCGACGCTGAGGAGCGGGCAGCGAAGCTGCGGTCCTTCGCTCAACTCGTCAGAGCCAACCGTGAACAGCTGGGCGAGATGCTCACCCAGGAGCAGGGCAAGCCGACGATGGAGGCCGCGGGCGAGGTCCAGCACTTCGTGCACGGCCTCGAGTACTACGCCGATCTCGCCACCAAGGTGCAAGGCGTCTACCAGCCACTCCCGTCGACTCTGGGACGCAGCTACGGCATGGTCGTTCGACGGCCCGTCGGCGTGTGCGTCGGGATTGTGCCGTCTAACTTCCCGCTGACGCTCACCGGCACGAAGCTCGGTCCCGCTCTCGCCGCTGGGAACACGATCGTCCTCAAACCCTCCGAGGATGCCCCGCTCACGATGCTGCGACTCGCCGAGCTGCTGACCGAGGCGGAGATCCCGCCGGGCGTCGTGAACGTGGTGACCGGTGGAGCACAGACGGGTGAGGCGCTGATCACCCATCCGCTGGTGCGCCGGATCGCGTTCACCGGCTCGAGTGCGACCGGGAAGAGGATCATGGAGCTGGCCGCGCCGGAGATGAAGCGCGTGACGCTGGAGCTCGGCGGCTCTGACCCGGTCATCATCTGTCCCGATGCCGATCTGAAGGGCGCCGTCAAGACCGCCCTGATCGCTCGCTTCTGGAACGCGGGGCAGGGGTGTCTGGCCGGCAAGCGGCTGTTTGTCTTCGATGAGGTCTATGACGACTTCATGAGCGCGCTGCTTGACGGCGTGAAGCGCTACGAGCCGGGCGTCGGGTGGGAGAAGCCCGAGAAGCCCAAGATCCGCATCGGGCCGCTGACCACTGAGCGGCAGCGTTCCGTGGTCATGGCACAGCTTCAGGACGCGCTGGACGGAGGCGGTGAGCTGCTCTACGGGGGCGAGCCCCCTGACACGCCGGAGAGCGGCTTCTTCCTCACCCCAACGGTCGTGCAGAATCCTCCGCAGGACTCACGCGTCGCGACGGAAGAGGTATTCGGTCCCGTGCTGCCGGTGTGGCGGGTGAGCTCCTTGGACGAGGCGATCGAGCGGGGCAACGACACGCCCTATGGGCTCGGATCCTCGGTGTGGACGCACGATGTCCGGATCATCAACCGGATCGCCCAGGAACTCGAGGCCGGCATGACCTGGGTCAACCAGAACCACTTCGGCTACGACGAACTGCCCTTTGGAGGCGTGAAGCAGAGCGGGTACGGCAAGGAGCATGGCATCGAGGCCATGGACTATTACTTCGAGGACAAGTCCGTAGTCGTCGGCGGGCTGTAGAGGGGAGCGACAATGGTTGGCTACCACTCCGAAGAGCAGATCGGGTTCATCACGCTTGACAACCCACCGGCGAACTCCTACGACCGAGAGTTCATGGAGCAGCTCGGCGACGCGATCGTCACCGCGGCCGATGACGAGCGCGGCAAGGTCATCATCATGCGCTCGTCGAGTCCGAAGTTCTTCTCGGCCGGGGCCGACGTCAAGACGTTCGCCGAGCAGGACGCGGCGGACAGCATGGCGATGATCGAGCTCGCGCATCGGGCGCTCGGCCGGATCGCCTCGATTCCCAAGATCTTCATCGCATTGATCCAGGGACATGCCCTGGGCGGTGGGCTCGAAATGGCCTTGGCCTGCGACCTCCGCTTCGGCGCCCGCGGGTCATACGGGCTCGGCACCCCTGAGGTCACGCTCGGCCTGCTCCCGGGTAATGGAGGGACACAGCGCCTCCCGCGCCTCATCGGGTTGAGTCGGGCCCTGGATCTCATGATCACGGGCCGACGGATCACCCCCGGTCAGGCGCACGTCCTCGGGATTCTCGATCGCTTGCTGCCGGCATCCGACGCGGAGGCGATGACCCGCGGGTACGCCGAGGTCCTGGCCGGCGGAGCGGCCGAGGCGATCGGAGCGATCAAACAAGCGGCGGTGGGCGGGGTTGAGGTTTCACTCGAGGACGGGCTGGCACGCGAGCGCGAGCTCGTCGCCGGGCTGTTCCGCTCGCGGGATGCCCGGGAGGGGCTGAGCGCGTTCATCGAGAAGCGCGAGCCCGTCTTTGGGAAGACGTAGCCCGCCGTGGCCGACCGCGAGGTTGATTTTCTGATCGTCGGCGGCGGGCACGCCGGTTACGCGTGCGCGCGAGAGCTGCGCGAGCTCGGCGGCGACAGCTCGATCATGGTCGTGTCGCGCGAGCCCGACCCGCCCTACGACCGGACGGCCTGCTCGAAGGGGTACCTGGCGGGTGACACGTCCCGGGAGGCAGTCTGGCTGTGTCCGCCAGACTGGTGGGACGAGAACGGCATCACGCTTCTGCCTAAGACCAGCGTTCTCAAGCTGGCCGCGGATGAACATCGCGCATCACTGTCGGATAAGCAGACCGTGAGGTTCGGTTCGGCGCTGATCGCGACCGGAGCGATGGTCCGGCGGTTGCGCGTCGAGGGCGGACAGCGCAGCGGGATCCACTACCTGCGCGCGCTCGGCAATGCGGACGGGATCCGCCGCGATGTCGAGCATGCCGAGGACATCGTCCTGGTCGGCGGCTCGTACATCGGCACCGAGGTCGCGGCGACGCTCACCGCCCTCGGAAAGCGGTGCACGATCGTGATGCAGGAGGACGTCGTGCTGCAGCGGACCTTCGGGTCCGAGGTGGGGCGGGCGGTCCAGGGTCTACTCGAAGCCAAGGGGGTCACGATCCACGGGGGACAGGAGGTCGAAGAGATCACCGGCGACGATGAGCGCGTGAGCGGTGTGCGCACCAAGGCCGGGCTCGAGCTTGCCGCCCAGACCATCGTCGTGGGCGCGGGGGTGACGCCGGACGTGCAACTGGCGCGGGGCGCGGGACTGAAGCTCGGTGACTCGGGTGGCATCCAGGTCGACACTCGCCTTCAGACCTCCGCTCCCGGCATCTTCGCGGCCGGCGACGTCGCCGAGTTTGATTCGAGGATCCACCCGGCGGGGCGCCTGCGTGTCGAGCACTGGGAGGTGGCGGCGGCCCACGGGCGACGTGCCGCGGCGGCGATGAGCGGCGCCGAATTGCCCGACGAGGAGATTCCGTACTTCTTCTCCGACCTGCACGACTGGCTCTCCTACGAATACATCGGGCCCGCCCGCGAATGGGACCAGGTCGTCACGAGCGGCTCGCTCGAGGAGGGCGATTTCAGCGCCTGGTACCTGGACGGCGGACGAGTCGCCGCCGTCCTGATCGCCGGGCGTCCGGACGAGCTGGAGCGGGGACGGCAGCTGTTCGGCCAGACGGTCGACCCGGAGGCTCTCGCCGGTCAGGCGGCGCGACCGCCGACATCATGACCTCGCATCGCGGGCAGCAAGCCAACGGCTACCAGCCGACGGCGATGCTGGGCCAGCACGCGCGATCGAATCCCGGGCGCGATGACCGCCCCCCACGCCTGGAGCGCGAGCTCGCCCGCGCGCAGAAGCCTTCGCACCGTCGCAGGCGCCGGGCGGAGGTCGAGCATGCATCGCAGGCCGAACCCGACGTGCCAGCGTTCGTCGCGCTCGACGAGCTCGATGGCCTGGCGCAGGTGCGGCAAGCTGCCGTCCTCCAGCTCCGAGAGAAGGGCGAGCTCACCGGCGGTCAGCACCACCCCCTCGAGGATCAGGTGATAAAGCGAGATGCTGTCGGCCAGGCACGAGGGGTCGACCGCCAGGGCCGAGGCCGCGCGCGCAAGCTCGTGCTCGAACAGGTCCAGCAGGGGCGCGGGAGCAAGCGCCCGGACGAACTGCCGTCGCGAGCGGGCATCGGCGCCGGGGGCGCCGAGGATCACCATGGCGACGCGATCGAACAGGCGAGCGTGTCGACGCTCGTCGGCGCGTTGCGCGGCGAAGACCGCCGCCGTCGCCGGGTCGCGGGCCGCGGGCTCGAACGGCGTCAGCTCTTCGGCGACCTGGTACTCGGCGACGCAGAAGCCGGCGAGCAGGACGGTCAGCCGCCGGCGACGCCCCTGTTCCAGCGTGCCCCACGCCCGACGGTCAGCGGACAGGTCGATGCCGTCAGCATCCCAGCGCAGCCGCGCGGCGAGCGCGGCGAAGTGACGCGGCTCGGAGATCACCTACTACGCGTCGTCCTGAGGCGAGAAGTCATCCTTGCTCGCGCCGCACACCGGGCAGCTCCAACCGTCGGGAATGTCCTCGAACGCCATTCCGGGCTTCACGCCCCCGTCCGCGTCGCCCTCGGCGGGATCATAGACATACCCGCACAGCTCGCAGATCCACAGCTGCGTCTCCGCCACCGGCGACACCGTATCAAAATATTACCGAGAGCCACGCCGTCTCGACTCGGGCCGAGATGTGACAGAATGGTGCCGAGAGTTCGTCAGATTGTCAAACGTAGAGGAGGCGGAGAATGACCGAGGAAGAACTGCTCGAAAGGATCCGCGAGGGCAAATTGATCGAGGGTCCCGAGTACGCGACCGATAAGTACATCGAGGGGCTGAAGCGGACTCTGGTGGTGTCCGGTGACACGGAGCTGATCTCCGCGCCGGCATACATGCGGGCGGCGCGCAACGCTCCGAAGATCAACTCCTACATCTCCGTCGCAGGCATCGCGCAGGACGAATTGGGTCATGCCCACATCGCCTACCGACTGCTGCGCGACCTCGGGGTCGACGTGGAAGAACTCGTCTACGAGCGAGATCCGAAGGACTTTCGGCATCCGTACGCGTTTGACGTCCCGCTTGACACGTGGGCGGAGATGGTGGTGGCCAACGGCTTCTACGACCGCGCCGGATTCTGCCTGCTCGACGACATCTTCGAGAACTCGAGCTACGGCCCGTGGAAGCGCGCGCTGGTCAAGGTCGAGCGCGAGGAGAACTTTCATCTGCGCCATGGCGAGCGCTGGATGGCCACGATGGCCGGGGACCCCGAGCAGAAGAAGGAGTTGCAGGCCGCGGTCGACTGGATGTTCATGATGACGCTCGAGTGGTTCGGTCTGCCAGACTCGATGAAGCGCCATGGCGACCAGATCGCCTACGGCATGAAGGGGTCGACCAACGACGAGTTGCGTCAGACGTGGCTGTCGACGGCGGTGCCGCTCTGCGAACAGCACGAGATCGATGTTCCGGCTCACTACGACGATGACAGCGAGAGCTGGGTGATCGACGCGCCGTTCCCGTGCGAGTTCGACGAGGACGAGAAGCGGTGGGATTTCGACGGCGGGGAGATCTCGTGGGAGCGGGTGTTGGAGCGGTGGGCGCGGCGCGGTCCCGCAAACGAAGAGCTCGTCGACCAGATCCAGCGCGGCTACAAGCAACTCTCGAAATCACTGGAGGTGGCGGCGTGAGTGCGACCATCCAAGATCTCCAGGCGGCCCTCGCCGGCGTCCACGACCCCGAGTATCCGGTGTCGGTGCTCGATATGGGGCTGGTTCGCGGTCTCGCCGTGGAGGGTGATACCGCGCGGGTGAGACTGACCTACACCTCGATGGGCTGCCCGTGCAAGGAGATGATCGCCGACGATGTCCGAGATGCGCTGCTGGCAGTCGTGGGGATCGAGCGAGTCGAGGTCCAGGAGGCCTTTGAACCCTGGACCCATAGGGACCTGAGCGGCCGCGCGAGGCGGACGCTCGCCAAGCTGGGGGTGGCATGACGATGAAGGGCGAGCGTGACCAGGAGTACTACGACGTGTTCGCACGACGCAAGGCCGACGAGCCGCTGGAGCACATCGGCACCGTGGGGGCGAGCGACCCCTCCGACGCCGAGGTGTTCGCGTTCAAGCTCTATGACCAGTGGAAGTGGACCGAGCAGTTCGTCGCGCGTCGCGCGGACATCATCGAGGTGGTGCGCACAGCATGAGGTACTACGTGTTTGCTCGCGAGGAGTACGCCAAGCCGGTGGCCAGGCAGGGGGTGGTGGATGCTGGTGACGAGGCCGGCGCGGGCGCTCAGGCCCGCGAGCGTTTCGGCGACTGGCTGGAGGTTCGGCTCGTGCCCGAAGAGAGCGTCCGCTGGATCGTCGGCCCGCTGCCCGTCGAGCAGCTGCCAGAGCCCGAACGCGCTGCGGTGGCCGCATGAGCGCCTCGGAGTCCAACCTCGACCGGGTCGTCCCCGAGGACTGGTCGGTCACCGATGACGACGAGGCCCTCGCGGCGCTGGTCAACCTCATCGTCGTGCTGGCCGACAACAAGTTCTTTCTCGGACGGCGTATCTCGGAGTGGTTGCCCGGCGGCCCGTCGCTGGAGAGCGCGGTCGCCCTGGCGGCGATCGCCCAGGAGGAGCTCGGTCATGCGCGCGCGCTATATCCGCTGTTGGAAGAGATGCCACTGGTCGACACGCCCGGCCCCCTCCAACGCGGCGCCGAGCGGGAGCGCAAGTACTGCCTGGATTGCCTAGCCGAGCCATGGGAATGGTGGGCGGAGGTCGTGGCCGCGCTGATCCTGGTCGACCCGGCGCTGACGATCCTGTTCCGGGCCCTCGAGGACGCGCGCTACGACGACCTTCGTCAACGCGCCGCACGTGTGCCCTCGGAGGAGCGCTTTCACCGCAAGTATGCGGAGGGCCGCGTCCGCGACCTCGCGCGGACCGACCAGGGGCGCGAAACCCTGCAGCGCAGGATCGACGGGATGCTCCCGGAGGTCCTCATGTGGTTCGGCCCGTCGGGGGAGCCCGGCGTCGCCGCGCTGAAAGCTCAGGGTCTCATCAATTCCGACAACGACGAGATGCGCGCCGCGTTCCAGACGGACGTGTTCCCGATGCTTGAGGAGAACGGGTTGCGCGTGGAGGTGGGCGAGCTCCCGTGGAAGCGATGGAACAACCTCCAGCGGAAAGTCGAGTAGACATCGAGGACGGTCGGACGTGTCCGTGGTGCGGGTCTGCTGAGACCGACCAGATCGGAGAGTGGGGACCGCAGCTCCTGACCGAGCAGTGGATCTGCCGAGCGTGCAGGACGCCGTTTGAGCGGATCCGACGGGAGCCGTGAACGACCGTCCCGTTCAGCGCGAGGTGGACGACGCCGGCGTCCAACTGCTCGTCCTCAACCGTCCCGATGCGCGCAACGCTCTGGACGACGAGCTGACAGACGCGCTCGCCGGCGCCCTGGACGACGCGGCGGGGGATGCGCGCATCCGCGCGATCATCCTCACCGGCGCCGGCGGGTCATTCTGCGCCGGAGGAGATCTCTCACGCTTCGAGCGAGAGTGGACGCCGAGCGCGTTCCGACGCTACTCGCACCGGCTGACGGCGCTCATCGCCGGAATCGAACAACTGGAGAAGCCGGTCATCGCGGCGATCAACGGCGCCGTCACCGGCGCCGGCACCCAGCTCGCCCTGGCGTGTGACATCAGGCTGGCCGCGCCCGGCGCCCAGATCCTCTTTAGCGAGGGGCGCCTCGGGATCATTCCCAGTCACGGCGGAGTAACGCGGCTGGTCAAGCTCGTCGGTCTCGCCCGCGCGCGAGACGTGCTCCTCGCCGGCGAGGTGCTCGGCAGCGAGGATGCCGAGCGTTTCGGTCTGCTCACGGCCGTCGTGGCAGACGGCGAAGTGGTGAAGGCCGCGCGCGAGCGCGCCGAACTTGCGCTGCGACGCTCCCCGGAAGCGTATGCGGCGGCAAAGCGACTGCTGGCGATCGCCGCGGACGCCTCGCTTCAGGCCGGGATCGCCGCTGAGGCGCTCGCGCAGACATCGCTCATCTCCACATCGGAGCATCGCGAAGCGGTCCACCGGGCGGTGTCGCGGCGCCGAGACGGCTGAGATGGCGCAGATGGCTCCGCGCGGTCGCGGCGGGGGGAGTCAGATCATTGCCGCCGATTGTTAGTTTCATATCGTTACCGCCAACCCAGTCCGCAGGGAGGAAGTCGTGAGCGCAACCGAGACCAGCCTGGATCTGGGCGCCTTTATCGCCGGTCATGCCGAGCCGCTCGGCGATCGCGTGCAGGAGATCCGCGATCCCGCCACGCAGGGCGTCGTCGGCCGGGCCACGGCGACTGATGCTGCGGGGGTCGACCGTGCGGTGCGTGCTGCGCAGGATGCCTTCGTCGCGTGGTCGACCCGCGGAGTCGCCGAGCGCGGGGAGCTTGTCGGCCGCGCCGCACAGGCGATCCGGGCCGCGATTGACGAGCTGGCCCCGCTGCTCACCGCCGAGCAGGGCAAGCCGCTGCGCGAAGCTCGCATCGAAATCAGCAAGGCGGCGGAGACGCTCGAGCACTACGCCGGCCTGGCCAAGCAGCTTCGCGGAGCGTCGGTATATGGCTTGGACGCGGGAGTGAGCGGGCAGGTGCTTCGGCGGCCACTCGGGGTCGTCGGTGCGATCGTGCCGTGGAACTTTCCCACTACGCTGCTGGCGAACAAGCTCGGCCCCGCACTCGTCGCCGGCAACACCGTCGTCGCCAAGCCCGCCGACACCACGCCGCTGACGACCCTACGTGTCGCCGCGATCATGCATGACGCGGGTCTTCCAGCAGGTGTTTTCAACGTCGTCGCCGGGCATGGCGCGGACGCGGGCGAGGCGCTCGTCACCCATCCGGCGGTCCGCAAGCTGGCGTTCACCGGTTCCACGCCGACCGGCCGACGGATCATGTCGTTGGCCGCGGCCGACAACAAGCGGCTGACGCTCGAGCTCGGCGGTTCTGATCCGATGATCGTTCTCGAGGACGCCGACCTCGACCGCGCGGCGAGCGCCGCGTCGATGGGACGCTTCTTCAACTGCGGTCAGGCCTGCCTGGCTATCAAGCGTCTGTACGTTGCCGAGCCGGTGGCTGACGAGCTCATCGATGCGGTGGTACAGAAGGCCAAGCGGCTGACCGTCGGCCGCGGGTCCGAGCGCGACGTCCAACTCGGGCCGATGCACTCCGAGCGCCAGCGCCTTGCCCTGGAGGACCAGTTGCAGCGGACGCTCGATCGGGGTGGTGAGGTGCTGACAGGGGGTGGTCGGCCGGCGAGCCGGGAGCTGAGCGACGGCTGGTTCCACGAGCCGACCATCGTGTTCGAGCCCGGCCACGACTCCCCGATGGCCATCGAGGAGGTGTTTGGACCGGCGCTGCCGATCTGGCGCGTCCGCAACCTCAACCAGGCGATCGAGCGTGCCAACGCGTCGCCGTTCGGCCTGGGGTCCTCGGTCTGGACGTCGGACCTCGACGCGGCGGCCGAGGCGGCTGAACGCCTGGAGTGTGGCTATACCTGGATCAACTCCGCGACCAAGGTGTACGACGAGCTGCCGTTTGGCGGAGTCAAGGCAAGTGGGTTTGGCAAGGAGCACGGCTCCGAGGCGTTTGACTACTACACCGATCAAAAGGCGGTCGTCGTGCGCACGCGGCGGCGCGAGTAGACCGCGAACCGAGGTGCCGGCCGGCCCGGTCAAGCATCGCCGGGGATACCCATCGGTGCCGGCCGATACGCTCATGAACCGAGACCGTCCGAGCATCTTTCATGAGTCGTCCGCCACAACACACCGGTGCATGCGCATCTCCGTCGGGTGACGAGCCTCGCGCGCGCGGCACGACGATGAAACACGCGCTTCTCGGGGATGTCAATTGCTCGGTCGCGCGCACCTGGGCGGTCCTCGGAGATCGGTGGACGATGCTGATCATCCGCGAGGCTTTTCGCGGCACGCACCGGTTCGACGGTTTCCAGCGGCGTCTCGGAGTCGGACGCAACGTTCTCTCGGATCGGCTTGCCCGCCTCACCGAGGAGGGGATCTTTGAGCGCAGTCGCTATCAAAGGGCTCCTGACCGCTATCAGTACCGGCTGACCCCGAAGGGCATGGATCTCTACCCGGTGCTGCTCACGCTGATGAGATGGGGCGATCGTTACAAGGTCGATGAGCCGCCGGTGCGGCTGTACCACAAGGACTGCGGAGAGCTCGCATCGCCCGAGCTCCACTGCAGCCACTGCGGCGGGCTCGTCGATTTCTATTCACTGTCGGCCGAGTACGCTCCCGACGCGTGGTGAGGGCGGTCCCCGGGCCGAGTCGGTTACGAATTGATATCGTCCCGGAACGCGGTCGGGCGCTGGGAAGGGAGAGTCTGTGGCCGAGATGTTCATCGCCGGAGAGCACACCGGATCTCGACGAGAGCAAACGACGATCGTCAGTCCCGCCGACGGCAATCCGGTCGACAGCGTGCCGCAGGCCGCCGACGGCGATGTCGACCGGGCGGTGGAGGCCGCGGCACAGGCGTTTCACCGCTGGCGAGACACACCCGCCAGCCGGCGGGCGGAGGTGCTGCGCCGCGGAGCGCATCGGGTTCTGGCTCACCGCGATGAGCTCGGGCGCCTGCTGACCGCCGAGCACGGCAAGACCCTGCGCGAAGCGGGGCTGGAGATCCACCGTTTCGTCAGCACCCTCGAGCACTGCGCCGGGCTCGCCCGCGACCGCCGCGGAAGCCACGTTCCCGAGCTTGACCACAACACCTACGGCCTCGTCGTCCGTCGCCCGCTCGGGGTGGTTGCCGCGATCGTCGCCTGGAACTTTCCGACCCTGCTGCTGGCCAACAAGCTCGGGCCGGCACTCATCGCCGGGAACACGGTCGTGGCGAAGCCCGCGCCGACCACCCCGCTGACGACGTTGCGGATCGCCGAGCTGCTCCACGACGCCGGTCTGCCCCCAGGCGTCCTGAACGTCATCTGCGGCGGGGCCGAGTCCGGAGAAGCGCTCGTCGCTCACGACGCCGTCCGCAAGGTCGCGTTCACGGGCACGACGGCCACCGGCGCGCGCGTCGCGACCAGGGCGGGCGCCAGCGTCAAGCGTGTCGTGCTCGAACTGAGCGGATCGGACCCTTTCATCGTCTGCGAGGACGCAGACCTCGATGCCGCCGCGAGCGCTGCAAGCGTGGGACGGTTCTTCAACGCCGGGCAGTCGTGCCTTGCGGTGAAACGCGTGTACTGCGTCGCGGAGGCTCTGGATACCTTCCTCGAGCGGCTCCTGGCGCGGGTTCGACGCCTCAAGGTCGGTCCTCCGACCATGGCGGGCACGATCCTCGGCCCCGTGCACACCTCGGAGCTGCGCAGCCGCTTAGAGCAACAGCTGGCCGACGGCGTCGACTCCGGGGGTGAGGTCGTGGCCGGCGGCGGGCGTCCGGTTGACGAGGCGCTCAACGCCGGCTGGTATTTCGAGCCGACCGTCCTCCGCGATCCCGCCCACGACTGCCGATTGGCCACCGAGGAGGTGCTGGGGCCGGTTCTGCCCGTCTGGTCGGTGGCGAACCTCGAGGAGGCGATCGAGCACGCCAACGTCTCGCCGTTCGGGCTCGGATCTTCGATCTGGACCCGCGACCTCGATGCCGCCACCCATGCCGCCGGCCGCCTCGAGGCCGGCTACACGTGGGTCAACGCTCCACAGCGCCTCTACGACGAGCTTCCGCTCGGCGGGATCGGCGCCAGCGGATACGGCAAGGAGCACGGGCGCGAGGCGCTCGAGGAGTACTCCGAGCTGAAGTCCCTCGTGGTGCGGCATCGCTCCCCCGGCCGGACGCGATAGCCGTCCCACCGGCGCGCCGTCAGCGGGAGGCTCGCCCGAGGTGAACCCACCGGTTCATGCCGCGGCGCGCGGAATTCATCGCATCGAGGTGCCGATGGCGTTTCGCGTCGGCCCGGTCAACGCCTACCTCATCGAGGACGAGCCCTCACGCTTGTCGACAACGGCCCGAACGCCGCCGCGTCGCCCGAGGCGCTCGAGTCCTCGACGAGCTTGCGAAGCCGCTTGCCGAGTGGCCGGAATACGCCAAGCGAAACGATCAGCTCGCCGAGCGCCTCATGTGCCGGCACGGTTTCCCCGCTGACCCGAACCGCGCCCGAGTTGGCGCGTCGCATCTGGGGCCAACGCCTTGACGCAGGCGTTCCTCACGCTCTGCGAGGTCCTCGGCCACGTCGACCTCCTCGCCGAGCACGGCTGGGCGGGAGAGCTCGAGGATGGGGCGACGGTTCGACTACGGGCGGCGGTCAGGGGGGTGGGTATCGTTTCTTGACCGAGCCCCATGAACACGCTACCTTCTCGTGATGCCGAGCGGAAGGCGTGTCGGGGCGCCGGGTACGGCGTGAGGAGAGTGAACATGACCACGGTGACCGTGCAGGAGCCGCCCGAGCGCTACAACGCGTGCGACATCCTTGACCACAACCTGGAGGCTGGGCGTGGCGAGAAGGTCGCGATCCACTGTGGCTGCGAGACCGTGACCTATGCCGAGCTGAGCGCCCAGAGCCATGCTCTGGCCGCTGCCCTGCACGAGGCGGGGGTAAAGCGCGAGGCTCGTGTCCTGTTGATTCTCGACGACACACCGGCCTGGCCGATCGCCTTCCTGGGAGCGATGCGCGCCGGAGCCGTACCGGTCCCGGTGTCGTTCCTTGACAACCCGCAGAACATCGCTCACTACCTGCACGACTCCTACGCGGAGGTGGTCGTGGTCGAAGGTGGCGTCGCCGAGCAGCTCGCGAGCGTGCTCGCCGAGGTACCCTCGCGTCCGCGCGTCTGGGTGGCGAATGGCACAGCCGAGCATGCCATCCCGTTGGACGAGGTCCTGGCCGAGCACTCCGGGGCAGAGGTCGCGGCGACCGACACGCATCGCGACGACATGGCGTTCTGGCTGTATTCGTCGGGCTCGACCGGGAAGCCGAAGGGCGTCGTCCACCTGCATCACGACATCCGGTACACCTGCCAGACCTATGCGCGCCACATCCTGGAGATCGATGAGTCGGACACGACCATGTCGACGACGAAGCTCTACCACGCCTACGGAATGGGCGCGAACCTGACGTTCCCTTACTCGGTCGGCGCGTCGAGCGTTCTCCTCCCGGGTCGCGCCAATCCCCAGGGCGCGCTTGAGGCGGCTGCCCGGTTCCAACCGACGCTGTTCTTCTCGGTTCCCACGCTCTACAATGCGATGCTCAACCTGGAGGATGCCGGCCAGTACGATCTGTCCAGCGTGCGTCGATGCGCCTCTGCCGCCGAGCCGCTGTCGCCGGCGGTGCTCCGTCGCTGGAACGAGACGTTCGGACTCGACATTCTCGATGGCATCGGGTCGACGGAGATGCTTCACGTCTACTGTTCCAACCGCCCCGACCACATCGTGCCCGGCACGAGCGGCGAGCCGGTGCCCGGTTACGAGATCAGGCTGCTCGACGAAGACGGCAACGAGGTCTCTGACGGGGAGATCGGAAACCTCCACGTCCGTGGCGACTCGGCCCACGCCTTCTATTGGCACCAGCATGAGAAGAGCAAGGCGACGCTGAAGGGCGAGTGGTTCTTCACGGGTGACCGTTACCGCCGCAGTGATGAGGGTGGCTACATCTACGAGGGTCGAGCCGACGACATGATCAAGGTCGGTGGTCTCTGGGTATCTCCGATTGAAGTCGAGCACACGCTCGCCGAGCACCCACTGGTCGTCGAAGCCGCGACCGTGGGGGTACGAGTGGAGGAGACAACCCGCGTCAAGGCCTACGTGGTCTGTCGCGAGCGTGTCCAGTCCGACGACCAGCTGGCGACGGAACTGCAGGAGTGGTGTAAGAGTCGACTCCGCCGCTACGAGTACCCCCACTTCTTTGCCTTCGTCGAGGAGCTGCCCAAGACGCTGACAGGCAAGATTCAGCGATACAAGCTGCGCGACTTTGGATGACGTCTGATCTGACACGGTGCCGTCAGCGCTGCTCGGCGGCGTGGCCGGCCCGCCGATCGAGCTCCGACGCTCTGGCGAGCCGGAGCTCACGACGAGCGTTCGGATCCGTATGACGACGCCTCTCCTCGTCTGAGAGCGGCACGAGCGATGGCACTCCCGTCGGCCGGCTGTCTTCGTCGAGGGCGACGCACCGTTAGGAACGCGCTACAGACATGTCGTGTCCGCCCGGTGGCGAAAATCCTCGGCCTCGGCCTCGGCCTCGGCCTCGACCGAGACGCCGACGTCGATGGAGATCCTCCAGGCGGCATTGACCGTTGCGCGCATTCGCCGACCTGACGGACGACCGGAACGTCAAGCTGTCCACCGCTGCCGTCAGCGAGTGAACCACGTGGCTGCGATGACCGCGGCGTCATCGCAGAGCTTCATGACTGATCCGCCGTGCGCGTTGCCGGCGACGCTGGCGTCCCGCACGCCGGTGCGATACATCAGGAGCGACGCGGTGTCGCGGGGTGCCTGACGCCGTGGCGGCTCATCGATCATGCGGCGCACCGGCCTCGAGGCTCGGGCAGCCAGTCCCGGGACGATGTCCTGGCGGGCTGGTGGGTCGGCGGCTGACAGACATGATGGCGTCGACCGCAGCGATCGCGATCGGCCAGGCCTTCGCGCATTGGCGTGAGGCGGCGCACCGACGTAAGTCACAATTAGTTACCCACGCAAGGCCGAGGCAAGACGGCATGGCTTCGAAGCCGGTCTCTATGCTGCGGGGGGGTGAACGATCAACTGCGACGCCGATCAGTCGGGGCGCCGGCCGCCCGCTCGGCGTTGCTCACGGTGCTCGGTGAGTTCGTCATGCCTACCTCCGGGAGTGCGTGGCAGGAAACGTTGATCGGCGCCCTGGGCCTGCTGGACTACACTCCGCAGGCCGTCCGGCAGGCCGTCGCTCGCAGCATCGCGGACGGGTGGCTGCGCGCCGAGCGCCACGGCCGCCGGTCGCGCGTGCTCCTCACCCCGGCGACCGCGACGATGCTCACTTCGGGGGCCGAGCGGATCTACACGTTCGGACAACCATGGGAGTGGGACGGCCAATGGCTGTTGGTCGTTTTGCGCGTTCCCGAGCAGTCACGCCACGTGCGCCATCGAATCCGAAGTCAACTCGCGTGGGCGGGGTTCGGGTCGCTCGGGGGAGGCGTCTACGTCTCCCCGCATGTCGAGCGGGAAGCGGAGTTGCGCGCGCTCGCCGAGGCGAACTCCGCCGCCGAGGTCCAGTCGTTTCACGCACGCTTCGGCGAGGTTGGGCGCCTCGAGGACATCGTCGCCAACGCGTGGGATCTCGGAGCCGTCGCCGAGAGCTATAACGAGTTCATCGCACGCTTTCAGCGCCTCCGTCCGAAAACGCCCGAGGCGGTCTTCCATGCGCAGACCGACCTCGTTCACGCCTGGCGGCAGTTCCCCTTTCTGGATCCGGACCTGCCCGAATCCGTGCTCCCGAGGGGGTGGCCGCGCTGGCGGGCCCACGAGTTGTTCGCCGCCAAGCACGACGCGTGGCACGTGGTGGCGCGAGATCATTTCATCTCGCTGGACAGCGTCGCCGATTCGGCCACCGCCGAGCCCCTACGTGCGGCCTGACGCGCGAGCCCGCGGTCCCGAGGACCGAGAGCCGGGGGCGGTCGGTCCGCCCGGCGTCGAGAGCCGATCAGGAGAGGTCCAGTTCGACCGCCTCGCGGACGAAGTCCTCCAGCCCAACATCACCAACCTACGACGACGTCAGCAACCGTCATCCTCTGACCTTCGGCCATCGTGGTGCTCCTTCTCATCGATGTGCTGGAACAGACCGACGAGCTTGGACACCACGGTGGTCAGAACCACCTCAGCATCGCCCTTGCACCACTTCTACCGCATGCGCCGAGCGTTTGGACTTGCTTATCGAGTAGCTGATCCAACGTACGCTCGTCGTCGCCTGCGGGTGGAGTCTCGTCCGGGTAGCTGCCAGGAGGCCCGGTGCAGGCTGGCGGCCGGTCTGGAAGCGGTCGGGTCGAAGCACAGCGGCAAAGGCCCCGTTCACTCGCTCGATCTCTCGCCTCCGGCAGCCACCGCGACCCGTCCCGGCCCGCTCTGGGCGAGGGCGAGATGGAGGCCCGTGCTCGTGAGGACGTCCAAGATGCCGAGATCGTTCGCGTCTCCGCCTACGCTGGCCTGCGCCGCGGCGAGCTCGTCGCGCTGCACTGGCGCGACGTCGACTTCGTCGGCCGCAAGCAGTGGGTCCAGGAGGTCAAGGACGCCAAGCCCTCAACGGTGAGCGGGTATCGGTACCTGCTGTCCGAACCGGGGACGCCGCATCGTCGCGGCCACGGCAGGACAGCGGGGTTCATCATGGCCGCACTTGGTGACAGGCCGGCGGCCTCTATCACGACTCGCGATGTCGAAGGCGTCCTGCATCGTGTCGCCGCGCCGCGTCAGTTGCGGGTGCTCGATGATCGGGGCAGGCCCAAGACCGTCACCGCGCGCGCCGCGCCGCGAACGGTCAACCAGCATCGACAGTTGCTGTGCGCGATCTTCAACTACGCGATGCGGCCAAGCACCTATGGGCTTCAGAGCAACCCCGCTAAGTTCGCCGATCGTCGCCGCGAGCCCGAACGCGGACCGCTCGCGTTCTACACGACCGCGCAAATCGAGGGACTGGCCCGAGCGATGGCCGACGGCGCCCATCGCGATCCCGACGCGCCCGAGGTGGGCGAGGACGAGCGGGCCGCGCGTGCGGTGGATGACGCGCGCGACGCCGAGCTGATCCGCGTCGCCGCATACACCGGCCTGCGTCGCGGCGAGCTCATCGCGCTGCGCTGGGCCGACATCGACTTCACCGGTCATAAGCTCACCGTCCGCCGGGCGATCTCCGCCGGTGTGGAGGCGGCGTCCACCAAGAGCCGCCGAGCGCGCGAGGTCCCGCTGCCTGACCAGGCTGGCGGTGCCCTTGATCGATTGAGCAGGCGCAGCGAGTTCGTCGGGCCCGACGAGTACGTGTTCGCCAACCGACTGGGCCGTCGGCTTGACCCGACCGCGCTTCGCAGGAGGTTTGAACGCGCCCGCAACGCGGCCGGCCTGCCGCCGCTGCGCTTTCACGACCTGCGCCACACCTACGGGTCGCTGCTCGTGGCCGGCGGCGTGGATCTGCAGAGCGCTAAGGCGGCGATGGGCCACTCGCGGATCACCACGACCGAGCGCTACCTGCACGCGCGTCCGGCGACCGAGCAGGCCGCGCGGTTCACGCGCGCGTTCGGCAGCGCGGTCTCCGTGCCGAGCGCGCCGGTCGACGTGAGGTGATGGGACCGGGGGTTCCCCGGTCCGTCAGCGCTCCGGATGGCCGCCTCGTCGTCTTCACTGAGTGGTCCTGGCAGCACATCATGGCTGCGCGGCCAGAGCTGCTCGATGAGCTCGACGCCATTCTCGAGGCGGTGGCGCGGCCGGACGTGCGCGAGCCAGATCCGCTGCCGGGCCGCGAGCGGTTCTACCGTCGACACGTCGGTGACCGGGTTCGATGGCTGAGGGTGGTCGTAGACTTCAACGAGGATCCCGCGGTCGTCGTGACCGCCTTCGTCCAGCGCAAGCATCCGGCCAGAAGCCGATGAGCATCACCATCGACGGCATCGAGTTCGACCATCACCGCTACGACGCGCGGGGCGACGTCCTGTACCTCAGCGTGGGCGCCCCGGGCGTCCCCGCGGAAACCGACGCGACTCCCGAAGGCCACGCGGTCGACTTGGACAGCGATGGCAACGTCATCGGCATGATTCTCGTCAACCTGCGTTTCCTCGTGGATCGTCATGGTGAGCTTCGGATCACCTGGCCCGACGGTCACGTCAGTCACGACGATCGCGCTGTCGCGTTCGTCGCAGCCGCCTGACCAGTCACGGAGCGCTGCGCACCACGCCGACGCGCCGCGGGTCCGTTACGGCTCGCCGTCGCGAGCGCGACGGTCAGAAGCGCGCGATCCGCCCCAGGCGGTGTTCCTGCCGCGACTCGGCTGATTGTCGCGCGGGCTGGCGGGCCGTCAAGGTCGGGCCTTCGGCCCGCGCTGCGCGCGCCCCTGGCGGGGCTCTCTTGACTGCCCGCCGGCCCGCGCAGTGCGCTGCCGAAGTCGAGGCAGGGCAGCGCCCGGCAGCCTCACTCAGATCAGGAGGCGTGCGCATGACCATCGACCTGAGGACCATCGGCAGTCGGATCACCGTCGAGGTTGGACCGGCAGCGCTCCCCGAATCCGCCGGTGGGGTCGCGGTCCGCTATTAGCTGGCGGCACAGCACCGCTCGCGCGGTCGCCGAGCAGGTCCCCGACCCGGTCGCGATCAGGCCGGTCGCCTTCTCGTGGATCACGGTGTCGGTGCCGACGCGCCGGCGTCGTGCACCAGCCAGGAGCGGGAGTCGATCGCCACGATCCGCCCGTCGCGGCGCACCGCAGCGTGCAACAGGACGTTGGGAGTGCAGCTGCGGGCCTGTTTCGATGACCACAGCATCGCCACCTGCCGGGTCGCGTAGGTGAGGGCGCGGTCGATCGCGGTCTCGTGCGCCCGTTCGATCCGCTCGCGCAACTCCGGGCGGCGAGCGCCCAGACCGCGCTGACCGACTTCGGCGCCGAGAACGTCGCATCCAGCGCGGCGACCGCCTCACCGGATCCGGCCGGCGCGGCGCAGCTCCTGTCCGGTGTCGGGGCGGCGGACGTCCATCAGCGTGTGCAGCTGCTCGCCGGTGACCGGCTGGGTGGCGTCGATGCCGGACTGGTCTGCTCCGCCCGCCCATCGTCCTGGCGCCTCACATCGTTCGCCGTCCTTGAGGTAGTAGTCACCCAGCTGCGAGGCCTGGGCTTTGCCCTCGAGGTACTCGGCGTATCCGCCGGCTGCGCTGCGGGTGATCTTGGCGATGATCAGCACCCCCGACCCCCGGTGTGCATAGCCCCTGCTGCCCACGGTTCCAGGCATACACTCCACGCACTGGGTGCTGGCGTCCCAGGACGTCCCAAGACGGTGTGCCACGAACGCTGAAGGAGGAGCCATGTAGAGGGCTCATCACACAGGCGGTGCTGTGCGAGAGATGGAGGATCGTCGGCCCTCCAGCGTCGGCCTATGGGGGCAGGCGCTAAACCGCCCTGATGCTGCG
>JAFAYV010000003.1 GCA_019240115.1 Solirubrobacterales bacterium | reverse complement strand
CCGATCGTGGCGTACGTGCGGGCGCTGCGCCAGGACGGTCACGGGCCGCGGCTGGACCTGCTCGAGGCCGCGCTTCGTCGCCTGAGCCGATCCGGGTCCGTCGCCCACGCGACGTACGCCCGGCGCCAGCTCGCGCTGC
The DNA here is from genome assembly GCA_019240115.1 of Solirubrobacterales bacterium. Taxonomy (GTDB): domain Bacteria; phylum Actinomycetota; class Thermoleophilia; order Solirubrobacterales; family Solirubrobacteraceae; genus Palsa-465. Next base: position 3,402 of record JAFAYV010000003.1, on the reverse strand, counting down.
TCAGCCGTCTGTAGGCGCCCTGAGGACCGCGTCCCTGATGGCGGTCGCAACCAGCGTGGCGGCCACGGTGCCGAGCACGGTCACCGACCACGACGACGCGAGCCCGGGCGCGGGCGGGGTCCCGGTCCCGGAGGCGAGGCAGAACACCACGTCTCCGTCGAGCGGCGTGAAGGCTGGGTCGACGGCCCGCGCGATGCCGGCGCTCGCCATGCGCGCGACGATCGCGCAGGTGCGCTTGTCGACCGAGGCATCGGTGCATACGCAGGCCAGGGTGGTGTTGCCGGTGGCGCGCGGGGCGAGCTCGCGGAAGTCCGGCAGCTCGGGCATCCCGGCCAGGAGCTCCGCCGTGCGCACCAGCTGGTCGCAATCGTCGCGCGGAGCGCCCAGCAGCTCGCCGTCCTCGGCGATCACGTCTCCGAACGCGTTGGCCACGACCAGCGCGGCGAGGCGCGTGCCATCGGCCAGCCGCATGGCGGCGTAGCCCACGCCTCCCCGGGCGGCCCGCTCGCGCCCGAGCAGCTTGCCCACCGCGGTCCCCGCGCCCGCGCCGACCGGTCCGCGCTCGGGCATGTCGGCCAGCGCCGCCTCGCACGCGGCATAGCCCTCGTCCGGACCCGGCCGCCGGGCCGACTCTCCCTCGACCAGATCGAACACGACCGCGGCCGGGACCAGGGGGACGAGGCCCGCGCGCGTCGCGCGACCCTGGCCGCGCTCCTCGAGCCAGCGCATGACCCCGTCGGCGGCGCCGAGTCCGAATGCGCTGCCGCCGGTGAGCAGCACAGCATTCGGTCCCTCGGCATTGGCGAGGGGTGAGAGCCCCTCGAGCTCGCGCGTCCCGGTCCCGCCGCCCCGCACCTCGACGCTGCCGCGGGTCCCGAGCGGCGGGAGGATCACCGTGCACCCGGTGCGGGCGTCGGGATCGGTCCAGTGGCCGACCCGGAATCCCTCGGGCAGCCTCGCCCCGTCGCTTACGTCTGGCAGACGGGGCACCAGTACGTCGTCCTTCCCCCGACCTGGGCGCGGGATAGATGATGGCCATCGCGCGGGCATACGCCGTCGCGCCGGCGTGCCTCGATGAACTGGCCCGTGTGGGCGCCGCCCTTGCGGATGGCCGAGCGAACCGCGGCGCGCACCTCACGGCGGAGGCGATCGAGCTCCTCCATCGACAGCGCGCCGGTGGGGTGATTCGGTGAGAGACGGGCCTGCCAGAGGATCTGATCGGCCAGCAGGTTGCCGATCCCGGAGATCGCGCCCTGGTCGAGCAGGCGGGCCTTGATCGGGGCGCGGCCGGCGCCGATCCGGCGGCGGAACTCGACCCGCCCCACCTCGGCGGCGTCCGGTCCGACGTGCGAGAAGTCGGGGTTGAGCACGGCGCGGCTGAGCCGACGCTTGTCGCGCAACACGAGCCGGCCGCCGTCGTCGAACGTCAACGTGAACCGGTCCCAGCGTGTGCTGTCGTCGGGGTCGACCAGGATCCGGCCGGCCATGCCCAGGTGCAGCCCGAGAGCCGGCCCGTCGTCGGTCTCGAGCCACATGAACTTGCCGCGGCGGTGCGCGGTGGCGAGGGTGTGGCCGGTGAGCGCGGCAGCGAGCTCGCCGGGGACGTGCGGCCGGCAAACATAGGAGTCGCGATCGTCGACGTCGGCGATCCGCCGGCCGAGCGCGGATTCGAGGGTCTGGCGGGCGCGTTCCGCTTCGGGGAGCTCGGGCATGACGACTCAGTGACGCTGGGGTACGAGCTCGTGGCCGGCCCGCAGGACAGCGCCCTGGGAAGCCGAGCTGACCTCGGCGCTGTAGCGCGCGTACACGCCGCGGGCGAAGCGCGGCTCGGGAGGGGCGAGCGCCTTCAGGCGGCGGGCGAGCTCCTCCCCGGTGAGCTCCACGTCGAGGCGGCCGGCGTCCAGGTCGATCGTGACCACGTCGCCGTCGTGGACGGCGGCGAGCGGGCCGCCGCGCGCGGCCTCGGGCGACACGTGTCCAACCATCAACCCGCGCGTCGCGCCGGAGAACCGCCCGTCGGTTACCAGCGCCACCGATTCGCCGAGACCGGCCCCGACCACCGACGCGGTCAGGCCGAGCATCTCGCGCATGCCCGGGCCGCCGGCCGGCCCCTCGTAGCGGACGATCAGCACGTCGCCTTCGTTCACCTGCCCCGCCCGCACCGCCGCGATGCAGGCTTGCTCGTCATCGAACACCCGCGCGGGCCCGGACTGCCGGCGGCGCTCGGTGCCGGCCTGCTTGAGCACGGCGCCGTCCGGCGCCAGGTTGCCGCGCAGCGCGTAGAGCGACCCGCGCGGCTTGAACTCTCCGATCACCTCGCCGTCGGCGGCCGGCGCGCCCGCTGCGACCTCGGCCAGGGTTCGGCCCTCGACCGTCGGCGCGGATCCGTCGAGCGCGCCGCGGCGAATCAGCTCGCGGATCAGCGTCGCGGTTCCTCCGGCCCGGTGCAGATCCTCCGCCACCCAGGGGCCGCCCGGCGCGAGATCGGCGATCACCGGCGTGCGGGCGCTGATCTCGCTGAGGTCGTCGAGCGACACGTCGACCCCGGCCTCGTGGGCGATGGCCAGCAGATGCAGGAACCCGTTGGTCGAGCCGCCGCTGGCGACCACGCCGGCCATGGCGTTTTCGATCGCCCGCCGATCGATCAAGCTCCGGGCGCTCACGCCGCGCTCGGCCAGTGACACCGCGAGGGTGCCGGCCCGCTCGGCGGCCGCGTCCTTCTCTTGGAGGTGGACGGCGGGGATCATGCCGTCGCCGATCACCCCGAGGCCGACGAAGTCGATCACGATCGCCATGGTGTTCGCGGTGAAGTTGCCGGCGCAGTAGCCCGGACCGAGGCAGGCGATCCGCTCGAGCCGATCGAGCTCCTCGCGCGGCATCCGTCCGCGCTCGTGCGCGCCCAGTGCCTCCCACATGTCCTGGATGGTGAGGGCACGGCCGTTGTCGCGCCCGGCGAGCATGGGGCCGCCAGACAGCACGACCGCCGGGCGATCCACCCGGGCGGCGGCCATCAGTGCCGCCGGCACGGTCTTGTCGCAGCCGACCAGGCAGAGAACCGCGTCGAAGTCGTGGGCGTCGACCATCAGCTCGATCGAGTCCGCGATCACCTCGCGCGAGACCAGCGAGGCGCGCATGCCCGGGGTGGATTGAGACTGGTTGTCGGACACCGCGATCGTGTTGAAGATCAGCGGCACCCCGCCGGCGGCGGCGACCGCGGCCGCGGCCCGGTTGGCCAGCCGGTCGAGGTTGAGGTTGCAGGGCATCGTCGCCGTCCAGGTCGAAGCGATCCCCACGATCGGCCCGTCGAGCCGCTCGGGGTCGATGCCCATGGCGCGGAAGTGCGAGCGGGCGGGCGCGCGGCCGGCGCCCGAGCGCAGAGCGGCGCGGGCTGCGCGGGCTGCG
>JAFAYV010000095.1 GCA_019240115.1 Solirubrobacterales bacterium | reverse complement strand
GGCGGCGGGTCCGGCGGCGGCCGCGGGTCCGGCGCGGGGGCGGCCGGATGACCGCCACCGCGCGAGGCGCCACGGTCATCGAGCTCACCGACGTCACCAAGACCTACGCGGTCGGCGAGATCGCCGTCCACGCCCTGCGCGGCGTCTCGGCCACGATCGAGCGGGGGGAGTGGGTGGCGGTGATGGGCAGCTCGGGCAGCGGCAAGACGACGCTCATGAACATCCTCGGCTGCCTCGACGTGCCGTCGACGGGGCGCTACCGGCTCAACGGGATCGACGTGCGCGCGACCGACGAGGACGACCTCGCCGACCTGCGCAACCGCGAGATCGGGTTCGTGTTCCAGAGCTTCAACCTCATCCCGCGGACGCGCGCGGTGGTCAACGTCGAGCTGCCGCTCGCCTACGCCGGCCTCTCGCGTGCCGACCGCCGCCGGCGGGCGCTCGCCGCGCTTCATCGAGTGGGGCTGTCTGACCGGGTCGACCACCTTCCGGCCGAGCTGTCGGGCGGCCAGCAGCAGCGGGTGGCGATCGCCCGCGCGCTGGTCACCCGGCCGGCGATGATCCTCGCCGACGAGCCGACCGGCAACCTCGACACCGAGTCGACCCGGGAGGTGCTCGAGATCTTCGAGGACCTCTCGGAGGCCGGCGCCACGATCGTGCTCATCACCCATGAGCAGGAGGTCGCCGACCACGCCCAGCGGATGATCCACCTCTCCGACGGCCAGATCGTCAGCGATCGCCTGTGGGCGCCCGCCGGCTGACCCATGCTGGAGACGATCCGCGTCGCGCTCTCCGGTCTGGCCGCCAACAAGCTGCGCACCGGGCTGACGATCCTCGGCCTGACGATCGGGGTCGGCTCGGTGATCGTGCTCGTCTCGGTGGGGACCGGCTCCTCCAAGGCGGTGGAGGGCAGGATCGACGCCCTCGGGTCAAACGTCCTGCTCGTGCAGTCCGCGACCGCGGTCGGCGGCCTGCGCGGCGGGGGTGGTGAGACGAGCACCCAGTCGCTGTCGATCGCCGACGCCGACGCGCTGGCGAACCCCCTCACCGCGCCCGACGTCAAGAGCGCCTCCCCCGTCGTCAACGCCGGCGGCGTGACGCTCACCTACGACGGCAACACCTACAGCCCGTCGTCGTTCGTCGGCACGACCCCCAGCTATCAGACCGCGCGCAACTACACGATGTCCACCGGGTCCTGGTTCACCGCGGCCCAGGAGAGCCAGCACGGCCGCGTGCTCGTCGTCGGCCCCACGGTCGTCTCCGAGTTGTTCAACGGCGCCGACCCCGTCGGCGACACCGTGCTGGTCAACGGCACCAGCTTCACGATCATCGGCGTCACCAACTCCCAGGGCTCCAACGGCTCCACCGACCAGGACGACGTGGCCATCGCGCCGCTGACCGCCGTCCGGGACACGCTCACCGGCTACGGCGCGATCAGCTCGATCACCGTGCAGGCCCGGTCGCGCGACGCGCTCAACGCCGCCCAGACCGAGGTCACCGACATCCTCAACCAGCGCCACCCCACCACCGCCGACGAGGAGAGCCCCTTCGAGGTCATCAACCAGGGATCGATCCTGGCCACCTCGGAGTCCACCAGCGGCGTGTTCACCAAGCTGCTGGGCGAGGTGGCCGCGATCTCGCTGCTCGTGGGCGGGATCGGGGTCATGAACATCATGCTCGTGTCGGTCACCGAGCGCACGCGCGAGATCGGCATCCGCAAGGCGGTCGGCGCCCGGCGCTCGGACATCCTCACCCAGTTCCTCGTCGAGGCGGTCGTCGTCTCGCTCCTGGGAGGGATCGCCGGAGTGCTCGCCGGGGTCATCGGCAGCCAGTTCAAGATCGCCGGAGTCCAACCCTCGATCGCCCCGTACTCGGTGGTCCTGGCGTTCGGCGCCTCGGTGCTCATCGGCCTGTTCTTCGGCACCTACCCCGCCGGCCGCGCATCGCGGATGCGCCCGATCGAGGCCCTGCGCTTCGAATGACCCGCCGTCCCATCCCGCAACGGACATCGAGGAGGACGATCATGGACACGCTCGTCTCAGATCGACGAGGATCCGACGTCGGCGACCGCCCGCCCGGCGGCGACGACGACGGCCGCATGCCGCATCGTCGCAAGCGACAACTGCTCACGCCGCCCAGCGCGCTCGTCGGCGCGCTGCTCGCCTGCGCGATCGGCTTCTACGGCGGCGTGCGCCTCGAGAAGTCGCAGGTGTCCACGAGCACGACGACCCTGGCCGCGTCCGGCAGCTCCGCCGCGACCGGGACGGCGCGCGGACAGGGCACGGCCGGCCGCGCCGGCGGCTCGGGCGCAGGCGGGTTCGCCGGCGCAGGCGGCTACGGCGGCGGGAGCGCCAATCGGACGCTCGGCACCGTGCAGAGCGTCAAGGGCGGCACGCTGACCGTCACCGAGACGTCGGGCAACACCGTGCAGGTCGACCTCATCTCCGCGACGAAGGTTTCCAAGACCCAGTCGGCCAAGCGGTCGGCGGTGCACCCGGGCGACACCGTGGTCATCGCCGGGGCGCCGAACGCCAAGGGCACGATCGTCGCCCAGACGCTGACCGACTCCGGCGCCGGTCGCTCCTTCGGCGGGTCGGCCGGCTCGGGCTCGACGGGAGGCTCGGGCTCGTCGAGCGGCTCGGGATCGGGGGTCAGCTCGCTGTTCGGATCCGGTGGCTGATGAGCCGCCGCAGACCCACGAATTCCACGTAAAGGACGTTTCATGACACGCAGACACCTTCGCCCCGCCGGCCTCGTGCTCGTCGCGGCCGTGGCCGCGCTCGCCCTCGCGGCGTGCGGCTCGTCAAGTTCGAGCTCCAGTTCGAGCTCGAGCTCGAGTTCGTCGAGCAGCTCGCGGAGCGCCGCGGCCTCGAGCGCGAACCCGAGCCGATTCGCCAAGCTGCGAACCTGCCTGCAGCAGCACGGCGTCACCCTGCCCGCCCACCCCAGCGGCGGCAGGTACCACCCCGGGACCGGCGGCCATGGCCTGTTCGGTGGTGGTGCCGCCGGCGCGAACCCCAAGATGCGCGCGGCCCTCCAGGCCTGCGGCGGGTTCCGCGGCGGCCCCGGCGGTTTCCGCGGCGGCCCCGGCGGCGCGAGGCCGACCGGGGCGGCGATCCAGGCGTTCGCCGCTTGTGTCAAGCAGCACGGCTACACGCTGCCGGCGCCCAACCTCTCGGGTAAGGGCCCGGTCTACCCCAAGAGCATCGAGACCAACGCCCGCTTCCAGAAGGCCGCGCAGGCGTGCCGGTCTGACCTGCGGCCCTCTCGGGCGCCCACCGGCTGACTTCGGCGCCGCGGGCGCCGCTGGACGCCTATGCCGCCCGGAGTGGCCTCGAGAGTCCCCTGGTCATCACCCCGATCTCTCGGGGTCCTAGCCCGTGCTGATCGCCGGCGTCGCGCGGGTCGTCTCCGCCTCGCCCGGATCGCTGTCGTGCACGAGCCAGTGGGCCCCGACCGCGCTCACCAGATATAGAGCCGCGAACACGTACATGACGCCCGCGATCCCGAACGACGGGTCGAGCGCGCGAAAGACGAGCGGACCGACGACCGTCGAGAACCCGGCCGCGAAGGCGTACATCGCCATCGCGTTGCCGCGGTCGGATTCGGCGACCACCGTCGGCATGAACGCCGACAGCGGCACATAGCCGGCGAGCGTGATGCCGTAGAGGATCCCGATGAGCCCGACCACCACGAAATCGTGGCCCGCCGCCTTGGGCACGAGGTACATCAGCAGCGTGGTGATCGTGCAGCCCACCCCGCCGAGCCACTGGATGCTGCGACGCCATCCGAAGCGATCTGACAGGAGACCGGAGATCGGGTTCATCACGACGTTGGCGCCGAACGTGAGCACGATCAGCCACAGGTATTGGGTCTGGGAGAACCCAATCTGCTTCTCGAGGAAGAACGGCAGGGCGACGAAGAAGCCGTACTGAGCGCCGGTGTTGATCGTCCGCAGCCCCGTGGCCAAGCCGATGAGCGGGTTGCGCCAGAGGATCGAGATCGACGAGCGCAGCTCTTCTGCGGCCGTGACCTGGTGTCCGTCCTGTTCGATGATCCGCTCGGTTCCGTGGCGCTCGCGGCAGGCGAGCAACCCCAGCACGCCGCCGGACATGACAAGGCCCCACGCGATGAAGAAGGTGCCGCGCTCGCCGACGACCGGGATCGTCGCGGCCGCGATCGCCGAGCCGACGACCGGCAGGCCCCCGGTGAAGGCAAACCAGAACCATCCCGAGGCGCGGCCGCGCCGTTCTCGATCGACCGCCAGGTTGATCCAGGTGAGAAACGCGAACGCGAACAGCGGATAGCCGACGCCGCGCACGCCGTAGCACGCGTAGATCAGGGTGTGGTTCTTGCTCGGGAGCGCGACGAGCAGGAACAGCGCCTCGAACACGCCCCAGAAGATCGCTCCGACGACCATGACGCGCTTGGGGCCGAAGAACGACGAGAGGGTACCGGCGAGGTAGGAGCCGATCGCCACGAACACCCCGTAGAACAGGATGACGTTCGCCGCGCCGGTCTCCGAGAAGCCGAAGTGGTCCTTGAAGTACGGGGCCAGATAGTTGGACTCGACGCCGTCGCCGATCATGAACAGGAACACGCCGGCGAAGCCCCAGATGAGGATCATCGGGACGCCGATGCGCTCCAAGAACGGTTGCTCGTTGGTGGTTCGGGTGCTGCTCATAACGTCGCTCACCTCCTGTCCGGGGCCGACGGCGAGAGCTCGCCCGCCCAATAGCCGTTCGGCGCGAAGAGCTCCTCCACGCACTGATCCAGCACGCCCGCCTCGTTTGCGAGATCGAGCACCGTGTAGCGCCGGCGGATCGTCTGCGCGCGGCGATAGGTCGCGCGCAGCCGCTGCGCGCTCAGGCCGATCTCGTCCGGCGTCACCGGGCAGCCGGCATCTCGCAGCTGCGCGCGCAGCTGCGCGGCGGGCATCAGCTGCTCGCGCAGGCGGTCGCGCAACTCGAACCACCGCTCGGCCAGCAGCTCCAGACGGGCGCGCAGCGCATCCGCCTCGACGTACTTGGCGCGACACTCCTTCACCGCCGCGTCGCCGAGACCGGGGGCGGTGTGAGTGTCGCGCACGCGCTGCTCGACCTGGGCCCAGCTCGGCCAGGCGGAGACAGCTCCGCGAATGTCCAGCGATGAGAGGTCGCGGGCCAGCAGGCGCTCGTACAGCGCCGCGATCGCCGCCGATCCGAGGCCGACCTTGAAGCCGTGCGAGAGCGGCGGCTCGCCATCGGGCGGGTCGGCGCCGAGGCCCTCCATCTCCCAGAGGTGGCTGAACTGGTGCTCTGCTCCGGATGCCGGCCGCGAGGACCCCGCGACCTGCATCGCCAGGCCGGACAGCACCAGCCCTTCGATCAGCGCTTCCATCGCCGCGGCCTCGCCGGCGGCGAGCTCGGCCGGCCGGCTGGTGGCGTCGCGTAAAGGCTCTTGCACGATCGACCAGGACACATCGTCGACCGGCTCGACCTCGAGCGCGTCAGCGATGATCCAGTCGGCGCCGGCCGTGACCTTGCCGAGCAGGTCCGCATAGCCGGACGCGGTCATGTCCGCGGGGGCCCGCTCGAGGATCGTCAGGTCGGCGAGCAGCACCCGCGGCGCTGGGCAGGTCATCGTGCGCTTGTAGCCGTCTCGAGTGATCGCCGCCCCGAACGCCGTGTAGCCGTCCATCGACGGGGCAGTGGCGACCGTCAGGTACCGGCGCTCGCACTCGTGCGCCGCACGCTTGGCGATGTCGTTGATCGTGCCCGAGCCCACGGCGATCGGCACGGCAGCCTGCTGGCCCAGCGCTGAGGCCAGGCGCTCGATGTGCTCGTAGTCGGCGTGCAGCGTCGGGTGCGCCGGGAAGACGTGAGCGTCGAGCACATCGCGCCCGGCGTCCCGCAGGCGGCGCTCGAGGGTCTGGCCGGCGAGCTTGAATGTCGTCTCGTCGGCCACGATGACGGCCGGCTGGTCTCCGAAGCTCGTGTGAAACAGCTCCGCGGCCGAGTCGAGCACGCGCGCGCCGATGATCACGTGCTCGGTGTCCTGCACCTGGCGCAGCGCTGAATCGAGGCGCTCGGTGTTCATGCGCCGGCTTGCTCGCGTCGATGGCGCTCGTCGATCGCCTTCATCTTCTCGACCTTCGGCGCCGAGCCGCCCCCCTCGAACTCCGAGGCCAGCCAATGATCGAGCACCTTCGTCGCCGCCTGCGGAGCGATCACCCGCCCGCCCATGGTCAGCACCTGGGCGTCGTTGGACTTGCGCGCCCGCTCGGCGGAGTAGGGATCGTGGGCAGTGGCGGCGCGCACGCCCGGCACCTTGTTGGCGGTGATCGCCATGCCCAGCCCGGTGCCGCAGATGAGCAGCGCCCGCTCGTGCTTGCCGTCGGCGATCGCCTCTGCGACCTCGACGGCGACGTCCGGATAGTCCTCGCCGTCGCCGTCGCCGTAGTCGCAGACGTCGTAGCCCTTGTCGCGGAGGTATTGGGCGAGGTGCGACTTGAGAGAGGCGCCGGCGTCGTCGGCGCCGACCGCGATTGATGTCATGCTCGATCCTCCGAAGGCTCGTCATGGATGGTCGTGGGCGCTGCGGCCGCGCGGGTGGCGGCGCCCTGCTCGGCGATCCGCTGCGACATCTCGTGCATCAGCGGTCGCATGGCCGGGAAGGTGTCGGCGTAGGCGTCGACGAACGACGCGTACTGCTCGTGGGTCTCGTGATCGGGTTCGATCGTGCGGGTCTCGTGCACCATCGCCTCGGTCGCGGCTCCGATGTCGTCGTAGAGGCCGGCCCCGACGGCCGCGAGGACCGCCGATCCGAGCACGACCGCCTCGGACACCTCGCAGAACGTGATCGGCACGCCCGCGACGTCGCATTGCATCTGCATCAGCTGCTCGCTGTTGGTGAAGCCGCCGGCCGCCACGATCTCCGAGACCTGGAAGCCCGCGGCGCTCATCGCCCGCAGGTTGTGGGCGGTGCCGTAGCAGACGCCCTCCTGGATCGCGCGGTAGACGTGCTCGGGCGTGTGGTGCAGGCTCAGGCCCCAGACGATCCCGCGGGCGAGGGGATCGGTGTACGGAGTGCGGTTGCCCTGCCAGTACTCGCAGACGATCAGACCCTCGGCGCCCGGTGGGATCTCCGCGATGCGTTCGTTGAGGACGTCGTAGGCGCTGATCCCGCGACGCTCGGCCTCGGCGCGCGTCTCGTCCCGACAGAAGTGATCCTTGAACCATTTGAGCACCGAGCCGGTTGACACCTGCCCGCCCTCGACGGTGTACTGGCCGGGGATGACCGCATCGGTATACGCGCCGAAGAACCCCTCGCCGTGGACCTCCTCGCAGATCTGCCCGCTCATGACGTGCGAGGAGCCCGTGATCAGCGCCATCCGACCGGGCGTCACCACCCCCAGCCCGACCTGACCCACCCAAGCGTCGCCGCCGCCCTGAGCGACCGGCGTGCCCGCCTTCAGGCCCAGATGCTCGGCCGCCTCCTTGGAGAGCTCGCCAACGCAGCTACCGAGATCGAGCACGTCGGGCGCGAGCTTGTCCGCGGCACCCTCGATCCCGACCTCCTCGTAGAACGTGATCGGCCATCCGCCATGGTTACGGTCGTGGTAGCCGCGGACCGCCGCGGTGTTCACGTTGGCCGTGACACGCCCGGTGAGCCGGTAGGTCGCCCAGTCGGGAGCGTCCAGGACCCACGCCGCCGACGCATAGGTGTCGGGCTCTGACTCCTTGAGCCACAGCAGCTTGGCGGGCAGCCACTCCGCGGACACCGGTCCGGCCCCCCCGCCGTTGACCTTGCGGGCCGGGTGCTCTGACTCGCCGATCCGCCGAGCCTGGTCGGACGCCCGCACGTCCATCCACATGATCGCGGGACGCAGATGCCGCCCGCTCTCGTCGAGGGCGACCACCGTGCACGTCGTGGCGTCGACCGACATCCCCACGATCGCCTCCGCCGCGACCTCGGCGCGCTGCAGCGCCTCGCGCACCGAGGCGCCGAGCGCCGACCACCACTCGTCGGGATCCTGCTCGGCCCAGCCGGGACGAGGGTGGGAGAGGGCATAGCCCGTGGCCGCGGTGCCGAGGCACCGGCCGTCAGGGGTAAACACGGCGGCGCGGCAGCCCTCGGTGCCGAAGTCGACGCCCAACAGGAGGTCGACCCCGGCACGCGTCACGCCGCGCCGCTCCGTTCCGGGTCGAGCTCGGCCCACAGGCCCTCGGGGACGAGCTCGTCGATTCGCTGCACGACGAAATGCGGACGATCATGGGGATCGGACTGCTCGAGGTCGTCGAGCTTCGTGTCTCCAGTGAGCACGAGCGCCGTCGCCATCCCGGCGTCCAGGCCCATGCGGATGTCGGTGCTCAACCGATCGCCGACCATCATGCAGTCCTCGGCGTCGAGGCCCAGCCCGTCCAGGGCGGCGTCGAGCACCGCCGAGCTCGGCTTGCCGAGCACCTGCTCGGCTCGCGCCCCGGTGCATGCCTCGATCGCCGCGGTGATCGCCGCGCAGTCGGGCTCGCCGCGACCGTCGGGCAACGGGCAGAAGCGATCCGGGTTGGTCGCGATCAGCCGCGCGCGTCGGTGAAACCAGATCGCGTCGAACGCGATCTGCAGCTTGCGGTAGTGAAACGACCGGTCATAGCTGGCGATCACGACGTCGATCTCGGCCGGATCGGACGACATCCGGATCCCGGCCTCGCCCAGCGCACGCTGAAGCGGCTCCTCGCCGATCGCGAACACGACCGCGTCCGGCGCGTTGTCCAACAGCCAGCGCGTCGTCACGACGATGCTGGAGACAACCTCCTCGACGGAGGTCTCGAGTCCCAGCCCCGAGAGCTTGTCGGCGTACTGCTCGGGGTCCTGAGTGGCGTTGTTGGACACGAAGCGCACCGCGCGACCGCCAGCGCGCAGACCCTCGATCAGGCGTTTCGCACCCGGCAACAGCTCGTCGCCGAGATACACCGTGCCGTCGAGATCGAACACGTACGCGCAGTACACCCGGTCCGGGGCTCTGGCCGGTCCCTCGCTCATCGCACGCGATGTCCGCTTGCGGTATCGAACGGGTAGACGCGGCCAGGATCGGCGGCGACGCGCTCGAGCAGGTGCCGGCGACTCGAGCCGGCGTTCAGTGGATGCGCTGCACTCACTTCTCTCTCCCTCCTGGCCCGATCGGCATCGCGCGCCGGCCAGATCGAATCGCCTCTCTCAACGATCATACCCCCGCGTGTGCAAATCTGTCCAGCAAAAATTTGCACAAGCGAAGGAACACATCGTGGCCGTCGATTGCGTCAAGATGAAGAGGTGGCGGGCGAGGACACCGACCAGGGGGCAACGCGCGGGCGCGGCAACGGCCGCCGGGCCCCGCGAGGGGCCGCCGGCTCACGTTTCCCGCTCGAGCTCAAGCACGCCGCGGCCACGCTGTACTACATCGAGGAGCGCACCCAGGCCGAGATCGCCGAGCGGCTCGGCGCGAGCGTGGCCACGGTGAGCCGGCTGCTCTCCGAGGCGCGACGCGACGGGATGGTGCGCGTCCAGGTCCTGCCTCCGGGCGAGGGCGACGGCGACGGCGACGACCTCGCGACGCGCCTCGCCGAGACCCTCGAGCTCGATGCCGTGCACCTCTCAAGCCTTCCGGCGGGCCGCAGCGTCGGCGCCGCGCTCGCCCCCGCGCTCTCGCGGGCGCTGCTCGCCGCCGAGCTGACCCCCGGCGAGGCGCTGCTCGTCTCCTCGGGCCGGACCGTGTACGAGGCCGCGCAGGCCGAGCTGCCCTCGCTGCCGGGCATCGCGGTCGCCCCGATGGTCGGCGGCCTCGACGAGCCCGAGGTGTGGTTCGCCACCAACGAGATCACCCGGCAGGTGGCGGCCAAAGTCGGCGGCACGCCCCGGTTCCTCTACGCCCCGGCGCTCCCCGGCCCCGGTCTTCACGAATCGGTCCTGCACGATCCCTCCACCCGGCGCGTCGTCGGACTGTGGGACACGGCCCGGGTGGCGATCATGGGCGTCGGGGCGCCGCCGCTCACCCGCACCTCGCTCCATCGCTTCATCGCCGACGACACCGACCCCGTAGGGGCCGCGGTCGGCGACGTCTGCGCGCGCTTCTACGATGCCGCGGGCCAGCCGGTGCCGTTCCCCGGCTCCGAGCGACTCATCGCGACGAGCCTCGAGAACCTCCAGCGGATGCAGACGTGCATCGCGATCGCCGCCGGCACGATCAAGGTGCCGAGCCTGCTCGCCGGCGCCCGCTCGGGCTACTTCTCGCGGCTGGTCACCGACCGGGTAACAGCGCGCGCCCTGCTCGACGCGGCGGCCAGCGCCCGCCGCCGCTGAGGTGCCGCGCGGCCGCTCAGGCGAGCGCGTGCCTGGGCTACGCGTACCCGCGCTGAGGAGACCCGGCGGACGCGCAGTGGCGGGCGACGTCGTGCTGCAGCTCGCGTAGCGCCGCGTAGAGATCTCGGTAGCGTTCGTTCCAGTAGCGATACTCCTCGTGGCGCGCCGGGTCGGGCTCGAGCGTGCGTTCGCGGCTGACCATCGCCTCCACGGCCGTGGGCAGGTCGGGATAGATCCCGGCTCCAACGCCGGCCTGGATCGCGGCCCCCAGCACCGGACCCTCGCTCACCTTGGTGAAGGCGATCGGGATGCCCGACACGTCAGCGTGCATCTGCATCCACAGCTCACTGCGGGCCGGGCCGCCGGAGACGACATTGACGGTGGGCTGCACGCCGTTGCTCCGCATCGTCTGCAGGATCTCCTCGGTGCCGTAGCAGACCGCCTCCATCACGGCGCGAAAGAGATGGCCGAGGCCGTGGCTGAGCGACAACCCCGTGATCGCCCCCCGGGCGCGCGGGTCGGTGTGGGGCGAGCGGTTGCCCTGAAAGTAGTCGAGCATCACCAGCCCGTCGCATCCGATCGGGACCTCGCCGGCCATCTCGCCGAGCAGCTCGTAGGCGTCGACATCACGTCGGCGAGCCTCGCCCAGCACGCCGCCGGCCAGGTTCTCCGTGAACCAGGCGACGATCGATCCCGTCGCCGCTTGGCCGGCCTCGATCGTGTACAGGCCGGGGACGATGGCGTCGGTGTAGGCGCCCCAGAAGCCCGAGTCGTGCACCGGCTCGGCGGCCTGCGCGATGATGACGTGGGAGGAGCCCGTGATCAGCGCCAACGATCCCGGGTCGACGACGCCCAGTCCCAGCGCTCCGGCGTACGCGTCGACGCTGGACTGTCCGACCGGGATACCGGGCTTCAGTCCGAGCTCGGCGGCTACCGCGCGGTGCAGGCCCTCCCCGACCGGGGCGCCGACGTCCAGCACGTCGCCGGGAAGCTTGTCCAGGACATCGACGGCGTCCGCAAGCTCGTACAGCCGCGTCGGCCAGCCGCCGGCGTCGCGATCGAAGTAGTACTTGGAGGAAGCGGTGTTGACCGACGCCGTCCACTCGCCGGTCAGCCGGTGGGTGATCCAGTCGGCGCAATCGAGGATGTATGACGCGTGCTCGAACACCTCGGGCTCGTGGTCGCGGATCCACATCGCCTTTGGGCATGCCCCACTCGGCCGAGACCGGACCATGGCCGTTGTACTTGAGCGCGGGGTGCCCGGTGCCGGCGATGCGCTCCGCCTGCTCGTCGGCCCGCACGTCCATCCACAGAATCGCCGGTCGCAGCGGACGTCCGGCGCTGTCGACCGCCAGCACGGTGGAGGACATCGCATCCACCGACACGCCGGAGATCTCCCTGGGACGCACGCCGCTGTCGGCCAACGCGAGGGGAACCGCCTGCACCAGCGCCGACCACCATTCGTCAGGATCCTGCTCGGCCCACCCCTGCCGGGGGTGACGCATGCCGACCTCAACGGCGCCGAAGCCGGCCGGCTGGCCGTCCGATCCGAAGATGCCGACGCGCACGCCGCCCGTGCCGATGTCGATCCCCATAACGTAGCGGGCGGGCCCCATGTCAAGGGGCCGTGCTCGCACGGCTGCGGTCTCGGGTCGAGTCGAATGCGCCCGACAGCAGTCTTGGCAGCTCGACCGCGGCGCTGAACGGGGCGATGCGGATCGGGATGCGCTGACGCGACTCGAAGCTGACCGTCGTCATTGCACCGCTCGATGATGACGCCCGCTGCCGACCAGCACAAGCTCTCCGCATGGAGGGTGAAGGGCGGCGGGCCGAGAGGAAGGGACAACGGCCCGCCGCCCCACTGCGTCGGAGGAGGGACGCGCAGAGGAATGCTGCGCCAGGGGACGGTTGAGCAATCATCGGTCGGGGGTCGTGGTTGGAAACTAACCAGGTCCTCGGCTCTTCGGCCGACCTGCGCTTCCAGCTTTCAGCCGCACGACGACGTATCGCGACGCGCCACCGGCAACGGTTCGATTCGGGGTGGCGCGCCGTGCCCTGAGTTATCAGCTTGCCTGTGCGGTGCCGCTCGCGCGAGCGGGCTGGGCGCGTGTGCGCCGGAAGTCCGCGGGGCGGAACTGCCCCTTGTGAAGCTTGCTCTCGATCTGCTCGAGGCTGCGCCCGGTGAGTTCGGGCATGCGGCGCCAGACGAATATGAACGCGGCGACGTTGAAGGCAGCATAGAGCCACATGGTCGGCCCGGTCCCAATGCCGTTGATGATCGTCAGGAGGGTGAGGGTGATGAGCAGGTTGGTGCTCCACAGCTTGGCCGCCTGGGCGCTCGTTCCGGCCCCCCGCACGGCGAGCGGGTGGATCTCTGACCCGGTCAGCCAGCCCATTAGCTGAAGCCCGCCGGCGTTGAAGAACATGAACACGATCAGGCAGGCGATGATGAAGGTGGTGCTGCTTCGTCCGCTGTTGCCGGTGATGAAGAGCGCGCCGAGCACTCCGAGGCTTGCCGAGTGCCGCGGCCTTTGGCAGGCGAGCGTCGTTCTGGTCGATCACGGATACGGAGCCGGCGGCGTGGTGAGCGGTGAGCTGGCAGAGGATCAGGCCAATCGTGCCGGCGCCGTAGATCAGCACGTGGTCAGCGACACGCAACGACAACAGGTCGAACCCGTGGATGGCGCAGGAGAAGGGCTCGATGACTGGTCCCCACGCGCGCGGGAACTCCTCCGGCAGGACGAACGCTTGCACGGCCGGGACGGCCACCAGCTCAGCGCAACCACCATCCGCGTGCCCGACACCGATCGCGTTGAAGTTCTCACCGAGGTTGCCCCGGCCAATCCGGCAGAAGTGACAGTGCCCGCAGAAGAGCGACGGCTCAACCGCTACGACGTCACCCACGCGCAGATCAGACACTTCCCGACCGACGGCGACGACTTCCCCGGCGAACTCGTGCCCGGGAATGATGGGGTAGCGGGTGCCGTCGAACTCACCGTCGATCATGTGGACGTCGGTGTCACAAATCCCGCACCCGTCGCGGGCAACGACGATCCCCTGGGCGGCGGGACAGGGATCATCGACGCTTTCCAGCCTCACCGCCCCGGGCTCTGACAACACAATCGCCTTCATGACACCTTCCTACGCGGGGTGTATGACGTTGATGGTCCTGCTCCCAGCGCGGCTTGCATCTGCTCACCGTGAGTGACGATCCACTGCCGGGTCCGCTCGCCCGAGTCCGGTCCCCGTCGCGCCACCGGCGCCCGAAGGTCTGGTGGCCGCCGGCAACGGCGGTGCGCACAATCTCGTAGCACCACTCGAAGGTATGGATCACGGCGTCGGTGACGCGTACGCGCTCATGCTCCGCGAGGCCATAGATAGGCGTCGACGAACTCGCGAAAGCGCGCCAGGGACCGACCGCGCAACCGCGCGGGAGCGTCGCGCTCATCGCGCAGCGGCCCCCATAGGCGAGCCGCACAGGCGACGTCCCCGACCCCCGCCCTAATGCTCTTCCTCATGCTGCGCTTGCCGGAGAACCCAAGGTGGCTCGTCAAGCGGGACGACCACGACGCGGCCCGGGAGGTCCTGGACCGAATCCGCCCCTCGGGAGCCAACGTGGAACCCGAGCTGCACGACATCGTCGAGCTTGAGGAAAAGGAGCGCGAAGCGCCCGACCAGGCCCGCGGCTGGAGTGGTC
>JAFAYV010000030.1 GCA_019240115.1 Solirubrobacterales bacterium | reverse complement strand
GTGACGCTCGACATGCCCGCAGCGGAGCTGTTGATCGCCCCCGCGCGCCCGATCGTGCTCGCTCCGCGACTTCCCGGCGCGCCGGTGGCCCGCTCGGTGGCGCCCGGCGCGCCGGAGCTCGGCGTGATGCTCCCGTATTCACCGCTGCACCACCTGTTGCTCGCCGACGTCGGCGCGACACTCGTGATGACCAGCGCCAACGTCACCGATGAGCCGATCGCCTACCGCGATGACGACGCTCTCGCCCGCCTGCAGGGCATCGCCGACCTGTTCCTGGTTCACGACCGGCCGATCCAGACGCGAACCGACGACTCGGTCGTGCGCGCCGTGCCCCGCCGGGCGGTGCTCCGCCGCTCGCGGGGCTACGTGCCGGGTGCCCTGGCTCTGCCGGGGGACGGCGCGCGCAGGCCACTGCTCGCCTGCGGCGCGGAGCTCAAGAACACCGTCTGCCTGGCCAAGGGTTCGCGCGCCTGGGTCAGCCACCACATCGGCGACCTGCAGAACTACGAGACCCTGCGGTCGTTCACCAAGGGGATCGACCACTTCCGGCGCCTGTTCGCGGTCGACCCGGAGATCGTCGTCCATGACCTGCACCCCGAGTACCTCTCGACGAAGTACGCGCTCGACCTCGACGACGTCGAGCTGGTCGGCGTCCAGCACCACCACGCCCATCTGGCCGCCTGCCTGGCCGAGCACGGTGAGGCTGGAGCAGCCGTCGGCGCGATTTTCGACGGGACCGGGTACGGACTCGACGGGACGGTTTGGGGCGGCGAGCTCCTGTACGGCGACGCGGCCTCGTTCCGCCGCGTCGGCGCGCTGCTGCCCGTCCGGCTACCCGGGGGCGACCGGGCCGTGCGCGAACCATGGCGGATGGCTTGCGCCTGGCTCGTGGCCAGCGCAGTCGAGCCGCCGGCCGCCTGGCGGCCGATCGCCGAGCTGGCCCGCTCCGGACTCGCGTCGCCCTGGACGACGAGCATGGGACGTCTGTTCGACGCGGTCGCCGCGCTCGCGGGAATCCGCGCCGAGGTCAACTACGAGGGGCAGGCGGCGATCGAGCTCGAGGCTGCCTGTGATCCGTCCGAGCCGGGCGCGTATCCGGTCGCGGTAGGTGGCACGCCCCTCGTGATCGATCCGCGCGAGACGATCCGCGCGATCGCCGCGGACGTGGCCGCCGGCCAGGCCGCGGGTGCCATCGCCCGCCGGTTTCATCGCACGATTGCCGCAGCCACGGTGCGGGCCTGCGCCGGGCTGGCCGGCGCCCACGCCACCGAGGTCGTGGTCCTGTCGGGCGGGGTGTTCCAGAGCCGCCTGCTGCTCGAGTCGGTGTCGGGCGCGCTCACTAGAGCCGGCCTGCGCGTCCTCGTACCCGAGCGCCTCCCGGTGAACGATGGCGCCATCTCCTACGGCCAGGCGGCTGTGGCCGCCGCGACGCGATGACTGAGCCCGACGACGAGGTGCGCCGGATCCTCGCTCAGGAGGTGTTCATCCGCGGCGCCAACCGCCCGTTCGCCGAGCTCACTCGAGACGACGCGGCGGCGCGGGCCGACGAACTGCGTGCCGCCGTCGGCTGGGGACCGACGGCGCGGGTGGCGCCGGTCGCGCGGGCATGGCGCGAGCTGACCCTGGCGATGGACCGGGCCGGCGCGGGTGCCGTGCGAGACCTCGGACCGGACGTCCTCGTCGAACTGGCGCCGAAGCTCTGGGTGAGGCTGCCGGGATGACCGCTCAGCGCAGCGGCGTCTCGCCGAGCTTCTCGCACAGCTCATTGACCGACTCGAACACGGCGGCTGCACCCGCCTCCTCGAGCTCGGAGACCGCGAACCCACCGGTGAGAACGGCCAGCGTCTTGACGCCGGCCTTCCCGGCCGCTTCGACATCCCAGGGGGTGTCGCCCACCATCACCGCGTCGTCCGGGGACGCACCAACCTTCTCCAGGGCGGAGCTGACCAGATCGGGTGCCGGCTTGGTCGACTCGACGTCGGCCGAGCTCGTCCAATCATCGGCCAGCTCCCGCGCGTCGAGCAGGTCGAGGTAGTGGTCGACCTCGTCCGCCTTGGCCGAGCTGGCCAGCACCACCGTGTGGCCGTGAGCTTTCAGCTGCTCGATCAGCTCGCGTGCGCCGGCCATCGGCTGGACCTCTTCGATCAGCTGGAAGTACAGCGTCTTCTCGGCGGCGCGGATGTCGTCGCCCTGCTCGTTCTCGGTGCGATCGTCGGTCAGAGCCGCCACGACCTGGTCGCCGCCCATCCCGATGTGGCGGTGGATGCGCCAGATCGGCAGCACGATCTCGTGCTGGCGAAACGCGCGGTACCACGCGATCGCGTGGTGGTAATTGGTGTCGACGAGCGTCCCGTCGATGTCGAGGATGGCGACGGTCATGGGCCGCGCTCCTTCTACCCATACTTCACCTGTTCGTCACGCAGGGGGAGGGTGCCGGCCACGCCGCGGGCCAGCGCCTCGGGCGGCATGAGCCGGGCGGGGGAGGGGTCGGCCGCGGCGGCCACAGCGATCCGGTCGAGGTCGAGCGCGACCAGCGAGCCGACCACGATGGTGTTGCCGGCGCGGCCTCCCAGCGCCCACACCCGCGGGTAGGCGGCGGCCAGGCCGGCGGCCACCGTGCGCACGTCGCGGGCCGAGCGGTCATCGAGCACGTTGACGAGGGCCAGCGGCGCCACACGGGCAAGGTCGGTCAGCGCCTCGACGGTGATCAGATGGCGAGGCACGGTGGCGGCGATGAACGCGTCGATGACGA
>JAFAYV010000013.1 GCA_019240115.1 Solirubrobacterales bacterium | reverse complement strand
CGGCGCCGGCCACGACGCCGTGATGCTCTCGAGGATCGCCCCGATCGCGATGCTGTTCGTCCGCTGCGCCGGCGGCGTCAGCCACAACCCGGCCGAATCCGTGACCGTAGAGGACGTCGCGGCGGCGATCGAGGCGACGACGCGATTCCTGGAGCTCCTCGGATGAGCTTCGACGTTCTCGTCCGCGGCGCAACCGTGGTCGGCATTCATGGGACGGCCCGATTCGACCTCGGCGTGGCCGACGGACTCATCGCCGCGCTCGGGCCCGAGCTCGCCGGTCCCGCGACCGAGGAGGTCGACGCGAGCGGTCTGCACCTGTTCCCGGGGGTCGTCGACGGCCACGTGCACATGAACGAGCCGGGTCGCGCCGATTGGGAGGGCTTCGACACCGGGACGCGGGCGCTCGCCGCCGGCGGTGCGACGGCGGCGATCGACATGCCGCTGAACGCCCACCCGCCGACCGTGACCGCCGCCGCATTTGACGCCAAGCGCCGCTGCCTGGAGCGGAGCGCGTTCGTCGACATGGCTCTGTGGGGCGGCCTCGTCCCGGGCGGGGTCGACGCGATGGACGAGCTCGCCGCTCGCGGTGTCGTCGGCTTCAAGGCATTCATGTGCTCGAGCGGGATCGACGACTTCCCGGGCGTCGATGACCTCACCCTGTACGAGGGGATGTGCCGCGCGGCGTTGCTCGGGCTGCCGGTCGCCGTGCACGCGGAGAGCGAGGCGATCACCGCGGGCCTCGCGCAGCGCGCCCGTGCCGCCGGGCGTACCGCGATGCGCGACTTCCTCGCGTCGCGCCCAGCCGTCGCCGAGCTCCAGGCGATCGAGCGCGCGATCGTGCTCGCTCAGGAGAGCGGCTGCTCATTGCACGTGGTCCACGTCTCCACCGGCCGCGGGGTCGCGCTCGTCGCCGACGCCCGCGCTCGCGGCGTCGACGTCAGCTGCGAGACCTGTCCGCACTACCTCGTGCTCACCGAGGAGGACGCCGAGGTGCTCGGCAACGTCGCGAAATGCGCCCCTCCGCTGCGCTCGCGCGAGGAGCGCGAGGGCCTGTGGCGCGCGCTTGCCGACGGAACTCTGCCGATGGTCGCATCCGACCATTCGCCGGCGCCCTGGGGGCTGAAGAGCGGAGACGACGCGTTCGCCGCCTGGGGCGGCATCTCCGGTTGCCAGACCCTGCTTGCCCTGCTGCTGACCGAAGGCCATCGCGCCCGGGGGCTTGACCTCGACCTCCTCGCTCGGGCCACTTCGGGCTACGTCGCCCGCCGGTTTCGCCTTTCCGGAAAGGGGCGCATCGAGCCGGGTGCCGACGCCGACCTGGTGCTTGTCGACCTGGAGGTGTCGGACGAGCTGTCAGCCGGCGACCTGCACTATCGCCATCGCCACAGCCCCTTCCTCGGCCGGACGCTGAGCGCCCGCGTCGCGCGCACGCTTGTGCGTGGCCGGACGGTGCTCGCGGACGGCCGGATCGTCGGCCCGCCCGCCGGCCGCCTGCTGATTCCCGCCACCCGAACGGAGAGCCCATGACCACGCTGTCGATCACCGCCGGCCCATACACATTCCGTGCCCGCCTCGAGGAGGAGCGCGCACCCAATACCTGTGAGGCGTTCTCGAAGCTGTTGCCGTTCGAGCAGAAGGTCATCCACGTGCGCTGGAGCGGCGAGTCGACCTGGATCCCTCTCGGCGACTTCAAGGTTGGGGTCGACTTCGAGAACCACACCAGTCACCCCGCGCCCGGCGAGATCCTCCTGTACCCGGGCGGCTATAGCGAGACCGAGATCCTCCTGCCCTATGGCGGCTGCATGTTCTCGAGCATCGTCGGTCAGCTGGCCGGCAACCACTTCCTGACCGTGTTCGAGGGGAACGAGAACCTCCGGCCGCTGGGCGAGATGACCCTCTGGCAGGGCGCTCAGGACATCGTTTTCGCTGCCGAATGAGCCGCCGGCCGTTTATCCGAATTTGCATGCTTTTCGCTCCGGACGCCGTCCCGGGAGCGTGATAGGTTCGGCC
>JAFAYV010000054.1 GCA_019240115.1 Solirubrobacterales bacterium | reverse complement strand
CGTACGGGTTCGACGACATCGCGATCGTTCCCTCGCGCCGGACGCGCGATCCGGACGACGTCGACATCTCCTGGATGCTCGGGCCCTACCGGTTCGAGCTGCCGCTGCTCGCGGCCGCGCTCGACGGCGTCGTCTCGCCCGAGACCGCCGGGGCGATCGGGCGGCTCGGCGGCCTCGCCGTCCTCAACCTCGAGGGGATCTTCTGCCGCTACGAGGACGCCGACGCGCAGCTCGAGCGGATCTCCACCTTCTCCCGCGAGATCGCCACCCGCGAGATGCAGGACATCTACCGCGAGCCGGTCAAGCCCGAGCTGATCGCGCGCCGGATCGCCGAGATCAAGTCCCACGGGGTCGTCGCGGCCGCGTCGCTGACCCCGCAGAAGGTCCGCAAGCACTACGAGACCGCGCTCGAGGCGGGCCTCGACATCCTCGTCATCCAGGGCACCGTCGTCTCCGCCGAGCACGTCTCGCGGGACGAGACCCGCCCGCCGCTCAACCTCAAGGAGTTCATCCGCGAGCTCGCCCCGACCCCGGTCGTCGTCGGCGGCTGCGCGTCGTATCACACCGGGCTGCACCTGATGCGGACCGGCGCCGCCGGGGTGCTCGTCGGCGTCGGGCCGGGCGCGATCTGCACGACCCGCGGCGTGCTCGGGATCGGCGTCCCGCAGGCGACCGCGATCGCCGACGTGGCGGCGGCGCGCTCGCAGCACATGCTCGAGACCGGCGACTACGTCAAGGTCATCGCCGACGGAGGGATGCGCAACGGCGGCGACATCGCCAAGGCGGTCGCCTGCGGCGCCGACGCGGTCATGCTCGGCTCCGCGCTCGCGCGTGCCTACGAGGCGCCGGGCCACGGTTACAACTGGGGCATGGCCACCTTCCATCCCACGCTGCCGCGCGGCGCGCGGGTCGCGACGAAGTGCAACGGCACGCTCGAGGAGATCATCAAGGGCCCCGCGCGCGAGAACGACGGCACCTTCAACCTGATGGGCGGGCTGCGCACCTCGATGGCGACCTGCGGCTACCGCGACATCGCCGAGTTCAACCGGGCCGAGCTCATGGTCGCCCCGGCGCTGCAGACCGAGGGCAAGCACCTTCAGCGCGAGCAGGGCGTCGGCATGGGCTCCGCGAGCCGCGCGCAGACGGTGGGAGTCGCGGATTAGCGACTGCACCGCCGCTGCGGGCCTGTCGAGCCTCGACGGGGAGGTCCAGGGGGCGCCGGCCGCCGACGGGCTCGACGAGGTGCGAGCGACCACCGACGCGGTGGTCGTGCTCGACTACGGGGGCCAGTACTCGCAGCTGATCGCGCGCCGCGTGCGCGAGTGCGGGGTGTTCTCCGAGCTGCTCCCCTATCACGTCGGCGCCGCCGAGGTCGCTCGCCGCCGGCCCAAGGGCGTGATCCTGTCCGGCGGACCGGCGTCGGTGTCCGCCGAGGGGGCGCCGCCGCTCGAGCGCGAGCTGCTCGAGCTCGGGGTTCCAGTGCTCGGGATCTGCTATGGGATGCAGCTGCTCGCGCTGGCGCTCGGTGGACGAGTGCAGGCCGCCGAGGTGGGGGAGTTCGGCCGCTCGCAGCTGACCGTGCGGCACGCTGGACGGCTGCTCGCCGGCACCCCCGCCGAGCAGTCGTGCTGGATGTCGCACCGCGACACCGTGTACGCGCCGCCGCCCGGGTTCACGGCGCTCGCCGCGTCGACCGTATCGCCGGTGGCGGCGTTCGAGTCGACCGCGACCGGCGTGTACGGGATCCAGTTCCATCCCGAGGTCGTCCACACCCCGTACGGCCGGCAGGTGCTGACGACCTTCCTGCAGGACATCTGCGGCTGCGCGCCCGACTGGAGCCCGGCGTCGGTGATCGAGGACCAGATCGAGCGCATTCGCGCCCGAGTGGGGGGCGGGCGGGCGATCTGCGGCCTCTCGGGCGGCGTGGACTCGAGCGTCGCGGCGCTGCTCGTGCACCGCGCGATCGGCGACCGGCTGACGTGCGTGTTCGTCGACCACGGGCTCATGCGCAAGAACGAGGGTGAGCAGGTCGTCACCGCGTTCCGCGACCACTTCAAGGTGCCGCTCGTCGCCGTCGATGCCTCCGATCGCTTCCTGTCGCGGCTGCGCGGGGTCTCAGACCCCGAGCGCAAGCGCAAGCTGATCGGCGCCGAGTTCATCCGCGTCTTCGAGCAGGAGGCGGCCAGGCTCGACGATGTCGGCTTCCTCGTCCAGGGGACGTTGTACTCCGACGTCATCGAGTCCGGCGGCGCCGCCGGCGCGGCGACGATCAAGTCCCACCACAACGTCGGCGGCCTGCCCGAGGATCTCGAGTTCTCGCTCGTCGAGCCGCTGCGCGCGCTGTTCAAGGACGAGGTGCGCGCGGTCGGGGCCGAGCTTGGCCTGCCCGAGCGGCTCGTCTGGCGCCAGCCGTTCCCCGGCCCGGGGCTGGCGATCCGCGTCGTCGGTGGCGAGGCGACCCGCGAACGGCTCGACATCCTGCGCGAGGCCGACGCGATCCTCCAGCAGGAGATCCGCGCGGCTGGGCTGTACCGCGAGCTGTGGCAGTCCTTCTGCGTGCTGCCCGACATCCGCACCGTCGGCGTGCAGGGCGACGAGCGCACCTACGGCAACGTCATCGCGATCCGCGCGGTGACGAGCGACGACGCGATGACCGCCGACTGGGCGCGCCTGCCCTACGAGCTGCTCGAGCGGATCGCGTCGCGGATGATCTCCGAGATCCGGCCGGTGGGGCGGGTGGTGCTCGACATCACCTCCAAGCCGCCGGGCACGATCGAGTGGGAGTAGCCGGCGCAGGTACGATCTCGAAAGGGATGCGCAACGTTGGCAGCCGGGCCGACTGCCGGTGCAGTGAGAGGCCAGTGCGACGGCGTCAGCAAGGTCCCGGCTCCGGGCGCCGACCGCTGGCCAGGTAATAGGTCCCCGATGAGGCCTGCCGCACGATGAGGTCTTCGACGAAGCGGTGCAGGTGGCTCCAGGGATGCGCAAAGCCCTCGAAGGTGGTGACGTAGGGCAGGTTGATCCACCACACCGCGAGGTTGATCGCAGCGGCGCCGGGAAGCCACCACGGCGCCCATTTCGGCCCGGCGGCCACCACCGGCGCGCCCGCGGTCAGCTGACCGAGCATGTTGCCAAGCCCCGTGGGGGAGCGCAGGACGTCGTGGGTGGCGCATAAGAGCATCGCGTCGCCTGGGCAGGGCAGCCGGGCGTCCTCCGCCGGTGCGCACACCAGCTCGACGTTGTCCCAGCCGGCCTGGCGCGCCCGCTTGGCCGCGTGGTCCAGCATCGCCGGGCAGGCGTCGACGCCGACCAGGGCGCCCCGGGCGCCGATCCGATCCTCGATGGCCGAGAAGTTCAGCCCCGTCCCGCAACCGACGTCGACGACGAGCTCGCCCCGGCCCAGCTCCAAAGCGTCGATCGCCTGCTCGCGGTAGGGCGCCGCCCACTCGGTGAGCAGGTCATAGGCCCCGGCGAGCTCTCGGTAGCGCGCCAGGGCCAGATTGAGATCCGGTCCGGGCAGACCGGCGCACGACCTGGTCCCGTCTCGCCCGTCATCGGGCGCCGCCGACGGCCGGCGCGCCCCCAGCGGCCGACGCGTCCGCGTGCGATCCGAAGCAGGCCAGGGGATCATGGGCCGCCCGCGGCGCTCCCAGGGCTGCCCCTCGCCTCCGCCGCGAGCGCTTCCGGGCCGGGCTCCGCCCGAGTGGCCCGGCAACCAATACCACCACGCGCCGCCCGTAACGCGTCGCGGCCAGGACATCTCGGTTCATGTGTGATGACATGCGCGCACAACGGCCCGTCCACCACGACAGGCGTAGCAGCGAGCGCCGCGCCGGACAGGGGGTGCGTAGTCGAGCACCAGCACGGTCGCGCTGGGATGGGCAATCGACCCGCACGTGGGCGGGTCAGGGGCGCCATCGATGCACTCCTCTCACGCTCGGAGGACACAGACCGACGGGTGCATCCCAGCCGGCTCAGCAGCCGTGACACGTCCCCACCTCGGTACTCGCCGAAGGGGCTGCGCTGAGCACAACGCCCTCCGATGCCCAACTGTAATCCCGCCGCGCGTGCATTTCAACGGCAATAGGCTGAGCCGTTCGCCGGATGTCGCGGGGTGTCGCCGGGTGTCGCCGGGGCGGTGACCGCCGACCCGCGTCGCCGGGAACTCTTGACGCTCCACCCGCCAGCCTGAAGACTTCGGCTCGTCCTGCGCCGTCTCATTCCGGCGTGGGCGACCTGCACAGAAGAGCGAGGTACAGGAGAGGCGCAGCATGAGCAGCCCCCAGACGACGGGCCCCCGACGAGCGCCCGCAGGCCGGGAGCCTGACCACCGCGATCTCCAACCTCGTGGTGCGGGTGCTCAACGAGGACACCGGACGCGGACCGACGCAGGCGCGCACCTACATGGCCGACGACGTGATCACGGTGGTCATGCGGGACACCCTGACCAAGGGCGAGCGCACGCTCGTTGCAGGGGGCCACGCCGAGGACGTGATCCACACGCGGAGCCACGATCCAGCGACCGCGGCTCTGAGGCGACTCAGCAGCCGCACTCGGTGCCCGACGGGCGCCCATACCGGCGCTGCAGGTCCTGATCAGGCGGCGCGGCGCGCCGGCCGGTGCGCGGCGGCGTCGATCGCCCGTCCGAGCGTGTGGCGCAGGACGTGCGCGGCGAGCGGCCGGACCTCGGGCAGCTCGTCGCGCTGGAACCACCCCGCGGTCAGCAGCTCGCCGAGGTCGAGGCGCAGCGGCCCCTCGCCGACCTGGGCGCCGAAGACGTGGATGGTGTCGCGGCGGTGGTCGTTGCGTCCGGCGACCGAGCCCAGCGGCACCCAGTGGGGCGGCCGGACGCCGAGCTCCTCGTCCATCTCGCGCCGGGCGGCGTGCCGCGGCGCCTCGCCGCGCTTGATCGCCCCACCGGGGAGGTCCCAGTCGCGGCAGCCGTAGCTGTGGCGGACGAGCAGCACGCGATCACGGTCGGTGAGGACGCATTTGACGCCCTGCTTGCGCGGGCGGGTGACCAGCCAGACGACCTGGAGCGCGCGGTAGGCGGCGCGGATCCCGAGCCGCTTGACCGTGACGGGCAGGGACACAGCCCCAGCCTAGGAGGCGGGCGCTCGCGGGGCGGCAGTCCGTCGGCGATTGACTATCATCGTCGCGGGTCGCGCCGGCGCGCGGCCGCATGCATGCCATGAAGACCTACGTAGCCAAGCCGACCGATCGCGAGCGCAACTGGCTCGTCGTCGACGCCACCGGGCAGACGCTCGGTCGGCTCGCGACCCAGATCGCCGACGCCCTGCGCGGCAAGCGCAAGCCGACCTACACGCCGCACATCGACACCGGCGACTTCGTCATCGTCGTCAACGCCGAGAAGATCGCCGTCACCGGCAACAAGCGCGCCGACAAGCGCTACTACCGCCACTCCGGCTATCCCGGCGGCCTGAAGTTCCGCACCCTCGCAGAGATGCTCGACCGCCGGCCCGAGGAGGTCATCCGCCACGCCGTCAAGGGGATGCTCCCGCGCAACCGATTGGCGCGCAAGCAGCTGACCAAGCTCAAGGTCTACGCCGGCCCCGACCACCCGCACGCCGCCCAGCAGCCGCAACCGATGGAGATCGCGCAGTGACCGACGCAGAGAACCCCGAGGACGAGGTCACCGGGCCGACCGAGCCCGAGACCGACCCGACCGCCGGCCAGCCCGAGGCCGACCCGACCGCGGGCCAGCCCGAGGCCGACCCGACCGCGGGCCAGCCCGAGACCGACCCGACCGCCGGGCAGCGCGAGGCCGACCCGACCGCCGGCCAGCCCGCGACCGACCCGGCCGCCGCCGAGCCGACCCCCGCCCCCGAGCCCGTCGCCGCCGAGCCGGCCGACCCGGAGCCGACCCCCCCGGCGCCGGTCGCCGCGGAGCTGGCCGCCGACGAGGAGGAGGAGCTCGCGCCGCGCGTGCGTCCCGAGATCCCCGGCGCGGACCTCGTCCCCGACCTCATCTCCGAGCCTGAGGAGTTCCTCGACGCCGAGGCGCGCGCCGCGTTCGAGGCCGAGCAGGAGGCCGCCGCGGCCCGCGCGAGCGAGGAGGACTCCGTGGAGGACTCCCGCCCGATCGCCGACGCCGCGATCAACCTCGGGGCGGGCGCCCGCTACACCGCCACCGGGAAGCGCAAGACCGCGGTCGCCCGGGTCGTCCTGCGGCCGGGCGCGGGCACCTACACGATCAACGGCAAGACGCTCGACGCCTTCTTCCCCCGCGACACGCTGCGGCGGGTCATCCGCCAGCCCCTCGAGACGGTCGGCTACGAGTCGCGCATGGACGTCATCGCCCGTCTGCACGGCGGCGGCGGCTCCGCCCAGGCGGGGGCGCTGCGCCACGGGATCTCGCGCGCGCTGCTCGAGGCCGACCCCAACCTGCGCGGCGAGCTCAAGCGTCGCGGCTTTCTCACCCGCGACCCGCGGGTCAAGGAGCGCAAGAAGGCCGGCCTGAAGAAGGCGCGCAAGCGTCCGCAGTTCTCCAAGCGCTGAGCGCGTCGTGGCGCGCCAGCTCTTCGGCACCGACGGCGTTCGGGGCCGCGCCGGGGACTTCCTGAGCGCCGAGCTGGCGCTCAGCCTCGGCCGCGCCGCGGTCGGTCACGCGCGCGCCCCGGCGCCCGGCGCTCCGGGGCAGGGCGGCCCAGCGCCGGGCGCCCCGGCGGACGGGGCCCGACCCCAGGTGCTCATCGTGCGCGACACCCGCGAATCGGGGGAGATGCTCGAAGCGGCGATCGCGGCCGGGGTGGCGTCGGGCGGCGGCGACGCGCTGCTCGCCGGGGTGCTTCCGACGCCCGCGGCGCCGCTGCTCGTCCGCCGCCACCGCCTGCAGATGGCGGCGGTCATCTCCGCGTCTCACAATCCCTACCAGGACAACGGGATCAAGCTGTTCGCGGCCGACGGCTTCAAGCTCGACGACGCCGCCGAGCACGCGATCGAGGACGCGCTCGGACGCCCGCGCGCCGCCCCGGCGCAGATCGGCGGCGTGCGGCAGCTCCACGGGGCGCTCGAGGACTATCTGCGCGAGCTGCAGACGCGCTTCGCGGGGCTCGACCTGCGCGGGCGGCGCGTGCTGCTCGACTGCGCGCACGGCGCCACCTACCGCGCGGCCCCCGAGATCTTCCGCCGGCTCGGCGCCGAGGTCGAGGTGCTCGCCGATGCGCCCGACGGGCGAAACATCAACGACGGCTGCGGCTCGACTCATCTCGATCCGCTGCGCGAGCGCGCGCGCAGCGGCGGGTTCGAGCTCGCGTTCGCGTTCGACGGCGACGGCGACCGGGTGCTCGGCGTCGACGGCGACGGCGAGGTCGTCGACGGCGATGAGCTCGTCGCGCTCGCCGCGCTGCACCTCCACGCCGAGGGTCGCCTGCCGGGCGAGGGGGTGGCGGTCACCGTGATGACCAACTACGGATTCCACACCGCGATGGCGACCGCCGGGGTGCGGGTGGCGACGACCGCCGTCGGCGACCGCTATGTCCTCGACGAGCTGCGCCGCCGTGGGTGGGGTCTCGGCGGCGAGCAGTCCGGGCACATCATCGAGCTCGGCTTCGGCCCCTCCGGCGACGGGATCGCGAGCGCGCTGCTCGTGCTCGAGGCGCTGCGCGGCCGTGACCTGCGCGAGCGCGCGGCGATGGCGAAGCTGCCTCAGCGGCTCGTCAACATCCGCGCCAGCGACCGCACGGCGCTGGTGCAGACGATGGCGGCGCCGGAGCTCGGGGCGGCGATCGAGACCGAGCAGGGGGCCTTGGCGGGCCGCGGACGGGTGCTCGTCCGTGCCTCGGGGACCGAGCCGCTCATCCGGGTCATGGTCGAGGCGCCGAGCAGCGACGAGACCGACGCCGTCTGCGGTCGCCTCGCCGGCGCGGTGCGGGCCACGCTCGGCGACCGCTGCGAGGGCTGAGCCGACCGGAGAATCGGTCGTCGCGGCGAAACCCGTTCGTGCGCGCGGCCCGGAGCGTTAACATTCTGGCTCCTTCTGCCGAAGATGAACTGTCGGGGCCAACCCCCGGCGTGCCCTGACGGCCCAACCCTGGAGGACTCGCGCTATGTGCGGCATCGTCGGCTACGTCGGCCCCCGGAAGGCCCGCCCCCTGCTCCTGGCAGGACTTGAGAAGCTCGAATACCGCGGCTACGACAGCGCCGGCATCAGCGTGCTCGACGGCGATCGGATCGACGCGGTGCGCACCGTCGGCAACCTCAGCGTGCTGCGCAGCGCGATCGACGGCCGCGAGCGCGCCTCGGGATCGGCGCCGGGGCGCGCGGTGGCGGTCGCCGAGCAGTCCGGGACGGGGATCGGGCACACCCGCTGGGCCACGCACGGGCGCGTGACCGAGGAGAACGCCCACCCGCACTTCGACACGACCGACAGCGTGCACATCGTCGTCAACGGGATCGTCGAGAACTACATCGCGCTGAAGGCGCGGCTGGTGCAGGGCGGCGCCGTGTTCACCTCGGAGACCGACGCCGAGGTCATCGCCCACCTCGTCGCCCACCACTACGACGGCGACCTCGTCGCCGCGGTCCGGGCCGCCTACGCCGAGATGCGCGGCCACTACGCGTTCGTGGCCATGACCGCCCACGAGCCGGGCCTGCTCGTCGGCGCGCGGCGCGAGTGCCCGCTGATCGTCGGTCAGGGCGACGGCGAGCAGTTCATCGCCTCCGCGATCCCGGCGTTCCTGCGCGAGACCCGCCGGGTGCAGTACATGAACGACGACGAGATCGTGGTGCTGCGTCCCGGGGGCGCGCACTTCCTCACGCCCGCCGGTGAGCCCGTCGAGCGCGACGTCACCGACGTCGACTGGGATGCCGACACCGCCGAGAAGCAGGGCTACGAGACGTTCATGCTCAAGGAGATCCACGAGCAGGCCGGCGCGGTCGCCGAGACGATCGGCGAGCGCGCCGCGCGCGGCTGGGGCGTCGACCTCGGGATCGTCAGCCCCACCACGCACGCGGCCAACCCCGTCAACGACGCGCTGCTGCGCCGCGCGCGCCGGATCGTCATCGTCGCCTGCGGCACCGCCTATCACGCCGGCCTCATCGGCCGCTATGCGATCGAGCAGTGGGCTCGGGTGCCGGTCGAGGTCGACGTCGCCTCCGAGTATCGCTACCGCAATCCGGTCGTCGGCCCCGACGATCTCGTCATCGGCATCTCGCAGTCGGGCGAGACGCTCGACACGCTGGTGGCGATGGAGACCGCCCGCGAGCGCGGCGCGACCGTGCTCGCCGTGACCAACGTCATGGGAGCTCAGATCACCCGGGTCGCCGACGGGACCCTGTACACGCGCGCCGGGCTCGAGGTCGGCGTGGCGGCGACGAAGACGTTCGTCGGCCAGATCACCGCCATGTACCTGCTCGCGCTGCGGCTCGCCGAGGTCCGCGGGACGATGGGGCGCGCCGAGCTCAAGCCGCCGATCTCCGACCTCAAGCGCCTGCCGCACATGATCGCCGAGCTGCTCGAACGCGTCGAGGCGGGCGTCGACATGATCGCCCAGACCCACCACGAGGCGGAGTTCTTCCTCTACCTGGGTCGCCATATCGGCCTGCCGGTGGCGCTCGAGGGCGCGCTCAAGCTCAAGGAGATCTCCTACATCGCCACCGACGCCTACGCCGCCGGGGAGATGAAGCACGGCCCGATCGCCCTGCTCGACGAGAACACTCCGGTCGTCGTCGTCGCGACCGAGTCGCCGGTGCGCGACAAGGTGATCTCGAACATGCAGGAGGTCCGCGTCCGCGGCGCGCGGGTGATCGCGGTGGCCAGCGAGGGCGACCTCGAGATCGCCGAGCACGCCGACGAGGTGATCCGCGTGCCCCGGACCGACTGGATGCTCGCGCCGCTGCTCGCGGTCATCCCGCTGCAGCTGCTCGCCTACGGGATCGCTCGTCGTCGGGGGCTGAACGTCGACCAGCCCCGCAACCTGGCCAAGACCGTCACGGTCGAGTGAGCGAGCCGCCTCCGGCGTCCGCCGAGGCCGGCATCGGCCTCGACCTGCTGGAGATCGCGCGGCTCGAGCGGGCGCTTGCGCGCCATCCCCGGCTCGCCCAGCGGTTGTTCACCGAGTCAGAGCTCGCCTACGCCAACGCCCGCGCCCGGCCGGGCCAGCACCTCGCGGCGCGCTTCTGCGCCAAGGAGGCGGTCGCCAAGGCGCTCGGCCTGACCGCGTGGGACTTCTCCGATGTCGAGGTGATCGGCACCGGCGGCCCCCCGGATGTGCGCCTCGCCGGCGCGGCGGCCCGCCGGGCCCGGGAGCTCGGCGTGCAGGTGCGCCTGTCGCTGACGCACACCGATCGCGAAGCCGGCGCGGTCGCTTTAATCGACGCAATGGCTGACGCCGCTCCCACCCGCGCGATCGAACTGCCGGACTGGCTGACGCCGCTCCCCGACGCCCAGGAGCAGCGCGCCACCGACGGCTGGGAGATCGAGACCCGCGGGACCCCGGGGGTGGAGCTGATGGAGCGCGCGGGTCGCGGCCTCGCGGAGCTCGTCGCCCGGCTCGCCCCCGGCGGACGGGTTGCCGTCGTGTGCGGCAAGGGCAACAACGGCGGCGACGGCCTTGTCGTCGCTCGGCTGCTGCGCGACGCCGGCCGCGAGGTCGACGTCCTGCTGCTCGTGGCCGGCGAGGAGCTCGGCGGCGATGCTCGCACCAACCTCGAGCGGCTGCCCGGGCCGGCGCCTCAGAGCTTCACCGGCGCCGGTCTGGACGGCGCGGCGGCGATCGTCGACGCCGTGCTCGGAACCGGTTTCTCCGGCGAGCCACGCGAGCCCGCGCGCGGCGCGATCGAGGCGATCGTCGCCGCCGGCGAGCGCGGAGCCGCCGTCGTCGCCTGCGACGTCCCGTCGGGCGTCGACGCCTCGACCGGCGAGGTCGCCGGCTGCGCGGTCCGGGCCGCGGCCACCGGGACGTTCCACGCCGCCAAGCCCGGGCTGTGGATCGCGCCGGGCAAGGACCACGCCGGCGAGGTCGAGGTGATCGACATCGGGATCGGGCCCGCGGCCCCGGTCCGCCCGGCGATCGGCCTCATCGACGACGGGGTCATCGCCACCATCCCGGCTCGCGGCCGGGAGTCCACGAAGTTCGCCGCCGGCGCGGTCATGGTCTGCGGAGGGTCGGCCGGGCTGACCGGAGCGCCGTGCCTGGCCTGCGAGGCGGCGGCTCGCGCCGGGGCCGGGTATGTCACTGCGCTCGTCCCGGCCTCGCTGAACCCCGTCTTCGAACAGCGGCTGCTCGAGGTGATGTCGGTCCCGCTGCCCGACGCCGACGGATCGCTGAGCGCCGCCGCGGCCGAGACGATCCTGCAGCGGATCGAGCGCGCCGGAGCGCTCGTGCTCGGCCCCGGGCTCGGGCGCGAGGCCGAGACCTCCGAGCTCGCCCGCGAGGTGGCCGCGCGGGCGCAGGTTCCGCTGCTGCTCGACGCCGACGGCTTGTTCGCACACGCCGGGCGCCTCGAGGACCTCGCGGGCCGACCGGCGGCCACGGTGCTGACGCCCCACGCCGGCGAGCTGGCACGGCTGCTCGAGGTCGACGGCGCCGACGTCGCCGCCCATCGCCTGCGCTGCGCGCGCTCGGCGGCGCAGCGCGCGGGGGCGATCGTCGTCCTCAAGGGCGACGATTCGCTCGTCGCCGCGCCCGACGGGCGCGTCGCAGTCAGTCGCGGCGGCGCGTCGGCGCTGGCCACCGCCGGAACCGGCGACGTCCTCTCGGGCCTGATCGGCGCCTATCTGTCCAAGGCGATGGACCCCTTCGTGGCCGCGTGCGCCGGCGTGCTCGTGCACGTCCGCGCCGGGCAGCTGGCGGCGGCCGAAATCGCCACCGAGGGGGTCATCGCCCGCGACGTGGTGCAGCGCCTGCCCCGGGCGCGCGCGCAGCAGCGCTAGTTGCGCGGGGTCGGCGTGGCGCTCCGTGCCCAGGCCCGCGTCAACCTGGCCGCGAGCGAGCGCAACGCCGCGGCGCTGAAGGCGCGCCTGGCTCCGGGCGTGGAGCTGTGCGCGGTCGTCAAGGCGCGCGCCTCTGGCCACGGCGCGGTGCCGGTCGCGCGGGCCGCGCTCGCCGGCGGCGCGACCCGGCTCGCGGTCGCGACCGCCGGCGAGGCGCTCGAGCTGCGCGACGCCGGCCTGCGGGCGCCCGTGCTCGTGCTGGGGGCGCTCAGCTCCGAAGAGCTCCCCGTGGCGTTGGCCGCCGGCGCCGAGGTCGTGGCCTGGACCGAGGGGTTCGTCGACGGGCTCGCGCGGGCGGTCGCGGCGGCGGAGGATGTCGGCGATGCCCCGGTCGACGTCCACGTCAAGCTCGACACCGGGATGGGGCGCCTGGGAACCCGCTCGGTCGCCGAGGCGCTCGCGGTCGCCGATCGGCTGTGCGCCCGCGGATCGGCAATGCGCCTCGCCGGCGCGATGACCCACTTCGCGACCGCCGACGGGGATCCGGAGTTCTTCGCCGCCCAGCTGATGGCGTTCGGTTCCTTCGCCGGACAGCTGCGGGAGGCGGTGGGGCCGGCGTCGCCGCTGACCGTGCACGCCGCCAACAGCGCGGCCACGGTCCGCGACCCCGCGAGCCACTTCGACATGGTGCGCTGCGGGATCGCGCTGCACGGGTGCGATCCGATGAACGCCGACCCCGACGACTGGGGCCTCGAGCCCGCGCTCGAGCTCAGCACGTACGTGGCCGCGGTCAAGCTGGCGCTGCCCGGCGAGAGCGCCGGCTACGGGCGGCGCTTCATCAGCGACCGCACGACGTGGCTCGCGACCCTGCCGATCGGCTACGCCGACGGGGTCCGCCGGGATCTCAGCGATGACTGCGACGTGCTCATCGCGGGTCGGCGCTACCCGCTCGTCGGGCGGGTCAGCATGGACAACGTCACCGTCGATCTCGGTCCCGAGCCGCGCGTCGAGGTGGGGGAGGTCGCGATCCTCATCGGCCGCTCCGGCGCCGAGCGCCAGACCGTCGAGGACCTCGCCCGCCGCCTGGACACGATCAACCACGAGGTCCTGTGCGGGATCTCGGATCGGGTGACGCGGCGCTACCACCGCGACGGCGAGCCGGTATGAGCGGCGCGGCGGTGGCGGCGCTCGAGGGCCTGTCCGCGCCGGCGTGGCTCGTCGGCGGGGCGGTGCGCGATCGCCTGCTCGGTCGCACGCCCGTGCCCGGCGCGGTCGCCGACCTCGACGTCGTCGTCGACGGCGACGTCGCGTCCGCGGCGCGCACCGTGGCGCAGCGCGCGGGCGGGTTTGGCTTTGAGCTCTCGGAGGCGTTCGGGGCGTGGCGCGTCGTCGCCCGCGACCGCAGCTGGCAGCTCGACCTGCTCGGGCTCGGGGGGGAGACGATCGAGGACGACCTCGCGCGGCGCGACTTCACCGTCAACGCGATCGCGCTGCGCCTGCCCGAGGACGCGGGAGCGTGGGTCGATCCGTTCGGCGGGCGCTCAGACCTCGAGCGCCGGCGACTGCGGATGGTGGCCCCGGGCGCGTTCGCGGCCGATCCGCTGCGGACGCTGCGGCTCGCGCGGTTGGCCTGTGAGCTGGGGTTCGCGGCACAGGACGAGACGGCGCGGGCGGCGCGCGCGAGCGCCGACGCCCTGCGCGGCGTCGCGCCCGAGCGCGTGTTCGCCGAGCTGCGCCGGATCGTGTGCGCCGATCGGGCGCTCGACGGGCTCGCGCTGATGACGGCGATCGGGGCCACCGAGGTCGTGCTGCCCGAGCTCATTGCGCTCGAGGGGGTGCAGCAGAGCCGCTATCACCATCTCGACGTCTCCGGCCACACCGAGGCCGTGCTCTCGGCGACGATCCGGCTCGCCGCCGACCCCTCGCCGATCTGCCGCTCCGACGCCGAGGCCGAGACGGTCCGCGCGCGCCTCGACGAGCCGCTCGCCGACGAGATGACCCGCGGACAGGCGCTGCGCTTCGGCGCGCTCCTGCACGACATCGCCAAACCCCAGACGCGTGGGGTCACCTCGTCGGGGCGGGTGTCGTTCCTGGGCCACGACGAGGCCGGGGCCGTCCAGTCGGCCGCGATCCTCGAGCGCCTGCGCGCCTCCCAGCGGCTGCGCGAGTACGTCGCCGCGCTGACCCGCCACCACCTCCGCCTCGGCTTCCTCGTCCACCGGATGCCGCTGCCGCGGCGCGCGATCTACGACTACCTCGACGCCTGCTCCCCGGTCGGCGTCGACGTGACGCTGCTGAGTGTCGCCGACCGGCTCGCCACCCGCGGCGACAACGCGGCGCGGGCGATCGCGCTGCACGTGAGCCTCGCCCGTGAGCTGCTGCCCGACGCGCTCGCCTGGGAGACGGCGCCGCCGCGGCCCCCGGTGCGCGGCGACGAGCTCGCCCGCGCGCTCGGGATCGAGCCCGGGCCGATCCTCGGGGAGCTGCTGGCCGAGCTGCGTGCCGAGAGCTTCAGCGGCGAGGTGACGGGACCGCGGGCGGCGGTGGACCGAGCACGGCAGCTGCTCGCGCAACGCAAGTGAAGGGTCGCTCGCGGTGACCGCACCGGGCGCGGGGCTTCCCCCGCCCTCGCGCGACCACTAAGCTGGCGTCGGCATGCCCGATCCCGACTGCCTGTTCTGCAAGATCGTCGCCGGCGAGCTGGCATCCGAGGAGATCGCCGAGGACGAGCGGACGCTGTCGTTCATGGACATCAACCCGGCGACCCGGGGGCACGCGCTCGTCGTCCCCAAGCGGCACACCGCCGATCTTCTGAGCGTGGATCCCGAGGATCTCGCGGCGGTCGCGCTGGCGGCGCAGCAGCTGGCCAAGCGGATGCCCGAGCGCCTGGGAGCGGACGGGGTGAACCTGCTCAACGCCTGCGGCGCCAGCGCCTGGCAGACGATCTTCCACTTCCACATCCACGTCATCCCGCGCTATGACGACGACCCGCTGAAGCTCCCGTGGGTCCCGGCGCCCGGCGACCGCGAGCAGATCGCATCCACCGCGCAGGCGCTGCGCTGAGCGGGTCGAGCCGCGATCGGATTCGTCCTGCTACGTTTGCGCTCGCAGCCGGGCGTCAGATGCGGCTGCCAGGAACGGCGACTCCGCGAAGGGATGGAGATGGCAACGGGAACGGTCAAGTGGTTCAGCGACGAGAAGGGCTTCGGGTTCATCACCCCTGATGATGGAGGCCGTGACCTCTTCGTCCACTTCTCGGCGATCGACGGCGACGGCTACCGCTCGCTCGAGGAGGGGGCCAAGGTCTCCTTCGAGGAGGAGGCGGGCGCCAAGGGGCCCAAGGCGGTCAACGTGACCAAGCTGTAGCCCCTCGGAACGCCGGTGCTGCAAGCCGGCGCGCAACCGCGGGGGCCCTCGTCGTGTTCAATGGGGACGATGAAATCAACCCCGCTGCTTTTCGCCGCTCTGGTGGCCGCGGTCGCGCCGGCGGCCACCCCCGCCTCGGCGTCCGCCAAGATCGTCGAGCTGGGGCAGACGTCGACGCCGCTCGCGGCGCCCGCCTGCCCGAAGGGCGTCGCCCCGTCTCAGTGCTTCATCATCCTGACGCGGACGACCGCGGTGCAGGCGACCAGCGACGGCGTCGTCAACCCGACGCGCGTCAGACAGGCGGGCTGGATCGTCGCCTTCTCGGTTGGCCTCTCCAACCTGTCGAGCCAGCCCAAGACCGAGCACAGCTACCTGCACACGCTCGATCAGGCCTACGGCGGGACGCCGCAGATGATGCTGACCGTGCTGCGGCCCGGCCCCAGCAACACCTACACGGTCGCCGCCCAGAGCGGCACCTACCACCTCATCCCGTTCCTGGGCGGCGTGCTCCAGCAGCCGCTGTCGCTGCCGCCGAAGTTCAGCGCGATGACCGCGCTGAGGGTGGACCCGGGTGACGTCGTCGGCATCACCGTCCCGACGTGGGCGCCAGTGCTCACCTACAACCTGAGCGCGTCGAAGTTCGTCTACCGCCAGAGCCGCGCGGCCAACTGCAAGAACGCGGCGGCCGGCAACACCGCGCAGACGAAGGTCGGCGCGAGCGCGCGCTACCTGTGCAGCTATACCGGGACGCGGGTCGAGTACACGGCGACCGAGATCGTCAACACGCCGTATCCAGCGAAGTACGTGCACGCCCGCGCCGGAGGCTGATCGTCCGGATCGCGTCCCGGGCGGTGCTGAGCGCTCGGCAGCTCGCGGCGCTCGGCAGGTCGCGGCGCTCGGGCAAGTCGCGGCGCTCGGGCAAGTCGCGGGGCTCGGGCAAGTCGCGGGGCTCGGGCAGGTCGCGGGGCTAACAGGCGCCGGGGTTCTGCTGGCAGAACGCGGAGCCGAGCCCGGCGCCGCCGTTGGTGCCGGTGCCGGTGCTATGACCGGAGGCCCCGCCGCCGCTTGGGGTGGTGGCGGTGCCGGCCGCGGTGGCCGTGCCGGCGTGGCTCGTCGCGGCGCCGGTGCTCGTACCGGCCCCGGCGCTCGTCGAGGTGCCGGGGCTCGAGGTCGTCGACGTGGAGCTCGAGCTCGTGGTGCTCGTCGTCGAGCTGCTTGGGGCGGCGGTCGTGTCGCCCGCCGAGGTCGGCACCGTGAACGGGGGTGCGCCCGCCACGTTCGGCGTGGTCGAGCCGCCGCCCCCGCAGCCGGCGAGGCCGACGACAAGCGCCAGCGCAGCCACCGCCACGATGAGATGAAGCCCCCGAGCCCGGGACAACCGCATGCGGGGCGCAGTCAGGAGCGCAGCGGCTCCATGCGCCGGCCGCAGACCGGGCAGTCGTTGAGATCCTTCTGGGTCAGCTGGTCGCACCAGCTGCAGAAGCGGAGGTTCTCGACGGTCCAGGGCAGCTCGGACGGGGTAGGGGCCAGCGGCAGCAGCGAGCCGACGACCTCGAGCTCCTCGCCGGTCTCCCGATCGAGGTAGATCTGGTCGGGCTCGGCCTCGACGACGATCTCGCGACCCGTCGAGGGGGTGCGCATTCGGTATCGCTGCCGGATCCGCATCGCGCCATCCTAACAGCGGCTTTGGACGACCCCGCGCGCCCGAGCGGCCCGGCTGCGCGGTCCGGCCCGGCCGCGCGGGCCCGACTGGCTCTCCTATACAGTTCCCGGCGAGGAGATGCCGACCCTGTCCCCACGAGCTCTGCGGATCCTCGTCGCCCTGATCCTGGGGCTGGTGGCGCTCGTGGCCTTCAGCGGCTGCGCGGTCAAGCACCAGAGCAGCAACCTCGAAGCTGGCAAGGTCCTGTTCTCGAAGAAGTGCGGCTCCTGCCACACGCTGTCGCATGCCAACACGACGGGGCAGACCGGGCCCAACCTCGACGACATGTTCCGCCAGGATCGCTCCGACGGGATCAAGGACACGTCGATCGCCGGCCTGGTCAGCTTCTGGATCCAGCATCCGAACACCCAGGGCGTGATGCCGGCCGGCCTCTACACGGGCCAGGCCGCTCAGCAGGTCGCCTCCTACGTCGGCGCGGTGGCCGGACGCCCGGGCCAGGACACGGGCGCGCTCGCGGCCGCGGGCGGAGTCCAGGGCACGACGCCCGCCGCCGGCAAACAGGTGTTCACCGGCGTCGGAGGCTGCGGGAGCTGCCACACGCTCGCCGACGCGGGCACCAACGCCACGGTCGGGCCGAACCTCAACCAGGACCTGCGCGCCAACTGCGCGAGCGCGCAGTCCAAGCAGGTGCGCGGCGCGACGCTCGCCGAGTGCATCGAGCACGCGATCGTCAAGCCCTATGACTACATCCCCGCCGGCTACAAGGCCGGGGTGATGCCGTCGAACTTCGGCCAGTCGCTGCAGAAGAACGAGATCACGGCGCTCGTCAACTACCTGGTCAAAGCGACGGGGTAGCCTCCGCCTCCGCCTCCGCCTCCGCCTCGGCCGGGGTCCTGGCCTCGGTTGCCTGGTCCCCGGCCCGCTCGCGCAGCCGCGTCCACAGCTCGTCCCCGCGTCCGGCGGCGACCGCGCGAGCGGCGCGGCTCTCGTCGAGATCGAGGTCGTGCTGATCGGCGTAGTCGAGGATCGCCTGGCGCTGCTCTGACTGGCGGGCGACGCGCAAAAACAGCCAGCAGAACAGGCCGATCGTCAAGAGGCTCTCCTCGACCATCATGATCCCGCCGGCGGCCACCTGGTCGGCCATCGCGCTGATGTGCCAGTGGGCGTCGCCGGCCCGGTAGTAGGGATAGAACACGGTGCCGCCGAAGACGAGGATGTTGGCGAGCACGGTGCCGATCAGACGCATGGCGATGATGTAGACGAGAGCAGCGCTGTTGGTGAACCAGCGCGGCTTGGGCAGCGGTCCCAGCAGGCCCATCCAGACCGCCATCCCGAAGACGAGGAAGGTGGCGTGCTCGAGCGCGTGCAGCGCGTCGTGGCGCAGGCACGCCTGGTACAGGTAGGGGACGTGCCAGACGTAGAAGTTGGTCCCCCAGACGACGACCGCCACGACCGGGTGGGTGAGCACGCGGAGCTTGGCGATGACCCCATTGCGCAGCAGGGGGGCGATGAGCGGACCGGTGAGGCCGAGGACGAGCAGCAGCGAGGCGATGTCGCCGATCAGCAGGTGCTCGACCATGTGGGCCAGCAGGAGCTGGTCGGCGAGGTGGTCGACCGGCGAGCTGAAGGCCACCTCGAGCACGAGCAGCCCGGAGGCGAAGCAGACCTGGCGCCAGGTGGGAACCGGACGATGCTCGCGCGCCAGCGCACGCGCCCGGAGGTGGTACGGGATCCAGCTCAGCAGGACGAGGATCGGCAGCCCGATCGTCTGCACCGGCGCAACGGCGAACGGCAGGGGCACGGCTCTCAATGGTGGCAGGCCGCGGGCCTGCGCATCCCGAGCGACGCCGGCCTCACAGCGCCCGGATGAGGAGCACGAGGACGACGATCACGGCGACGATCGCCACGAACCAGACGAGGAAGGCGAACGCGTCGGCCTCCGAGCGCAGGGGGTTGGGCGGGATCATCAGCGAACGCTTGTCGCGGCGGCCGTCTTCGGACACGGCGCGAGGCACCCCCTCCGGCCTACAGGACGTAGACCGAGGTGTAGACGATCACCCACATGATGTCGACGAAGTGCCAGTAGATCCCCGGCACCTCCATGCCGAGATGGGAGTCCGGCGAGTAGTGCCCCCGGAACGCCCGGATCGTGACCATCAGCAGTATGCACAGGCCGATGAACACGTGCGCGCCGTGCAGGCCGGTGAGGGCGTAGAAGATCGTCGCCTGGGCGGCGTCGTGCGGCGCGAACCCGATGTGGATGTACTCGTTGATCTGAATCGTCAGGAACGTCAGGCCGAGCAGGAACGTCGTCGCCATCCCGGCCTTCAGGCCGAAGCGGTTGCCGTTCTTGGCCGACATGAGCGCCCAGTGGATGGTCAGCGACGATGAGAGCAGGATCGCGGTGTTGATCCCGGCCACCGACTCGGGCACTTGCGTTCCCGCCGCCGGCCACGGGTTGTGGTTGACGACCCGGATGAAGAAGTAGGCGGTGAAGAACGCCCCGAAGATCATGATCTCGGACATGATGAAAAGGAGCATTCCGAGCGTCGGCGCCTCGACGCGCGAGGACCGGTGCGCGGGCGGCGGGCCGTGATGGTCGGCGTGGGCGGCGATCGAGGCGGCTTGCATGGCGGGAGGATGCGGCGCGGGCGCTCAGGCGCCGGCCCGCGCGGGGTCGTGGGGGACGATGTGCTCGACCTGCTTGCCCGAGGCCGCGCGGACGCGGTCGACCAGGTCGGCGCGAAGCCAGCCGGACTTGGTCTCGGGGAACGTCGAGATGATGATGTCGTCGACGCGGAAGGACTGCAGCACGGTCATGATCGCGGTGTAGGGGTCGGGGTCCCCGATCATCCCGGCCGCCGTCAGCTCGGCGTCGCGGAGGCGTCCGAGGACGAGCGAGAGCCGGGTCCGGGCGCGACGGGCGGCGCTCCCCTCGCCGCTCTCCTGGGGCACGAGCACGAGGAACAGGCGCTCGCGCCGGTCGGTCTCCTGCGCGGCCTTCTCCCGCAGCGCGTCGAGGAGCTCGTTGCCCGCCGCCGTCCGGTTGGCGACCGCGAGCGTCACGTGGAAGTACAGCCCCTCGGAGTCGATGTCGGCGATGACGTGCTCGACGGGGATGCTCGAGGCCTCGCGGATGCGCTCGATGAGGTCGCGGCGCAGCCAGCCCGAGCGCGCCTCGGGCAGCGTCGAGATGATGATCTCGTCGGGCTCGTACTCGCGGACCGCGTCCATCGCCGCGGCGTAGGGGTCGGGATCGCCGACCTCGCCGACCGCGTCCATCCCCTCCGAGCGCACGAAGCCGACCGCGAGATCGACCCGCACCTGGGCCGAGTCGAACACCGCGTCGTCATAGACGACCATTCCCCCGCGCGGCTTGCTCTGCGGGACGCAGAGCACGAAGCGGGTCTCATCCTGCTCGGCGAGCCGCTGCATGGCCTCGATGAGGGGGCGGCCGCCGATCGTCTCGTTGGCGACGACGAGGACGACCCTCACGGGTGGTCGCCTTCGCCGTCGGCCCCGCGTCGCGGCGGGCCGCTGCCCGCGGCCACCGGCCGCGCCGCGCCGCGCTTGGCCTCCGCGGGCGGCTTGAAGATCCCGTGCACCGCGCCGGGCACACCGTACTCATAGGGACCGCCGACGACGGTGGGGACGGTGTCGAAGTTGAAGATCGGCGGCGGTGAGGACACCTGCCACTCGAGCGTCAGCGCCCGCCACGGGTTCGCGGAGGCGCGCGGTCCGCCGCGCCAGCTGACGACGATGTTATAGAGGAAGATGAGCGTGCTGGCGCCGAGCACGAACGACATCAGCGAGATGAACAGGTTCCAGGCCGCGAACTGGTGGGCGTACTCGGCGACGCGTCGCGGCATGCCCTGGATCCCGATGATGTGCATCGGCCCGAAGGTCAGGTTGAAGGAGATGAAGGTCAGCCAGAAGTGCCACTTGCCCAGGCGGTCGTCGAACATCCGCCCGGTCATCTTCGGGAACCAGTAGTAGACCCCGGCGAAGATCGTGAACAGCGAGCCGCCGTAGAGCACGTAGTGGATGTGGGCGACGATGAAGTACGTCTGGCTGACGTGGATGTCGAACGGGATCATCGCGAGCATGATCCCGCTGATCCCGCCGAGCGTGAACGTCGTCAGGAAGCCGAGCGCGAACAGCATCGGCGTGTCGAGGTGCAGCACGCCGCGCCACAGGGTCGCGATCCACGAGAAGACCTTGATCCCCGTGGGGATCGCGATGATCGCGGTCGTGATCATCATCGGGATGCGGATCCACGGCGCCATTCCGGAGACGAACATGTGGTGCGCCCATACCGTGAAGCCGAGGACGACGATCGCCAGCAGCGAGAAGGCCATCATCCGGTAGCCGAAGATCGGCTTGCGGGCCTTGACGGCCAGCACCTCGGAGATGATCCCGAACCCGGGCAGGATCATGATGTA
The DNA here is from genome assembly GCA_019240115.1 of Solirubrobacterales bacterium. GTDB lineage: Bacteria > Actinomycetota > Thermoleophilia > Solirubrobacterales > Solirubrobacteraceae > Palsa-465. The sequence goes on along the minus strand of JAFAYV010000054.1, from coordinate 82,754 downwards.
GACCGCCGGGTGCGAGTAGAACCAGAAGATGTGCTGGTACATGATCACGTTGCCGTTGCGGCCGGCCCCGACGAACGCGTCGAAGAAATGGAAGTGCAGCGTCGTGTCGAGCAGCACGAAGAACTGAGAGGCGGCGATGAACGGGGTGGCGATGACGACGAGCAGCGAGGTCGCGAAGTTCGCCCACACGAGCAGCGGCAGCCGGAAGAACGACATTCCCGGCGCGCGCATGGTGATGATCGTCACGAGGAAGTTCAGCGCGGTCGCGATCGAGGAGGCGCCCGCGAACTGGACCGCGAGTGCGAAGAACAGCTGCCCCGGCGGCATGGTCGTCGAGAGCGGCGCGTAGTTCGTCCAGCCCGCGGCGAACGCGCCGCCGGGGGCGAGGAAGCTCATCATCATCATGATCCCGCCGATCGGCAGCAGCCAGAAGGAGAGCGCGTTCAGGCGCGGGAAGGCCATGTCGGGGGCGCCGATCATCAGCGGCAGCACGAAGTTGGCCAGTCCCGCGAACACCGGGATGACGAACAGGAAGATGAGGATCGACGCGTGGACCGAGAACACGCCGTTGTACTGCTCCGGGGTCAGGAACTGCATCCCGGGCTTGGCGAGCTGGGCCCGGATGAGCATCGCGAGCAGGCCGCCGACGAGCAGGAAGAAGAACGAGTGCACGACGTACTGGGTGCCGATGACCTTGTGGTCGGTGTTGACCCGGAAGTAGTCGCGCCAGGTGTGGGCGCCGTGCTGGGAGTGGTCCTCGGGCCGCGTCGGACGCCCGGAGGCCCAGTAGAACCAGTAGTCGGCGACGCCGAGCCCGACGAGGAAGAACAGCGGGACCGCGATCAGGGCGACGGGCAGGATCGCCCGGCCGTCGACGACCGGATGCTGATGCATGAGGGCCCGGATGAGGCACGTCAGCCCGAACGCGAAGGCGAAGCCGATGACGTCGAACAGCGCCGCGCGGTACCAGCCCGGCGCACGCAGCTTGGCCCCCCGCGAGGGGCCCCGGGGGCTCACCGCCGCAGCGGTCGACACCCGGCTGGGTGAGGTGACGGCCATCAGTTGTCCTCCTTCATGATGTCAGCACGCCCGCTCATTCGGACGGTCCGGCGGTCGAATGGTTGTTCCCGGTGGCCCCGGGGATGCCGGGCTGGGAGCTCTGCGTGGGCGGATTGCCCACCGGGGGCGCTCCGTCGAGCTTCTGCGTGCTCATCCATGACTGAAAGCGGGCGTCGGGGACGACCTGGACGCTGGCGCGCATCAGGCCGTGGCCGGCGCCGCACAGCTCGGTGCATTCGGCGGGATAGGTCCCCACGCGCGTCGGGGTCACGCGCAGGGTGGTCGTGATCCCGGGCACGGCGTCGAGCTTCTCGGAGAACTGCGGGACGAAGAAGCTGTGGATGACGTCGAGCGAGCGGAGCTTGAACACGACCGGCCGGCGGTTTGGCAGGTAGAGGACCGGCGAGACGATCTGCTTGCCGCCGGTACGCGGATAGGAGAACTCGAAGCCGAACTGGCGCTCGGTCACGTTGACGACCATCGCGCCGGGGTGCGTCTTCTCGTTGCCGTGCAGCACCGTGTACGCATAGGTGCACAGCCCGACGATGAGGATCGTCGGCAGGACCGTCCAGGCGACCTCGAGCCGCGTGTTGCCGTGGATCGGCGCTCCGTCCTTCTCCTCCTCGCCGGGGCGCATCCGGAAGTTCCAGACCGAGTACAGGACGACCGTCTCGACGAGCACGAAGATCGGCACCGACGCGATCAGCAGGACGTCGTAGAGCGTGTGGATGTTCGAGGCCTGCAGGGATCCCTTCGTCGGGAACCACGGGATGATGAGCGCGAGGGGGATGCCGATCGCGATTCCCACGACCCAGATCGCGACCATCTGCAGCAGCTGCCTCCTACTCACCCTCTCGCTCCCTCTCGCGCATCGCCGACCCGCAATCCTATGCCTTCCGCGGGATGGATGAGGCCACCCGAACCCCCAGCGACGGGCGGGTTTGTTACGATCGTCGCAAGCAGACGGGAGGGTCTCACGTGCTGGTGTCCGACGCGATGACCGAGCTGGTCCTGACGGTCGGCCCCGACCACACGGTCAGCCAGGCCGCCGAGGCGATGTGGGAGCGGCGGGTCGGGGCTGCCGTCGTGCTCGATCCGGAGGCTGCCGGACCCGGGCTGATCACCGAGCGCGACGTGCTCCGGGTCATCGCGCTCGGTAAGGACGCCCGCGAGGAGCGGGTCGCCGATCACCAGACCGTGCGCCTCATCTTCGCCGGTCCCGAATGGTCGCTGCAGCAGGCGGCCGCGACGATGGTCTCAGGCGGGTTTCGCCATCTCCTCGTCGTCGACCGCGGCGAGGTGGCCGGAATCCTCTCGATGCGCGACATCGTCCGCGTCTGGTCACAGCGCCCGGCGGCGGCTCCGGCGGCTTCCTGACGCCCGACGGAGCAGCTGGCGGTTAGTGATGCTCCTCGGGGAGCTCTTCCATGTCGCGGCGCGTGTCGCGGATCCACAGCAGCGCGCAGACGACGAACAGGATGATGCCGACATAGGAGATGTACCTGAAGATCGTCGACCCGATGATGATCATCGTGATCGCCGCTCCGGTCAGCAGCGGCAGCAGGGACTCACCGGGGAGATGGATCTCCTCGCCGACGGGCGGAGCGTCTGAGTCCTCGGCGCTCACGCGTGCACGTAGATGGCGGCCGCCAGGAACGTGATCCCGAACATGAAGAAGCAGATCGCCCCGGCGATGAGGCCCGAGCGGATGTTCTTGCGGGCGAGCTTGCGATCCATGAGCGCGGCGAATCCTAGCGTCAGAGCTTGGCGTCGAGCACCATGGTGCCGAAGAGCAGCGCCAGGTAGACCATCGAGTACAGGTAGAGGCGGAGCGCGGCGCGGCGGTCGCCGCGCCGGCAGAGGTTGACCGCGCCGGCGATGAAGACGAGGCCGAGCAGCATCGAGCCCGCGAGGTAGACCCCCCCGAACGCCCCGACGCAGAAGGGCAGCTGGGTGACGGCGTAGAGGAGCAGCGAGTAGAGCAGCACCTGCCGGCGGGTCTCGCGCTCGCCGCGGACGACCGGGAGCATCGGGACCCCGGCCTTGGCGTACTCGTCCTTCATGAGCAGGCTGAGCGCCCAGAAGTGCGGCGGCGTCCAGTAGAAGACGATCGCGAACAGATAGATCGCGGTGAAGGAGAGCGACCCCCGCGTCGCCGCCCACGCGACGAGCGGCGGCATCGCGCCCGCGGCGCCGCCGATGACGATGTTGTGCCAGGTGCGCCGCTTGAGCCAGATCGTGTAGACGCCGACGTAGCCGACGAAGCCGGCGAGCGCCAGCGACGCGGCCAGGACGTTGATCGTCAGCGACATGAGCGCGAACGAGAGCGCGGCGAGCGCGATCCCGAAGGTCAGCGCCGCGCGCGGGCTGACGCGACCGGCGGGGATCGGCCGCGACGCGGTGCGCGCCATTCGCGCGTCGATGTCGCGGTCCCAGTAGTGGTTGACCGCGCCCGCGCCCCCCGCCGAGAGGTATCCGCCCAGGCAGGTGAGCGCGACTCGCTCCAGCGACGGGCTGCCGGCGACCTCCATCGTCGTCACCGTCGTCAGCAGCAGCAGCGACTGGACCTTCGGCTTGGTCAGGTCGAGGTAGTCGGCCAGCAGCTGCCGCGCCCGGGAGCCCGAGCCAGCGGCGGGGACGCTCGTCGCGGCGTTCATCCGCTGCGCGCGAAGCGCTCGGAGCCGCCGGTCCTCTGGGTCACGCCGGTCTCGCGCTCCACCTGACGGCGGATGTCGCGCATCGGCTCGACCGAGCGCACCCGGGGGATCTCGTCGAAGTTGTTGACCGGCGGGGGCGAGGGCGTGAACCACTCGAGCGTGTTGCCCTTCCACGGGTCCGGGCCCGCGATCGTGCCGACCCGGAGGCTGCGCGCGACGTTGAGGATCGTCACGAGCACGCCGATGCCGAGGATGAACGAGCCGATCGTCGAGATGAGGTTGTAGGTCGACCAGCCCATGCCGGGCTGATAGGTGTAGATGCGACGTGGCATCCCCGACAGGCCGAGCGCGTGTTGGACGAAGAACGTCATGTTGAAGCCGACGAACATCAGCCAGAACGAGAGCTTGCCGACGGACTCCGAGAGCAGCCGCCCGGTCATCTTCGGGAACCAGTAGTAGATCGCCGAGAACACGGTGAACACCGCGCCGCCCATCAGGACGTAGTGGAAGTGGGCGACGACGAAGTACGTGTCGTTGAGCTGCCAGTCGACGGGGAAGATCGCCAGGAAGATCCCGGTGATCCCGCCGATCGTGAAGATCGCGATGAAGCCGACGGCGAAGTACAGCGACGTCGTCATCACGATCGAGCCCCGCCACAGGGTGGCGATCCAGTTGAAGATCTTGACCCCGGTCGGCACCCCGATGAGGAACGAGCTGAGCATGAAGAAGCCGAGCACGACGACCGGCACCGGCGAGGCGAACATGTGGTGGGCCCAGACAAGGGTGGCCAGGAACGCGATGACCGCGGTGGCGGCGGCGATCGCCTTGTAGCCGAAGATCGGCTTGCGGCTGAACACCGGGATGACCTCGGAGATGACCCCGAAGCCCGGCAGGATCATGATGTAGACCTCGGGGTGGCCGAAGAACCAGAACAGGTGCTGCCAGAGCACCGGCGATCCGTGCGCGGTCGGGTCGAAGAAGTGGGTGCCGAAGTGGCGGTCGGTCAGCAGCATCGTCACCGCGGCGGCGACCACCGGCAGGGCGATGATGAGCAGGATCGAGTACACGAGCATGCCCCAGATGAACAGCGGCAGCCGGTTCCAGCTCATGCCCGGAGCGCGCATGTTGACGATCGTCACGTAGAAGTTGATCGCGCCGACGATGGAGGAGATGCCCGTGATGTGGATGAGGAAGATCCACGCGTCCTGCCCGTTCTGCGGCGAGTAGAGCGCCTCGGAGAGCGGCGGGTAGCTCCACCAGCCGGCGTCGGGCGGATGCCAGAACAGCGTCGCGTAGAAGACGATGCCGCCGAAGGCCAGCAGCCAGAAGGAGAGCGCGTTCAGGCGCGGGAAGGCCATGTCCCGCGCGCCGATCATCAGCGGCAGGAAGTAGTTGCCAAATCCCGCCCACACCGGCACCACGAACAGGAAGATCATCGTCGTCCCGTGCAGCGTGAGCAGCTCGTTGTAGTGCTCGGAGGTGACCAGCGTGTTGTTCGGGACGCTGAGCTGCAGGCGCATCATCAGCGCCTCGACCCCGCCCATGCAGAAGAACACGAAGGTCAGGACCAGGTACATGATCCCGATCTTCTTGTGGTCGGTGGTCAGGACCCAGTCGACCCATCTCTTGGTCTGCCGCGGCCGCGCCACCTCGTGGGTGGTGATCTGCGGGACGGGACGGGCTGCGGGTTCGGTGATCGTCGCCATGTGCTGGTGGTCGCTCCCGTCTAGCTAGCTGCCGAGGTTGCCTTCGGAGGTCAGGATCTGGCGCAGCTGCTGGACCTGCGAGCTCGCGGTCGTGATCGCCTGCTGCTGCGTTTTCAGCCACGCCTGGTACTGCTCGGGCGTGACGACCTTCACGTAGGCGATCATCGCGGCGTGGTTGGTGCCGCACAACTGCGCGCACTGGCCGTGGTAGAGGCCGGGCGTCAGCGCCTTGAACCACGTGTAGGTCGTGTAGCCGGGCACGGCGTCGACCTTGCCGCCCAGCGAGGGCACCCACCAGGAGTGGATGACGTCTGAGGACTGGATCGAGAGCACGACCGTGGTGTGCTCGGGCACCTCCATCATCGTGTACGAGTAGGGCAACTTGGAGTTGAAGGCGTCGTTGCGGCAGTCGGTGCCGTAGGTGTAGCGCCAGATGTACTGCCGCGCTTGGATGCAGACGGTGAGCTTCTTGCCGTCGGGCGGGGTGGGCTGCGCGACCGAGGCCGAGAGGGCCAGGCCGCTGGCGTCGGAGTTGGGCGGATTGATGATGCTCGGCAGCTTGATGAACGTCACCACGGTCAGGACGACGAGGATGAGCGCCGCGGCGAGCGTCCAGCCGATCTCCAGTCGCGTGTTGCCGTGGATCTGCGCCGCCACCCGGTTGCGCTTGGCGCGGAAGCGATACAGCGAGTAGGCGAGCGCGCCCTCGACGATCACGAACACGACCGCCGCCAGGTAGAGCGTCACCATGTACAGCGAATGGATCTCGCGTGCGTTCTCCGAGACCCCGGACTTCGGCGTGATGAAGTTCGCGAGCGCGTCGGGCGCGAAGAGCAGCGAGGCGCCGAGTGCGACGCCAAGGGCGGGGAGGCCGAGCGCCAGCCGGGTGGCCCAGGCGCGACCCCGCGGCAGGCGGCGTCGGCGGGCAGGCGGGGCGTCGGGGACCTCGGACCGCAAGGCGGCGGGGATTCTAACTAAGGGCCGAGCCGCACCGCCGCGGAGGGGCGGTCGCGTCGCCGAGGCCCGCGCTTCTGTCGCCGAGGCCTGCGCTTCTTATACTCGCCGGCGCTTGCGCGCGCGACGGGCCATCAGAGCCGGAGCCTGGGCCCTCGTCGTCGCCGGCCTGGCCGCTCCGGCGCTGCGGCGCCGGCTGCCGTTGCCGCCGGGCGCGGTGGTCGGCATCGCGGCCGCCGCGGTTCCCGCCTCCGCGGTCGTCGCCCCGCGCGGGCGGACGCGGGTCATCGTCGTCGGTTGCGTGAACATGTGGGCCTACCTGGCCGCCTACGAGCTGCCCCACGACGACGCCGCGACCCAGGCGCAGCGGGTCCGGATCGACTATCCGATCGCCGTCGACCGGATCCTCGGGCTCGGCGAGCTCCCGTTGCTGCGCCTGCTGCGCGTCGGCTCGCGCCCCGGGGAGATCAACCGGCTGCAGCGCGCCCTGACCTGGTGTCACTGGGTGTGGTTCATGGTTCCTCACGCCACGGTCGCCTACGTGCTCTGGCGGGCGCCGGAGCGCTGCGCCAGCGCCGCGGCGCGGATGTACGCGGTGTTCGACCTCGGCGCCGTGTTCTACTGGGCGATCCCGACCGCGCCGCCCTGGTACGCCTACCAGCGCGGGCGCCTGCACGACCGCCACGAGACCGAGGTGCGACGCACGATGATCGAGTACGGCGAGCGGTTCTGGGGCGAGCGTTGGCCCGCGCTCTACGATGTCCTGGGAGGAAATCCGCTGGCTGCCATGCCGTCGCTGCACTTCGCCACGTCGCTGATGGCCGCTCATCTGCTGAGCGAGATGGGTCCGGCCGCCGGTGCCGTCGGTTGGTCGTACCTCGTGGCGCTCGGCCTCGCGCTCGTCTACCTCGGCGAGCACTACGTCGCGGACCTGCTCGGCGGCGCCCTGCTGACCGAGACGATTCGCCGGGCGTCCCCGGCCGTCGCGCCCGCGGCGCGGCGGCTGAGCGCCCGGCTGGACCTGCTGTCGACGGCGGCGCGGGGCGCCTGAGCCGGCTCGTGAGCGCGCGCGCCGATCGCGAGGCCGGCACTCCCGCCGAGCCTCTCGTCGCGTCCGCCGACGACGAGCTCGAGGTGCAGCGCGCCTCCGCCGACGACGAGGTCGAGGTGTCGCGTGCCCTTGCCGACGGCGCGAGCGGCCCGGAGGAGATGCCGCGGGTCCACCTGACCCGCCGTCGCATCCTCATCTCGCTGCTGTTCGTCGTCTCGACGGTCGCGTTCCTGTACTTCGTCCTGCCCAAGCTCCTCGGGCTGCGCGACACGTGGAACCGCATCCAGCACGGCGATCCGGCCTGGCTCGTGCTCGCGGCGGTCCTTGAGATCGCCTCCTTCGGCGGCTACGTCCTGCTGTTCCGGGCCGTGTTCGTGCGCGGGCGCACGCGGATCGGCTGGCGCGCGAGCTATGAGATCACGATGGCCGGCCTCGCCGCCACGCGCCTGTTCGCCTCGGCCGGCGCGGGCGGCGTGGCGCTGACGGCGTGGGCGCTGCGACGCTCCGGGATGGCGCCGCGGACGGTGGCCTCCCGGATGGTGGGGTTCATGGCGCTGCTCTACGCGGTGTTCATGGGCACGCTGGTGGTCGTCGGCCTCGGCCTCGCTGTCGGCCTGTTCCCGGGACCGGCGCCGTTCGCGATCACGGTCGTGCCGGCGATCTTCGGAGGCTCCGTGATCGCCGTGTTCCTCGCCGCCTCGCTGCTGCCCGGGGACGTCGATCGCCTCGTCGGGCGCTGGACGAACGGCGGCCGGCTCGGGCGGGTCGCCGAGCACGCCGCGACCGCTCCGGCGGCGGCGGCGAGCGGCATCCGGACGGCGATCTCGCTCGTAGGATCGCGCGATCCGGCGCTGCTCGGCGCGCCCGCGTGGTGGGGCTTTGACATCGCGGTGCTGTGGGCGTCGTTCCACGCCTTCGGCGGCAGCCCCGATATCCCGATCGTGATCATGGCCTACTTCGTCGGCATGCTCGGCAACGTGCTGCCGCTACCGGGCGGAATCGGCGGGGTCGACGGCGCGATGATCGGCGCCTTCTCGGCGTTCGGGGTGTCCTCGTCGCTGGCGGTCGTCGCCGTGCTGACGTATCGTGCCTTCGCGTTCTGGCTGCCGACGCTGCCGGGCGCGATCGCCTACCTGCAGCTGCGGCGCACCGTGCACCGCTGGCAGGACCGTGACTATACTTAATGAAGTGATGCAGACGATCGAGGACGCAATCATCATCGGCAGCGGCCCGGCGGGCTACACGGCCGCGCTGTACATGGCTCGCGCCGACCTGGAGCCGCTCGTCTTCGAGGGCTTCGCCTGGGGCGGCCTGTTGCAGCAGACGACCGACGTCGAGAACTTCCCCGGCTTTCCGCAGGGCATCGTGGGCCCCGAGCTCATGCAGCACTTCCGCGACCAGTCCGAGCGCTTCGGAGCGCGCCTGGAGACCGACGACGTCACCGCGGTCGAGTTCTCGCCCGACGCGTCGGAGCCGCATAAGGTGTGGGCGGGCGACGACCTGCACCTCGCGCGGACGGTCGTGCTCGCGATGGGGGCCGAGCACCGCAAGCTCGGCGTCCCCGGCGAGGAGGAGCTCTCCGGGCGCGGGGTCAGCTACTGCGCGACCTGCGACGCCGCGTTCTTCAAGCAGGCCCCGACGGTCATCGTCGGCGGCGGGGACTCGGCGATGGAGGAGGCGATCTTCCTGGCCAAGTTCGCGGCCAAGGTCGACGTCATCCACCGCCGCGACGAGTTCCGCGCATCCCAGATCATGCTCGACCGCGCCCGGCAGGTGCCGAACATCGAGCTGGTCACCCCGTACACGATCGACGAGTTCGTCGCGCGGGAGGGCAGCTCGCTGACGCATGCACACCTGCGCAACACCGTCGATGACTCGACGCGCGAGCTGGAGATCACCGGCGCGTTCATCGCGATCGGCCACGACCCCCAGTCCGAGCTCGTCCGCGGCCAGGTCGACCTCGACGACGATGGCTACGTGGTGACCCAGGGCCGTTCAACGCTGACCAGTGTCCCGGGCGTGTTCGCCGCCGGCGACCTGGTCGACCACACCTACCGTCAGGCGGTCACCGCCGCCGGCACCGGGTGTCAGGCGGCGCTGGACGCCGAGTGGTACCTGCGCGACGCTGCGCCGTTCAGCAGCGAGGCGCGGGCGGCGCAGGCGTAGGGGCCCCGTCGAGCGGCGGGATCAGGTCGAGCGGCGGGATCCCGTCGAGCGGTGGGTTCCGTCGAGCGGGGCTACCGGTACGGGCAGCCGGCGGCCGGGCCGTCGTTGCCCGAGGCCGGGGGCTCGCCCATCAGCAGGCCGAAGTCCTGCGTCCAGGTACCGGGCGATCCGCGGCTGGCGACGCCGTCCGACACCCCGGTGCCGACCTCGCGGAACACGGGGCTGAGGATGTTCTGGCAGTGGCCCGTGCTGGCCATCCAGCCGCCGACCACCTGGGACGGCGTCTGATAGCCGAAGGCGATGTTCTCGCCGGCGTTCGACCAGTCAAAGCCGGCCGCGCTGATCCGTCCCGCGAAGTCGGCGCCGTGGGTGAAGCTGCGGTGGCGGACCATCTCGTCGGTCCAGCCCTGCGCGGAGTTATCAAGACGAGGGTTGGCGCTTAGGCCGGGGAGGTGGTGGACGGCGCGCTGCTTGTTGATCAGGCAGACCACGGCGTCGCGGATCAGGGCTCGGGGCGTGGAGGCGATCGAGGAGTGGGCGTTGTCGCAGCGGCGCGGATGCGCGGCGGCGATCGAGGTGAAGGCCATCAGCGTGATCGCGATGGCGGCCGCGGCGGCGGCGAGGCGACCGAACGCGCGAGCGACGATCGCCGGGGAGTGAGATTTCGTCTGCTCAACCATGGGCGTTCCCTGCTTCGGTTCCGACCAGGCGTCCACTCAAGGCGGCGCGTGCGCCCTCGACCAGATGTCCATCTGACGGTCTGGACAAACGTCCGGGGCGGCGATCGGGTCGGCCGGGAAGGCCATGGTGTGCTGTCTGGCGGCACCTCCTTTCCGCACACGAAACCGGCCCCCACCGCGCGAGGCGGTGGAGGCCGGTCGATGCGCGTGCGTCGAGGCTGGATCAGCCGGTGGGCAACGTGTTCAGCGGCGGCTGGCTCACGGTCACCGTGACCGCAGCGCTGACGGCGCCGACGTTCGCCGGCCCGCCGGTGATCCGCGTGCGGAACTGCTTGGTGCCGGCGGCGCCGAAGGTCCAGCCGAACGCGTAGTTCGAGCCGGCGCCCACCCGCGAGACCTCCACGGTGTGCCACGCGCCGTCGGCACCCAGCTTCTGGAGGTAGACGAGATGACCGGTCTTGTCGGGAGCGACGTTGCCGGTGAAGGCGACGTGCTGGTCGACGGTCGCGGTCGATGGGCCCGCCAGCGAGACGACGTCCCGCACGCCCTGGAACAGCTGCGCCGAATGGATGGTCGGCGTCGCGGTCAGCCGCACCTGATACCACTGGTTGATGGACGGCTGCACGTTGAAGCTGTAGCCGCCGTCGCTGCCCGTGGTCGCGGTCTGGGCCAGGGTGTAGGGGCCCGCGGCGAGGCCACGGGCGTACAGGCTGACCTGGGCGCCGGCGTCGGGCGTGGTCGTGTTCGGGTTGTCGACGATCCCGGAGATCGTCGCGCCGGTGCCCTCGGTCACGACCTGATCGGAGCTCTGGATCGAGAAGCCGGTCACCTGGACCTGCTGGATCTGGACCGAGACGTCGTCGGAGTAGCTGCGGTCGTTGCGCGGATCGGCCGGCAGGACGACGCGGACGTCAAGCGGGCCGGCCACGCGGAAGGCCTGCGAGATCGAGTAGTCCGAGTTCGCGTCCAGGCGCGCGCTCTTCACGTACTGCCAGGTCTGCCCGCCGTCGTCGCTGACTTGAAGCCGGACGAGCTGGCCGGCGTGGGACGGCGAGACGTGACCGGTGAAGGTGAGCGGGTGACGGGTGTCGCCGATCACCGCGCCGCCCGAGCCCGGATCCGGGGAGATCGTCACCGCCGCCGAGACGTGCTCGTGCACGGTGCGGCTGTGGCTGAGCGCCGGGCCGCGAGTGAACCAGCTGCGGTTCGTCTGCACGACGCCGTCGGCGCGCTGGAACTCGTAGCGCCCGGTGGCGTCGGTCCTCGTGGTGCTGATCAGCGTGAACCGCTGGTTCGGGTTGATCCGGTGGTACAGCCGGATGACCTGGTTGGCGCTGTCGGCGCCCTCGAGCTGGCCGATGATGTCGACCTGGTCGCCTGCCGTGATGCTCGGCGGTACGAGGTGGATCGTCAGGGCGCGATCGTGATGCGGCGCCGCTGAGGCGATGGATGGGATCGACGCGACCGCGACCGCCGTGATGGCAGCCGCGAGCACGGTGAAGCGAAGACGCATAAAAGCCTCCTTGCTGCTGTGGATATTGGCCCCGGCTGGCTCCGGCCCGCCTTGCACCGTGGCGACTTGTCGATGTTTCAAACACGGAGCCGAGGCCGAGAGTTGCGGTGATCGCGCCGGTCCCGCCGAGGTGGGGTCCATAGACTCAGCCGCCGTGGCCCGCTGTCTGATCATCGGCTGCGGCTGCCGCGGACAGGCCCTGACGCGGGAGCTGAAGGCCGAGGGTCACGCGGTGCGCGGGACGACCCGGCGACCCGAGCACGCCGCGGCGATTGAGGCGGCCGGCGCCGAGCCGTTCGTCGGCGACCCCGACCGGATCGCCACGCTGGCGCCGGCGCTCGCCCACGTCACCGTCGCCTGCGTGCTTCTCGGCTCGGCGACCGGAACGCCCGAGCACGTGGCGGCGCTGCACGGCAGCCGGCTCGACATGCTCGTCGAGCGGATGCTCGACACGACCGTCCGGGCGGTCGTCTACGAGGTCGCCGGCAGCGTCGATGCCGCGGTCCTGCGGGCGGGCGCCGAGCGCGTGCGCCACGGGTGCGAGCGCTCGCTGATCCCGTTCGCGCTGCTGGCCGCGTCGCCGGCCGATCCGGCCGCCTGGACGGCGCAGGCACTGGCGGCGGTGCAGGGCGCGCTGATAGCGCGCTGACGGCGCGCTGGGGGCGCGCCGGGGCAAGCTGGGGGCCGATGTCCGGGTCCGCGATCTGCGGACGGGCGCTATCCCGAGGGGACGCGGTCGAGCAGGTCGGCGAGGATGCGGGCGGTGGCGCCCCAGACGAGCGTGTCGCCGACCACGTAGGTGTCGGTCCGCAGCGGCCGGCCGCGTCGCACGATCGTGCGGCGCTGAGCGCCGGCGCGCAGGTCGTCGAGGCCAAGCTCGAGCACCTCGGCCACCTCCTCGGCGCTCGGCGTCCAGGTTCGCCCCGGCTCGATCACTCCGACGACGGGGTAGATCGCATAGCCGGTGGCGATCGTCGGGGTCGGCTGCAGCGCGCCGACGACGCGCACCGCGGCCGCGGCCAGGCCGACCTCCTCCTCGGCCTCGCGCAACGCGGTCGCGATCAGGTCGGGGTCGCCGGGGTCGCGGCGGCCGCCCGGGAACGAGATCTCACCGGCGTGGCGCGGCAACTCGTCGCGGCGCCGGGTCAGCACGGTCCCCAGCCGGCCGTCGCGGTCGCGGTAGAGCGCGACGAGCACCGCCGAGTCGGTGCGGCCGGGCACGTCGATCGTCAGCGCCTCCGCGGGGTTCAGCAGCGCGGCGCCGAGCCCGTCAGTCAAGCGGGTTGAACAGCAGGCCCGTCGGGACCTTCGGGAAGAAGTAGGTCGACTTCGGTGGCATGCTCTCGCCCGCGGCGGCGACCTCGTGGACGCGCTCGATCGGGGTCGGCGCCATGAAGAAGGCGGCGTCGTAGGTCGCGTCGGAGACGAGCGCGACCGCCTCGGGCAGGTCGCGCGCATAGCCGAGGCCGTTGAGCTCGTCGATGTCGTCCTCGGTCATGCCGAGGGCCTCGCGGAGGATGAGCGCCTCGAGCACCGCGGTGTCGAGACGGCGATAGGGCGGAGCGTGCTCGGCGAGCGCGGCGTCGGTGATGGCGCGGTCGCGGAGGGTGAGCATCACCGGCCGCCGGTCGTCGGCGGAGAGGTAGCCGATCCGCAGGGCGTCATCGGCGGGCGGCGCGAGCGCGGCGGTGTCCGGCAGCGGCTCGACGTCGAAGGCGGCGCGCAGCGCGTCCGCGAGCGCCCGGCGCCGCTCGGCGCCGAGGTCGGAGACGAGGCGATGGGTGGCAAACACCGTCAGGCCGGGGTCCTGGAGGGCGACGAGGCACATCAGCACGTAGCGGTGGGGCCCCTCGCCCCCGATCTCGTCGGCGTAGACGCGCGCGGTCTCATACCGGTGATGGCCATCTGCGATGAGCAGTTCCGCGGCGGCCAGCGTCGCCTGCGCGGTCTCCATCGCGCCGGCGTCGTCGCATCGGGCCAGCCGGTTGATCGTGCCGTCGTCGTCGACCGTCTCGGCCCACGGCTCGGCGGCCGCGCTGAGCGCGGCGAACGCCCGGCGGTCGGGATCGGAGTACAGCGAGAAGATCGGGGAGAGGTTGGCCCGCGTCGCCCGGGTCAGGCGCAGGCGGTCCTTTCGGGGGCCGGGGTGCGTACGCTCGTGGGGCCGGATCCGGCCCTCGCCGTACTGCTCCACCCGCACGCGCGCGAACAGGCCCTGCCGGGTCCGCCGTCGCCCGTCGGGGCCGACGTACTCCTGCTCGAGCGTCCACATCGTCGGCGCGCCGTCATCGACGACGACCGCCTCATCCCGCCACCAGGCCAGGCGCTCCGCCGCGTGCTCGTAGCGATCCTCGCCGCCCTCGGGCAGATCGATCGCGACGACGTTGTACGGCGACCGCTGCACCAGCGCCGCCCGCTGCTCGGGATCGATGACGTCGTAGGGCGGGGCGACGACGTCCTGCAGCCCGCCGGTCCTCGCCGGGTCGTAGCGCAGTGCGTGGAGCGGTTGGATCTCGGCCATGCGGCGGGTCCGAGGCTAGCGGGGCGATCGCGAGCGGGGCGGTGGCCCGACGGGAGCCGAGACAGGATCGGCTGGAGCGGGCCTGAGCGATGGCTGGACGCGAAGGGCCGACGTCCGGCGTTGCTGGGAACATACGTTCGCGAACCATGACCCACCCCGACTACCTCCGCCGGAGGACTCGCGAGCTCCGGGTCGCGCGTCAGCTGACGCTCGATGAGCTCGTCGAGCGCCTGGCGCTGCCGCGCACGACCGTCTATGGGTGGATCCGCGACCTGCCGCTGCAGCGACCGCGGAACTCCTCGGCCGCGCAGCGCAAGGGGACGCGGGCCATGCAGGCCAAGTACCGACGGCTGCGGGAGGACGCCTACGCGCGGGGGTTGGCTGAGTATCCGCAGCTCGTGGCGGTGCCGACGTTCCGCGACTTCGTCGTGCTGTACATCGCGGAGGGCTACAAACGCAGCCGCAACACGGCGTCGCTGTGCAACTCCGACCCTGCAGTCATGGTCGTGGCCGCGAGCTGGATGCGTCGCCTTGGCGAATGTGAGCCGACGCTGCGCGTCGCGCACCATCGCGATCAGGATCAAGGGGCCCTGCGCGCGTTCTGGGCTGAGCAGCTCGCGCTGGTGCCCGCCGCCGTGCGCTTCGAGCCGAAGACCAACAGCTCGGAGCTGCGGTCGCGGACGTGGCGATGCCCCTACGGCGTCGCTGCCGTCGACCTCCACCACACGGAGTTTCGGTCGCGGTTACAGGCGTGGATGGATCGCGTCAAGGACGACTGGAGACTAGACTCGGCTCCGTGACGGGGCGTGGCGCAGCCTGGCAGCGCGCAGCCTTTGGGTGGCTGAGGTCCCCGGTTCGAATCCGGGCGCCCCGATGCATTGTATGCCAACGCCGGTGGAGTGCCGAGCCGGGCCTGCGCGCGGTTACCCTCCTGTCCCGAGCCCCCGTAGCTCAGCTGGATAGAGCAACGGCCTTCTAAGCCGTCGGTCGCAGGTTCGAGTCCTGCCGGGGGTGCTGGGAAGTACCTGTGCCGGGTCCGCCTCGGACGCCAACTTCTCGTACGTGTGAGGATGATCGGCGGTCGGTCAGGGCGGGCGTGTGCCGCGGTTGCCGGTTCGCCATACATAGCGCTGGCCGGACCAGTGCTCGTCGATCGCAGCGATCTTGACGTCGACGACGCCAAGCGGGAGCGCATGAGCGCGAACGATGGTGTCGGTGATATCGCTGGTGTGGCCAGCGGCGCGGCGAGGCCAGCTGACCCAGAGCGCTCCGGCGGGGTGAATGCGCCGAGTCAGCTCGGGCAGACGGTCGAGGAGATCCTTCGCGGCGGCGAAGAAGCTGATGATGAGGTCAGCAGGCTCCGGTGCCGGGACGAAGGTGAGGTTCTCGGGAGGTTCGGCGAGCGTCCAGCCGGTGGGCGCGTGATCGAGACTGATCCGCTGGCCAGGCCGGAGCCCGAGCTTGGCGTGCTGTGGGCGACCCGAGTATCCGGCGCTCACGTCAGCGGCCGCCTGGTGGGCGTATCGGCGATCAGCACTGAGCTGATCGCCGTTGGGATCGGCCACGGTGACCTTTGACCCAGCCCTTGTCGGTGGGCGGCGTCGGGGCCGCGCCGCCAAGTTCGCCGACGCGCGCGACGGTCGCATCGAGATCAGAGACCGTCACGCCAGCACGACGCGGTGCAGTAACACGAGTCAAGCGGATTGACGCTCTGCGGCGGCGTTGGGTCGGTCAGCGCCGGGAACACCAGGTCCGGCGAGGCGCTGATGACTCGGACGGCAGGGTCACTTCGACTCATTGCGGGCGCGCCGGTAACGCTCGTAGATCACGCGCGAGCCGAACGTCCTGGTCTCGATCAGCTCCAGCGGGACGTTTTGGGTGATCGGCGGCAGAAAGGGCGTGCCGCCAGCGACGACGACCGGATTGCGGAACATGCGCAGCTCGTCGACGAGACCGAGCTCGATCGCCGCCGCGGCCAGGCCGGCGCCGCCGATCGAGACGTCCCTGTCGGTCGCGTCGAGCGCGGCAGCAGCTTCCTCGGCCACCGACGCCTCGGCGAGCCGGGCGTTGCCCTGGACGCTGTCGAGCGTGCGGCTGAAGACGACCTTCGGGATCGCGCACCAGACGTCGGCGAACGCGGCCCCGAGCTCGTCGTCGCGCATCGCCGGATCCGTCTCCCACGGCAGCATCGTCTCGTACAGCCTGCGGCCGCACAGATGGCCGCCGAGTTCGCGTGTCTGCGCGATGTGGAAACGAAACTGCTCCTCGCTGGGGACCGTCCACCCGAACGCGCCCTCGCGGTCGGCGATAAAGCCGTCCAACGAAACGCCCATCGAGTAGATCAGCATGGCTTCAAGCTCAACCCGCCGGACGGCCTCCTTTCCGAAGTCACCGCGGCAAGCGCGTCTGGAACGTGGGCGCATCTGGCCGGGCCGCTCGTCGGGGAGCGGCGCGACGACGAAGCGCACTTCGCCCGCAGCATTATTGGGAGCGCCGCATGAGGAGTCAAGGGCGTCGAGGGCGCCGGCCGGGAGCTCTCGCCCGGGAAGGATCGTCCCGCCCGGCGGGGCGGTGATAGATTGCGGGTGCCGCGGTGGGCGTAGCTCAGCTGGTAGAGCTCCTGGTTGTGGTCCAGGTGGTCGTGGGTTCGAGTCCCATCGCTCACCCTCCTAAAAATCCCTGGTAGACGCCGGTATTCGTCCCAGCGGTCCTCTCGCCGCCCCGAGGAAGTGTCCATCAATTTATCGATGGCGTGCGGCACGAGGGCCCCTCCGAGCTGGCGGTCGAGGTAGGTGTGGCGTGGCGCCATCGGCTGCCAGCAGCCTGTCCATGCTCGGTCGCGGCGCCTTCGCGTCGGTTCGGTCGTACCCCGTGCTGTCGCGGACCCGAAGCGCGGCTCGGCGACTCGGCGGTCCCACTGGGCTAGGTCGACCGCGCCGTCTGAAGCGATGAGCGTCGCGATGAGACTGCTGGAAATCGGCACCAGCATGGGCTTGAGGGAGGAGGGCGCACTCTCGAGATATTGGCCGGACGCTCGAGGTCCCTCAACGGAGGCGTGGATCCCGACGCGCGTTCTAGACCGCCCGCGCGACGCTGAACGCTGCCCTCGGCTTCGCCGAGCTCGGTCGCGAAGCGAGCGCGTCGCCCAACGCTGATCTGACGGTTCTATTAGGTCCGATGCTCCGGGTTGGGGTAGTCGAACCGCGCCCCCGCGTCCCACGCGGTGCGCTGGTTGCCGTGCGCGGGGATCCCGCCGGCGTCCTTGAGCATCCGCGCCAGGTGCAGCAGGTTCCAGGTAAGAAACGTTGTGTTGCGGTTGGTGAAGTCGTTCTCCGGTCCGCCGGAGCCTTGGTCGAGGTAACTGGGACCGGGTCCGGCCTCACCGAGCCAGCCTGAGTCGGCCTGTGGCGGGATCGTGAACCCAAGGTGCTGAAGCGAATAGAGGATGTTCATCGCGCAGTGCTTGGAGCCGTCCTCGTTGCCGGTGATGACGCAGCCGCCCACTCGCCCGTAGTACGCGTACTGGCCGGCGTCGTTCAACAAGTGGCTGTTGCCATAGAGGCGCTCGATCACTCGAGTGCAAACCGACGACTTCTCCCCGAGCCAGATCGGCGAGAGCAGCACAAGGATGTCGGCCGCCATCACCTTCTCGAACACCTGTGGCCAGTCGTCGCGCTCCCAGCCGTGCGCGATCATGTCCGGGTAGATCCCGGTCGCGATCTCGTGGTCGACCGCACGGATCACCTCGACGGCCACGCCGTTGCGCTCCATGATCGCGATCGACCGATCCGCCAGCCCCTGCGTGTTCGACACGTCCGGCGAGCGCTTCAGCGTGCAGTTGATGTAGAGCGCGGTCAGGTCGGAGAAGTCCCAACGCGACTGCTCGCACAGCGCTTCCTCGATCGTGTTCAGCTCAACCATGCTCCTCCCTCACTAGGACGTCGATGCCCGGCGAGCAGCTGGCGCGCCAGCGCATCTCCGCGCGGCGGTCATCGGCGAGCCGGTAGTGGACCGTGCGATGCTCTCGGCGTGCCGGTCAGGGCAGCTCAAGGTGGGTGCTGATGTCGATCTCTCCGGCGAGGCTTCGGGCGACCGGGCAGAAGCGCGCATGGATGTCGTGCACTCGTTCGGCGTCCGCACGTCGGTCCTCGTGGACGGCGAGCCGATAGTCGACCCTGATCCGCTTGATCACCAGCACCCCGTCGTCGGTCTCGATCTCGCCCGTCGCCTCAACCTCCTAGCGCTTGGGATCGACCTCGATCTGACGCGCCTCCAGCGCGCCTGCGAACGTGCCGGCCAGTCAGCCGCCGGCCGCTGCGACGACGTAATCGAGCGTCGTGGCGTGTGGTGGGTACTTGGCGGGGTCGACGCCGTAGTGCTCGGCGACCTCGGAGTGGACCCCGAAGGCGACCGCGTTGTCCTCGGCCGGAAGGTAGGCCAGGCGTAGCGGCCCGCCGAGCCGCTCGATCCGGACTCTCGAGACGTAGCTGACTTCGTCCATTGGGCCGCCAGACTACTCCTCGCCTGGCCAGAGGTTCAGGCCGGCGAGAGGTGCGGCCGTGGAGCGCGGCGGACGAGGCAGCCGATGAGGTGCCCCCCCGTGCCGGTGCGGCGTAGTCCGGTGGCGCACATCGCGAGCCGGCGATCCGTGGCAGCGCCCCAGGGGATGGGCGCGAATCGCGGGGCGTCGTGCGTGGGCGAGATCCGCGGCGGCTGATACGAGGACGCCGGACAGCAGGCGTGCGCGGAGTGCCGCCAACGCGAGCGGCGCGACGCGGCCGGCTGCGGGAGAGGATGGCGGCACGGGGCCGGCGTCGCGAGAGTGCGGAGGTCGGAGCGTGCTCGGCGGCGTTCAGCCGCAGGGGTCATCTGCACCCGACGCTTTCCAAAAGAGGAAGGCGGTCAGCGCCGGGGGCGCAGACGGTCATTTGACGCGGTCATAGGCGTCCTGCGACGTCGATACGTCACTGAGGTGTTCGATCGCCCACGTCTGGAGCGCGCTGAGTGGTTCCAGCAACGTTCGTCCGGCGCTGGTGAGCGAGTACTCGACGCGGACCGGCACCTCCGGGTAGACCGTCCGGCTCACGAGGCCATCGCGTTCGAGTCCGCGCAGGGTCTGAGTCAGCATCTTCTGCGAAATGCCCTGGATGCGTCGCCGAAGCTCTGAGAAGCGAGCGTCACCGTCGCCCAGAGCACCGATGATCAGGACGGTCCATCGGTCGCCGATACGATCGAGGACGCGGCGAGTCGGGCAGTCGGCGTCGTACGGGTCGCCGCACGGCATGGCGAGCAGTTACTGCAAAGTGCCTTCTTCCCAGACGGCGCCTGCTCTCCTATGGTGACCCGCGCGCTCGACCGGAGGGTCGAGAATCCCCGAGCGAAAGGCCATCCATGTCTCGCATCGTCGTTATCGGCGGCACCGGCTACGCCGGATCGGCCATCGTCGCGGAGGCCGCTGCCCGCGGTCACGAGGTCACGGCGTTCAGTCGCTCGCTTTCCGCCGACCGCGTCCCGGGCGTCAACTACGTCCAAGGGGATGCCACCGACGAGGCGACGCTGGCGTCGGTCATCTCCGGTGCGGACGTGGTGGTGGCAGCGCTCGCGCCTCGCGGGCCGCTCGCCGGCACCTTCCGCGACGTCAACCGCACGATCGCGCGCCTCGCCAACGCCGAGAATGCACGGCTGTTCGTCGTCGGCGGTTACTCGTCGCTGCGTCCGGCCGCCGGTGCCCCGCGCTTCATGGAGGACCTCAGCCACGCTCCTGCCGAGGTTCACGATGAGATCCTTGCCGGGGCGGCGCTCATCATGGAGGACCTTCCCGCCACCCCGGAGACCCTCAACTGGGTGTTCGTGAGCCCGGCACTGGCGTTCGGCGCGTTCGCGCCGGGAGAAAGGCTCGATAAATACCGGCTCGGAGACGACATCGCCATCCAACCCGAGGACGGCGGAGCGATTTCCGCTCCGGACTACGCGATCGGGCTCGTCGACCTCATCGAGCAGGACAACCGCCATCGCGCTCACGTCAACCTGGCCCACTGACCACGCGACTGACGAAGGTGTCGACGCGAAGGTGAGACGACCGCGACGCGCCCGTCCTAACAGGCCTCGAGCCCCCCGTCAATCCCGGGCCCTCTCGATCCACCGATCACGCTGCCGCTCTCGGCCGAGACCGGCAGCCTCGCGACGGCACCCATACCTCTGCCCGAAGCGAAGCAGGAGAGCGCCCGGCTGACCGCCCTCTCCTCGTCGTGGCTGTCGATCCACGTCGGCCCCGAGGCTTACCGATCAACGTTCGATAAACCGTTTATGTCTGTTGAGCTACTGAAGTCGCCCCAAACGCACCCGATCAAGACCGCACCGGCGGCGGCGGTTATGTAGAGCTGATCAGCTCATGCGGGAGCTGGGCAAGCCCCCGCGAGACGAGATCACGCTCATCACAGCTCGCCAGCGGCGCGCCGATACGCTCGGCGCCAGCGACGTATGCCGCGTCGTATCCGCTCAGGCTGTGCGCGCGGGCAAGCTCAGCGGCGCGCTCGGCCAAGGCTCGATCGACTCGCACGAGCGCCCCGAATTCGGCGATCGCCCACACACGCGCGCGCAGCCGGTGGCCGGCCGGCGCGTCGCGCCAGCGGACGTCCGCGACGTTCGTGACCTCGTAGGCAGCGAGCTCGAGCGTGGCGAGGGTGCCGGTCCTCAACAGCGCCGCGGCCGCCGGCTGGTGCGGGTCGTCGCTGTCCTCGGCGGCGAGCAGCACGCTCGCATCAAGAAAGATCAAGCCGGCCGTCGGGCTTTGAGCACCTCGGCGACGTTGCCGCCGTGCCCCGTCGCCTCACCCTCGAGCTCGCCCATCCGCTCGGCGAGCCGCCGCTCTCGCTCACCCAGCGCTGCTTCGGCCAGGTCGCGAATCGTTGCGCTTCGCGTGCTGCCACGCTCGGTCGCCTGAGCGTCCAAGCGGGCCAACAGCTCGTCAGGAAGCGAAATCATCACCTTGGCCACAACCCGGAGTATACCCGGTAACACCGGAGCCGGCGCCGGCGTTGATCTCTGCCTTCTATCGCGGTCCAGCAGCGCGACTACTGCGGAGCGGCGCTCTCGTCGACGGCCGGGTCAGCGTCCGTTCTGCGGATCACGGGTGTCTCAACCGGGACTTTCGTCTTGGCGAGCACGTCAAGCCGGATTCTGCTCGGGCAGCCCTCGGTTCGTCGCGGCGCGAGCATCGCACAGGCCAGGGAACCCTGGCAGATGCACGGAAGAGCAGCAGCCTCCGTGAGAATGACGTGGCGACGGAGCGGCAGTCCAGGCCGCGGCCGAAGCTACGCCTCACGTTTGGAACGGTGAAGTTTGCGGTGGTGCGTCCTTGACGACGGCGAAATCTGTTCGAGATGACCCGGCATCAGGCGTACGCTGTCGATCAGGCAGGCACGTCTGCCCGATCCCAGTCGCAAGTGGCCCGGCGGCACAAGCGCGCAGAGGACAAGGCGCGGCACAGCCCTCACGTGCAGCAGCACCCGAATCGCATATCGGTCATCGTGAACCCCAGGCGACGATGGTCCGGCGCCGGCGGCACCATCACGGAGGCCACGATGTCTCATGACAAGATCAAGGGGGCGATCCGCGAGCGGATGGCGCGCACCGGCGAGCCCTACAGCGTCGCGCGGCGAGCAGTGCTTGCAGGTGACCGCGACGACGGGCCGCGCTGGTTTGAGATCAGCTACCGCAACGAGGGCTTGGACCGAATGACCGCGCTCCTGGACGGCCTGCTCGGCGACGGTCCCGGAGCCGCAGGGATCAAGCTTGACGACGCTGAGCTGCAACTCGGGATGGGCAGGTGGCGACAGGCGATCGCTCGAAGCTCGATCCGCTCCGCGCGCCGCTCGGACATCGACACCCATGGCACCACCGGCATCCATGTCCGCGACGGCCGGCTGCTGGTCAACGGCGGTCGTGACGGACTCGTGCAGCTGAAGATCGATCCTCCATTCCGGACACACCGGACGCTGAGCACGGGCTTCGCGCGAGTGCGGGTTGACACGGTGATCGTCAGTCTCGTTGACCCCGACGTGTTCCTCGCTGCGCTCGCGGCAAGCCAGCTTGCCGACCAATGAGGCAGCCACCCCGGTCCGGCGTGCCCTTTCTCTCGCCGCCGGGTTCACGAACAAATGGAAGCCTCAACCTGCTCGAATCCTGCGCCGGAAGCTCTTGGTGGCAGCCGGAAGCAGTGGTGGCCTGCGGTGCAGCTTTGCACCTCGACGGGTATCTCGACGGGTCTCGGCAGCGCTCTCCAATGCGCGGCGAGCAGGGCGGCCGTCGGCTGGACTGATCAGACGAGCTGTGGGGGTCGCGTTGCTGCCACGGGAGCGACCTGGCTTGGGTCAGTGTGACCACCGCTGAGCCGCGCTATAGCCAGCCTGCCTCGCGTGCGAGATGCGGATCGCGTCATTGCGATTGCGGGCTGCGAGTTTGGCGATGAGTTGGACAGGTAGTTGCGGACGGTGACCGGGGCGAGGAACAGGGTCGCGCCGATCTCCTCGGTGCTCGCGCCCTGTGCGGCGGCGCGTCAGGACGTCGGTTTCGCGTGGCGTGAGCGGGCTTTGTCCGATCTCGAGCGCGGCGGCGACGAGGGCGGGTCGAGGAAGCGTTGGCCTCTGGCGACGCGGCGGATCGCCTCGGCGAGCTCTTCGGATGGCGCGTTCTTGCGTAGGTATCCCTCGACGTGCGCCTGGAGCGCACGGGTGAGGTAGCCGAGTTGGGCCAGGCCGGTGAGGATGAGCACGCCGGTGTCGGGCAGTTCCTCGCCGAGCAGCACCGCGGCTTGGAGGCCGTCGAGGCCGGGCATCTCGATGTCGAGCACGGCGACGTCGGGCCGGGCTTGGCGGGCGTGGTCGAGCAGGCGGTCGCCGCGGTCGACGTCGGCGACGACGTGTAGGTCGGGTTCGAGGTTGATGAGCGCGATGAGTGCGCTGCGGATGATGTGTTCGTCGTCGGCGACGAGCACCCGGATCATGCGCGACGTCGCGCAGCTCCAAACGCAAGGGCTTCGGAGATCCGCAGGCCGCAGCGCCATAGCACCGCGATCAGCGCCCGGTTGCGCACCCCTTGTAGGAGCGCGCGCACTGCACGCGCGGAGCAGCGCGACCGCCTCGGCCTCACTTCTGTGACTCCATGGGCCGAGTCGGACAGGAACACCACGCTCAGAACGACAGGTATCGAGTACGCCATGCTGGGCCCTTGCTGCCGCCGCTCGTTCAAGACGCAGTCGAGGATCTGCTCGCGCGCGTGGATCGCGCGCTCCCCGGCCGCGTCCCAGGTTTCTACCTGGTTGGCTCGGCGTGCACGGCGGCATTTGTTCCGGGCCGCAGCGACGTCGACTTCGTCGCGATCGTCGACGGCGAGCCAAGCGCTCATGAGCTTCGGCGTCTCGCGGCGATTCATGTTGGGCGCTGGGTGGCGTCGCTGGCCGAGGACGTCACGCTGCGCGGGCGCTGGCCGCTCGTGTGCAACGGGATCTACGTCCGCCAGAGCGACCTGGCCCGCTCGGCGCTCGAGGTCGTTCCGATCGCCGGCCACGTCGCCGGCCGGTTCAGGGTGGCGCAGCGCGCAGGCTTTGACGTCAACCCGGTCACCTGGACAACGCTGGCCGACCACGGCATCGCGATCCGTGGCCCCCACCGCGACCGCCTGGCCATCCACACCGACTGCCAAGAACTTCGACGGTGGTCGCTTTCAAATCTCAACGGCTATTGGCGGCGGTGGACCAAACGCGCGCTCGACGTGCGCGCGCTGCCGCGACGCGCCGCTGCCGCGGGAGTACTGGGAGCACCGCGGCTGCACTACACGATCACGAGCGGGCAGATCGCAACCAAGGAGGCCGCCGGGCATTACGCGTGCACGGTCTTCGATCCTGGGTGGCACGCCCTGATCGAGGACGCGCTTGCCTTCTGGCTCGAAAGTCCGGCGCCCGTCGTCTACCGCCACCGACCCCTACGGCGTCGCCATGACGCCTCCCGGTTCGTCGCCGCGGTCATCGATGCAGCCAACCAGCTGGCGCGCGCCCAGCGATTGAGAACGGCTACGGTCCCTGCAGGGTCTCGTCGAGTCCTGCTCGCCGCGTCGCGGGTGCGGTCCCGGTCGCCGTCACCTCTAAGGCGATCACGAAATGTCCAAGTTCGTGACCCTCGAGGGTGACGCGAAACGACTGAGGGCATCGGGAAAGCTGTCGTCGATGACGAACGCGATCACACGGCCATGTCACGCGCGAAGAATCCCGGCAGCTGGCAGCTGACCATACGCATCCCGATCCCGTTGCCGGGCACCGCAAAGGACCCGCCGGAGATCACCTGCCCGGCTTGCGGCAACACAGGCTCGGCGTCTTGGCCGCACCCGTACAAGACCTGGGAGCTTGCCGGCAATGATGATCAAGGACGGCATCTACGTCGCTGTCGCCGATGCGGTGCTGAGATTGTCATCTATCGTTCGTGGCGCTGGTGGCGACCGCGCGAGGTCTGGCTTCATAGCCGAACGCCCGAGTACGGCAAGGGACGAAAGCGTCAGCGCAAGCGCCGGGAGGAGAGACGGCGCCGGCCGCCATAGTCACGTAGAGGGCGTGATCGCAGCAAGCGGCGAGGCTCACTCAGCGGGTAAGCGCTTGGGGGCTCAGGAGCGCGCGAGGTTCTCGAGCAGGCTGGCGATCGTGATCACCCCGGCGAGGCGTCCGAGATCGTCGCACAGGCACAGCGGCGCGTAGCGGTGGTCGTCGTGGCGGGTGATGGCGCGCAGCGCGACGTCGCGGATCTCGTCGTGCGGCTGGACGCACATGGCGGGGTGGCGGTCCAGGCGCCGCCCGCCGCGGGGCACCAGTACCTGTTGGGGGCGGTCGACTTCGTCGACGAGGACGGTGAGCCGGTCCAGGAGATTGGGCGTGCGTCGCATGGTGGGGGCCGGGCGTGCGAGGGCGTTCAAGACCCCCGAGCGGCGCAGCGTGTGATGCTCGCGTAGCCGGGCGGCAAGCTCAGGGGGTAGGCGGCGCATGTCGGGCGCGGGACGGCCGAGCAGGTATCCCTGCGCCAGCGGGACGCCCAGCTCGAGCAGACGGTCAAGCTCGGCATGGGTCTCGACGCCTTCGGCGATCAGCCAGGCGTCCAGCTGTCCGGCGAACGCGCCGATCGCCGCCACCGCGCTGGACCGCCGCGGGTCGTGGTCGACGCCGGTGATGAGCGTGCGGTCCAGCTTGACAAACTGCGGCTGTAGCGCCAGCAGATGGCGCAGGCTGGCATAGCCCGAGCCGGTGTCATCGACGGCGACCATCGCGCCGCGAGCCCGCAGCCCGCCGAGGACCTGCTCCAGCGCGGCGTAGTCCTCCACCGGAGCCTGCTCGGTGATCTCAATCACAACGCCGGCCAGGTCCTCCGCGTGGCCGAGAACCACGGCGACCTCCGGCGCGCGCAGCGCGTCGGGGCTGAGGTTGAGCGACAGAAACGCGTTGGGGGGCAGCTCGGGGCGGCTGGCGAGGATCGCCTCAAGCGCGACGGCCTCCAGCCGTCCGGCGTACCCGTGCCACGCCGCTGCGGCAAACCACTCGTCAGGCCCGCCCAGCTGCACGTCGACGGTGAACCGCGACAGTCCCTCATAGCCGCAGACCACGCCTCGCGCCAAATCCACGATCGGCTGAAACGCTGGGGCGATCAGCCGCTCGCGGCACACCCGCTCCAACACCCCGCACCACGACTTGTCAGCCAACTCGGGCATCTCGCTCAACTATCGGCAGGCGTGCGCCGATACAACAGCCACCTCGTCCCAACACGATCTGGAGAAACCACGCCATGAAGCAGTTCGCCTGCGGGTCAGTCGTCACCGGATGCCAGGCCGTCTTTCGCGCTCCCGACGAAGACGGCATCCTCGCCCAAGTCGCCCGCCACGCCCGCGAGGACCACGGCCTGACCGAGATCGCTCCCGAGCTGGTCAACGCCGTACGCCAGAACATCACCGCCCTCGCCGCATAACCCGAGCGGTCTAACCGCCTCGAACCCCAGCGACCCCGCCAGAAAGCCGAATACTCACGTAATCGCCTCTTCTCGTGATCGTATGACGGCCGCCGGGCGTCCAGGTGAACCCGCGGGTGGCGGCGCTGGTGCCGGTGGAGACCGTGTAGTCGCCGGCGACCTCGTCGTGGTTGTTGACGCCCAGGGCCTGGGTGACCGCGCGTGATCCCCGCTACCGATCGCCCGCCGCGCGCCGCGTGAGAACTGCGACGTGCCCGCGTGTCAGCTGCCGAGCAGGGCCACGCCGGCGAGCAGCGCTCCGGTTTCGGCGACGACCACGCAGGCGCCGATGGTGTCGCCCGTCAGCCCCCCGAAGGCTCGCCGGGTGAAGACGGTGAACGCGCCGCCGCCGACGAGCGCCGCGCCGAGGACGATCGCGCCGTGACCGGTTCCCAGGGCGGCGATCCCGATCGCCACGGCCAGTGCCGTGGCCGCGGCCGTCTGTCTCGCGCCGGGCGCAAACGATGCACCCAGGCCGTCGTCTCTCGCCGGTGACAGCAGCGCCCCGTGCACGACCGCCATCCATCGCCCGCACGCCGCCGCGGCGATGAGGACCTCCAGCGCGTGCCGGGCGGACAACGACTCCACGGCGGCGAACGACAGCATTCCCCAGAGGCCGAGCGCCAGGGTGGCGAAC
The DNA here is from genome assembly GCA_019240115.1 of Solirubrobacterales bacterium. GTDB lineage: Bacteria > Actinomycetota > Thermoleophilia > Solirubrobacterales > Solirubrobacteraceae > Palsa-465. Next base: position 55,772 of record JAFAYV010000054.1, on the reverse strand, counting down.
GTGCCGTTGGCCGAGTCGCGCATGACGTCCAGGCGTCGCTCATGATCGCCGCGCACGCCGAGGCCGTCGGCGGTGTCGGCGAGGCCGTCGAGGTGCAGCGCGCCGGTCAGCACGGCCGTCGCGGCCAGGGCCAGGACCGTGGCGACCGCGCGCCCGAGCGCCGGGGCAAGCCCCGCGCGCACCCCGCCGGCCACGCCACCCACGCACCCCCCGATCAACGGGAACCAGGCCGGGGCGTCGGAGAAGCCGCCGTCGGCCCGGCGCGCGAGCGGGACGGGCACGATCGTCAGAAACGCGGCCGCGCTGCGCAGGCCCGCGAACGCGGCCGTCAGCCGCCCGCCGGTCGTCGGCTCAGTCGCGGTTGGCAAGACCGGCCTCCGAGAACGTGCCCATCTGCCGATGCAGGCGTCCGGCCGCCTCGATCAGCGGCAGCGCCAGCATCGCCCCCGAGGCCTCGCCGAGCCGCAGTCGCAGGTCGATCAGCGGCTCCAGGCCGAGGTGGGTGAGGACGAGATCGTGCCCCGGTTCGGCCGAGCGGTGGCCGGCGAACAGCAGCTCGCCGAGCGACGGGTCATCGCGGACGGCGGCCAAGGCGGCGACCGAGACGGCGAAACCGTCGAGGATGACCGGCAGCCGGCGTTGCGCGGCGGCCTGCACCGCGCCGACCAGTGCCGCCAGCTCGAGGCCGCCGACGGCCGTCAGCGCACCCCGACCACCGCGAAGCGACGCGGGCAGTGCGCAGAGGGCGTGGCTGACCACCGAGCGCTTGCGCTGCAGCGCGGCCGCGTCGGCGCCGGCGCCCCGGCCGACGATGACGGCTGGGTCGGCCCCGGTCAGCACGCAGGCCAGGACGGCGGCCGTGGTGGTGTTGCCCATGCCGATCTCGCCGAGGACGAGACAGGCGACGCCGCGGTCGGCCAGCTCGCCGGCGAGGAGGCCTCCGGCAGCCAGGCACCGATCCAGCTGCGCGACCGTCAGGGCGGGCCCCGCGGTGATGTCGACCGAGCCGCGCGCGACCTTGTGATCGTGAACGCCAGCCGGGGTGTCGGCCACCAGTCCGAGGTCGGCGACCAGCAGCTCGCAGCCCTGCTGCCTCGCAAGCACCGCGACGGCGGTCTCGCCGCGGGCGGCCGCGGCCGCCACCGAAGCCGAGACGCCGGCGTCGTACAGGCTCGTGCCGTGCGAGACATGACCGTGGTCGGCGGCGCACACGAGCACGCCGGCCCGCAGCGGATCGGGCGGCGGCGACCCGGTGATCTGCGCCCAGCGCTCCACGACGCTCTCGAGCGCCCCCAGCGAGCCGGTGGGCTTGACGAGCTCGTCGGAGCGGTCCCGGGCCGCGATGGCGGCGTCGCGATCGGGGACGAAGCCGGCGCCGACACGGCCCGTGTCGCTTGACGCCGCGGCGGTCCAGCGCTCGCGCATGACGACGTCGTCCAGCGCCGTCCGCGCCGACCACCCGGCGGTCTCCAGGCCCGGGCGGAGGGGGCGCTCGTCGGGCCAGCCGACGCACAGGTAGGCGATCGGATCGACCCGCTCGGGGATGCCGAGCACGGCCCGCAGCTCCCTAGGCTCATAGAAGCTGACCCAGCCGACGCCGAGGCCCTCGACGCGGGCGGCGAGCCACAGGTTCTGGATCGCACACGCGGTCGAGTAGACGTCGGTCTCGGGGATCGTCCCGCGGCCGAGAACCTCGACCGCCGGGTCGCCGTGATCGCAGCAGATGCAGAGGCCGACCGGCGCCTCCACGACGCCCTCGATCTTCTGGTCGAGGAAGTGGCGGGCGCGCTCATTGAGGCGGCCGGCCTGGCGCAGGCGTTCGCGCTGCGCCAGCGACCGGATGGCGATCCGCGTGGAGAGTGAGCGCACGACGATGAACCGCCACGGCTGCATGAGGCCGACCGACGGAGCGCGATGGGCGGCGCCGAGCACGCGGGTCAGCAGCTCATCATCGATGTCGTCGGGCCGGAAGCGGCGGATGTCCCGGCGGGCGCCGATCACCTCGTAGACGGCGTCGCGCACCGCCTGCGGATAGCTCCAGCCGTCCGGCTCGCGCGCGCGCTGCGCAGCCCGCGAGGGATCGAAGCCGGGGGGTGTCGCGGGCCGCGCGAACCGTTCGGAGGTCATGGGCGGCAACGGTAGACCGCACGTCAACCGGCCCGGTAGGATCGACGGCGTCAGCGTGGCGGCGCGAGGAACCCGGTGTGAGTCCGGGACGGTCGCGCCACTGTGACCGGGTCCCGCGAGGCTCGGGAGTCAGGAACTCGGTCGCCGCGAACCCTTCCGAGCACGGGACGCATGATCCCGAGGAGGTTCCCGGAGTGCCGGCCGCCGATCCACTGCGTCAGCGATATTCGGGGTGAGGCGCCTGTTGCTGGTGCGCCATGCCTGCACGGACGCGACGCGGCGCGCCGCGTTCCCGGCCGACGAGCCGCTCGACGAGCGCGGGACCCGCGATGCCTCCCGGCTGGCCGCTGCCGTGCCGATCGGATGTGAGGTACTCGCGAGCCCGGCCCGGCGCTGTCTGCAGACGGCGGCGGCCGCGGGGCTGACGCCGACGATGGATGACCGCCTGGCCGAGTGCGACTTCGGCAGCTGGGCCGGCCGGTCACTGCACGAGATCCACGCCGAGCGGCCCGACGACGCCCGCCGGTGGATGACCGATCCCGATGCCGACCCGCACGGCGGCGAGAGCCTGCGGGCGTTCGCCGGCCGCGTTGCACGCTGGCTCGACGAGCAGCGCGACGCGAGCGGTCACGCGCTGGCGATCACCCACGGTGGCGTGATCAAGGCGGCGGTGCTCCGCGCGCTCGACGCCCCTTTGCCGTCGTTCTGGCGAGTCGACGTCTCGCCGCTCGGGATCACCGAGCTGCACGCCGACGGGCAGCGGTGGACGGTGACGCGGGTCAATTGCCGCGGCTGGCCCGAGGCCGCGAGCCCGAGGGCGGCTGAGCGGAGGCGATCAGCAGCCCGATGACTCACGCAGCCGACTTACAGGCGGGGCGGGCGGGTCCGAGTCCCGAGCGGAGGCGATCAGCGTGAGCGCTGCGCTCGTTGCCGGATACGCCGCCGATCTGGCCTTCGGCGACCCGCGCCGCGGACATCCAGTCGCCGGCTTCGGGCAGCTGGCCGCCGCGGTCGAGCGCCGCTGGTATCGGCCCTCTCGCCTCCGCGGCGCGATCGTCACCGGGCTGCTCGTGATGCTGGCCGCGACGATCGGCCGCGCCGCCGGGCGACGCGGCTTCCTCGCGACCGCGGCGACGACGTGGGCGACCCTCGGGGGGGGCTCGCTGCGCGGCGAGGCCGCCCGCGTCGGCGCCCTGCTCGCCGACGAGCGAGTCGACGAGGCCCGGGCGGCCCTGCGCGCGCTGTGCGGCCGCGACGCCGGCACGCTGGACCCCCCCGGGCTCAGCGCGGCGGTCGTCGAGTCGGTGGCCGAGAATACGAGTGACGCGGTGGTCGGCGCCCTGTGGTGGGGCACGGTCGCCGGCCCGGCCGGGCTGGCCGGATACCGCGCCGCGAACACGCTGGACGCGATGTTCGGGCACCGCGACGACCGGTACGCCGAGTTCGGCTGGGCGGCGGCGCGGCTGGACGATGCGCTGAACTGGCCGGCCGCCCGGTTCTCGGCGCTGCTCGCCTGCCTGTTGGCGCCGCTGGTCGGCGGCAGCCCGCGGCGGGCGTGGCGGGCGGCGCGCGACGACGGGCCGCGCCATCCCAGCCCGAACGCGGGACGGGTCGAGGCCGCGTTCGCGGGCGCGCTCGGCGTCACCCTGGGGGGCCCGCTGAGCTACGGCGGCCGCCGAGAGGATCGACCCGCCCTCGGCGGCGGTCCCCGTCCGGCGAGCGGCGACATCGCCCGGGCGTCCCGCCTGTCCGAGCTCATCTGTGCCGCCGCGCTCGCGGCGTGCGTCGCCGGAGGACTGGTCGGCGAGCGATGAAGGGCGCGATCCTCGTCTGCGGTACCCACTCGGATGCCGGCAAGTCGGTCGTGGCCGCCGGGATCTGTCGTTGGCTGGCCTCCCGCGGCGTCCGCGTCGCGCCCTTCAAGGCGCAGAACATGGCGTTGAACTCGGTCGTCACCCCCGGCGGCGCCGAGATCGGTCGCTCGCAGGCCGTCCAGGCCGCGGCCGCCCGCGTCGTGCCCGAGGCGGCGATGAACCCCGTGCTGATCAAGCCCTCGGGCGTGCGCCACAGTCAGGTCGTCGTCATGGGCACCCCGTACACCGATGCCGACGCGCGCTCCTATCAGGCGCTCAAGGGCGAGCTGCGCCCGATCGTGGCCGAGGCGCTCGCCGACCTGCGCTCCCGGTATGACGTGGTCGTGTGCGAGGGCGCTGGCAGTCCCGCCGAGATCAACCTGCGCGATGCCGATCTGACGAACATGTGGCTGGCTCGCGAGGCCGGCCTGGCGACGGTCATCGTGGCCGACATCGATCGCGGCGGCGTGTTTGCGTCGCTGTACGGGACCGTCGCGCTGCTCCACGCCGCCGACCAGGCCCACGTCGCCGGCTACATCATCAACAAGTTCCGGGGCGATGCGTCGATCCTCGCCCCCGGCCTGGAGATGCTCGAGCGCCGCACCGGGCGCCCCACGCTCGGCGTGCTGCCCTACGCCGAGGACCTGTGGCTGGACGTGGAGGACTCCCTGGCGCTCGACGGCCGGCCGGAGACGCCGCCCGCGCACGAGGGCGCGGACACCCTCGAGGTCGCGGTCGTGCGGCTGCGATGGATGAGCAACTTCACCGACGCCGATGCGCTGAGCGCCGAGCCCGGCGTGCGGGTCCGCTTCACCCGCTCGCCCGCCGACGTGCGGCGCGCCGACCTGGTGATCCTCCCCGGCACCAAGGCGACCCTCGAGGACCTCGAGCGACTGCGCGCCGACGGCCTGGACCGCGCGCTGCGCGCTCGAGCGCGCGCCGGTGACCCGATCCTCGGCGTCTGCGGCGGCTACCAGATGCTCGGCGAGCGCATCGAGGACGAGGTCGAGTCGGGCCGGGGCGTCGCGGATGGTCTGGCGCTGCTCCCGGTGACCACCCGCTTCGAACCCGACAAGCTGCTGCGCCGGCGCCGCGGCCGCTCGCCGTGGGCGGGCACGAGCGCCTCGGGGTACGAGATCCGCCATGGCCGGGTGGCCCGCCACGGCGGCGCCGACGTGCTGCGCGACGACTCCGGCGAGCCGGACGGGTGCGTCAGCGGCGCCGTGCTCGGCACCGCTTGGCACGGCGTGCTCGAGGACGACGCCTTCCGCCGCGGCGTCCTGAAGTGGGCGGCCGGTCTTCGAGGCCGCAGCTACGTTGCCGGCGACATGTCCTTCGCCGCGCTCCGCGAGGCCCGACTCGACGCGCTGGGCGCGCTCGTGGCCGGCCATCTCGATCTCGACCGTCTCGGCGACCTGATCGTCTCCGGGCCGCCCGCCGATCTTGCCGTGATCGACCCGGAGGTCCTCACATGCTCCGCTTCGTGACCACCGCCGACACCGAGATCCTCGCCACCGCCGGCGCGGTGCGGCGGCTCGGGCGGGCGGGGATCGAGTTCCCCGAGGTCCGCTGCGCCAATCCGGGGGGCCATCCCGATCCCGGCGCGCTGATCGACGACGTGCTGGAGGGGGCACGGGTCGTCGTCTGCCGCGTGCTCGGTGGCCGCCGCGGCTGGCCCGACGGCGTCGACCGGCTGGCCCGGGCCTGCCGGGAGCGCGACGTCGTGCTGCTCGCGCTGGGGGGCGAGTCGAGCCCCGATGCCGAGATGACGGCGCTCTCGACCGCCCCGGCCGGCGCCGTCGCCCAGGTCGGCGAGTACCTGCGCCACGGCGACATCGACAACGTCGAGCAGATGCTGCGCTTCCTGGCCGACACGTTCCTGCTCGAGGGGTTCGGGTTCGAGCCCCCGCGCAAGGTCCCCGACCTCGACGTGTACCGCGCCGAGCCGGCGCCGGCCGGCGCGCCGACGATCGGCGTGTGCTTCTACCGCTCGCACTTCCTCACCGGCAACACGGATTTCATCGACGCGCTCTGCGACGCGATCCGCGACGCCGGCGCGGGCGTGCTCGCCGTGTGGAGCTATTCGCTGCGCCGCGATGCCGACGGCCGGGTGCCGGCGTTCGGCCTGCTGCACGGCCGCATCGACGCGCTGATCGCGACGATGCTGGCGACCGGGGGGTCGGGTGCCGCCGACGCCGATGCCGGCGAGGGGCGCCAGGACTGGGACGCCGCCGCGCTGGCGGCGCTCGACGTGCCCGTGGTGCAGGCGGTGTGCGCCACCGGCTCGCGCGCTGACTGGCTGGCCTCGAACGCCGGGCTGGCGCCGCTGGACGCCGCCACCCAGGTCGCGATCCCCGAGTTCGACGGACGGTTGCTGGCCGGCGTCATCTCGTTCAAGGAGCGCGACGCCGCCGCCTCGCCCGTCGGCGTGCCCGTACCCCGCTACGTGGCCGACGTCGAGCGGTGCGCACGGATCGCCGGCCTGGCCGTCCGCCATGCCCGGCTGCGCTCGCTGCCGGCGGCGCAGCGGCGCGTCGCCCTGCTGCTGACGAGCTTTCCGACCCGCCACGCCCGCGTCGGCATGGCGGTCGGGCTCGACACGCCCGCCAGCGCACTCGTTCTGCTGGAGCGGCTGGCGCGGGACGGCATGCGCGTCGACCACGACTTCACCGGAGGCGACGAGCTGATGCGCGCGCTCATCGACGCCGGCGGTCACGATCCCGAGTTCCTCACCGACGCGCAGCTCGCCGCGGCGCCGCTGCGGCTGGCCGCCGACGACTACCTGACCTGGTACCGCACGCTGCCCGAGACGCTGCGCGGCTCGATCGAGGAGCGGTGGGGCCCGCCGCCGGGCGGCCAGTACGTCGATCCCGCGACCGGCGACTTCGTCATCGCCGGCCTGGCGCTCGGCAACGTTGTGATCGCGATCCAGCCTCCGCGCGGCTATGGCGAGCAGGCGGAGGGGGGTGGGCGGGTGGGAGCCGAATCGATCTACCACGACCCCGAGCTGCCGCCCACCCACCATTACCTGGCCTGCTACCGCTGGCTGGACGCGGTGTGGGGCGCCGACGCGGTCGTGCACCTCGGCAAGCACGGCACGCTCGAGTGGCTGCCCGGCAAGATGCTGGCGCTGTCGGCGGCGTGCGCTCCGGATGCCGCGCTCGGCGATCTGCCGCTCGTCTACCCGTTCGTCGTCAACGACCCCGGCGAGGGCGTGCAGGCCAAGCGCCGCGCACACGCGCTGATCGTCGATCACCTGGTGCCGCCGATGATGCGCGCCGACACGTACGACGAGCTGGCCGAGCTGGAGACGCTGCTCGACGAGTACGCCCGCCTCGAGGTCCTTGATCCGCCGAAGCTGCCGGCGCTCGCCGCGAGGATCTGGTCGGCGATACAGGACGCCAACCTGCAGGCGGACCTGAACATCTCCGAGCGTCCGGCCGACGACGACATGGCCGAGCTCGTCCAGCACATCGACGGCTACCTGTGCGAGGTCAAGGACATCCAGATCAAGGACGGTCTGCACGTCCTCGGCCATCCGCCGCACGGCGAGCAGCTGCGCGGTCTGACCTCGGCGATGCTGCGTCTCGGGCAGGGTCCGGTCATGGGACTGCGCCGGGCCGTCGGCCAGGCGTTCGGCCTCGACGAGCCCCCGCTCGTCGCGGACCCCGGCCAGCCGCTCACCGACGCGCCGGGCGATCTGCTGGCCCGCTTCCCAGGGCCGGCCGCGAGCGGCGGGGACCTCATCGACCGCCTCGAGGACGCCCACATGGCCCTGCTGGACGGCCTCGCCGAGCACGACTGGGATGCCGCCGCGGCGCGGGACGTGTGCGAGCGGGTGCTCGGACGCGCCGACGAGGGGGTCGTCGCGTCGCTTGAGTTCGCCTGCCGGGAGGTCGTGCCCCGGATCCGCCGCACCCCGGACGAGCTGGAGGCGATCGTGGCCGCGCTGCACGGACGCCATGTCGCCTCGGGGCCCTCCGGCGCGCCGACGCGCGGCCGCCTCGACGTGCTGCCGACCGGGCGCAACTTCTATTCGGTCGATCCGCGCGCGCTGCCCTCCGAGCTCTCCTGGGAGGCCGGCTGCCGGCTGGCGGACGCCGTGCTCGAGCGCCACCGCGCGCAGACGGGTGAGCTGCCGCGGATGATCGGCCTCGTCGCCTGGGGAACGGCGGCGATGCGCACGCAGGGCGACGACGTCTCGGAGATCCTCGCGCTGCTCGGCGTGCGGCCGACGTGGCACCCCGAGTCCCAGCGGATCACCGGGCTGGAGGTCGTGTCGCTCGACGAGCTCGGGCGGCCTCGGATCGACGTCACCGTGCGCATCTCGGGCTTCTTCCGGGACGCGTTCCCGCACCTCGTGACCCTGCTCGACGACGCGGTCGGCATGGTCGCGGGCCTCGACGAGGACGATGCCGACAACTACGTCGCCGCCCACGCCCGCGCCGACGCGCGGCGCCTCGCCGGCGAGCTCGGGCAGCAGCCGGCCTGGCGGCGCGCCACCACCCGGGTGTTCGGCTCGGGACCGGGGACCTACGGCGCCGGGCTGCTGGCGCTGCTGGACTCGCGGGACTGGCGGGGCGACGCGGACCTGGCCGCTGTCTACGAGGCGTGGGGAGGTTACGGCTACGGCCGCGGGCTCGACGGAGCGACGGCCCGGGAGGCGATGCGCGACTGCTATGGGCGCATCGAGGTGGCGGTCAAGAACGTCGACTCGCGCGAGCACGACATCCTCGACTCCGACGACTACTACCAGTATCACGGCGGGATGGTCGCGACCGTCCGGGCGATCAGCGGCCGCGAGCCCGCCGCCTACCTGGGCGACAGCTCCGACCCCTCGCGGGTGCGCGCGCGGACGTTGACCGAGGAGACCCGCCGGGTGTTCCGTGCCCGCGTCGCCAACCCGCGGTGGATCGCCTCGATGATCCGCCACGGCTACAAGGGCGCCGCCGAGCTGGCGGCCACCGTCGACTACCTGTTCGGCTACGACGCGACCACGGGCGTCGCCGAGGACTGGATGTACGAGCAGGTCGCCGAGCGCTACCTGCTCGATCCCGACGTGGCCGGGTTCATGGCGGAGTCCAACCCATGGGCGGCGCGAGCGATCGCCGAGCGGCTGCTCGAGGCCGCGGATCGCGGTCTGTGGGGCGAGCCCGAGCAGGCGACGGTCGACGCCATCCGGGGTCGCTTCCTCGCCCTCGAGGGCGAGCTCGAGGAGGCAGCTGGATGAGCGTCGCGTTCCCGCTGAGCGCGATCGTCGGCCAGGAGCTCCTCGTCGAGTCACTGCTCGTCAACGCCGTGTCGCCGGAGATCGGCGGCGTGCTCGTCCGCGGCGAGCGCGGCACCGCCAAGACGACCGCGGTCCGCGGCCTGGCCCCGTTGCTGCCCGGAGATCGCGGTCCGCTGGTGGAGCTGCCGCTCGGGGCGACGCTCGACCGCCTCGTTGGATCGCTGGACCTGGCCCGGGCGCTCGACGGCGAGCACCGCTACGAGCCGGGGCTCATGGTCCGCGCGCACCGCGGGATCCTGTACGTCGACGAGGTCAACCTGCTGGCCGACCATCTCGTCGACGCGCTGCTCGACGCGGCCGCGACCGGGATCGTGACCGTCGAGCGGGAGGCGGTCTCGGCCACCCACGAGGCTCGGTTCCTCCTCGTCGGCACGATGAATCCCGAGGAGGGCGAGCTGCGCCCCCAGCTGCTCGACCGCTTCGGGTTGGGCGTCGAGGTTGTCACGCCGGCCGACCCGGACGTGCGCGCCGAGATCGTCCGCCGTCGGCTGGCCTTCGAGGGCGATCCGGCGGGGTTCACGGAGCGCTTTGCCCTCGACGAGCGGGCGACCGCAGACCGCTTGGCCGACGCGCGACGCAGGCTGCCCGCGGTGCGCCTGCCGGCCCGCGAGCTTGACCGGATCACCCGCGCGTGCGCCGAGCTTGCGATCGACGGGGTGCGCGGCGACATCGTCACCGCCCGCACCGCCCGTGCGCTGGCCGCCCTCCACGGCGCCGACGAGGTGGACCCCGACCACGTTCGCCGGGCCGCGGTGCTGGCGCTCGCCCACCGCCGGCGGCGCGACCCGCTGGACGGCCGCGCCCCGGACCCGGAGTCGCTGCGGCGCGCGCTCGACGATCCACCGCCGGAGCCGCCCGAACCACCGCAGGGCGATGGTGCGGGTGGGCCCGAAGGCTCCCCGAACAGCCCGGCGCCGCGCGAGCGCGTCGATCGTCCGGCCCCGGCGCGCCTGCCCGAGAGCGCGGTGTCGCTCGCCGGCGTCGGCCGCGGTCCGGCTGGCCGGCGCGGTCGCGGGCGCGGGACCGGCACGGGCGCGATCGACTCGCGACCCGCGGAGATCGACGCGGACGACCTCGCGATCGTGGCGACGCTGCGCCACCGCCTCACCTGCGGGCAGGCATCGCCGATCCGCGCACACGTCCGCGCCGGCCGCGAGAGCGCGCTGCTGTGCCTGGTCGTCGACGCGAGCGGTTCGATGAGCGCTCGGCGCCGCGCCGCCCGCGTCAAGGGCGCGCTGCTCGGGCTGCTGCGCGACGCCTACGCGCGGCGCGACCGGGTGGCCGTCATCTCCTTCCGCGCCGCGCGCGCCGAGCTGACCGTCGTGCCGGGTGCGCCGATCGAGCGGGCGGCCGCCGCGCTGCGGGACCTGCCCACCGGCGGGCGGACCCCGCTTGCCGAAGGGCTCGCGGCCGCCGAACGGCTCATCCGCCGCGAGGCGATGCGCGACGCCACCCGCCGCTCGATCGCCGTCGTGCTCACCGACGGCCGCGTCGCCGACCCCGACGGGGCGATCGCCCGCGCCGCCGCCGCGCTCGGACGCACCGCCGACGCCGTGCAGATCGTCGACACCGAGGACGGACCCGTGCGGGTGGGGATGGCCGCCGAGCTGGCGGCCGCCGCCGGCGGGTGCGTCCACGCCCTGGAGCGCGCCGCATGACGAGGCGGACGGCTCACGCCGCCGGGCGGGCGGGTCGGGGTCCGGGTCGCGAACGGAGGCGATCCGCGTGAGCAGCGAGGACCGCGGGTCCGCCGAGCCGCGCCGCCGCAAGCCGCGCGACCGCCCGCTGACGATCGTGGTCACCGGCCACGGCAAGGGCAAGAGCTCATCGGCGTTCGGGATGCTCATGCGCTCCTGGGCGCGTGGGTACCGCTGCGGCGTCTTTCAGTTCGTGAAGTCCGGCAAGTGGAAGGTCGGAGAGGCCAAGGCGGCCGCTGCGCTGGGCGGGATCGACTGGGAGAAGATGGGTGACGGCTGGTCGTGGCTGTCCAAGGACCTGGAGGGGTCGGCCGACCTGGCGCGCGAGGGATGGGCGGGGGTCAAGCGGGCGATCGCGCACGAGCGCTACGAGTTCCTGCTGCTCGACGAGATCACCTACCCGGTCACCTGGGGGTGGATCGACGTCGCCGATGTCGTGAGCACGCTGCGCGACCGGCCGGGCTTCCAGCATGTGGTCCTCACCGGCCGTGATGCCGTCCCCGAGCTGATCGAGGTCGCCGACCTCGTCTCGGAGGTGACCAAGGTCAAGCATCCGATGGACGCCGGCATCCGCGCCCAGCAGGGGATCGAGTGGTAGGCGCGGCGCCGCCACGCGTGGTCGTCGCCGGAACGTCCTCGGGCGCCGGCAAGACGACCGTCGCCTGCGGCCTGATCGGGGCGCTGCGGGCCCGCGGGCTGACCGTCCAGGGCCATAAGGTAGGTCCGGACTACATCGATCCCAGTCACCACGCGCTCGCCTCCGGGCGCCCCGGGCGCAACCTCGATGCGTTCCTCTCCGGACCCGAGCTGATCGCCCCGCTCGCTCGCCACGCGGCCGCCGGCGCCGACGTCTCGGTGATCGAGGGGGTCATGGGGCTGTTCGACGGCGCGTCCGGCCGGGGGGAGCTCGCATCCACCGCCCATGTCGCCAAGCTGCTGGCCGCCCCGGTGCTGCTCGTCATCGACGCCTCGGCGATGGCCCGCTCGGCGGCGGCGCTCGTCCACGGCTTCGCGACGTTCGACCCCGAGCTGGACCTCGCGGGAATCGTCCTCAACCGGGTGGGCTCTGACGCGCACGAGCAGCTGCTGCGCGAGGCCCTCGAGCCGCTGCGCATCCCGGTTCTCGGCGCGCTGCGCCGCGACGAGCGGATCGCCGCTCCCGAGCGCCATCTCGGCCTCGTCCCGGCCGACGAGCGCACGGGCCGCGCCGCCGCCGCGCTGCGCACCCTCGCGGAGGCGACCGCGCGCTCGTGCGACCTGGACGCAATCGAGCGTCTGGCCCGCTCGGCGCCCGCGCTGACGGTCGCCCCGTGGTCGCCGGAGCCACAGCCCGGCGCTGGCGCACCCGTGGCTCGGATCGGGATCGCCCGCGGCCCGGCGTTCTCGTTTCACTACGAGGAGAACCTGGAGCTGCTGCGCGCGGCCGGCGCCGAACTGCATCCGTTCGATCCCACCGCCGACGAGCGCCTGCCCGAGGGCAGCCAGGCGCTCATCCTCGCCGGCGGCTTTCCCGAGGTCTACGGGGCAGAGCTGGCCGCCAACGAAGCGCTGCGCGCGCAGGTGCGCACACTGGCCGGCGCCGGCAGGCCGGTGCTCGGCGAATGCGGCGGGCTGCTGTACCTGTGCGACGAGCTCGACGGCCATCCGATGTGCGGCGTCCTGCCTGCGCGGGGCGCGATGGCGCGCCGGCTGACGCTCGGCTACCGGGAGGCGCGTGCGGCCACCGCCACCCCGTGGCTGGATCGCGGCGAGGCCGTCCGCGGCCACGAGTTCCACTACTCGAACATCGAGGGCGGCGGGCCGCCGGCGTGGGAGGTGACGGCGCGCGGGGCGACGCGGTCCGAAGGCGTGGTGGCGCGAGCGGTGCAGGCGAGCTATCTGCACGTCCACTGGGCCGCGCATCCCCGGATCCCGGCCCGCTTCGTCGCGGCGGCCGCCGCTGCCCCCGCATGAGCCTCACGGTGATCATCGGCGGCGTGCGCTCGGGCAAGAGCGCGCACGCCGAGCGTCTGGCCGCGGCCGGCGGGCGCCCGGTGCGCTACGTGGCGACGGCCGACGCGAGCGACGATTCGATGGCGCAGCGAATCGCCGCGCATCATGCCCGCCGCCCGTCGACGTGGGAGACCGTCACGGCCGATGGCGACCTCGCCGCGATCGTCCTGCGAGATGGCTGCACGCTCCTCGATGGGCTCGGAGTGTGGCTGGCGGCCGAGCCCGTCGATCCGCTCGCGCGGATCGACGAGCTGATCGCCGCCGCCGCCGGCGGCGAGGTGATCGTCGTCGTGGAGCAGGCGGGCGAGGGGATGCTGCCGAGAGACGACGTCTCGCGGCGCTGGCTCGACGCGCTCGGGGAGGCGACCCAGCGGCTGTCGGCCGCGGCGGATGCGGTCGACTACGTCGTCGCCGGGCGCGTCGTGCCGTTGTCGGCCCCGCCGCCCGCCGCGCAGGACGATCTGCGCCGGCCCGGTGACCGCGACGTCAGGCTCGGGCTGCGCCGGCCCGGTGACCGCGAGGTCGCCGCCGGGCTGCGCCGGCCCGGTGACCGCGACGTCGCCGGGCTGGGCCGGCCCGGTGATAGCGACGTCCCCGCCGGGCTGCGCCGGCACGGCGATAGCGACGTCGCCCCCGGGCTGCGCGACCATGCCGTCAACGTGCTCGAGGGGGGCCCGCCGTCGTGGCTGCGCGCCGTCCTGCGCGACGCGGCCGAGCACGCCGTCGACCGCTACCCCGACGAGTGCAGCGCGGTCGGAGCCCTGGCGGCGATGCACGGTCGCGATCCGGCGCAGGTCGTCATCACCAACGGGGCCGCTGAGGCGCTGTGGCTCCTGCCGGCGGCGCTGCGCCCGCGCCTGGCCGTCTGTGTCCATCCGGGGTTCACCGAGTCCGAGGCGGCGCTGCGCGTCCACCGGGTCCCGGTCGCCCGCGTCGTCCGCGATCCGGAGGCCGACTTCGCTCTGGACCCGGGGGCGATCCCGCCCGGCGCCGATCTCGTCATCGTCGGCAATCCGGCCTCGCCCTCGGGCACGCTCGACCCCGCGTCCGCGCTGGCGGCGCTGCGCCGGCCGGGCCGCGTGGTCGTCGTCGACGAGGCGTTCATGAGCATGGTGCCGGGCGAGCCCGGATCGCTGACCGGCGAGCCGCTGGACGACGTCATCGTCGTGCGCAGCCTCACGAAGCTGCTCGCGCTGCCGGGGCTGCGGGTCGGGTATGCCCTGGCCGCGCCGCCGCTCGCCGCCGCCCTGCGGGCCGTGCGGCCGCCCTGGTCGGCCAATGCGGTCGCCCTGGCGGCGATCGACGCCGCCGCCGCGCACCCCGGCGAGCTGGCCGCCGCGGCCGAGCGGTCGGCCACCGAGGGCCACGACCTGGCCGCGCGGCTGCAGGGGCTCGCCGGCGTGCGCACCTGGCCGAGCGTCACCAACTTCGTGCTGATCGAGGTCGCCGACGGCCCGGCCGTGCACCGAGCGCTGCGCGCCCGCGGCTTCGCCGTCCGCCATGCCGCGAGCTTTCCCGGCCTCGGCGACGGGCACCTGCGACTGACCGCGCGCGCCCCCGGGGACAACGCGGCGCTGGTGGCGGCGCTGCGCGAGACCGTCGCGTGATCACCGTCGTCGGAATCGGCGCCGACGGCTGGTCGGGGTTGGGCGAACCGGCCCGGGCGGCGATTCTCGGCGCCGAGGAGGTGATCGGCTCCGAGCGCCAGCTGGCGACCCTGCCGGCCGACTCGCCGCCGCGGCGAGGCTTGCCCTCGCCGCTCGCGCCGCTCGTCGACGAGCTCGTCGCGCGCGCGAACGGCGACGTGTGCGTGCTCGCGAGCGGGGACCCGATGCTCCACGGGATCGGCGCCACGCTCGCTCGGCGCGTGGGCGCCGAGCGGCTGCGGGTGATCGGCCACCCGTCCGCGTTCGCGCTCGCCTGCGCACGGCTCGGTTGGCCGGAGGCGGAGGTGGAGCTCATCAGCGCGGTCGCCGCACCGCTTCAGTCCGTCGCGCGGTTGCTCCAGCCGGGGCGCCGGCTCGTGGTCTACGTGAGTGGCCCCGACGGCGCCGACCGGGTCGCGGCGATGCTGCGCGAGCGGGGCTTCGGACCCAGCCGGCTCGTGGTGCTCGAGCAGCTCGGCGGACCCCGTGAGCGGCTGCGCGAGTCGACGGCGGCGACGTGGGCCGGCGATGACACCGATCCGCTGCATGTGGTCGCGATCGAGGTCGCCGGGGGCCCCGGCCGACCCCTCACGCCCGGCCTCCCCGATGATGCCTACGCGCACGACGGCCAGCTGACCAAGCGCCACCTCCGGGCGGCGACGCTCGCCGTGCTCGCGCCGCTGCCGGGCGAGCTGCTGTGGGACGTCGGGGCGGGCAACGGGTCGATCGCCATCGAGTGGCTGCGCGCCGAGCCACGCGCGCGGGCGATCGCCATCGAGCGCGACCCCGCTCGCGCGGGGCGCATCCGGCTCAACGCCGCCGCGCTCGGCGTCCCCGAACTCGTCGTCGTCACCGGCTCGGCCCCCGACGCGCTGGCCGACCTCGAGGCTCCGGCGCGCGTCTTCATCGGGGGCGGGTTGACCGCGCTGGGCGTGCTCGATCGCTGCTGGGACGCGCTGGGGCCGGGCGGTCGTCTCGTCGCCAACGCCGTCACGCTCGAGACCGAGGCGTCCATCGTGCAGGCTCGCCGACGGCTCGGCGGAACGCTCGTGCGCCTGTCGGTCGCACATGCCGAGCCGATCGGCGGCTTCACCGGCTGGCGCCATCAGCTGCCGGTCGTCCAGTGGGAGGCTCGGCGGTGACCGTCCATTTCATCGGCGCCGGCCCCGGCGCCGCCGACCTCATCACCCTGCGCGCCCGCCGGTTGATCGCCGGCTGTCCGGTATGCCTGTATGCGGGGGCGCTCGTGCCCGCCGAGGTGCTCGCACACGCGCCGGACGACGCCCGGCTGATCGACACCCAGCACCTCGATCTCGACGCGATCATCGGCGAGATCGCGGCGGCCGACGCCGCCGGCCAGGACGTCGCGCGACTGCAGTCCGGAGACCTGTCGATCTACAGCGCCGTCGCCGAGCAGATCCGCCGGCTCGACGCGCTGAAGATCGACTGGGACATGACGCCGGGGGTGCCGGCCTTCGCGGCGGCGGCGGCGGCGCTCGGTCGCGAGCTGACCGTGCCGGCGGTCGCGCAGGCGGTCATCCTGGCCCGCCACGGTCGCCGCGCCTCGGCCATCCCCGACGGCCAGCGGCTCGCCGACCTGGCCGGAGACGGCGCGACCGTCGTCGTCCACCTCGGCGCGCAGGCGATCGCGGAGATCGCCGCCACGCTCGCCGATGCCTACGGGGGCGACTGCCCCGTCGCCGTCGTCGCCCGGGCCAGCCATCCCGACGAGGTCGTGCTGCGCGGGACGCTCGACACGATCGCCTCGATCGTGCAGGACGCCGGCGTACAACGGACGGCGACGATCATCGCCGGGCCCGCGCTGACCGCCGAGGGATTTCGCGACAGCCACCTCTACTGCACCGCGCGACGCAGGAGATAGGTGTCCATGACCCATCCCCGCCGCTCCCGGGCCTGCGCGCGGACGCGCACGATCTCGTCGGCCACCTCGGCGAGCGGGCCGGCGATCAGCAGTTCCTCGGGCGATCCGAGATATGCCCCCCAGAAGATCTCGACGCCCGGCTCGGTCACGGTGGTGAACGCGCACCGGCCGTCGAGCATGACCGCGACGTCGGGAACCCCCTCCGGCAGCCCGCGCTCGGCCAGCCGCCGGCCGGTGGTGATCTGCACCGCGCCCGCGACGCGGTTGAGTGCTATCCCATGACGGGCGGTGAGCGCGTGCAGGCTCGAGACGCCGGGGATGACCTCGGTGGCGAACCCGACCCGTCCGCGGTCGCGGATCTCGTCGAGCACCGCGATCGTCGAGTCATACAGCGACGGGTCGCCCCACGCCAGAAAGGCGCCCACGCCGTCCTCGCCCAGCGTGGTCTCGATCGCCCCCTCCCAGACATCGGCGCGCCGGTCGCGCCACTCGCTCACGGCGCCGGCGTAGTCATCGGCCGCACGGTCGCGCCGCGGCTCGTCGATCGGCACGACGACGGCGCCGACGTCATGCGCGGCGCAGATCTCGCGCCGCAGGACGGTGAGCTCGGTGGCCTCGCGCCGCAGCTCGAACAGGACGTCGGCGCGCCGCAGCGCCGCGACGGCCTGCAGCGTCACGTGGGCTGGATCGCCCGCACCGATGCCGACGACGAGGATCCGCCTCACCGATGATCCTCCTGCTCGGAGGCACCGCCGAGGCCCGCGAGCTCGCCGCCCTGCTGGTGGCGCGGGGGGCCCCGGTGACGAGCTCGCTGGCCGGCCGCGTCGCTCACCCGCGGTTGCCGGCCGGGGCGGTGCGGGTCGGCGGCTTCGGCGGACCGGCCGCGTTGCGACGGTGGCTGGCCGAGCACGGCGTCGCCGCGGTCGTCGATGCCACGCACCCGTTCGCCGAGCGGATCTCGATCTCGGCGGCGAGCGCCAGCCGCGCCGCGGGCGTCCCGCTGCTGCGCCTGCAGCGGCCCGGGTGGACGGCGGGCCGCGGCGACCGCTGGCACTGGGTCGACGATCTGCCGGCGGCCGCCGCGGCGATCCCCGGGCTCGGGCGCCGGGTGCTGCTGACGACCGGCCGCCAGGGCCTCGAGCAGTTCGCGGCCGTCGACGAGGCGTGGTTTCTCGTTCGCTGCGTCGATCCGCCCGAGGCGGCACTCCCGGTCCGCCACGAGCTGCTGCTCGACCGCGGTCCGTACACGCTCGCCGGTGAGGGGGCGCTGCTCGACACGCGCGCCATCGACCTCGTCGTCACCAAGGACAGCGGCGGCTCGCTGACCCGCGCGAAGCTCGACGCCGCACGCGAGCGGGGCGTGCCGGTGATCGTCGTCCGTCGCCCGGCGCGCCCCGAGGCCGAGACGGTCGGCGACGTGCGCGCGGCGCTTCACTGGGCGCTCGCTCACTCGTAGGACGGATAGCTGCGCGGCGTGTAGACGCGCGGACGCCCGTTGCCGGAGGGCAGGATGCGCGTCTGCGAGGAGCCGACGATCATCAGCGTCCGCATGTCCACGACCGCCGTCTGCACGTCGGCGAGCGTCGTCACCGTGATCGCCTCCTCGGTGCAGCCGACCGCCCGCGCGACGATCACGGGTGTCTCCGGCGCCCGGTGGCGCCGCAGCACCTCGAGCCCGCGCTGCAGCGCGGCGCGGCGCGTGCGCGACGCCGGATTGTAGAGCGCCACCACGAGATCGGCGGACGCCGCGGCGTCCAGTCTGCGCTCGATCGTCGCCAGGTCCTTGAGCTGATCGGACAGCGAGATGACGCAGAAGTCGTGGCCGAGCGGCGCTCCGACGCGGGCCGCGGCGGCCTGCATGGCCGACAGGCCGGGAACGACCCTGATCTCGACCTCGGTCACGGCGGCCTCCTCGGCGGTTCCGGCCGCCTCCCTGGCGGTTCCGGCCGCCTCCCTGGCGGTCCCGGCCGCCTTCTCGGCGGTCTCGACCGCCTCCAGCACCGCGGCCGCCATGGCGAACACCCCCGGGTCGCCCGAGGAGACGACCGCGACCCGCTCGCCCGCGGCCGCCAGTCGCAGCGCCTGCGTCGCGCGATCAAGCTCGGACCGGTTGTCAAAGACCAGCCGCCGCTGTCCGTGGCGCTGCGGGACGCGTCGCAGGTAGGTCTCATAGCCGACGAGCACGTCGGCGCCGGCCAGCTCGGCGTGCGCCTCCGGGGTCAGCCAGTCGGGTCCCGCCGGTCCCAGCCCGACGACCGACACCAGCCCCCGGGCGGCCCCGTCGGGCGCCGGTCGCCGGGGCCAGCGTTCGGCGGGCACGAGCACGAGCGACATGTATGGGACCGTGCCGTTCACGTCGGCCATCGGCACGACGCGCTGGCCCTCGAAGCTGGCGCGCTCGACGTAGACGCCGCGGTGCAGCAGTCCCGCCCGCTCGGTCGCCTCGCGCACCGCGGGAAACGTCCGTCCCAGTTTCATCACCACGGCGGCGTCGCTCGTCCGCAGGCGCGCCGCCAGGACGTCGGGCGAGAGGGTTCCGGGCAGGATCGTGAGCACGTCGTCGCGGCGGACCAGCGGCGTGCCCGACGCGGCCGCGGCCGCGCTGAAGGAGGCCACCCCGGGAATGACCTCGGTCGGGTACCGGCCGGCCAGGCGATCGTGGAGATACATGTAGGACCCGTAGAGGAACGGGTCGCCCTCGCAGAGGACGGCGACATCGCGGCCGGCGTCGAGATGCACGGCCAGCTGCGCGGCGCAGTCGTCGTAGAACTCGGCGAGCGCGGCCTCGTACCCGCCGGGATGCTCGATGGTCCCGGTGGTCACCGGATAGCGCAGCCCGACCTCGATCTTGTCCGCGCCGAGGTACGGGTCGGCGACGCTCCGCGCGATGCTCGAGCCGTGCGCGGCGCCCGGATAGGCGATCACCGGCGCCCGCTCGATGATCCGCCGAGCCTTGACGGTCATCAGCTCGGGGTCGCCGGGGCCGACTCCGACGCCGTACAGCCGACCGGTGTGCCTCGCGTGAGCGTCGGCGGCGTGGGTCATCCCGCTTCGGCCTCGCCGGCCAGGGCGTTGACCGCCGCCGCCGCGATCGCGCTGCCGCCGCGTCGACCGTGGACGACGACGTGCTCGAGCCCCAGCGGCGACGACGCCAGCGCCGCCTTGGACTCGGCCGCGCCGATGAAGCCGACCGGGACGCCGATCACCGCGGCGGGCCGCGGCGCGCCCGCCTGCACCATCTCCAGCAGGGCAAAGAGCGCGGTCGGGGCGTTTCCGACGACGACCACCGCTCCCTTCAGCCGATCGCGCCACAGCTCGATCGCCGCGGCCGTCCGCGTCGTGCCCCGCTCGCGGGCCAGGTCGGTCGCGCGAGGATCGGAGAGCGTGCACACGACGTCGTTGGCGGCCGGCAGCCTGGAGCGAGTGACGCCGGAGGCGACCATCCGGGTGTCGCAGAGGATCGGCGCGCCGGCGCTCAGCGCCCGCTCACCGGCGGCGGCGAACCCCGGCGAGGCGGCGACGTCGTCGGCGAGATCGACCATCCCGCAGGCGTGGATCATCCGCACGACGACCCGCTCGAGCACCGGGTCCAGGCCGTCCAGACGCGCCTCGTCGCGGATCATCTGAAACGAGCGACGGTAGATCTCGGCGCCGTCGCGCAGGTAGCTCGGGCTCACCGCAGCCCTCGCAGCGCGACGCCGGGCGGCCGGCCGCACCCACGCGGGCAGGCGGCCCAATGCTCGGGCGGGTCTCCGGGCGCGCGCCGCGCGGCTGCGGCGACGGCGAGCGCGCGGACGTCGGACTCGGCCTTGGCGCAGGCGCCGCGACCCGCGCAGGCGGTGAGACCGTCCCACCCCGAGGGCCGCGTGACGAGCCCCCGCGAGCTCAGCTCGAGGACCACGCCGTCTGCCTCGGTCGGCGCGATGTCGACCAGCGTCACGGTGCGCTCGGGGGCGATCCGCACGTCGGTGCCGTGTCGGGCCGCGAGCCCGGCGAGGATACGCGCGGTGCTGGGGTGAAGCCGAGCGAGCGGCACGGCGGCGGTGACGGCGACCAGGCCGTCGCGCTGGCGCAGCACGCCCGGCGTCAGCGTGGTCGGGGCCTGGGCCGCATGGATCGCGGCGGCCCGGTTCTGGCGGGGCGCGACGACCGCATCGGCGCGTCGTGCGTCCAGCGTGGGGCTGCCGTCGAGCACGGCGAACAGGAAGCGGCCCGACAGCCGGGCGAGTGCGTCATCGGCGCACACGGCGGCATCGAGCTCGCGGACGGCGTCGTCGACATCGGCCGCCGACTGCGGGTGGCGTCCCGCCACCGGGCTGGCCAGGATGTTGCGCACCCGGTCGTGCGACGGTGATGGCAGCAGCCCGGCCTCGCCGAGGATCTCGGCGCAGGCGACGCCGTCGCCGGCGACCAGGCCCCGGATCTGAAGGCTCGCGCGCGAGGTCAGCTCGATGATGCCGTTGCCACGCTGCGCCACATCGGCGATCGCGCGCAGCGCCTCAGCGGCGAGCCGGCCGCCCGGGAGTCGTACGCGCGCCAACCAGCCGTCCGCGGCCTCGTGGAGACGCAGCACGCCGGGACAGCGATCGGTCACCACGGGTGCCTGCAACTCGGACGGACCTCCTGGGAATGACGCGTTCCCGCCAGCGGACATGCGCGGAGGCTCGAGTTCCTGACTCAGGGCTCTGAGCCCTCTGACAGTGGCGCGACCGTCCCGGATTCGCACCGGGTTCCCCGCGCCTGCGCGTGTGGCCGAGCATAACGTCTCGCCGGCCGCCCTGCCGGGATGGCGCCTCGCCGACACCTTTGCGAGCCGCGGCGGCCGCCCGGCTCTCGGACGCATCACCGGGTGGCGTAACGCGGCCGCTGAAGGGCCGTCGGCCGTGAGCTGCTCGGTGTGGAAATCCGCCGGGGCCCGTAGTAGGTTGCCGCCAGATCATCCCGCGTGGGCGGAGGGATTGGCAGCGGGCGAGCATGGTTTGGGCTGTCGCGATCGAAGGTTAAGCCTGGATCGCCACCATGAGCGGAGGATGTCTATGCGAGCGCAGTTGCGACGGGCACGGTCGGACGGTGGGCGGCGAGGCATGCGCCGCGGGCTGATCGTGCTCGCCACGGCGGTGGCCGTGCTGGGGGCGGGCATCCCCGTCGTGGCCGCGGCCACGCGCCACCACCGCACGCCCCACCTCAGCCGGGCGCTGCGCCGCCAGCTGTCAGCGCACGCCGACCAGCACGTGATCGTCATCCTCCGCAGCCAGCGGCGCGCCGCCCACGTCGGCAGCCGCTCGGCGGCGGTGCGAGTCGCGGCGATCAAGGCCGAGCAGGCGCCGCTCATCCGCCAGCTGCGGTCGGTGCGCGCCAGCCATATCCGCAGCTTCCAGGTGGTCAACGCGCTGGCGGCCACGGTCTCCCGGCGCGAGCGGGCGCGGCTCGCCGCCGACCCGGACGTGGCCCGGGTCGTCTCCGACGCGACGATCCGCGGGCCGGCGCCGCTGGCGCTCCCGGCGGCCGCGGGCCGGCGCGCGCACGCTTCGGGCGCGCCGACGCCGATCGTGATCCCCGGCGCCTGCGCGGCCAGCGGCGGGGTGCAGCTCGACCCCGAGGGCCTGTCGTCCACGAACACCGACTCCGACGATCCCAGCCAGCCGACGGCCCGGTCGCTCGGGATCACCGGCGCGGGCGTCAAGGTCGCCTACATCGCCGAGGGCATCGACCCGAACAACGTCAACTTCATCCGTCCCGACGGCAGGTCGGCGTTCAGCCCGTCGGTCGGCGGCGACTACCAGGACTTCTCCGGCGACGGTCCGAACGCGCCCACGACCGGCGGCGAGGCGTTTCTCGACGCCAACGCCATCGCCGGCCAGGGCCAGCACGTCTACAACGTGCAGAACTTCGGCGCCCAGCCCGACCCGGGGCCCTGCAACATCCGCATCGAAGGCGTTGCCCCCGGCGCCGGCCTCGTCGGCCTGAAGGCGTTCTCCGCGAACTACGACACGACCGAGTCCGACTTCCTGCAGGCGATCAACTACGCCGTCGAGACCGATCACGTCAACGTCATCAACGAGTCGTTCGGCTCCAACCCGTTCCCCGACGTCACCGCGCTCGACGTCCTCAAGCAGTTCGACGACGCGGCCGTCGCGGCGGGCGTCACCGTGGTCTCCTCGTCGGGTGACGCGGGACCGTTCAACACGACGGGCTCGCCGGCGACCGATCCGAACGTCATCTCGGCGGGCGCGTCGACCGACTTCCGGTTCTACGCGCAGACCAACTACGCGCTGGCTCGGGACTTCGCCACCACCGGCTGGCTGAACGACAACGTCAGCTCGCTGAGCTCGAGCGGGACCGACCTCACCGGCGCGACGATCGACATGCTCGCCCCGGGCGACGTGAGCTTCGCTTCGTGCACCCCGAGCGCGACCTATTCCGACTGCACGAACTTCACCGGCCAGTCCTCAGACGTCGAGGAGAGCGGCGGCACGAGCGAATCCTCGCCGTTCGTCGCCGGCGCCGCAGCGCTGGTCATCCAGGCCTACGCGAAGACCCACGGCGGGGCGACCCCGACCCCGGCGCAGGTCAAGCAGATCCTCGTCTCCAGCGCCACCGACCTCGGGGCACCGGCGAGTGAGCAGGGCGCGGGGCTGCTGAACAGCTACAAGGCGGTGCAACTCGCCGAGGCGTTGCACAACGCCGATCCGAGCACGCCCGCGCTGACGACGTCGAGCACCCAGCTGACCGCGACCGGAGCTCCGGGGTCCGGCCAGCACTGGCAGTTCACGGTGTCGAACCCGGGCGACACGGCGCAGACGGTCAACCTCAGCGGTCGCACGTTCGGTCCCGACGAGAACGTGCAGACCGGCAGCGTCACGCTGAGCGACACCGCGAGCCCGAAGGTCCCGAGCTGGCAGGGCATCAGCAACAACTACCAACTGTTCCACTTCCGAGTCCCGGCGGGCATCGACCGGCTGACCGCCCAGCTGGCCTGGCCGGTCAACGAGACCTACTGCAACCAGCAGTTCTGCGCCACGGGGCTCAACTCGCGCGTGCGGCTGATCCTCATCGACCCGCAGGGGCGCTTCGCCGCCCACTCCCTGCCCCAGGGCCCCGCCAGCTACGGCGAGACCGAGGTGCGGTCGCCGGCCCCGGGGACCTGGACCGGCGTCATCTTCGGTGATGTCGCCTCCGCCGGCGGGACCAACGGCGTCGTCCCGTGGCGGGTGGCCACCCAGCAGCACGTCCCGTTTGGCTCGGTCTCGCCGAGCCGGGTGACGCTCGCCCCGGGGCGCAGCCAGACGGTCGACGTCGCGGCGACGACGCCGTCAGCGCCCGGCGACAGCACGGGGTCGATCGTGCTCGCGCCCGGCGGCGGGACCCCGACGTCGATTCCGGTGACCCTGCGCAGCCTCGTGGAACCGTCGAGCGGAGGATCCTTCTCGGGGACGCTGACCGGCGGCAACGGCCGGCCGGACGGCCAGGGCCAGGAGCAGTACTACGCGTTCGACGTGCCCATGGGAGTGCACGACCTCCGCGCCGATCTGTCCTTCGCCACCGATCCGTCCCGGCCGGTCGGTGAGTATCTCGTCGATCCGGACGGCGACGCCGTCGGCTACGGTCAGAACTCGGTCGACGGTCGCAGCTCGACCTCGGTCTCCGCCTACGCGCAGAGCCCGCCCGCCGGCCGGTGGACGCTGATCGTCGACTTCGCCGGCGCCGGGGCGGGGAACCTGATCTCGCAGCCCTATCACGGCGAGGTCCGCTTCGACACCGTCCAGGTCCGGGCGTTGGGGGTGCCCGCCGGCGGCCGGCTGACCGGCGGGCGCACGGTGACGGTCCCGATCCGGATCACGAACGCGGGCGTCGCGCCCGAGGACTACTTCGTCGATCCCCGGCTGGACACGACCGAGTCGGTGACGCTGGCGCCGATCACCCCGAACGCGGTGACGCTGCCGCTGACCGCGCCGCCGGAGTGGCTCGTGCCATCCGAGACCTCTGCGCTGCGCGCCGCGCAGACGTCGAGCCTGCCGGCGATGTTCGACCTCAACGACGTCGCCGGCGATCCGAGCCTCGCGAGCGCGGGCCCCGGACCGAGCCCGCTCTGCGCGCCGGCGGCCTCGCTCTCCTACGACCCACCGCTCGGCACGGTCAGCCCCGGCGAATGGTTCAGCGAGCCGACCGAGTGCGGGCCGTACCCGGGTCCCGCACCCCACGGCACCGCGATCGACGCGCTCGCGGCCCAGACGAAGGTGTTCGACTCGACGGTGAGCTCGACGACCGGCGACTTCTGGCTGGCCTCGGTCGACCCGGCCACGACCTTCTCGCCGGTGACGATCAACCCGGGCCAGTCGAAGGTCGTCGGCGTCACCTTCACGCCGACCGGCGGGCCGGGCACGGTTGTCGGCGGCCACCTGTACGTCGACACCGTCAACGACGCGATCCCCCCGTACGCCCAGCTGTCGGCGAGCGAGGTGACGGCGATCCCGTATCGGTACACGATCGCGCGGCGATGAGTTCCGGTGCCCGGTCCGGTCTCTCTGGCATCCAAACATCCGAACCGGAGGTTCGCCGTGCCCATGACCCAGAGCCGCATCGACCAGATCAGCCTCGTCACCATCACCTCCGTCGATCAGGACCGATCGATCGCGTTCTACGTCGACAAGCTGGGGTTCGAGAAGCGGACCGACGTGCCGTTCGGCGACCAGTACCGGTGGGTGGAGGTCTATCCGCCGAGCGGAACCGCCGGCATCGCACTCGCGCCGCCGCCTTCCGGTCGCGAGCCGAGCCCGGCGATGACGGGCATCACGCTGACCACCGACGACATCGACGCGACACACGAGCACCTGCGGTCCGCGGGGGTCGACGTCGATGACGAGGTCGCCCGCATGGGCGACCCGATCCCGCCGATGTTCTGGTTCCGCGACCCCGACGGGCACACGCTGCTGATCGTCGAGCAGTCCTGACGTCTCGGCCTCGGGCGCGGGTTCGGCGGTCACCGCGCCCGGGTCGCCGGGCTCGCAGCGGCCGGGCGTGGGTCGGCGGTCACTGAGCTCGCAGCGGCCGGGCGTGGGTCGGCGGTCACCGCGCCCGCAGCGGCCGGGCGCGGAGGCTGAGCGTCCACGCCGCGGCGATGAGAGCGGCGCCGACGGCGAGCGCCGTCCACGCCGCGGCGGGCAGCCCGCTGGGCGCCGGTGCGCTCGGCGCCACGCGCGTCGTCGCGGGAGCGATCCGGACGCCTGCGGCGCCGGCGAGACGCTGGACCGCACGTTGCGCCGCGGTCGCCAGGGCCGCGCCGGGCGCCGGCGCGGGCAGCCCGGCCAGTGCGCTCGGCGCGACCGTCGCGGAGGCACTGAGCCGGGCGACGCCATAGCCGCCGGGCATCACGACCAGCAGCGCGCCGCGCGCGACCTGCGAGAGCTCGATCGCGAGGAAGCGAGCGTAAGCCTGCGGCTGGCGCCACAGCGCCGTGACCGAGCCGAGATCCGACCGGGTGGCGACGATGGCGACGCGGACCGGGGCTCCGCCGCGCTGCGCTGCGGCCGCGAGCGCCTGCAGCCGCGCCTGCTCGGAGGTGGCGATCCCGGCGTCCGCCGGCACGAAGGTCGGCTGGGTGGCGAGCACGTCGCTCGCGGGATCGCCGTCGGCGAGCGCCGCGGCCGGCGCCGCCACCGATACGGTGACCGTCGCGAGCACCCCGAGCACGGCGAGCGCGGCACGCGCGGTGAGCGCGGCACGCGCGGTGAGCGCGGCGAGGACCGCTCGCCGACGCGGGCGGCAGCGACGCACACGACCACTACAGTCCGACAACGGTGATGCAGTCTACGGACGCCCGCGGCTTCCGGCTCGCGCTGGCCGGGTTCGGAGTCCTCGTCTGCGTCGTCGTCACGCTCGGCCGCCCCGCCGTCGCCGCCGCGCACGGTCCGATCGACCCGGCCGCCTCCAGCTATCAGGCGCAGGTCACGCAGGTGCCGGAGGGCACCGACGCCCGGGCCGTCGACGGCGACCTGCGGCTGTGGTTGCGCGTCGACCCAACGGCGAGCGTCGTCGTGCTCGATTATCGGGGCGCGCCCTATCTGCGCTTCGACCGCGCGGGGGTTTCGGTCAACGAGTCGTCGTCGATGTACTACCTGAACCAGGTGCCTGCCGAGATCCCGCCGATCGGCCTCGGACCGCGGACGCCGGCGCGCTGGCACCCGGTCAGCTCCGGGCACAGCTACGAGTGGCACGACGGCCGGCTGCACGCCCTGGCGACGGTGGCACACGGCCCGGGCAGCGCCGAGCTGGGCCGCTGGACGGTGCCGCTGCGCGTGGGTGGAGCGCCGACGGCGGTCGTCGGCAGCCTGCGTTTCGCCCCGGCGCCGTCGCTGGTCTGGTTCTGGCCGATCGCGGTCGTGCTCGCGTGCGTGTTCGCGGGGTTGCGGTTGCGCCGCGACGAGCTCGACCGTGGCCTCGCCCGGGGCTTGGCGGCGGGGGCGCTCGGAGCGTTCGTCGTGGCCGCGCTCGTGCGGCAGCTGCATGGGCGCCCGGGGATCGGGGTGGGGTCGCTCGTCGTGCTTGGGTTCGAGCTCGCGTTCGCCGTCTGGGCGACCGTCCGGCTCCTCCGGGGGCCGGCGGGCTGGTTTCAGTTCTTCGCGATCGCAGCGGCCGCGATCTGGGAGGGCGCGACGCTCGTCGGCGTCCTGCGCGACGGGTTCGTGCTGCTGGCGGGGCCGCCGCTGCTGGGCCGGATCGCGGTCGCGACGTGCCTGGCCCTCGGGCTCGGGCTCGTCCCGGTCGTGATCGCGATCGCCGAGCGGAGTTCGCGGCCCCGCGCGGCGCGTGCGCCCGCCGGGCGCGCGGCCGCGTGAGACCGGCCGGCGCGTGCGCCCGCCGGACGCGCGGCCGCGTGAGACCGGCCGTCGCGGTCGCCCGCGCCGTCGCGGGCCTGCTCGCCGTGGTCCCGCTCGTCGGATGTGGCCCGGCTCCGGGCTCGGTGGCGACGGGACCACGCGCGACCTCGATCCCGAGCGAGCTCATCCGCCAGGCGCGCCCCATCGGACGGGGACCGCGCTTCGCCCCGCCGGTCCGCGGGTCCGTGCCGGGCGCCTGCGTGCACCGGCGCGGACCCCGGGTCGCCCTCCATGTCGAGGTGTTCGCCGCCGACCGCGTCGTGCTCGTGGCGGCCGGGATCGGCACCCGGGCGCCCCGTCGGCTGACCGAGGGCCGCATCTCGCACGCGGCGTGCTACGGCGCGCTCGTCACGCTCGAGCCGACCGGAGTGGTCCTCGTGCGCCCGAGCGTGCGGCTGACCGTCGGCGACCTGTTCGCCGCCTGGGGCCAGCCGCTGACCGCGACCCGACTGGCCTCCTTCGGCGGCGGGCCCGTCCGGGCGTTCGTCGATGGACGGCGTCGGCGCGGCCCGGTGGCGGCGATCCCGCTGACCCGTCACGCCGAGATCGTGCTCGAGATCGGGCCGCGGGTGCCGCCGCACAGCGGCTACCGCTTCCCGCCCGGGACCTGATGGCCGCCGCGCGCGACGAGGTGATTGCGCTCTCGCGATTGCGGATTGGATTGCGCTCTCGTGATTGCGGATTGGATTGGATTGCGCTCTCGTGATTGCGGATTGGATTGCGCTCTCGCGATTGCGGATTGCGCTCTCGCGATTGGGCTCTCGCGCAGCGGCGCCCCGCCCGGCTCGGGGGTAGTACGACATCGCGGGCACCGTCCGTCGGCGCAAGTCGCTGCGCCCCCGTCTCGCGTGGGCCACGCGACTCGCGTCCACCGGCGCGACCCCACGTGTCGCAGAACCCCCGCGCTCCCTCCTCGGGGGCTTCCACGTCGTGCGCGAGCGCGACGATCGCGGTGACCCGACGACCGAGCGGGCCCTACGATCCGCCGGCGGCGAGCTTCTCGAGGGCGTCGCGGACCGCGGCGTCGCGACGGGCGGCCTGGCCGTCGGTCCAACCCCAGTCGACGCCGCCGCGGATCGCGAAGGTGGGGCGATCGTGGTCGTGGATCGTCTCGACGGCGACCTCGACGGCGGCCACCCCCTCGACGAGCTCCTCGTCGACGACGCGCGCGCGGCCGTCGACGCTGACCGCGACCTCACGGGCGCAGATCGCGAGCGTCACGCGCGCGTCCGCGCGCAGGCGCGCGAGCGACTCCCGCCCCTGCGCGAGCCCGAGCAGCACGCGGTCGTCGTCGGCGCGTACCGCGGCCGAGACCGGGATCGCGTGCGGCCGTTCGCCGGCGGTCGCCAGGATGGCGACGGTGCCGGTGGGCCAGCGGGGGAGACGGGTCATCCCGATGGAGGGTGCCACGCGCCCGCCAGCTATCGTTGCCGACGTCGCATGTCCTCGCTGAAGACCAGTGTCACCGAGCTTCCCGAGTCGCGCGTCCGGGTGCAGGCCGAGGTTCCGGCCGACGAGGTCGAGCGCCGCGTCCAGCAGGCCGCTCGCAAGCTCGGCGGGCAGATGCGCGTCCCCGGGTTTCGCAAGGGCAAGGCGCCGCCGCCGGTGGTCATCCGCCAGCTCGGTCGCGAGGCGGTGTTCGACGAGGCGCTGCGTACCTCGATGGGCAGCTGGTACGTCGACGCGCTCGACGGCGCCGGGATCTCGCCGATCGGCGAGCCCGACCTGTCCGTCGGCAACTTGCCGGGCCAGGGCGAGCCGCTCGAGTTCTCGATCGAGATCGGCGTTCGTCCCCGCGCCACGCTGCGCACCTACAAGGGCCTCGAGGTCGGTCGCCGCGAGCCGTCCGTCGAGGAGGAGGCGGTCGACGCCGAGATCGAGCGCCTCCGCGACCAGCTCGCCACCCTGGACACCGTGCAGCGCCCCGCGGAGGGCTCCGATCACCTCGTCGCCGACTACGTCGGCAAGGTCGACGGCGAGCCCTTCGAGGGCGGCGAGGGCCGCGACCAGCTGATCGAGCTGGGCTCCGGGCGCCTGATCCCTGGCTTCGAGGAGCAGCTGGTGGGCGCCCGCGCCGGCGACGAGCGTACGGTCCGGGTGCGGTTCCCCGACGACTATCCCGGCGCCCTGGCCGGGCGGGACGCCGAGTTCGACGTCGCCGTCCACGAGGTCAAGGCCAAGCGTCTGCCCGAGCTCGACGACGACTTCGCCGCCGACGTCTCCGAGTTCGACACGCTCGCCGAGCTACGCGACGACATCGGCACCCGCCTGCGCGAGGCCGACGAGGAATCGATCGACCGGGAGTTCGAGGAGGCGGTGCTTCAGGCGGCCGCCGACGAGGCCAAGGTCGACGTGCCCGATCAGCTCGTCCACGCGCGCGCACACGAGATGGTCGAGCGGATGCTCTCGGCGATGGCGCGCCAGGGGATCGACCAGGAAACCTACATGCGGGTCACCGGCAAGGATGCCGAGGGGCTGACCCACGACGCCGAGCCCGAGGCCCGGGCCGCCTTGCGCCGTGACGCGGTGCTGGCCGCGGTCATCGACGCTGAGTCGATCTCGCCGAGCGAGGACGAGCTCGTCGCCGCCCTGGCCCCGGCAGCCGAGCGCGACGGCTCGGATCCCGTCGAGCTCGTCGAGCAGCTGCGCGCGGCCGGTCGCCTCGACACCCTGCGCGAGGACGTAGCCAGCCGCCAGGCGCTCGAACTGCTCGTGCGCGAGGCCAAGCCGATCGGCGTCGAGCAGGCCATGGCGCGCGAGAAGCTGTGGACGCCGGGCAAGCCGGGCGGTCTCGGCGACGCCGCGATCGCCCCCGACCGCCCCGGGCGGGGCGACGCTCCCCGCGGCCGCCAGGGTCCCGATCCCGGGCAGATCTGGACGCCCGGGAGATGACTCAGAGACGGCCCCGGAGCTGACTCCGAGACGGTCCCGAAGCGGACCGGAAACCCACTCGCGGGGGGTCCCGAAGGCGGACCGATCGCCGCGGGGCGGTTGCTACAGTCGGCAGGATTCCAGCGCAGGAAGCGAAAAGAGGCAGGCCATGAGCCCACTCGTACCGATGGTCGTCGAGCAGACCTCCCGCGGGGAGCGCGCGTTCGACATCTACAGCCGTCTGCTCAACGAGCGGATCATCTTCCTCGGGACCCCGGTGGACGACCAGATCGCCAACCTGATCGTCGCCCAGCTCCTGCATCTGGAGTCCGAGGACCCCGACAAGGACATCTCGCTGTACGTCAATTCGCCGGGCGGCTCGGTGTACGCCGGCCTGGCGATCTACGACACGATGCAGTTCATCAAGCCCGACGTGCAGACGATCTGCGTCGGCATCGCGATGTCCATGGGCGCCCTGCTGCTGGCCGGCGGCGCGGCCGAAAAGCGCATGGCGCTTCCCAACGCCAAGATCCTCATCCACCAGGTCTCCTCAAGTTTCCAGGGGCAAGCGACCGATATTGAGATCCATGCACGCGAGATCATCGACATCAGGCAGCGCCTGGACGAGATCATCGCCAAGCACACCGGCAAGGAGCTCGAGACGGTCAAGCGCGACACCGAGCGCGATTACTTCATGAGCTCTGAGGAGGCAAAAGAGTACGGAATCATCGATCGTGTGATCTCGCAGCACTGAGGGCATCAGCCCTCGCGTCGCTGCGAGCGCCGACCGAGAAGACTCTGGGAGGAGACCTATGGCACGGCCGACCGACTCCAACGAACAGCTGTTGTGCAGCTTCTGCGGCAAGTCGCAGCGGCAGGTCAAGAAGCTGATCGCCGGTCCCGGTGTCTACATCTGCGACGAGTGCATCGACCTCTGCAACGAGATCATCGACGAGGAGCTAACCGCTCCGCCGAGCTTCGACATCGAGAACCTCCCCAAGCCGCGGGAGATCTACGACGTGCTCAACGAGTACGTCGTCGGCCAGGAGCAGGCCAAGCGATCGCTGTCGGTGGCGGTCTACAACCACTACAAGCGCGTCCAGATGATGCAGTCCGACGAGCACGACATCGAACTGCAGAAGTCGAACATCCTCCTGCTCGGACCGACTGGCTGCGGCAAGACGCTGCTCGCCCAGACGCTGGCCAAGATTCTCAACGTCCCGTTCGCGATCGCCGACGCGACCGCGCTCACCGAGGCCGGCTACGTCGGCGAGGACGTCGAGAACATCCTGCTCAAGCTCATCCAGGCCGCTGACTACGACGTCAAGAAGGCCGAGACCGGGATCATCTACATCGACGAGGTCGACAAGATCGCCCGCAAGGCCGACAACCCGTCGATCACCCGCGACGTCTCCGGCGAGGGCGTGCAGCAGGCGCTGCTGAAGATCCTTGAGGGGACGACCGCCAGCGTGCCACCGCAGGGCGGGCGCAAGCATCCCCACCAGGAGTTCCTCTCGATCGACACGACGAACGTGCTGTTCATCTGCGGCGGGGCCTTCGCCCAGCTCGACCAGGTGATCGGACGGCGAATCGGGCACCAGGGGGTCGGCTTCGGTGCCGCGATCCACTCCAAGGAGCAGCGCGACGCCGGCGAGATCTTCGAGCACTGCCTCCCCGAGGATCTGATCCAGTACGGGCTCATCCCCGAGTTCATCGGCCGCCTGCCGGTCATGTCGGCGATCCATCAGCTCGCGCGCGGCGAACTGATGCAGATCCTCACCGAGCCGCGCAACGCGCTCGTCCGCCAATTCCAGCGCTTCTTCCAGTTCGACGGGATCGAGCTGGTGTTCGCCGACGAGGCGCTCTCTTCGGTCGCCGATAAGGCGCTCGAGCGCGAGACCGGCGCCCGCGGCCTGCGCTCGATCATCGAGGAGGTCCTGCTCGAGGTCCAGTTCGAGCTGCCCTCGCGCCGGGACGTGCGCAAGTGCGTCGTCACCCGCGAGACGATCGAGAAGGGCACCCCGCCGACGCTCGTCACCGTCGCGACTCCCGACGAGGACGAAGCCGCCGCCTGAGGCGCTCGAGGCGCCGATTCGCCGGCCGAGGCGGTCGCCGATCGCCGGCCGAGGCGGTCGTAGACTTCGCCTGCCATGGTGGACCTCAAGGCCCAGACGCGCTATGACCCGTCCGAGGTGGAGCCCCGGATCGCGGCCAGATGGCTGCAATCCGGACTGTTTCATCCCGATCCGGAGGGCACCGCGGCCGAGAACTACTCGCTCGCGATCCCGCCCCCGAACGTCACCGGCGTGCTCCACATGGGGCACGCGCTGAACAACTCGATCCAGGACTGCCTCGCCCGTCATCACCGGATGCGCGGCCAGCGCGTGAAGTGGATCCTCGGGACCGACCACGCGGGGATCGCCACCCAGACCCAGGTCGAGCGCTCGCTCGTCGAGCAGGGGTCCAGCCGGGTGCAGATCGGCCGTGATCGGTTCGTTGAGCGCGTTTGGCAGTGGCGCGAGGAGTACGGGGGCACGATCGTCGAGCAGCTCAAGCGCCTCGGGGCCTCCTGCGATTACGACGTCGAGCGCTTCACGATGGACGAGCTCTACGCGCAGGCGGTGCTGCGCGTGTTCGTCGCGCTGTACGAGAAGGGCTACATCTACCGCGACCGCTACATGGTCAACTGGGACCCCGGGTCGGGCTCGGCGATCTCCGACCTCGAGGTCGAGCAGCGCGAGGTCACCGACACCCTGTACTCCATCGACTATCCGCTCGCCTCGGGCTCGGGCGCGATCACCGTCGCCACCGTCCGCCCCGAAACGATGCTCGCCGACTCGGCGATCGCGGTCAATCCGCAGGACGAGCGCTACCGCAGGCTGATCGGCGAGACGGCGATCCTGCCGCTCGTGGGGCGCAAGCTGCGGATCATCGCCGACGACTACGTGCGCCCCGAGTTCGGGACCGGCGCGCTGAAGATCACGCCGGCCCACGATTCCAACGACTTCGAGATCGGGCGCCGGCACAGCCTCGCGCAACCGACCGCGATCGGCGAGGACGGCCGGATCACCGCTGACGCCCCCGAGCGCTTCCAGGGTCTGGGCATCGCCGAGGCCCAGCGCGCCGTCGTCTCAGAGCTCGACGCGCAGGGACTGCTCGCCCGCACCGAGCCCTACGCGCACACCGTGCCGTTCTCGCAGCGCTCCGGGCAGCGGATCGAGCCGCTCATCTCGCTGCAGTGGTTCATGGCCATGGAGCAGCTGGCCGCGCCCGCGATCGAGGCGGTGACGAGCGGCCGCGTGCGCTTCCACCCGGCCAACTACGCGAAGGTCTACCTCGACTGGATGCACAACATCCGGCCCTGGTGCATCTCCCGCCAGCTGTGGTGGGGGCACCGGCTGCCCGTCTGGTACCGCGATCTGGAGACCTATGTCGGCATCGAGCCGCCGCGCGGGGAGGGGTGGGAGCGCGATCCCGACGTCCTCGACACCTGGTTCTCGAGCGCCCTGTGGCCGTTCGTGACGCTCGGGTGGCCGGAGCAGACGCCCGAGTTGCGCGCTTTCTACCCCACCGACGCGCTCGTCACCGGGCGCGACATCATCTTCCTGTGGGTGGCCCGGATGATCATGATGGGGCTCGAGTTCACCGGCGCCGAGCCGTTCTCCGACGTGCACATCACCGCGATCATCCAGGCTCCCGACGGCCGCCGGATGTCCAAGTCACTCGGCACCGGCGTCGATCCCACCGACCTCATCGACGGCGGGCCGCGCCCGCCGGTGTTCGAGCAGCTGGATGACTCGCGCGCCGCGCTCCCCGGCGACTCCGGCGGCCGAGCGCGCGGCGAGGGCGCGGGACGCCGCGCCGGCGAGTTCCCCGCCTACGGCGCCGACGCAGTCCGCTGGGGCCTGTTGGCGATGTCCTCGGGCCAGGACGTCCGCTTCTCCGAGGACAAGGTCGCCCAGGGCCAGCAGCTGACCAACAAGCTCTGGAACGCCACCCGGCTCATCCTCCTCGGGGTTTCCGACCGGGCGCGTGCGGCGGTGACCCCGACGTCGGTCGAGGACCGGTGGATGCTCTCGCGCCTGGCCCGCGCGCGGGCCGAGGTGACGTCGCGGATCGACGGCTTTGACTTCTCGCACGCGGCGCTGGCGCTGTATGACTTCGTCTACGGCGAGCTGTGCGACTGGTACCTGGAGCTCGTCAAGCCGCGGCTGCGCGCCGGCGAACCCGAGCTCGAGGCGCTGCTGCTCCACGTCCTGACCGAGACGGTCGCCCTCGCCCACCCGATCATCCCATTCGAGACCGAGGAGATCTACGCGCACATCCCCGGGACCGAGGGCCTGCTCGCGGCCCGCGTCGACGCCGCCATGGCCGGGTCGCCGGCGGCGGCCATCGACGGCGCCGCCGAGGCCGCCGTGCAGCGCGCGATCGCTGCGGTGCAGGGCCTGCGCAGCTGGCGTGATCAGGCGGGAGTGCGGGCGAGCGCGACGCTCCCCGCGCGACTCGACGCCATCGGCTACGAGGACACCCGCGAGCACGTGGCGCGCCTGGCCCGGCTGAGCCTGAACGGCGCCGGCGACGACGAGCCGGTGGTGGCCAGCGTGCCGGTGCCCGGCGGGACCGTCGAGATCATCGAGGGGCCCGAGCTCGACCTCGCGGCGTCGGCCCGGCGCCGCGACGAGCAGCGCGCCAAGCTGCGCTCGGAGATCGAGCGCGCCGAGCGCAAGCTCGCCAACGAGGGCTTTGTCGCCAAGGCGCCTCCCGCCGTCGTCGGCGCCGAGCGCGACAAGCTGGCGCGCCTGCGCGAGGAGCTGGAGGCGCTGTGACCGCCGACGAGGCCGAACGCTACCTGCGCTCGCTCGAGCTGTTCGGGATGCGGTTCGGCCTCGACCGCATGCGCCGCCTGATGACCGCGCTGCGCCATCCCGAGCGCCGCTTTGACTCGATCCACGTCGTTGGCTCGAACGGCAAGTCGTCGACGACGCGGATGATCGCCGCCATCCTCCAGGCCCACGGCCTGCGCACGGGTGCCTACCTGTCGCCGCACCTCGTCTCCTTCGGCGAGCGGATCCGCGTCGATGGGGTCGATCTCGCGCCGGCCGAGTTCGGCGCGGCGGTCACGCGCGCCGCCCGCGCCGCGCAGCTCGTCGATCGCTCGCTGCGAAACGACGACGCGGTCACCCAGTTCGAGGCGCTGACGGCTGCCGCTTACGCCGAGCTGGCCCGCGCGGGGGTCGAGGTCGCGGTCGTCGAGGCCGGGCTCGGTGGCCGCTACGACGCCACCAACGTCATCCCGTCCCGGGTCCAGGTGCTGACGAGCATCGGGCTCGAGCACACCCGCTGGCTCGGCCCGACGGTCGCCGACATCGCCGCCGAGAAGCTCGATGTCGTCCAGCCCGGCGCGACGCTCGTGCTCGCCGCCGGCCTGCCGCAGGACGCGCTCGCGGTGGCCGAGCGCGTGTGCGCGCAGCGGGACGCCCGGATCGTGCGCGCCGGTGCCGATCCCGCGGTGGCGGTCGGCGCCCCCGGCGCCTACCAGCGCCGCAACTTCGCGCTGGCGCGCGCCGCCGCGGACGCTTACCTGCCCGGAGCGCTGAACCCGGAGGCGCTCGCCGCCGCCGCCGCGTCGGTGCGGGTGCCCGGGCGCCTGCAGCAGATCGACGCCGATCCGGTGACCCTGCTCGACGGCGCGCACAACCCCGACGGGATGCGGGCCCTCGCCGAGTCGCTGCCCGAGCTCGCCGCGGGTCACGACCCCGTGATCGCCGTCGTCTCGATCCTCGACGACAAGGACGCGGCGGGGATGCTCGCCGCGCTGCGCCGCGTCTGCGACGGTCTCGTGGTGACGAGCAGCCGCAACCCGCGGGCGCTGCCGCCGCCGACGCTGCAGTCGCTCGTCCGTCAGCTCGGCGGGCCGTCGGCCGAGGTGGTGGCCGATCCGCGGGAGGCGGTCGGGCGGGCCCGTGAGCTCGCCGGCTCCGCGGGGCTGGTGATCGCCACCGGCTCGCTGTACCTGATCGCCGACCTGCTCTCCGGCGACCGGCGCCGGCGCGCGGGGGCGCTGTGAACCCCCGCCCCGGCCAGCCGAGCCTGTTGCGGATGGTCGGGTTGGTCGCGGTCAGCGTGATCGTCGTGATCCTCGTCTTCTTCGCGATCGGCTACCTGTTCGGGAGGGCCTTCCTGTAGCGAAACCGCTCCCGGCGACGAGGATCTGACGCGCCTACGGCGTATTGATACTCGCCAGGCTCTCCGGGCGACCACTACACTCGCGACGTCAAATGCTGCAATACGCGATCTTCGGCATCCACAACAGCGCGCTGAACCTGGCCGTCGAGCTGGTCATCCTGTTCCTGGTGGTGATCTGGTTCGCGCTCGTGTTCTGGACCTACGCGGACGCGCGCCGCCGCATCGCCGATCCGCTGTTGATCATCTGCGCAACGCTGGCGTCGCTGTTCCCGTTCGTGGGGACCGTCGTCTACATGATCGTGCGGCCCCCCGAGTACCTTGACGACGTCCGCGAGCGCGAGCTCGAGATGCAGGCCGCCGAGGCCCGGCTCGCCGAGCTGGGCTACCACCTCTGTCCACACTGCGATTACGAGGTTGAGCGCGACTACCTGCGCTGCCCGCACTGCATGCGCAAGCTCAAGGATCCGTGTCGCTCGTGCGGCAGGCCGCTCGATCCCACGTGGAAGGTCTGCCCGTACTGCGAGGCGGAGATCGGCATGCCGGCGCCGACGCCTCGTCGCGCCCGCCGCCGCGCGGCGCCCAGCCCGGCCGAGACCGGCGCCGAGCAGCCCTCCACCACCTGATCTCGTCGACCCGCCGTCCCGGAGAGGAGCATCGCCGTGCAGCGCACGCTCATCCTCGTCAAGCCCGATGCCTTCGCTCGCAACCTCACCGGGGAGATCATCGCCCGCTTCGAGCGCAAGGGGTTGCGCCTGGTCGCGCTGGCGCTGCGGACGATGACCCGCGACCTCGCCGCCCAGCACTACGCCGAGCACGAGGGCAAGCCCTTCTACGAGGAGCTCGTCAGCTTCATCACGTCGGGCCCGCTCGTGGCGATGGTTCTCGAGGGCGACGAGGCGGTCCGCGCGGCGCGCCAGGTGATCGGCGCCACCGATCCGCTGCAGGCCACGACCGGCTCGATCCGCGGCGACTACGCGGTCGCGGTCGCCCAGAACATGGTCCACGGCTCCGACGCCCCCGAGTCCGCGGTGCGCGAGGTCTCGCTGTTCTTCCCCGACCTCGGTGCAGCGCCGTCGGGCGCCGGCTGATCCTCGCCTCGCGCTCGCCGCAACGGCGGGCGATCCTCGAGCAGATCGGCGTCGCCTTCGACGTCGTCGCCACCGACGTCGAGGAGCTCTCGAGCGGTGAGCCGGCCGCCGTCGCGGCGCGCAACGCGCGCCGCAAGGCCCGCGCGGCGGCCGCGCGCAGCGGCGGCGAGGTGCCGGTGCTCGGGGTGGACACGATCGTCGTCGTCGACGGCGAGATCCACGGCAAGCCGGTCGACCGCGAGCACGCGCGTCGGATCCTGCGGCGTCTCAGCGCTCGCGCCCACGAGGTGATCAGCGGCCTGTGCCTGATCGAGGGCGTGCGCGCCGCCGAGGCGACGGCACGCACGACCGTCAGGTTCCGGGCGCTGAGCGAGCCGGCGCTCGATCGCTACCTGCAGACCGGCGAGTGGCGCGAGCGGGCGGGCGGCTACGCGATCCAGGGGCGCGGAGCGCTGCTCGTGGAGGAGATCGCCGGCGACTACCTCAACGTCGTGGGTCTGCCGGTCGCCGCGCTCGTGACGCTCGCGCCATGGCTGATCGACGGCGACTGATGACAACGAGCGAGCACGTCGTTGACATCGGCTCCCGGGGGTCGCGGTGGCCGAGCCGGTCACGACCTAGCGCCGGGCGACGATCTGCGATTCGACGGTCGGCCTCCGCAATTCTCACTCGGCTTTCATTTACAGGGGTTTCGGCCCGTCCGGCGGCCCGGCGGAGGACGGCGAGCCGGCACGGTCCGATACACTCGCACGCGGACGGAGCCGACGTCGGGCGCGCGGGTCAGGCGCTCGGCCGCGGGTTGTGCGCTCGCCTCCGCCACGCCTTCAGCTACCTCGGATCAAGATGGGCTTCTTCACGTATCTGACCGGCTTCGGCGGCCGGGACATGGCTGTCGACCTCGGGACCGCCAACACCCTGGTCTACGTCCGGGGCCGAGGGATCGTGCTCTCCGAGCCCAGCGTCGTCGCGGTCGACTCGCGCAGCGGCGAGGTGCACGCGGTCGGAATCGAGGCCAAGCGGATGCTCGGCCGCACGCCGGGGACGATCTCGGCCATCCGCCCGCTGAAGGACGGGGTCATCGCCGACTTCGAGGTGACCGAGGAGATGCTGCGCCACTTCATCCAGAAGGTCCACCAGAACCGGTGGGCGCACCCCCGCGTCGTCGTCTGCGTGCCCTCGGGCGTGACCGGCGTCGAGAAGCGCGCCGTCGAGGAGGCGTGCCTGTCGGCAGGCGCCCGCCAGGCGTATCTGATCGAGGAGCCGATGGCCGCCGCGATCGGCGCCGGGCTGCCGGTCGGCGAGCCGACCGGATCGATGGTCGTCGACATCGGCGGCGGGACGAGCGAGGTCGCGGTCATCTCGCTCGGCGGGATCGTCGTCTCGCAGTCGATCCGGGTCGGCGGGGACGAGCTCGACGAGGCGATCATCAATTACGTCAAGCGCGAGTACAAGCTGCTGATCGGACAGCAGACCGCCGAGGAGGTCAAGCTCGAGATCGGCTCGGCCCACGACATGACCGAGGAGGTCCAGGCCGAGATCCGGGGGCGCGACATGGTCTCGGGGCTGCCGAAGACCGTCATCCTCACCAGCGAGGAGATCCGCGGGGCGCTCGAGGAGCCGGTGGCGCAGATCATCGACGCCGTCAAGCAGACCCTCGACCGCACCCCGCCCGAGCTCGCCTCGGACATCATGGATCGTGGCATCATGCTCGCCGGCGGCGGCTCTCTGCTGCAGGGCATCGAGGAGCGTCTGCGCCACGAGACGCAGATGCCCGCTCATCTGGCGGAGTCGCCCCTGACCTGCGTCGCGGTCGGCTCCGGCCGCTCACTGGAGGAGTTCGAGGCGATCCACCGCTCCAGCAAGAATTCACGCAATCGCCGCCGACGCTGAGCCGCGCTCGGCACCGGGGCCCACTTCGGGGAAGATCTCAGACGTGCACGACAAACAGGTACGACGCCGCCGGCTGGTGCTGCTCGTTCTCGTCGTCGTGTCCCTGGTCCTGCTCACCGACTACTTCGGCGAGTCCGCCGACAGTCCTCTGCACAGCGTCCAGCGCGGCATCGTCGCCGTGCTGTCCCCGGTCCAGGAGGGGGCGAGCAGGGTCCTGGCCCCGGTGCGCGACGTCGCCAACTGGGTCTCGGGCACGCTGCGGGCCAAGACCCAGCGCGACCAGCTTCAGCGCGAGGTCAACGCGTTGAACGCCCGCGTCGCGCAGCTGGCCAGCCAGCGGATCCAGAACGCCCAGCTGACCCGGGAACTCGGTCTGGACCAGAGCATCGGCGCTGCGACCTACCACCCGATCGGCGCCGCGGTCATCAGTCGCGACCCGAGCCTCTGGTATCAGCAGGTCGAGGTCGATCGGGGTTCGGACGACGGGGTGGCACTCAACGACCCGGTGCTCGCCGACGGCGGGCTCGTCGGCGACGTCACGACCCTGAACGGCTCCTCCGCGGTCGTCACGCTGATCACCGACCACTCGTGGGCGGCCGCCGCCGAGGTTCTCGCCGGGAGCGGGGAGTCGGGGCTGCTCGAGCCCGCGGTCGGCAGTCCGAACCGGATGGTGCTCTCCGAGCTGCCGTCCGGAGCGTCGATCTCCGTCGGCCAGCAGGTCGTGACCGCCGGCTTCACGGACCCCAACCATGCGGGGCAGGGCTCGCTGTACCCGCCGGGGATCCCGATCGGCAAGGTCTCGGACGCCAGCCAGAACGGCCTCGTCAACCAGCAGCAGGTCAAGGTCGCGCCGCTCGCCGACCTGCGGCGGTTCGAGTCGGTCCAGATCCTGACCAAGCCCTACGCCGGCCAGGAGCGGGCCCAGGCGCCGTGAGCGCGATCTCCGGAAGGCTCGTCGCCCGGATCGCGCTGCTGGCGCTCGTCGCGGTCCTCGTCCAGGACACCGTCGTCTCGCAGATCTCGATCGTCGGCGTCAGCGCCGACCTGACGCCGCTCGTCGTCATGTCGGTCGGGCTTCTGACCGGCTCGCTGCCGGGAGCGATCGTCGGCTTCTTCACCGGGCTGCTCGTCGACACCGTGCTCGTGCAGACCCTCGGGGTGACCTCGCTGCTCTACATCGCGATCGGCTACTGGTGCGGGCGCCTGCGGGAGGTGCACGACCCCGCGCACGGGCTCGTGCCGCTCGCCGCCGGCGCCGCCGCCACCGCCGTGACCGGCGTCGGGATGACGATCATCCAGTTCCTGCTCGGCGTCGACTCGCCGGTCAGCCTGCTGCTCGTCCAGCAGATCTTCATCACGGTGCTCGTCAACACGCTGATCGCGCTCCCGGTGTACGCGCTCGTGCGCCGGATCATCATGCCCGCGCTCCCCGACGACCCGCGCCGGCGCCGGCGCCGCGCCTACACGACCGGCGGCCTCAGCCCGCTGCAGACCCCCTCCCAGCGCCTGGGGCCGATGACCCGAGCCGGAAGGTCCTCGCGATGATCGACCCCCCCGGGGATCGGCGTCCCCCGCTGACGCCACAGCTCGCCCTGCGCGTGGCCGTCGCCGGCTCGGTGGCGCTCGCGCTGTTCGCGGTCATCTTCTTCCGTCTGTGGTTCCTGCAGGTGCTCTCGGGCACCCAGTACGTCAACGCCGCCAAGGTCAACCGGGTCCGCGACATCGCGATCAACGCCCCCCGCGGCGACATCCTCGACCGCAACGGCGCCGTGCTCGTCGACAGCACGAAGGAGCTCGCGGTGCAGATCGTCCCCGCCGAGCTGCCGGTCCCGGTCAACACCGACGACGTCCTGAAGGTCCCCCGGCGCGACGCCATCGTCTACAACCGGCTCGCCGGCGTGGTCGGAATGCCGACCCGGCGGACCCGCTGCCCCGTGCCGATGCCCCCGCCGAGCTGCACGACCACGCAGTGCCCGAAGTCCACGGTCACGCGCCTGTCGGCGATCGGTTGTCAGGTCGCCCAGCAGGTGGCGCGGCTGCCCTATGCCGACGTGACGGTCAAGTCGCCGGTCAGCCGCGCGGTCCAGTTCTATCTCGCCGAGCGCCAGCTCGCCTTCCCGGGCGTCGCGGTCCAGCAGATCTACGTGACCGGCTATCCGCAGCACACGCTCGCCGCTCAGGCGCTCGGCACCGTGGGTCCGATCAGCCCCGGGGAGCTGCACGCTCGCGCCTACCGCGGCGCCACGCGCAATTCGATCGTCGGCCAAACGGGACTGGAGGCCGAGTACGACGCCTTCCTGCGGGGGACGCCGGGGATCCAGAAGGTCCAGGTCAACGCCGATGGGCAGCCGACGGGGAGCCTGTCGACGACCGCCCCGGTCTCCGGCCATGACCTGCAGCTCTCGCTCGACGCCGCCCTGCAGCGGGTGGGGCAGCGCTCGCTCGCCGAGTCGATCTCCCAGAACGACGGCGCCGGCGGCGCGTTCGTCGCGATGAACCCCACCGACGGCGAGGTCTACGGGATGGGTTCGGAGCCGAGCTTTGATCCCTCGATCTTCACCAAGCCGCTCTCCGACGCCGCCTACGCCAAGCTCAACAGCGCCGCCGCCGGCCAGCCCGTGGTCAACCGGGCGATCCAGGGCGCGGGGCCAACCGGATCGACGTTCAAGCCGATCACCGCGACGGCGGCGCTGCAGAGCGGCGACTGGACGACCACCGACACCTATGACGACACCGGCCAGTTCTGCGTCGGCACCGGCGCGGCGGGACAGTGTCGCCACAACGCCGGTCACGCCGTCGACGGCGTGCTCGCGCTGCCCGACGCGATCCGCGTCTCCTCCGACGACTTCTTCTACAACCTCGGCGCCAAGCTGAACGTCGACCCGACCGCCCATCCCACCGGCGGGCCGCTGCAGCAGTGGGCGCGCGCGTTCGGGATCGGGCGCGCGACCGGCATCGATCTCCCCGGCGGCCTGACCGGGACGCTGCCCACGCCCCGCTGGCGCCAGAGCCGCAACCGCCTCGAGCAGGAGTGCGACGACGCCACCGGCCCGTTCAAGGGCAAGCCCAAGCACCCGCCCGGCGGATGCGGGATCGCCGACGGCACGAACCGTCCGTGGTCGATCGGCGACAACATCAGCCTCGCCGTCGGCCAGGGCGACGTCCAGGTGAGCCCGCTGCAGCTCGCGGTCGCCTACGCGGCACTCGCCAACGGGGGCACGATCGTGCGCCCCCACCTTGGCCTCAGCGTCCAGGACCAGGACGGGACCGTGCTGCAGCGGATCGATCCGCCGCCGTCGCGCCACATCTCGATCGACCCGCTGTATCTCGACACGATTCGCGAGGGCCTGCGCGAGGCCACCTCCCAGGCGGGCGGCACCTCCTATGACGTGATGGGCAAGTTCCACCAGCAGGTCTACGGCAAGACCGGCACCGCCCAGTACTTCAGCGCGCAGGACGCCGAGACCGACTATGCGTGGTACGCGTGCTTCGTGCCCGCGACCGCCACCAGCAAGCCGATCGTCGTCGTCGTGTGGGTGGAGAAGGGCGGCTTCGGGGACGTGGGCGCCGCGCCCGTCGCCCGCCAGATCCTGTCGCAGTGGTTCTACGGCAAGCCCGGTCCCTACGTCGCCGGGAGCTCGACCTCGCTGTGAGCACGAGCACGCCGATCCAGGCTCTCGACGAGACGACGGTCCCGCAGAAGCGCAGCCTGCCCGTGTTTGACCCGCTGCTGCTGCTCGCGGCGCTCGGCCTCGCCGCCTGCTCGGTGGTGACGCTGCGCGCGGCGGCGGGTCGCTCGCTCGCCGAACGCCAGGGGTTCTACGCGCTGGTCGGCGTGATCGTCGCTCTGGCGATCGGCCGCATCGACTACTCGCGACTGCGCGAGTTCAAGCTCGGGTTCTACGCCGTGATGGTCGCGCTGAACCTGATCGTGTACGGGATGCCGCCG
Source organism: Solirubrobacterales bacterium (assembly GCA_019240115.1). Classification (GTDB taxonomy): domain Bacteria; phylum Actinomycetota; class Thermoleophilia; order Solirubrobacterales; family Solirubrobacteraceae; genus Palsa-465. Next base: position 12,424 of record JAFAYV010000054.1, on the reverse strand, counting down.
ATCCAGGCCGCCCACCGCTGGATTCCGCTGCCGTTCCTGGAGTTCCAATCCTCGGAGTTCGGCAAGATCCTGGTCATCCTTGCTCTCGCGGGCTTCGTGGTCGACCGGTCCCGGAAGCTGCACGAGCGCCGCACGACGGCGCGGATCATGCTGCTGGCGCTGGTTGCCGCGCTGCTCGTCATCCCGCAGCCCGACCTCGGCACCGGGATGGTCTACGTGGCGATCGGGATCACCGTGCTGTTCTTCGCCGGGACCTCGTTTCGGCAGCTGGCAGGGCTGGCGGCGCTGTTCGCGGTCGCCGTGGCGATCGTCCTCGCCGGGGCGCCGGCGCTCGGCGTCCACGTGGTCAAGGGCTATCAGGTGCAGCGCCTCACCGCGTTCCTCCACCCGGGGCACGCCGGCCAGTCCGGCTACCAGCTGCAGCAGTCCCAGATTGCGATCGGCGCGGGCCAGAAGACCGGCCAGGGAGCCAACGCGAGCCAGACCAAGTTGAACTTCCTCCCCGTCAAGAGCACCGACTTCGTCTTCGCCTCGGTGGGGGAGACCTTCGGATTCGCCGGAGCGGCGGTGGTGCTGTCGTTGTACGCATTGCTGATCTGGCGCGCCCTGCGAATCCTCACGATGAGCAAGAACCTGTTCGGCACGCTGATCGCCGGCGGCATCCTCGCGATGCTCATGTTCCAGACCTTCGTGAACGTCGGAATGACGATCGGGATCGCGCCCATCACGGGCGTCCCGCTGCCGCTGATGAGCTACGGCGGGTCCTCGGTGATCGTCACCTTCATATCGATCGGGCTGCTCGAGTCGATCTACATCCAGGGCGTAACCGCCCAGTCCGGCAAGGGCCGCCCGCTACTTTCATAGGTACGTGCGCGCGATCAGATCCGCGCCGCACCCCACATTTCCAAAGGATTGACGACAATTGAAGAAGCAAGTGTTGGTCAGCGTGGACCGCGGAGAGACGCGCGTCGCGCTGCTGGAGGCGAGCGGAACGCCCTCGCCTCGTACGTCGGGCGGGGGCACGTCCCGCCGCCGGCGTAGGCCCGCCGGATCGAGCGAGTACAAGGTCGCCGAGCTCTACCTGGAGCGTCGCGGCAACCGCTCGATCGTGGGCAACATCTACAAGGGCAAGGTCGACAACGTCCTCGCCGGCCTCGAGGCCGCGTTCGTGGACATCGGCCTGGAGAAGAACGGCTTCCTGCACGTCGACGAGATCGTGCTCCCGGGCGTCGAGGCGCCCCGCCGCGGGCGCGGCCACGGGCGCGACGCGCGCAACAACATCACCGATCTGCTCAAGCCCGGTCAGGAGGTGGTCGTCCAGGTGGTCAAGGACCCGCTGAAGACCAAGGGCGCCCGCCTGTCGATGGACCTGACGATCGCCGGGCGCTACATGGTCTACGCGCCCTACGGCGAGGGGGTCGGGGTGTCGCGCCGGCTCGAGGACAAGGAGCGCGAGCGGCTGCGCAAGGAGGCCGCCAAGCTCGACCTGCGGGGCGCCGGCGCGATCATCCGCACCTCCGCCCAGGGGGTCAAGCGCGCCGATCTCGAGCGCGAGCTCGTCTACCTGTTCAAGCTCGGCGAGGTGCTCGAGAACCGCGTCGCCGAGACCGCCGCGCCCGCGCTCGTCTTCCAGGAGGCCGACCTGTCGGTCCGCGTGGTGCGCGACATCTTCTCTGCCGACTTCGAACGAGCGGTCGTCGACGACGTCAAGCAGCACCGGCGGCTGACCTCGTTCTTCTCGCGCACCGCCCCCGAGCTCGTCGATCAGGTCGACCTGTGGGAGGGCGACACGCCGCTGCTGCAGGCCTTCGGGGTCGAGGACGTGCTCGCCTCGACGCTGTCGCGCCGGGTCGACCTGCCGAGCGGCGGCTATCTGATGATCGACTACGCCGAGGCGCTGACGGTCATCGACGTCAACTCGGGCTCGTTCATCGGCCGGGGCAAGGGCGCGCGCCTCGAGGACACGATCACCAAGACCAACCTCGAGGCCGCCGACGAGGTCGTGCGCCAGCTGCGCCTGCGCGACATCGGCGGGATCATCGTCATCGACTTCATCGACATGTCCCGCTCGCGCAACCGCGACGCGGTGCTCAAGACGCTGCGCAAGGCGCTCGACGAGGATCGAACGAAGACCTTCGTCGTCGAGATCTCCCCGCTGGGCCTCGTCGAGATGACGCGCCAGAACGTCACCGACGGCGTCCGCGAGATCATGACCCGGCCGTGCCCGACGTGCGACGGCGAGGGCGTGATCGAGTCCGAGGAGACGATCGCGATCGAGTTCGAGCGACGGATGCGGGAAATCGCCAAGGAGACCGACGCCGACGCGATCCTGCTGCAGATGAACCCGCGGGTCAGCGCCGAGTTCACCGGCAACGACGCACGCGTGCTGCACGCGGTCGAGGCCGAGACCGGGAAGTGGTTTCACTTCGAGGGCTCCGAGGGCCTGCCCCTCGACCACTTCGCGGTGCTGGTCGAGGGCGATCGCGAGCAGGTGCTCGACCGGGCGCTGCCCTTCCGCGAGGGCGAGGAGGTGCACGTCGAGATCGTCGAGCCGCACATGTACAACCCCGGCGACGCCGTCGCCAAGGTCGACGGCTACGTGATCGCGATCCGCGGCGGCACCGACTACGTCGGAGAGAAGCATCTCGTCCACATCGACGAGGTTGGCCGGACCGCCGCGACCGCCTCGCTCGTCGACGTCGCGCCCGCGGTCGACGGGGCGTCAGGCGATGACGATGACGAGCTAGACTCCAAGCCTCGGCGTCGCGGCCGCAGGGGCGGGCGACACCGTTCGAGCGCCACGGCCGGCTCGGCAGCCGGCGGCTCGTCGGACCCCGAGTGACCATGTACGCGATTGTCAAGACCGGAGGCAAGCAGTACCGCGTCGCGGAGGGCGACTCGCTTCTCGTGGAGCGCCTCGCGGCCGACGACGGCGCCACCGTGGAGCTCACCCCGCTGCTCCTCGTCGACGGCGACGACGTCGTGGACGGTGACGGCCTGGACGGCGTCGCGGTGCAGGCGCGCGTGCTCGGGCAGGAGCGGGGCCCCAAGCTCCGCGTTGTCAAGTTCAAGCCCAAGCGCGGCTACAAGCGGCGCACCGGCCATCGTCAGGAGCTCACCCGGATCGAGATCACCTCGCTCGGGCGCTCCGGCGGCTCCGGTGGGGCGCGTGACGCCCGAGCCGCGACCGCCACCGAGGGGGTCTCCGATCGAGCCGCGCCCGGCGCGACCGCCACCGAGGGGGTCTCCGATCGAGCCGCGACCGGCGCGACCGCCACCGAGGGGGTCTCCGATGGCTCATAAGAAGGGGCTGGGGTCGAGCCGCAACGGCCGCGACTCCAACGCCAAGCGCCTCGGCGTCAAGGTGTTCGCCGGCCAGGCGGTGACCGGCGGGGAGATCATCGTCCGCCAGCGCGGGACCCGCTTCAAGCCCGGCGACGGCGTCGGGATCGGCAAGGACGACACGATCTTCGCCAAGGCGGCGGGGCAGGTGCAGTTCACTCGCGGCCGTCGCGGCCGGGTGATCTCGGTTGTCTCCGGCGACCCCGGCAGCGCAGCCCCCGACGGTTAATCCGGCGCGCCGGCGAGCGCCGCCGTGCAGAACGGGCAGCGCCGCGCCTTGACCGGGATCTCGGTCGTGCACTCGGGGCAGTCCTTGACGGTCGGATCCTCCTGCGCGCGACGGTCCATCAGCAGTTGGTAGGGCTTGACCACGAGGAAGAAGATCACCACGGCGATGGTCGCGAACGTGATCAGGTTGTTGATGAAATCGCCGTACTTGAACTGGCTCGAGTTGATCGTGAAGGTCAGGTTCTCGAAGCTCGGCTTGCCGACGATGAGCGCGATGATCGGCGTGATCAGGTCGGCGATGAACGCCTTGACCAGCGCCGCGAACACCGCGCCGAGGATGAACGCCACGGCGAGCTCGACGAGATTGCCGCGCATGATGAACTGCTTGAACTCCTGCACGATCTTCATGGCCAGGGCCTCGGGGAGTTGACGAAATCGCCGGAAGGTTAGGCTGCACTCAGGCGTTGCCGACGGGTAGCGTTCAGCCGTCCTGGGCGGTCGGGCGCACGAGGATCTCGTTGATGTCGACGTGCGCGGGCTGGGTCACGGCGAACATCACCGCGCGGGCGACGTCGTCGGGTCCGAGCGCCGCCGTCGGGCGATCGTCGAAGAACGGCGTGTCGACGGCCCCGGGCTCGATCAGCGTCACCCGGACGCCGGTGCCGTTGAGCTCCTGGCGGGCGCTCTCGCCCATGGCGGTCACCGCCCACTTGGTCGCGGAGTACAGCGAGCCGGGTTGGGCGCGCCGGCCGGCGACCGAGCCGGTCAGCAGCAGGTGGCCCCGACTCTCGCGCAGGGCGGCGATCGTGGCGCGGATCGTCAGCGCCGCGCCGTACACGTTGGTCAGCACCATCGCGCGCCACAGCTCCGGGGACTCTGACTCGAACCCCCGCTTGGCGCCGAAGCCGGCATTGGCGAAGGCGACGTCGAGGCGCCCGAAGCGCTCAAGCGTGGTGGCGACCATCGCCTGCTGCTGGTCGAACTCGGTGACGTCGCAGGAGATCGCGACGGCGCGCTCGGGCCCGCCGAGCTCTGAGACGAGCTCCTGCAGACGGTCGGTGGAGCGGGCGGCGAGCGCGAGCCGGTAGCCGGCCTGCGATGCGGCTCGGGCGGTGGCGGCGCCGATGCCCGACGAGGCGCCGGTGATGAGGAAGACGGGATCGGCCATAGTGAGAAGGATGCACGATCGCGCTCGGATCCACGTTGCCGCCGGAGCCGGCGGCGACGGCTGCCTGAGCTTCCGGCGGGAGGCGCACGTGCCGCGGGGGGGACCCGACGGCGGCGACGGCGGCCGCGGCGGCGACGTCGTGCTCGTCTGCGACGAGTCGCTGCGCGACCTGGAGACCTTCCGTCGCCGCCCGACCTATCGCGCCCCCCGCGGGGGCCACGGCGAGGGGGCGCTGCGCCACGGCGCGGGCGGCGCGACCCTGGAGCTTGGCGTCCCGCCGGGCACCGAGGCGCTCGTCGAGGCCGACGGCAGCCGCCACGACCTCGTCCGCGACGGCCAGCGGGCGCTCGTGGCCCGCGGCGGGCCGGGCGGGCGGGGCAACAAGCGCTTCGCCGGGCCGACGCATCAGACCCCGCGCTTCGCCGAGCGCGGGCTTCCCGGCGAGGAGACCTGGGTGGCGCTGGCGCTCAAGCTGCTCGCCGAGGTCGGCCTCATCGGCCTGCCGAACGCCGGCAAGTCCTCGCTGCTGCGCCGGCTGACGCGCGCGCAGCCGAAGGTCGCCGGCTACCCCTTCACGACGCTGGCGCCGGTGCTCGGAACGCTGGCCACCGACGGCCGCGACCTCGTGCTCGCCGACATCCCGGGGCTGATCGAGGGAGCGAGCGAGGGGGTCGGCCTCGGGCACGAGTTCCTCGCCCACGTCGAGCGCTGCCGGCTGCTCGTGCACGTCCTCGATCTCGCGCCGCTCGACGGCTCAGACCCCGTCGACAACCACCGGACGGTTGAGTCAGAGCTCGCCGACTACGACCCGCGGCTCGCCGGGCTGCCGCGCGTGCTCGTGCTCTCCAAGGCCGACCTGGTCGACGCCACGACCGCGGCGGCGGCCCAGGCGTGGTGGCGCGAGCGGTTCGCGGGAACCGACACCCCGGTGCTCGTGACCTCGTCGGCGACCGGAGCCGGGCTGCGGGCGCTGGCGCGCGAGCTCGAGCGGCGGGCGCCGGCCCTCCCCGAGACCGCGAGCGCGTCCTCGGACGCGCCGGCGATGCGAGAGCTCGCCGCGCACCGGACGTATCGCCCCGCGGCGCCGCGCGCGTACCGCGTGCGGCGCACCGGCGCCGGGGGGTTCGCCGTGGAGGGCGACGGGATCGAGCGCCTCGTCGCACGCTACGACCTCGACAACGAGGAGGCGCTCGCCCACCTCGAGCGCCGGCTGCGCGGGATCGGCGTGCTGCGAGCGCTCGAGGCCGAGGGCTTTGAGCCCGGGGACGAGGTGCAGATCGCCGGAGTCGCCTTCGACCTCGACCCCGAGGCGTGAGCGGATGAGCTGTCTCGTGGTCAAGCTCGGCTCGAGCCTCGTCGCCGACGATCGCGGCGCCGTGCGCGAGGACGTGCTCGCCGGGATCTGCGATCAGGTGGCCGCGCGCCACCACGCGGGCACCTCGGTGATCGTCGTCACCAGCGGCGCGATCGCGCGGGGGATGGGGGTGATGGAGCTCGCGCCGACCCCGCGCCGCCCCCGGGCGATCGACGAGCTCCAGGCCGCCTCGGCGGTCGGCCAGGGCAAGCTCTACCAGGTCTACGACGAGCTGCTGCGCGCGCGCGACGTGCGCAGCGCCCAGGTGCTGCTCACCTTCTTCGACATGAGCGCGCGCACCCACTACCTGAACGCCCGCCAGACCCTGCGCCGGCTGCTCGACTGGCGCGTCGTGCCGGTCATCAACGAGAACGACACGACGACCACCGACGAGATCTCCTTCGGCAACAACGACTTCCTCGCCGCCCAGGTGGCGATCCTCCTCGGCGCCGACCAGCTGCTGCTGCTCACCGACGCCGCCGGCGTGTTCACCGCCGACCCGCGCCGCGACCCGGCCGCCGCGCTCGTTCCCGAGGTGCGCGACTTCGCGGCCCTCCGCGACCTGCACATCGGCACCGCCCCCTCGGCGCTGGGCACCGGCGGCATGCGCTCCAAGGTCGTGGCCGCCGAGATGGCGACCGCGGCGGGTATCCCGACGGTCATCGCCGGCGGGCTGCATCCCGACGTCATCGGCGCCGCCGCCGCCGGCGAGGCCGTCGGCACCCGCTTCGCCGCCCGCCCGGGACGCTACTCGAGCTTCAAGCTGTGGCTGAAGTACGCCAAGCCGACCCGCGGACGGGTGCACGTCGACGCCGGCGCCGCGCGAGCGCTGCGCGAGGGAGGCACAAGCCTGCTCCCGGTCGGCATCGTCGAGGTCACGGGCGCCTTCGAGGCGGGCGACGCGGTCGAGATCACCCACGGCCCGGCGCACCTCGGCAAGGGGATCACGAACTACTCCGCGGCCGAGCTATCCGAGGTCCGGGGCATGCAGTCGGCCGCGGTCCGCGAGCTGCTGCCCCGGGCGTCGCAGGAGGCGATCCACCGGGACTACCTGGTGCTCGATTGATTCGTGCCGGGTGCGTGGCGTGGCGGGTGCGGTGGCCCGGTGCGTGACGTGGCGGGGCGCGGTGGCCGGGTGCGTGACGTGGCGACGCGGGGCGCACCGGCGAGTCGCGGTCGCCGCCCGCGACTGAGGGCGCGGCGCGTGGCTGGGGGCGCCGACGACTCAAGGGCGGCGTCCGCGACCGCCGGTGCGCCCCGCCCCGCCTGGAGCGGCGTCCGCGACCGCCGCTGCGCCCGCCCGCGCTTGGGCCCGCGCCCGCGACCGCCCGCACCCGCGCCTGCGCCCGCCCGCCCGCTGCGCGCGCTCGCGCCCGCCCGCGCCCGCCCCGCCCGCGTCCCCTTGCGCGCCTCTGGCTGCGCTCCGTCCCGGCCGGTAATCTAGGCGCCGTGGCCACGACGTCGCTGTCGATCTCCGAGACGTGTGCGGCTGCCAAGCGCGCCTCGCGCGAGCTGGCGGCGCTGAGCTCCGAGGTCCGCGACGGCGCGTTGTGCGCGATCGCCGACGCGCTGATCGCGCACACGTCCGAGATCCTCGAGGCCAACGCACGGGATCTCGAGGCCGGCGAGGCCGCCGGCCTGTCCGACGCGCTGCTCGACCGACTGGCGCTCGACGAGCGTCGGGTGGCCGCGATGGCGCGGGGGGCGCGCACGATCGCGTCGCTGCCCGATCCGGTCGGCGAGGTGATCGACGGGTCGACGCTGCCCAACGGGCTGACCAAGCGTCGGGTCCGCGTGCCGCTCGGGGTCATCGCGGTCATCTACGAGGCGCGGCCGAACGTCACCATCGACGCCGCGGCGCTGTGCCTGAAGTCGGGCAACGCGGTCGTGCTGCGGGGCTCGAGCTCGGCGATGCACTCCAACGCCGTGCTCGCGGCGGTGGCCGAGCGGGCCGCGGCGCAGGCGGGGCTGCCGGCCGGGGCGCTGGCGCTCGTCGCCGGCGGCGGACGCGAGGAGCTGGCCGAGCTGGCCACCCAGACGGGCGTCGTCGACCTGATCATCCCGAGGGGCGGCGAGGGCCTGAAGGCGGCGCTGAAGGGCGTGGCCACGATCCCGGTCATCTACGCCGCCTCGGGCAACAACCACGTGTTCGTCGACGCCAGCGCCGACCCGCGCGACGCGCTGGCGATCGCGCTGAACGCGAAGCTGCAGCGGCCGGGGACCTGCAACGCCGCCGAGAAGCTGCTCGTCCATGCCGAGGTCGCCGGGACGTTCCTGCCCGACGCGCTCGCCGCGCTGAGCGCCGCGGGCGTGCGCCTGCACGGCGACGCCCGCGCGCGCGACGCCGCGCCCGGCGTCGAGATGGACGTCGCCACCTCCGAGGACTGGGACACCGAGTACCTCGCGCCCGAGATGGCCGTCGCGGTCGTCGACTCGCTCGCCGACGCGATCGAGCACGTCAATGCTCACGGCAGCGGCCACTCCGAGGCGATCGTCACCGCCAGCACGGCGTCGGCGCGCGCCTTCCAGCTCGGCATCGACGCCGCGTGCGTGTACGTCAACGCGTCGACCCGCTTCACCGACGGCGGCGAGTTCGGGATGGGCGCCGAGATCGGCAACTCGACGCAGAAGCTCCACGCGCGCGGGCCGATCGGGCTGCGCGAGCTGTGCACCTTCAAGTACCTCGTGGAGGGCTCCGGGCACATCCGGGCCTGACCCTTGGCCGGCCGTTCACGCAGGAGGTGCCCCGGCCGGTGCGGCTAGGGATCCTCGGCGGGACCTTCAACCCGCCCCACCTCGCGCACCTCATCTGCGCCCAGGAGGCCCACCGCGCGTTGCACCTGCACCGCGTCGTGCTCGTTCCCGCGGGTATCCCGCCGCACAAGTCCGTCGAGCACGAGCCCGGTCCCGAACATCGGCTCGCCCTCTGCCGACTCGCCGTGAGCGGCGACGAGCGCTTCGACGTCTCCGACCTCGAGCTGGCGCGCGACGGCCCGTCCTTCACGGTCGATACCCTGAGCGTGCTGAAGCGTCAAGCGCCCTCAGACGAGCTCGTGTTGATCCTCGGCGGTGACATCGCCGCCGGGCTGCCGGAGTGGCGCGAGCCCGAGCGGGTGCTCGAGCTGGCCACCGTCGCCATCGCCAAGCGGCGGGGCACGTCGCAAGGCGCGGTCGAGCGCGCGCTCGCGCAGCTGCGGGGGGGCGAGCGGGCATGCTTCTTCTCGATGCCGCGGATCGGCATCTCCTCGACGATGCTGCGCCGCCGCGTCCGCGCCGGCCAGTCGATCCGGTACTTCGTTGACGACCAGGTGGAGGACTACATCCGACGACACGACCTGTACGGCGGCGGCGCGGCATGATCGGGCAGCCGTCGCCCCCCGAGCCGCTGACCCCGGAGCGCATCGCCGCCGCCGCGGCGGAGATGGCGGCCGACCGCAAGGCGCTGCACATCGTCTCACTCGACCTGCGCGGCGTGGTCGGGTTCGCCGACTACTTCGTCATCTGCACCGGCCGCTCGGATCGCCAGACGCGGGCGATCCACGACGCGATCCACCTGGGCTTCAAGTCGCGGTACGGGCGGCTGCCGGCCCGGGTCGAGGGCGCCGCCGAGGGACGCTGGATCCTCATGGACTACCTCGACGTCGTCGTTCACATCTTCACGCCCGAGACGCGCGAGCACTACCGGCTCGAGCAGCTCTGGGGCGAGGCTCCAGTCCTGGAGGTCGTCGGCTGACCCGCGCGCTCGTCCGCCCGGTGTCCGCGTCCGCAGGACCCGGGGCGGGACATCAGAGCGAGGTCATGAGCTTGGGTGCGACCTCCTTCTTGCGGCTCATCACGCCCGGGAGGTCGATCGTGCCGTCGCTCGTGTCGGCATCGAGGCTGCGCGCCACCGCTTCGATGTCGCCGGCGACGAGCATCTCGGTGCCCTTCTCGAGCACGTCGGTGACCATTAGCGCGTACAGCGCGAGGTCCTTGGACTCCCGCTCGTTGGCCATCGCCTCCAGCAGCTCGTCCTTGCGCTCGAGCAGCCCCTCGCCGACGACCTCGATCTGCGCGATGCAGATCTCCTGGTCGCCGGGGCCTTGGTAGCGCTTGGCGTCGCGGCCGATGATCTCCTCGGCGCTGAGGTCCGAGGTGTCGGAGGTGGACTCGAACATCTCGCGCCCGAGCTCGGAGGCGTCGAGGGCGAGCACCCGCTCGAGGTACTCCACGACCTCGTGGTCGCGCTGGGTGGTCGTCGGCGAGTTGAGGATGACGGTGTCGGAGAGCACGGCGCCGAGCAGCATGACCGCGGTCGGCGGGCTCGGCTCCAGGCCCGCCTGGCGGAAGCGCTCGACAACGAGCGTCGCCGTCGAGCCGACCGGGTCGAAGATCGCGGTCACCGGGACGCGCGTCTCGATCGAGCCGACGTGGTGGTGGTCGAGGATCTCGAGGATCTCGGCCGCGCCGATGCCGGGAGCGCTCTGCGCCTGCTCGGCGTGGTCGACGAGGATGACGCGACGGCGCGTGGGGGAGACGAGGTCGGCGCGCGTGACGAGGCCGATCGGCCGGTTGTCGCCGTCGACGACCGCGGCCGCCCCGTAGTACAGCTCCTTGATCTGGTCGGAGATGTCGTCGAGCAGGAAGTCGGGGCTGACGGTCAGCGGCTCTGACTCCATCAGCGTCCGGCACGGGGAGGAGAGCGTGATCATGCGTCCGGTCACGTAGCTGTCCAGCGGCGAGACGACGATCGCGGTCCCCTGCTCGCGAGCGGCCTCCAGGGCCTCGTCGGGGACCGCGGTGCTGTTGGAGAGCACGATGAGCGCCGCGCCGAGCTCGATCACCTTCACGAGCGCGTCCGGCCGGTTCCCGACGACGACGACGTCGCCCTCGCTGATACCGCTGTCGCTCGCCGGATCCATCGCGTACACCCACACCCGCCCCGAGAGCTCGCGGTCCTCGCCGCACACGAGCTCGCCGTCGAGCACCGACACGACGGCGCTGACGAGCGTCGGCGTCTCCTCGAGCGTCGAGGCGCGCAGCGAGTCGCGGATGTAGCGGCGCGCGAGCGCCCGCTCGGTCAGCACCCCCGCCAGGCCCTCCTCGTCGTCGACGATCGGCACGAGCTCGAGGTCGGCCTTGCCCATCGCCAGCCCGGCCTCGCGGACGGGATCGTCGCGATGGTTGACCGGGAAGCTCGTCTGCATCACGTCGCGCGCGCGCAGCATCACGTGCGGGAGGTAGCTCGGCTCGGGTGCCTCGCTGCGCTGCAGCAGCCAGCGGGTCTGCGAGTTGCATTCGCCGAGCCGCACCGGTAGGTAGTCGGTGCGGGGGTCGAGCCGGCTCTTGAGCTCGGCGTAGCCGATCGCCGCGGCGATCGAGTCGGTATCCGGGTTTCGGTGACCGGTCACGTAAATGGGGCGCATCGCGCGATTATCGCGATACCGTGCCTGCTTCGGGGCGACCGAGCTCGGGCGGCGCGGCGCCCGCGAGAGCGATCACGCCCATCCGCGAAGGAGAGCCATGCCATCCGCACCCAATCTGCTGCCCACCTCGGTCTCTCAGGGCGCCGCGCCGGGCCTCAACTATCGGCTCGAGGGCGAGCTCGTGCCCGTCCTGCATATGGCGCTCAACGGCGAGGTGCCCGTCTACTTCGAGCACCACGTGCTGCTGTGGAAGTACCCGTCGATGCAGATCGGCCTGCATCCGCTGAAGAAGGGACTCAAGCGCCGGGCGTTCGGCGGCATGCCCCTGCTCCTCATCGAGGCCCAGTCGGCCGGCGAGCTGGCCTTCAGCCGCGACGCCCCCGGCCACATCGCCGCCCTGCACCTGCCGGCGGGGAGCGGGATCGTCGTCCGCGAGCATCAGTTCCTCGCCGCCACCGGCGGCGTGCAGTACGACTACAACCGGATCAAGGGCTTCGCGAACGTCATGTACGGCGGTGGCCTGTTCATCGACGAGTTCTACGCCGCCGATCACGAGGGCGTGGTCTGGGTGCACGGCTACGGCAACGTGTTCGAGAAGGAGCTCGACCCCGGGGAGTCGATCGACGTGGAGCCGGGTGGCTGGGTGTACCGCGACCACTCGGTCCAGATGTCCCAGGAGGCCTACGGCTTCAAGACCGGGCTGCTGGGCGGCGGGCCCGCGGGCAACCTGATCTTCAACCGCTTCACCGGGCCGGGCCGCGTCGGCATCCAGAGCGCCTACTACCACCCGCCTGTGGCCGAGGGCGCGGGCGGCAACACCCAGCGCGAGGGCGGCGGGGGCCTGCTCGGCGGCATCGTCGGCGGGCTGCTCGACAACTGAGCGCGACGCGGCGGCCCCGTGTTCCACCCTCCAGGGCATCTGGCCGC